>DASPIZ010000134.1:0-31964 GCA_035628875.1 Ohtaekwangia sp. | reverse complement strand
CAACAACCAGTAAAAATGACAATACAAAATGTGTTTTCATGGTGAAAGAATAAACGTTATAATACTATAGATTAAGTAGAGTTTTAAATGAAATTTTTTTATGACTGGCTGAATTGAGCGCTATACAGCCGACGAAATTCTTCCTTCAATTGGCGTTCAGCTTCAACGACAACACGAAGGGATTTTTTAAAGGCAAGCTCTCTTTCAAAAAGATGAATCACATTGTTGAAATATGTAGCAGCTTCCTGGTCATTACGAATTGAAATCGTGGCCACAACGCTTCGGGTTTCTTTTTGAATATCGATCAAAACACCTTGTGTTTTTCCAAAACCAAATAGGCCATTGAGCAAAGCAAAATGTTTTGCATAGTCTTGTACAAGCTGCAATTGCAACCGCAGTTTATCTGCCACAAATAGCTGACGTGAAGGAAGCAGTTCAACATTTACGAGGGAAAACAGAGCGGATGATTTGAAGACTTTATAGACTTCAAAATATTCCGCTGCAACATTCTTTTCTCCGGATGGAGTCTCTTGTGCACCGCGCCGGATTAAATGTGTAACCCTTAACTGGTTTTTAATTACTGACCTGTCTTCAACAGGTGCTAAATATGATGATAGCATGTTTTTAAGTTTTTTAATTGAATGTCGTTTAGTTAAGCTAGCTTGTTTTTATATGGCCTCCTGCCCTCTCCGGAGGAGAAGGTTAGAGAAGCTAACTAAACGACATTGGTTTTTAATTGTGAATTGAAATATGAATTGCTGATATTCAACAACAACATCGACTTAAAAACACGGTAGACAGTTTTTTATTTTCATAATACAATATTTATATGTGCCTGTTTCAAGTCAGGAATTAGCACCGTTACCTCAACAAAAGGAAGGTTGCCATGGGATCGTTGAGCCTGCTCTCTTACCCATTCTTTATAAACTTGGGTACAAATGTAAAGCAATAGTCTATTAAACCAATAGAGTTTATATACATTTTTTTAAAATTTTGAAAGAACAGCGGGCGTCTGGCAGGATTCTAGCAAAAAAAAGCGACCCCGAAGGTTAATTAACAAAGTTCCGGCTACGATCGCAGACCAAGTACAGAAAGCGCGGCAAGCTTATAAGTCCTTCCGAATGGGAGAAGTTTACCTGTGATTTCAACGCCATCTGAAGATATGGCCGAAATGAATTTTACCGAGACGAGGTATGAACGGTGTATCCGTACAAAGGCCGAACCAGAAAGCCTTGTTTCGAGTGTACTGATGTTTTCCCTGGAAATTAATACGGTGTTATGAAGATGTATCTTTACAAAATCATCAAGGCTTTCTACATAAATGATATCACCAAGTGCGATCTTATGAATTTTCCGATCGGCCTTGATGAGGATTGATGTTATCGCATCATTGTCCTTCATGGTGAAAGATGATGCCGATGCAGCGGTTCTGTCAAAGAATTTGTTGACAGCCCGAAGCATTCGCTCGAAGGCAATTGGTTTGACGAGGTAATCGACAGCATCGGAGTCAAAAGCATCGGGCGCATAATCACGGTAAGCTGTAGTGAATATTACTGCAGGAGGATTCTTAAGCGTACGCAGGAACTCCAGGCCGTTAAGTTCGGGAAGCTGTATGTCAAGAAAGATCAGATCGGCGGTATGCGATCGCAGATAATAGCCTGCCTCAATAGCATTGCTGCATTGAGCGACCAATTCCAGTCCTTGTATTTTCTCCGTATGAGAAAGAATAAGTTTTCTGGCCAATGGTTCGTCGTCAACGACAATGAATTTGTAATTCATAGTGCTATTGTAAGATTAACGGCATATTGTTCGTCGGACGCTTTGTCTTCAATCGTCAAAGTATAATGATCATTATAAATATGGTCAAGCTGATTGCGCAGGTTATTGAGGCCTATTCCATGTCCTGCAGAAGTAACCCGTTGGCTATTGCTGATGTAAATGCTTATTTCGTCCGGCGTACTTTTCACGTTGAGCGCGATCCACGATTTACCGGCCACTTGCATAACACCATGTTTAAAAGCGTTTTCAACCAGTGTTAACAATACCATTGGTGCGATACGGTTTTGTTCAGTCTGTGTATGTAGCGAGACCGACACCTGAACACGGTCTTCATAGCGCAGCGACTCCAGGGCGATATAATTTTCTACTTGCTTCCATTCTCGGTCAAGCGGAACGAAATCTACTTTTGATGAATTCAACACATAATCGAGAATTTCACTAAGGTGCAATATAGCTTCGGGTGCGCGGTCCGATTTTTCGATGGCCAGGTAATATAGATTATTTAACGTATTGAAAAGAAAATGTGGGTTTAGTTGTGCTTTCAGAAATTTTAATTCAGCCATAACTTTTTCATGTCGTTCCTGTTCCAGTTTTTCTTTTGATTTCTTGTAATGAAGCAACAACTTAACGGCCATTCCAAAGAAAGCAACCATCAGTGTTGACGTCATCAGAAAAAAAGTATCCACAGATGCAGGCGTCATGTTCCTGATATTTACCTCTGCGAGAAAAATAAACGTAATGACCACCATTATCATTTCAAGGAATATGCTAGCCACGAGCGTATAAAAAAAGTACAGTATGAAACGAAAGTATTGATCCTTCAAAAGAAAACGCGGAACCAGAAAATAATTTAGAAAGTATGTAGTGCCAACCGTTACAGGCATTAGCAGGCCAACGAAAAATAATGTCTGCAAATAATTGCTGTTCTGTCTTCCAAAAAAGAGCACATAGAGAATCAGTACCAAAATCCAATAGACAGAATGAACGAGCCAGCGGTGATTAGTAAATAAATAATCCAAAAACTTCTCAATCCTGCTCATACACATATTTATGAAATTTATGCGGATCATTAAAAGCTTTTTACAAAACGACCCTTTTCAACACATCCCGAGCCCTTTTCGACATCGTCCCTCTTATCGCGGTTAAAGCGGTTGATAAGTAAGGCGTTTACCTACTTTAAATTTTTGATTGCGTGGGAGCTGTTAAACTTGTCGTTATAAAAATCAAATCTTAAATTTTACGATTATGTTAAAACTACATGTAGAAGGTGGCATGGAATGGATGGCACCGTTAACGATTATCTTTCTGGTTAACATTGTCCTGGCAATTTCTTGTTTGGTTAAAGTTTATGCTAAAGGTATCGTTCAGGAACGCGGCATTTTGCTGGTGAAGGAACTTGGCATCTTTGCACTTGCTTTTGGCGTGTTAGGTACAGTAAAAGCCTTGTTTATGGCTTTTGGCTCACTTTCGGAAATGACAGAAACGCTTCCGCTGAATGCTATTATGGGAGGCTTGCAGGTGGCCATGATTACAGCCCTTTATGGACTCATCATTTTCCTTGTATCCCTTGCATTTTTCCTTGGTTTGCGGTATGTCGTCAAAACTCAAATCTGAAGTTGGAATCCTTTTTAGTGGGTAAATCACGCTTACAATTTCCTTAATCATAGATGCAAGTAAACCACATCAGTAAATGGGTATGACTGGCTTCTATGATTCGAGCTTTCGGAGTCATTGGAGAACGCTACTCACAGGCTGCTCATGTACTGAAATTCGCATTTTTTAAGTTAAGAGGCATAGAATTTCACCGTATGCAACAGGATACTTAGGTGCTAAACTTGAAATAATTTTAGCTTTTATGCAATCGATTGCACATATTTGATTTATTATTTTCCAAATAACTTATGAAAAGAGAAAGCACAACTTTAAGCCGGAGAAATTTCATGGCCACCACAGGAAGCGCTGTAGCAGGTGCACTTTTGTTAGACCCTTTATCCTTGGCAGCCCTTCCTATCGCTGACAAAAAGAAAAGAGTCGCCATTGTTGGAACAGGTGTTCGCGCCTTAGGAATGTGGTCTAAGGATGTGGCCAGTGCTTACCGAGATAAGGTTGAATTTGTGGGACTTTGCGATATCAATCCCGGACGCCTGGAATATGTTAAGAAAGCAATCGGATTCACCTGCCCCACCTTCACTGATTTCGAAAAAATGATGAAGGAAACCAAGCCGGATACATTGGTTGTAACCACGGTAGATTCTACACACCATGAATTTATTATCCGCGGAATGGAACTGGGCGCCGACATCATCACTGAAAAACCCATGACCACCGATGAAACAAAATGTGAAGCAATATTAGCAGCAGAAAAAAGAACCAATAAAAAAGTGATCGTCACTTTCAATTACCGGTATTCGCCGCATCGCGCCAAAATTTATGAGCTTTTACGCAGCGGTGTGATTGGTGATATCACTTCCGTGGATTTCCATTGGTACCTCGATACCAGTCACGGTGCCGATTACTTCAGACGCTGGCACCGCTTAAAAGAAAAAGGTGGAACCTTGTGGGTGCATAAAGCCACACACCACTTCGATCTGCTGAACTGGTGGATTGAATCTGATCCTTCTGAAGTGTATGCAACGGGAGCCCTGGAGTTTTATGGAAAAAATAATTCATTCCGCCACACCCATTGCAGACCTTGCCCGCATAAAGACAAGTGCAAGTTCTATTTCGACATGACCAAAAACAAAACGCTAATGGAGCTTTATGCCGACCATGAAAAACACGACGGATATCTCCGTGATGGTTGTGTCTGGAAAGAAGATATTAATATCTATGATAAAATGGCCGCTACGATAAAATACGCCAATGGGGTGAATGTCAGTTACTCACTCACAACGTACTCACCATACGAAGGGTATCGTATTGCTTTTAACGGAACAAAAGGAAGAATTGATGCCTGGGTAGAAGAAAGCAATCCCATTGAAGAAAAACCATTCGATGAGATCGTGGTTACTAAAAATTTTAGCACCCGCGAATTCATTCGCGTGCCACAAGGTACCAGCGGACATGGCGGTGGCGATAAACTTTTGAAGGATAAAATCTTCGCCGGTGTAACGCACGATCCGCTACATCAGGCCGCCAGTGTACGTGACGGAGCACTCTCCATTCTGGTTGGTATTGCAGCAAGGAAGAGCTGTGAAACAGGCGTACCGATTAAGATCGGCGATCTCACGAGCATAAAACCAGAAGTAAAAAGACGGTTCGCAGAAGGCTAGTCTTTCATAAATTGAAATTAAAAGCCAGGGTTACTCTGGCTTTTTTGTCTTTCCGACATTGAACCAATTAGAATTAAGACCTACCCTGCTCTACGGACCGACCCGTTTTGTTGAATTTTTAAGGACCACTTCTCGAGAATGTCAACGATACTTTCGAGCTTGATGGGTTTACTGATGTAATCATCCATACCCGCAGTAATACACACATCTCTATCACCCTGCATGGCGTTGGCTGTCATGGCAATGATGACGGGCTGATGTTGCCCACGGTTTCGGATTTGCCGTGTAGCTTCAAGTCCATCCATATCCGGCATTTGAACATCCATAAAAACTACATCATAATGTTTCGCCTGCACGGCATTCAAAGCTTCTCTGCCATGGGACGCTTTATCAGGACTATATCCCAGTTTCGTTAACACACGCTCTGCCAACCTGTAGTTGATCGGATTGTCATCGGCCACAAGAATGTTCAACGGATACTGCTTTGCAAAATCTGGCGATAATTTTTTCTTGTCATGCGCATCGTCTACCATCGGCCGTTCCTGTTTCTTGAGCTGCATAATGATCTGCCTGAATAGCACGGCTTCACGCACGGGCTTATTAATCACAGCAGTAAATAGCTCAGGATGCGCTTTACATCGGTCATCGCCAACGGAGCTTAATAGCATGATTGGAATACCGCGATGGTGTTGTTTGATTGCCTTCGCCAGCTCCATGCCATCCATTTCGGGCATATGCATATCCGTAATGATGAGGTCGAATCCCGGCGTGCCCGACATGATGCCCAGCGCCTCTTCTGCGGATACCGCAAGCGTTGGCGCGAACTTCCACAATTCCAGTTGCGTTTTCAAAATTAGCCGGTTCGTAGAATTATCATCAACAACCAGTATCCGTTTACCTTCAAGACCAGCTGCATTGTAGTTCACATACGTGCGCGTGGCCTGCTGGCTCACAGTTGCCTTCAACGTAAATGTGAATGTTGTGCCATGCCCTACGGTGCTTTCAACGTGTATTGTTCCATCCATTAATCCAACGAGTTTTTCGCATATAACGAGCCCTAATCCAGTACCACCATATTTACGGGTTGTTGAAGAATCAACCTGGGTAAATGCCTTGAATATTCTATCCAATTTATCTTTCGGAATTCCAATACCTGTATCACGGACTTCAAAACCTAACTCAACGTTATCGCCATACGCAGAAAGCAGGTGAACACCAACAAATACTTCACCGTGCTGCGTAAATTTAACAGCATTGCCCACCAGGTTCATCAGAATTTGCCGCATACGAAGACTGTCGCCAATAATTTGAGATGGCACATTGTAGTCGATCTGGTAGATGAGATCGAGCCCGACATCGGATGATTTTCGCGCAAACACATCAAGCACCTCCTCTATACATGTGCGAAGGTCAAAATCTCTTTCTTCCAATTCCATTTTACCCGATTCGATCTTTGAATAATCGAGTATATCATTAATAACTCCGAGTAAACTTTCGCCACAGCTTTTGATCGTTTCGGTATATTCCTGTTGCTCTGCATTGAGGGTTGTCTCCGAGAGCAGCGATGCCATTCCAATTACACCATTCATCGGCGTTCTAATTTCATGACTCATCACAGCAAGAAAAACGCTCTTTGCCTGGTTGGCATGTTCTGCCTCCAGCTTTGCCTTCTCTGCCGTTTCACGCTGTTGAATAATCTCCTGATGTTGTGTAAGCAATTTTTGATTTGCTTCCTGCAGGTATTTTGATTGCATTTGCAAATCTTCCTTTTGTCTGACCACTTCGTTTGTCCTGGTCTTTACCAAAATTTCGAGCGCATGTCGCTGCCTGGCGCTTGCTGTTGACTTTGACCAGTAATATGAATACGCGCTACCGATAATCACAATAGCTATAAATGACTTAAACCACCAAGTGTTCCAAAAGGGAGGTGTAACGGTTAGTGCAAGTGCAATACCCTTCTCAGACCAGTTGCCGGTGTTATCCATCGTGCGCACATAAAATGTATATTCACCAGGATCAAGGTTCGTATACGTTGCACTGTGCTTGCTTCCAATATAATTCCAATCCTTGTCGAATCCCTCCAGCTTGTAAGCATACTCTTTTCGCTTCTCACCGTAATTCAGCGACGCAAATTCGAAAGAGATCACAGATTGATCGTGTGATAAAGAGATTTTTTCACCGTTTGTCACGCTTGATTTCAATGGCGATTCATCATTCCCCTTGCTTACGCCAACCTGTTGATTAAAGATCAGGAATTTCGTGAGCACCAGCGGAGACGCGTACTTATGTTCTTTTACGCTGTCTGGAACGAATTCATTAAATCCGTTTACACCACCAAAGTAAAGATGGCCGGTACTACTTTTCCATGCCGCCTTTTTAAACTCGTTGCCCTGTAGCCCGTCGGTGACATCAAAACCTTTAAATTTTTTTGTCCTTGAATCGAATCGGGATACACCGTTGTTGGTACTTATCCACACATCCTGGTTGTCATCCATCAAAAGGCCATAAATTATATTACCAGCAAGTCCGTCCTGCACAAAGTAATTGGTTACATGACCGGTTGTACGATTGAGGTAATTAAGACCCCGTTCAGTTCCTACCCAAAAATTGCCGGACTTATCTTCAACGATACAGAAAACCCGGTCGTTGCTTATACTATTCGCTGTAGGATCATGCCGGAGTACAGTGAACGATTTTGTCTTTTTGTCAAAGAGATTAATTCCGGCATGTGTAGCAACCCAAACGTTTTTTTGGCTGTCTTCAAAAAACGCATTTATCGTATTACTGCTAATGGATGTTGGATTGGTTTGGTCGTGTCGGTAATGAATGAAATGATCCTTTTCTTTGTCGTACACATCAACGCCACCGCTATACGTTCCTATCCACATATTATCGTCTGAATCTCTAAAGATTGTCCAGGCATTATGACTACTGATGCTATTGGTATCCTTGGGATCGAATTGATGATGTTTGTAGGTGTTCTTTTTCGGGTTGAAAACAGTAACACCGTTTCCCCAGGTACCAACCCAAAGGTTTTCTTCGGCATCTTCCGCGATGCTCAAAACATAATTTCCACCAAGGCTATTGGGAGTTCCATCATGTGTATATCGTGTGAATGTGCCTTTCGTCCGATCAAACAAATTCACTCCGCCGCCATCGGTACCAATCCACATATTTTTTTTGGAGTCTTCCATGATCGCCCATACACTATTATTACTTAAGCTGGTTAAAGCGGACGTATGACGGTAATGTGTGAACTTATTTGCATCGCTATTAATAAAATTTATCCCGCCGCTGAATGTTCCCACCCACATGTTTCCTTTTGTATCGAAGTACAGCGACCAGACCGAATTATTGTTCAGGCTTAGTTTGTCAACGTCATCCTGGAAGTAATTCTGAAAAACCCCAGACTTCATGTTATAGATGCTCAACCCACCGTTTTCAGTACCTATCCAAAGGTTTCCTGCTTGATCTTCCTGGAGGGAAAGTATTACGTTGCTTGCGGGACAATTCTCCTTTCCCGGTTCATACCTAAAATGTGTGAAGGTTTTATTTGCGCTATCGAATAGATCAAGTCCGTTCCGCGTTCCTACCCATAATCGTCCATGACTGTCGAGCAGAAGTACTTCAATGTGATTAAAGCCTAATGAAGTTGGATCATCATCGCGATGAAGATATTGCTTAAACGTATTTCGCTTCCTATCAAAGAAGATTAATCCTTCACCCAGGGTGCCCAACCATAAATTATCATTCTTGTCTACAACAATATCAACAACAGAATACCCTTCTTTCTTGTTGTGATTCAAATTGCCCAGCGAATAATTAACAAATGAATTGCTTATTGGATCATACATGCTGAGTCCTGCATGCGACGCTCCAACCCACACATTTCCCTTTTTATCAATTTCTACAGCTTGAAGAAGGTTTGACGGAATACCGGATGAATCGTAAGGAGAATGCTTATGTTGAATGAATTCCTCCTTCCTCCAATCGTATTTATTAAGACCTCCACCGTAGGTAGCCAGCCAGATATCGCCATTGATATCTTCAGCCATATCGCTAATCCTATCGTTACCCAATGAATTCGAATCTTTCTCATTGTTCTTGAAGATCGTGAAGTTGTAACCGTCATACTTGTTCAGACCATCACGTGTACCGAACCACATGAATCCATGACTGTCTTGCAAAATGCATTGGATATGACTTTGTGAAAGGCCCGCCTCAGTGCTGATGTGCTCAAACTTCAGGTTCTTTCGTTGCGCATTACTGGCAATTGAAATGGTAAGAAGTAGAATTAAAAATGGAATGGCCTTCATTGTACTAGTTGATTTGCGGCACCTTTCCACACTAATAATGTTGCTAGGAGGAAATATACCTCGTACAAAGATGCTGAATAAGGCATCTGTAAAAATCAGGGAAATCCTGATTTTTACACTGCGGGTTTTAATCGAAATAAATGGTAAGTGCACTAACGAACAGCGCTTTAGCAAATAAAAAACCGCGATAGTGTCTACGTAGTGGCATGGTTGTTACATTTCTCGCTTAGAAAATTACAGACCTGAAGTATATGTCTTAACGGAGTTTGT
The DNA here is from genome assembly GCA_035628875.1 of Ohtaekwangia sp. GTDB lineage: Bacteria > Bacteroidota > Bacteroidia > Cytophagales > Cyclobacteriaceae > Ohtaekwangia. The sequence goes on along the minus strand of DASPIZ010000134.1, from coordinate 22,327 downwards.
GTTTACGTCCGGGGTGGAACACTTGAATCGGGCTGGATTACTTTGGGAGTCTGAAGACTTCTGGCATGGTAGTTTCAAGTCGCACCCTACGTGGCCGCATGCTAAGACTGAATTGTTCAATTTTAAGGCTGCATATCATTTTTATTTTCTTTTCCGCGTGAAGGGGCGTCTGCATTCCACTTGCGGATTTTTGTAAAAGGAAGTTTCAAAAGATAGCCGATCGTAAGTTCATCCGGGTTGTCATATGCCGGAACGCCCGTAACAATTTGCTTTTGTGGGATGTTAAGATTAATTGTGCTATGAAGGCGATCCCAAAACGAAAAAATGACCGAGTAATTTGAGTCTGTTTCGTCTTTTATAATCGAATGATGAATACCATGCATTCGCGGAGTCACCACCATTCTGTTAATAAATTTTTCTGTCTTGAAAGGCAGCTTCCAGTTGCTATGATGAAATTGTGTCGCTGCTTCAAAGAAGATCTCATAGACTAACACGATTACCGGCGACGCGCCAATGACGAATACAGCAAGCCCGCGAAAAAAAACGGAGGTAATCATTTCTCCTGCGTGAAACCTGATGGCAGTTGTTACATCCAGGTCGACATCGGTATGATGAACCAGGTGAAAGCGCCACAGGAAAGGAATTTTGTGATTAAGGATATGCCACAGGTAATTGGTATAATCAAGTAATAGAAATGCAATACCCATTTCAAGCCACCATGGTAATTCATACAAATAATTGATGCCGATTCTCCAGTCTTCGTTTTCATACGCAATAAAGACCATTGCTGGAAGTAACAATAGTCGCAAACTTAGAAATCCAGGAATGGCAACTATTGAATTAACCATCATTCTCCGTGTCCGATTACCTTTCCTTAAACGTAATTGGGATAGGCTCTCTGCCAGAAATAAAACAATGAAGATACCAATAAGAACTGGTACACCTTTTTTGTCGATGATGTGGTGGATTATTTCCTGCATCATGTAATTCTATTTCCAGTCAAACCTTATAGTTTATCCTGCCGGATTAGTTTCCGGAAAGTAGTAAGCAGCCTTTCCTGTGAATATCCAAGCTGATACATGAAGTAGATTAAAAAAAAGATGCCTTGCATTTTGAAGATACCATTCTCAACATATTTACGAGCCGACGTTGTAATTTCTTTTGAGAGTATTATAAACTTTCCGTGCGGCTTGAGTCTTTTTACTATTTCCTGGTCCTCCATTACGATATGCTTTTCACAAAATCCGCCGACTTTTTCAAAATTATCTTTCGTAACGAACAAGCTCTGGTCACCATACCTGAAAGCGTTTACATCAAAACGTGTAAACCATGCGTTGAATTTCAGAAACCAATGATCGTGATCAAATTGTAACCGGTAACATCCCATGGCATATCCGTTCTGAACAGCATGAACAATGTCATTGTGGAAGGATACCGGTGGCAATGAATCTGCATGGAGAAAATAAAGCACAGTACCATCTGCTGCCTTTGCGCCTTCATTCATTTGTGCCGCCCGCCCTTTACGAGGGCTTTTAATCAAAATAACTTGCTCCGCTTCCGCCTCGCGTATTGTTGCATCCTTACTGCCACCATCCACCACAATAATTTCAGCTTGCCGGTTCACGGTAACAGACTTAACGTATCGGATTGTCTTCCCGATCACACCTTCTTCGTTATAAACCGGTATGATAATCGAGATCTTCATGGTTGCCCAGTGCCCCTTGAAGAAGCTTTTAAATCCGCTTCCGTATCAATATCCCGTAACTGAGGCAAAAGTAAAAACGAAATATTTTTGTCGTTCATCGTTTCGATTGTCTCCTGAAAAACCTTTTCTGTACTCCAGCTTTTATTTTTAAAAAGATCGTCACAAGGTTTTGAAAGACCTAAAAGATAATAGCCACCATCTTCGGCAGGACCAATCACCGCATCCCATGTATTCAATACGTTGAAAGCCTCGTTCAGGATATTTGTTGATAAATCAAAGCAGTCGGTACCAATGATGCATATAGCATTGAATCCAAGTTGAAAAGATTCGTTGAAAGCATTTAACATGCGTTGGCCCAGATCACTGCCTAGCTGGAGTTTCTGTACAAATCCGGAGTGCTTCCAGTTATCGTCTGCCGGTATGAAATCTGAATAGTAAATTACCTTCTCACAATCCAACGGTATTGATACATCATGTGTATGCTTCAACAGCTCAGCATAGATGGTTAATGCCTTATCATCACCAACAGTGTTAGCCAACCTGGTTTTTACTCTTCCTTTCACGGGATTTTTAGCAAATACAATCAGTAATTCTTTTGCGTGCATATTTTAGATCGTTGTTCCCCCACAGCTTGAACCTGCACCGGCAGTACAACCGTAACAATGTTGATTGACCACAATACTTCTCTCGTTTAGTTCTGTCAAATTAAAATTGCTTACATGCTTTGATTCGCTGTTTACCGGAAGGTCAAGCATTTGATTAAAATCACAATCATATAAAAATCCGTCCCAGCTGACAGAAATTGTGTTCCGGCACATCACACCAAAAGCAGCCGAAGGATTAAACGCACGAACCAGTTTATCCATGTAGTTCTCATAATTCCCTGATTGTAGTAAATAATCCAGGTACCGGCTTATCGGCATATTGGTAATACAATAAAGGTTATTGAAATCTATATCGTAATGATTTTTTAATTCTCTTTTGAAATCACCCTCCAACTGCAGCTGACTCGCCGGAAGAAACGCACCGGATGGATTATACACTAAATTGAGTAACAAACCTGTATCCTGTTTTCCATAACCGACAGCATTCAACATCTGAAGTGCCTGGATGGAATTTCTGAAAACGCCCTCACCGCGTTGCCGGTCTGTGCGATCGGCATTGTAAAAAGGAAGAGACGATACGATCTCCACACCGTGGTCTTTGTAAAAATGGGGCAGGTCGTTATATTTTTTATTGGCTACTATAATCGTAAGATTGCAACGCACGATAATATGCTTGTTGATTTCCTTTAAGCGAGATACAAACCATTTGAAATCAGGATTCATTTCGGGCGCACCACCGGTAATATCAACTACTTCAATGGATGAATCGCCTGCCAGGTTTAGACATTGCTCCATGGTTTCCCTGGTCATTATTTCTTTTCGATCGGGACCTGCGTCCACATGACAATGCGCACAGGTTTGATTACACATCTTTCCGATATTAATCTGAAGAATGGTAGCTCCTGTCGGCATCAACGGATACAGTCCAATGCCTTTCAGTCTTTCAGAAAAAGGTGGATGAACACTCCGACGTTCAAGTAAATCAACCTGATGTTCCGCGGACGCAAGTTCACTGTTTCTGGCCCGCAATGATTTCTGAATGTTCGCCATAACTACATACTGATCTCTTTTACTTTATTCATCATTTGTACACCATGAACGAGTGATGCACCGCCACGGATGGCAGCAGCAACATGAACAGCTTCCATCATTTGCTGTTCACTACATCCTTTTTCTGTTGCATCACTGGCATAGGCATCAATGCAGTAAGGGCACTGTACCGCATGAGACACCGCCAATGCAATGAGCGATTTTTCGCGGGCAGTTAATGCGCCTTCGGCAAAGACGGTGTTATAGTAACTAAAAAATTTATCTGCAAGTTCTTTTCCGAACTCGCCAATGTTTCCAAACTTTTTCAGATCCTCTGGGTTGTAATACGTTTTCATATGAAATGCAATTAGTTATGTTTTTCGTTTTCGTGATAAATGAGCTAATTCATGGAGCGGAATAAAAATCTCATCAATTTTGTGACCATGGGTGTAATTTGTTTTTCCTTGTGCGACACAATTGCCAATTGATTTACGCGCGATGCCACTGGGTAAGGATAAATTTTATTGAACAAGGTCTTAATACTAAGACCTTCCCTCATTGCAAGGATTAGTTCCTGAATTAATTCACCGGCCACAGGAGAAACCATAGACCCGCCAAGAATTTTCTGCTTTCCGAATAATCCTCCCTTCGATAAGAATAAAATTAATTTTCCATACTGGTAATCGTCTACAACGGCACGATCATCACCTTTGAAATCATAAGTTAGCTTTTGATATTTCACTTTACTATCGCTTAAGGCCCGTTCAGATAATCCGAACGTTGCAACCTCCGGATCGGTGAAGGTCACCCATGACATGTACTTGTTTGTCAATTTTCTTTTCATCGGCGAAAATAAATTATTGATCAGGATCCTGGCGTGTTGTTCAGCAGCATGCGAAAACTTCAATGATCCTGCTACATCGCCGCATAGCAGCACATTTTTATTGGTCGTACGCAAGTATTTATCCACAATAATATTTCCATCCTTTACTTTAATGCCGGCATTTTCAAGAGCTAGTTCATTCACATCTATGACTCTGCCTGTGGCCACGAAAATCGCATCAAACGGAATGTTATGTCGAAAATCGTTTGACGTCCTTATAATGGCTTCATTTGAAGACTGGAATTTTTCGATCTCCGCGTCCAGTTTAAACGTAATACCTTCCGCCTGAAGTCTCGACAACAGTATGCGGCTCGTATCAACGTCATCATGTGGCAAAATGCTTTTATTACGTTGAACCACGGTGACCTTGCTTCCAAGCCGCGAGAGCGCCTGACTTATTTCGATACCAACGGGCCCACCACCTATCACAAGAAGTTTACCCGGCAAATCGTCTAAATCAAAGATGCTTTCATTATTATATTGTTTCACAAATTCGATACCCGGAACCACAAGACTTGCCGGCCTGGAACCCGTTGCGATGATAATCTTCTTTCCGACGTAAACCTTTTCATTAACAAGAATAGCAGCCGGAGAATAAAAGCTTGCTTGTCCTAAAACCACATCGATACCTTGTTGTTTCAGGTATGCTGTATTTTCATGGTTACGTATAATTCTTTGTCTAGCGGCGATATACGCATTCACCAGGGCCATCTTTGGTTTACCGGAGACTTGCGTTCCAAATTGTTCCGCTTTACGTGCATCACTCATTATCTTCGAAATATGAATTAACGCTTTACTTGGAATGCAACCGTCGTTGAGACAGTCACCACCAATGTGTTTATCAGACCGATCAACCAGGAGCGTTTTAAGCCCAACCTTGGCTGCGAATAGCGAAACTCCCAGACCACCAGAACCAGCTCCAATCACAATGATGTCGTATTTAGCATCCATGGTTTAATTATAAGGATGTATAAAGCGGAAAACAATAGTAAATTGACGATGGCATGAATCGCCTTTGATTTCATATGAGATCTAAAATTAGAATCGCCGATTTTGCCTCTTAACTGAGCATGTTTTACGTATGAGAAGGAATGTGTTCGACGAATGCCCCGACTTGTATGTTCGAAAGACATTTCGAACCGGGCGGTTACTTCGGAAGTGAACTGCTCATGATCCGTGGAGGTAAAAAACCAGTGGCCAAATTAATCAACGGTACGACTATACGGCAATTCATCCTCACTTGACTTTAATCGTTCCGTTTCTATACAAGTTTAAGGCATCGTTTATCAGATGCTCTATTGTATTTCGAGGCAAATCCTTATTGGGGTCTACCTTAAAAACCTTCATTCGGGATCGGCTACCTTGTTCCAATTTGGAGTGATTTAAATGTTTTCCTTCCACAAAAAGTATGTAGGGTGCTTGCGTTTTTTTATCAGTCCATAGATAACAAAACATTTTCTTCTTGTAACAGAAACAGGGCATTCCCCATTTTACCGTTTCCGAAACGTTGCTATCCTGCTTAAGAATAATATTTCGTAAAGCGAGTAAACAACTTTTATATGGTTCGTCTTTGGTCAGATAATAGGTTTGGGCGTCGATCAGCATAGGATTAAAAATATTCGGCTATCAGGAGAAATCAAATTTGCTTGTCTCTTTTAATTGCTCTTGTGTTGAAACTTAGTTAATCGAAATGGCTATTCGGAAGTCTGAAGACTTTGGGCATGACGGGTCCAAGTCACCCGCATTCCATTGCGCAGGGCGGAAGACTTGAACCATTTCAAATTTCGATAGCGGACTATTTCGTCCGACTACGGACAAGGTCGTGGGTGAATCATGCTTGTAAGCAAGGGTACATCGCGTTTTAACCAAATTTTTTTGTCCGGCACGGCATTTGATCGACAAAATCAAATGAAATATTATGAAGCGTTACTATTTAGGCGAACTGGAGGAGTTGATCTTGCTGACCATTGCCATATTGCAAGAACCAGCCTATGGCGTTAACATCCTCAAAGAAATGGAAACACAAACTGGTCGCACTGTAGACTTCAGCACCATACATACAACACTGAAGCGATTGGAGGAGAAAGGTTATCTGGGGTCGGAGATGGGTGGTGCGACATCAGAGCGTGGCGGTCGGAGAAAACGTTTTTTTAGGATGACAAAATCCGGATACCAGGCACTCCGCGAAAACCAGGAAATCCGAAATCGCATGTGGTCTCTTGTTCCTCCAAACCTTCACTTGAAAACAGCATGAACAAACATGAGATTCCAGGTCCTCCTGCATGGGCACAACGTCTGTTGAAATGGTATTGTCCTGCAGATTCATTTGAAGAAGTCGAGGGCGACCTGCGTGAACTTTACGCCTATTGGCTAGACACTGCAGGAAAAAGTGAAGCCAACAGACGGTATTGCCTGAATGTAATTCGCCTGCAGCGCCCTTTCTCTTCACGCGTCACAAAATATTATTCATCACCCATAAGCCTTACTACAATGATCCGTCATTACATTCTTGTCGCCAGCCGGAACATGCTACGCAGCAAAGCATTTTCCATGATTAACATTGTTGGCCTTGCCCTTGGACTCGCATGCAGTTTAATGATATACCTTTGGGTAGAAGATGAAAAGCGCGTTGACAACTTCCACGCAAACAAAGACAGGTTGTATCGTGTGTATATCCGGCAGCACTTTGATGGCCAATCTGAGACCGGTTATAATACGCCAGCTTTGTTGCCTGCAGAGTTAAAGAAAGTATTTCCTGAAATAGAATCTGCTACAGGTTTTGTCAAGTATTTCAGACTAAGCTTACAAGACGATGTTTACGAAACCTTTCAGGTGGGTGACATCATACATAAAATGAAAGGGGGGCGCGCAGAGCCTGACTTTTTCAAGATGTTCACATATCCGATATTATATGGATCGGCGGAAACAGCATTGAAACGTCCGGAGAGTTTATCCATCTCCAGGAAAATGGCTGAGCTATATTTCGGAAGTGCTGATGCTGCGCTCGGGCAGAGCGTCCGCTTCGACGGACGTAAAGATCTAACGGTGACGGCAGTGTTTGAAAACGTACCGGTGAATTCGACAGACCAATTCGATTACCTCATGAACTGGGATGCGTGGGTAGCGGAGAATCCATTCAAACAATCATGGGGACATTTCGGCACAAGCACATACATTCAATTACGAGCGGATGCAAACGCTGCAGCGGTAGAAGCAAAGATCAAAGCTTTCCTGATGAAATTCCTACAGGGCTATCCGGCTGAATACAAAGCTGAGCTTGCTTTAGCTCCATTCGGTGACCAGTACTTATACGCAGATTTTGAAAACGGCAAACCAGCCGCAGGAAGATCAGAATATGTAAGGCTCTTTAGCTGGATCGGTGTATTTATTCTCGCCATTGCCTGCATAAACTTTATGAACCTCGCTACAGCACGCGCTGTAAAACGCGCCAAAGAAGTTGGTGTACGCAAAGTGGCAGGCTCACCCCGCAGCTTTCTTATTTTCCAATTCATGGGTGAAGCCATTCTGGTCACCATTTTTTCAACCATCATCGCATTGGCCATTGCAGGACTCACACTGCCTGCCTTCAATATGTTGACGGGCAAACAAATAATGCTTCCCCTCAACGACGTCTATTTTGTGTTGAAGTTAATTGTTCTTATGCTTGTTACCGGTATCTTCTCCGGAAGCTATCCAGCACTTTTCCTTTCTTCATTTCAACCGGTTAAAATCTTAAAGGGAACGTTTTCCTTTAATGCGCGCGCCATCACCTTGCGAAAAAGTCTTGTGGTGATTCAATTTGTGCTTTCGCTGATTCTCCTGGTGGCAACGATCGTTATTTCTCAACAAATTAATTTTCTACAAACCAAAAACCTGGGCTACGACCGTGAGAATGTTATCTACATTCCGCTCGAAGGCGACCTTGTAAAAAATTATGACCTCTTTAGAAAAGAAGCGTCTGCAACACCCGGCGTAAAAGTTGTAGACCGTTGCAGCCAGTTCCCACATACGATGGGCTTTCGTGCAGCTGCCGTTGAATGGGATGGCGCAGGATTGAAATCGAATATCATTTTTAATATGGCGTCCGTTGGTTATGATTTTGTAGATGCCATGAAACTCCAGATCAAAGAAGGACGCGGATTCTCCAGAAGCATTCCTGCTGATTCAATGAATTTTCTGGTTAACGAAGAGGCTGTACGCCAAATGGAGATCAAAGATCCAATAGGTCATCAGCTTACCATATGGGGGTCGAAAAAAGGTACCATTGTAGGTGTCCTAAAAGACTACCATACAGGATCCCTCCGTGAAAAAATTGATCCGCTGGTCCTGGATGTAAAAGAAACCCTAAACTTTGGAACGATCCTCGTAAGAACATCCGCAGGCGAAACCGTTCTCGCCCTCGAAAATCTTGAAAAAGTCTGGAAGAAGCTTAATCCGGATTTTCCATTTCAATATTCTTTTATGGATCAACACTACGGCAATATGTACACCAGCGAAAACATTGTTGGTAAGCTGTCGAATGTGTTTGCCTTTCTTGCTGTTGCTATTTCCTGCATGGGATTACTTGGCCTGGCCATGTTCTCTGCTGAACAACGGAGAAAGGAATTAAGCATTCGAAAAATTCTTGGCGCCTCCATAAGCAACATCATTACAAGGTTCTCCAACGATTTTATAAAACTTGTAATGGTTGCGCTGATCATTGCGATCCCAGTGTCGTGGTTTATTATGATTCAGTGGTTGAAAGGATTTGCCTATAGTGTTGAACTGAACTGGTGGATGTTTGCGCTTGCGGCTGCAAGTACCATTGCGCTCACCATGTTAACCATCAGTGCCCAGGCCATTACCTCCGCGATGGAAAACCCGGCAGATAATCTGCGCTCGGAGTAGGAGCGATTGAGTTCATTTGAATTGAAAATGTTTCAAAAAAAAAGGCGATCATAAGGTTCACAACCTCCTTAAGTGATCAATTTTGAAGTCTGAACACTTTGGGCATGATGGGTCCAAGTCACGCCCCTTCCTGCGCGCAGACTAAGACTTGAATCATTTATGTTTAAGCAAAAGAGGCGATCAATTTTTGATCGCCTCTTTTGTACTCATTCACTAAAGCGTGAAATTGATTTTCTAGTGAATTCAGCTTACATCAAAAATCCCAGCTATACACATCGAGCTTGCCTTTGTATTGGAGGCTGATGTCGATGGGAGTGGCGTCCATGTTGACAAGTCCCCATTCATCGTCTTCTTCATCCCAGAACGTTTCACGTACTTCACCTTCAACCTTTATATCGTATGTACTGCCTGACTTTGTAATAACAACCGCTCCATCAGTAAAGCGGTAACCTTTCTCATTATCAGTGTTGCGTTCCGTTACAACGACGCCGAGCCAAAAGTCAAAAGGTTGTTCATTCTCTTCTGTTTGGAATGGATAGTTTCCTGCCTCAAGGGTTTGACCTTCGTTATTCAGGAAGAGTTCGAAATACGAGCCATCGCCATCGAAGTTCACACCGCCGTATTGCGGATCGGAAACAAGTTGCCCACCCTCAGTAATGAATGCAATGGAATTACGGTGGTAAGGATTTCCTTCGTCATCCTCGGCCTCAGATTCGTCATAGATAAGGGCTGCATCAGTGATCTTTTCTGAAAGTGACTCAAGCGTAAACTTGTTGTCAGGTGCTTTGCTTTTTTCATCGTCGTCCTTACATGAACTGAAACCTAACGTTGCGGCGATGGCTACGCAGAAACTAAAATGTTGAATTTTTTCATAATAACTGGTAATTGATTTTAATAGGAGCAATATTAGGTAGTTGCAAAATTATAAACGAAAAGTTTAGACGTGTGACCTTACGTGTGCAGTTATTGTCTGGAAAGTCAACCAAGTTTTGTTATTGAATATGTATCCGAGCCAACTGCCTTGAAACCAATCACATGTATGAAATGAATTACTGGCGACAACATATCAAAACCCAGGAGTTTTCTTTGGTCAGCTGCGGTCAAATCGTCGCTGATTGCGAGCGGAATAAAGGGAATCCCAACATGTAGCATCCAGAGCAAACCTCAAAAAATCATTGAGTAACTGATCGTAGCGATCAATGAGTGGGTACTCCGCACCGCGACGATCGAACGATTCTGCCATACCGTATTTGCACCAAAGGTGTGTTTTTTGGCTAACGTGTATCCGGCATTCCATCGAACCGAGGTCACGCTGCTCTGTGCATCACCGCGTGTATAGCTAACGTTGTATGATCCTGATAGCCCCATCGTGATGAGCTTCCGAAGGATACGCGATCGAATCCCCAAGGTCGGCCCCATAATTAAGAACTCCTCACCACCGATATGATTAAACGTGGTATTGAAGGCTGCGTTGATCTGAAGGGCTTCCGGGACAAACAAAAGTCCATACGATGTATTAAAATTATAAAGCTGTGAGAGACTTCCTGTCTTTATCACCTCTCCCTGGCGATCCGCTGCCTGCTGATAACTCATATTCGCGGTTAAACTATGTCGGCGATTTTCGTTCTTACCGAAGTTATAAAGTGAACTGACTGAGAGATTCTGCGACAACTGTGTAAAGTCAAGTGTGTCAAGATTGTCATAAGGTGATTGATTGTTGATGTAATCAAACTGAGAGCGAATATTCATGTGCGTTTGGAAACCTGAGTACGATAACGAGGCGTTAAATTTCTCATTAGGTGTATAATTCAAATTAGCCGAACTAACCATACGCTTTGATGATTGTTCTTTATCGCGATTCAGATCATCACACTGTATTCCCCACGTTACCATAAGGTTAAGTTTATCTTTATAAAAGGGCCGCGCATAACGCAGGGTTATATTTTCAAGATCGTTATTGAAATAATATGCGCCAAGTGTACGGTACTCCGGATCTATCCGCTCGTATCCGATACCCAATGTATTTTTCTTTAACTGATAATTGATTTCGGCTTTCATGGCCTTATACACATGCGTAGAAGCTCTGTTTGCCGTAAGTTTTTCAACTAAAGAAGATCCTTCCCTTTGTGTTCGGATATCACGTGTAAAAACGCTCAATCCATATTCACCGGAGAAGGTCAGCTTATCCATTATCGTGATACCAGCCTCCCAGCTAAATGCCGTGTTTCCATGGGGAAATATATTTAAACTATCTGGCTTCCAATCAAGGGAGCTTGTGTTGTCTTTAGCGGTAAAAGTCGTCATCCCAAGATAGTACCCGTCCTGATCATAGCGTATTTTCGTTGCATAGCCCATCCGTTGATAGGCAGCCGGGATAATACGGTTCGCTGTATCATATTCCACGCCACGCTGTAGTCGTCCATACATAGCGCTAAATTTCCACGGGCCTTCCGGCGTGAGGTCAACGCCGACGCCAGTAAACATGTGTCCGTTTAAAGTGTACGGAGAAAAACTCATGGCCACGTCACCAATATGACCGGCGATCCATTTATATGTTGGATGAATGCTGAACCGGTTGGGCAAAGTAGGGTATCCGTAACCGACACCGAGGTTGGTAAGGTTAAACGAGAAGGGAATATTGATTTGATTGAACAGGTTGAAATTAATGTTTCCACTCAGAAAGTATGTGAAAGGCTGGCGGTTCTGGCCATCATTACCATCATAAAAAACTGCGTTAGCCGCAATTCCTCCGCCCACACGCAGCGGTTTTTCGGAAAATGTTTTACCGATCTCTTCAATATCTATTTGCTGTGCGTGAAGGCCTGACGCGATGCAGATTATACCAACAATGAATATTGACCGTATTACAGAACAACAGTTCATCATGATCTAGCCTTTTGAATTTTAATATCCGCGACAACGTATGACTGCATTCCATCACTAACAAAATCTTTGATCAGAATCGCGCCTTTCCTTCCATCACCTGTTTCAAACATGACGATGCGGGGTGATGTTGAATTGGTAAAGTGCGCGGCGCCGGTTTCGTTTCCTTTAATGTCCAATGATTTTAGCGGTTCATCAGTCATCATCCCGTTGAATATATCTTCTGAAAAGACAAGGGTGCTATTCTCCATTACGTTTACAAACCAGGTAGGCGAAGCTGTTGGAATGCGCGAAAACCCAAATTCAGGAGCGGCATCCGGTGATATAAATTTGCAATAGCTAAAAGAAGCATTGATCGCGTAAAAAACCAGATTAACAGACCCACCATTAGCGGTATTTACTTCATCTGTCGCAATGATATCGCGGACACTTGCAGCGTAGAAACATCCAATTGTGTTATGGGCAGCGCTTACGCCAAAGCGTACATTGCTGATGGTGTATAAATTGGTATTGGGCTTAACAGTGATTGGATGTGTGACCGATTTTGTTTCTTTTCCATTGGATGCTTCTAGCGTAACGGTATAGCTACCCGGCGAATCAAATTGAATTGTGGTGCTTGCTTCTTTTGGGTTTTGAATTATTCCGCCGGAGCTTGTCCACGTATAATTTATTCCGCTAACTGTTTGATTAAATAGCGTCGCCTCCAGGGGTGCCTCCATATCAAGGTCATCGAAGCCAGGTGTTATGGTAAATGCAGGATTTAAAGAAGGACTTACAGTAACGGTTTGGGATGATGTTAACACTGAGTCGCCATTCAAAACCTTTAAAATAATTTTATGATCACCCGGGGTTTGAAACACAACATCCGGCGGATGCACAAGGTTTGACGTCGCCGGAACGCCTCCGGTAAAAACCCATTCATGGGGTAAATCAATGGGCGCGTTGTTGGTTATTCGAACGGTAGCAGGCGCAAATGCGTTGACCATTATCTCGGTCGTAAAGTCAAGTTTTACAGCGGAGTCAAGTCTGATCGTAATCGCTTTTGAAGAACGCTCCATGTCGTTCCACGCCTCAAGGGTGATTGTGTAAGTACCGGCCTTGTGATAAACGATTGTACCCGGATCTTTATCATCCGACGATGGTGGCGTGGCACCAATGAAGGTCCAAAGATAAAAGTCAGCGCCGGAGGTAGCGTTGGTAATGGAGATGGACGCGGGCGCCGTGGATTTATCCTCCATGACGGTATATGAAAATTCAACATTTACAGGAATGCCTTCTTCCTCATAACACGACCATACAATCACGGCAACAAAGAGAACGATAAAAAAACACAAAGTCCGCTTCATTTTGATTTCTACAACGGTTAAAAGGACGTTCATTGGAAGACAATTTTCACAAGCTTTATCGACGTATCGAATTAAGCGACATTGCAATTTAACGGGGTGTGATGAGGAATTTTATTCGCTTTGATCTATAATCTTACATGTTAAGATTAATTTTTATGTTTCACAGAATAAACCACAGGGGCCTCTTTTGATCGATTTAGATATGCTCCGGCATACCAGTATTATTATGCAACCTTGTAGATGAACAGACAATACTCCTTGAAGTTATTATCGACCCCTCAAACACGCTCACCACCATCGCCGGATCATGCGCCTGGTCCCATTGCCATTTGGCGAAGTGAGTTTTGTTGCTGTAGTCCATGATGTTGGTGGTGTTGCCTTGTTCGTAACCACCGTAGTGCGCGTCGAAGGTGTGGTAGAGTTTAAACCGGCCGTGGCCCAACTCATGGGCTACTGTAACGGGTTCGTTAACGTCTTTTATTTCACTGGTGAAGATGTAACCGAACTGTCCGCCACGTGGCATAAAGCCGGTGAAGTCGCGGTTGTTAATATCAACGTTACCGGTTGCTTTGAGGAAGAATAAGTAATTTGCTTTTCGGTTGAACGATGTTCGCCTGGCGCGGTAGGTATTGTTGAGTATTAGGTAAGAGGTATGCCGGATGGCACCGACATATGGCCATGTGCATGATGGGATTGTTGTTCTTCGGCTGGAAGCTTGAACAACCTTAATCCCGCATTATGCATTAGAGTATTGAAAAGGTGGTGTTAGGATAGTTATCCGAGAGAATATTCCGTCTAACCAAGGTCTCTTTTTTACTGGTAAAGATATTTTGAGCACCTTTTTATTGGCATGATTCACTGTCCATGCTCCTAATGCAAAGCAATAGGATTTTAAAGTTTTAAGTGTTGCTCTGTTGTGGTGATTGAGGGCGAAATGACGGAACAGACTCATCAAGTTATATCCTATCATGATGAATCGAAAGGATGCCTCGGTGGCCCAAAAATCTTGCAGGCAAAAATTTTCCAATCCAAAGTCTTGCTTTAATTCCTTGATTCGGTTTTCACAATCTACGCGTGAGTTATAAATATTCCAGATTTGATCTAAAGGCAAATTTAGATTGGCTACGTAGCAACTGAATCGATGACCCGGTAAATCTTCAAACAATTCTTTGCCTCCTGCATCAGGTCTTATATCAACACGTTTCTTAACGAGTATATATCTACTACTTTGCCATTCTCATGACTAAACTTCATCTCACTAAGTTCTATTCCTTTAGCCAATTCAACCCAGTCACTAAATTCCCACACAGCACTTTTTACATTGGGATACATCCGCACAGCCATGATGTAATTGAGTTGTTCTTCCTCCAAATAACCCATAAGTTCTTCAGTATAAAAACCACTATCAGCCCGAACTAATCCGATCTTCTTTCTCTTCCATGAATGATTTACAGCTGCTACTTGCCGCTTTATTGCCGGGACGCAACCACGCATTGGCTACCATTCTTGTCTGACTCACAAAAGCCATGAGGGGATGATGTGAATTACGTCCTCGCTTATTAGGATTATATCCTTTACTACTACCTTGTTGATCCCCATAACGAGTAATAACAGCACTATCAAAATCTACTGTGATGTTATCGATATTGATTTGATCGAAAAACCATTTTTGCAATGGCGGAAATACTTCCGTATTTCTTGCTTGTGAAAACTTTCCGAAGAACCTACTATAAGTACTCTGAGAAGGCATATCACCCCAGCCAAAAATAGATTGCAATACCGTGTCGCCTCTAAGCCAATCACAATGAATATATTGACTTGCCCCTGTCCGATACTTAACCAAAAACGATTCGATTACATGCGCGGGATCGTAACCACGGTTAGAGCCCGGCTGAGGCAAATTCAGAGTGCTTAAAAACTCCCTGATGTTGTCTGATCTAAAAAACGTTTCATCAGACTCATCCCTCCAAAAGAAGTCACCTGCTTATCGGAATATTCTATAGGAAGATTAACCATATGGGTGAATTTTATCTTGCCTAAAAATCAAGCCCCTTGCCTAATTTTCCAACTTTTACCATAACCTTATTTTCCTATTGCATAATCAAGGTTAAATGCAAAATAAACTAGCGTCAATATGCCGATACCATATGAGACAAGCCAAATTCCTGCGGTGATTAATATCCGTTTTAAAATTGATAGGTTCAATAAAACCGATAAAACAAAAAGATATGTCTCAAACTGACTTGGCCAATAAGACCGGCATATCCGAGAATCAAAGGAGCGGAAGACTTTCGCTGATTAAGAATTAGCTAAAGCCAAAGTATATTCCCTGTTACGAAACTGTGCATCTAAAAATTCTGCAACTTCCTTTTCGGTGGAACCTCGAGGAAATCTGTTATTGATTAAATTTTCAACTCTTTGAGAAGGGCTGACAAAAAGTGAAATATCACTGCTTAGGATAGAATCTATTTCTTTAAGCAGTTTCATCGCTTGCTTTATACCACCTTCAACCTTCATAACATATCCATGGTCAAATAAGGTATATTCTAAGGTTTCGGTAATAAGTTTTCTATAGATGGTACTTTGTGGATCAATATCTTCCTTTTTTAATACCTTAAATTTAAGAGATGTTCTCCTCAAAAATTCTTCACAGAAAATTTCAAGCTGTTGCCCCACAACAATTCCGTCCTCATTAAACATGTAAAAGGTAGTTTCAATCATATTATCCAGTTTAGGGATTCCATGGAACCAATTCAACTTTTACAGGAACGTTGTATTTGGAACCTAGATGCTCGAACAGCTTGACACTGCTTTGGTTGCCTTGGCTTATAAAAATAACAAGCTCGTCAACAGGGTTAGATTTGTCTAAAATTATTTTTGAGTACCGTCTGAACTCATCTTCTAAATCACCATACAGAAATGGTTTTTGATTATAGCTTTCAATCGTATAAAATGTACCTGGATTATGTTTCGCATCTAAAAGTGCTTTTTTTCCGGAGTCAATGCCATCCGCCCAAATTTTCTCACCTCCTCCAATGGCTTCATATTGTATATCATCTCCGGTAACATGCCTTTCAAAAATTCCATCAGGATAATCTCTCCGTGGATTCACCTTTGTTTTAAGTGTCTTAACGTAGTCAGCAAAATCATCCGCTCCCTTAACGACTCCCCACTCAACAAAGTCATCTACTTTAACATTCCGTTCCTCACCGAGTCGCCTAAGCGAAATCCCTTCATCGGTTAAAGGTACTAATATTTTTTTATTCTTTGCTAAGGTTTTAACGCTGCTAAAGCGAAGCGCCTTCAGTCCGCGAGATCCATATTGCAACGCCTTGCCTATCAAGAAAAATTCGTCTATGGGCGTAACGATTCCTATGGCGGCCCATGCGGCATTAGCAGCTTGATAATACTCCTCGTTCCAATGGCTCTTAATCAGAATATAATATACCGGGGCAGGTATGAGAACGGTCGCGCCTTTCTTCCCCAGAAAATTGTCACTTAAAAAACTTACCGCAACAAGCTCCTGGATACCGATGTCATACGTTTCGTCATTGCTATCGCAAGTTGGAATCGAAGAACCATCCTGCGTAGGATTATACGTTCTGTATTCAACATTGAACACCTGGTGTTCATCGAAGGATAGAACATCATAATTTCTACTTGCTGAAATAGACCACGCACATATATGGCCAAACCCATAAAAAAACAGCTTTCGATTCTCGGCTAGTTCGGCATACTTATCGTTAAGTTCACTTGGTGTGTGACCACGGGTAAAGAGCGCATAATACTCTTTGGCCAACCGATCAAAGTTCTTTTCTTCACCCCACAAATTATCCATGGTGCTGATCAATTGATCTAACAGCTTTTTGTTTTGGTTTATTTTAGTAAACAAATCTTTTGACGGAACTCCCGCAGGGGTAGTTTGAATGATATCCAGCAATAGATCTTCATAGTACTCTGTGGTACTATAATCCATTATAGCTTGTATTAACTTATATCTGGAATCTACGTCTAAGTGACGAGAAGCACAGGAAGCAATCTGTTTGACATAATCAATATCTTGCGTGGACGGTTCCTCGTTCATAGCAATCTTTTGTTTTATGCCACTGTCCCATACTTTATTGAACTCTGCTGTTATTTCGCTCTCCACAGGACATAAGTATCTTCTAAAATGCTCAAAGGGTGATAATCCATCATTGATATTATATACCGCAGCAGAAACCTTTATCAAAAAATTACCAAACTGAATCTCACCCCTTGATGCATCTACCCGAGGAGTCAGAAGCCCCGATATACTTGTACCTCCCGAAGTTTTCCACGAGGCGCTCCGGATTTTCAACCCATTTATTTCGTCCTCGCTGACGGAAAGACCATAGTCAAAAGCGCCTACTTCGCCGCCTTTATCAGATCTATACTTCTCGGGCATCTGTATCTGATCTATGCCTGATGCATAAGCACATCTGATCTGTTGAAGCAGTTTTGAAAAATATTCTCCTGTACTGTACTCACTCTTCTCATCCCCCTCAAACACACCCACCACCATCGCCGGATCATGCACCTGGTCCCACTGCCATTTTGCGAAGTGGGTTTTGTTGCTGTAGTCCATGATGTTGGTGGTGTTGCCTTTTTCGTAACCACCGTAGTGCTTGTCGAAGGTGTGGTAGAGTTTAAACCGTCCGTGGCCCAACTCATGGGCTACTGTAACGGGTTCGTTAATGTCTTTGATTTCGCTGGTAAAGATGTAGCCGAACTGTCCGCCACGAGGCATAAAGCCTGTGAAGTCGCGGTTGTTAATATCAACGTTACCGGTTGCTTTGAGGAAGAATAAGTAATTTGCTTTTCGGTTGAACGATGTTCGCCTGGCGCGATAGGTGTTGTTGAGGGTTCGCATCGCCTCGTTGTAGGTGCTAAGACCCGTGCTTTGCATCATCAATTGCTCTGGATCATATTCCATCGTATCGCGCGACACGTTGAATGTAACACCTACGGGGTCGTAAACTTCCTTTAACTTTGCTTCGATGCCTGAATCGATCACTGTTCCCTTTACGGAAACCAATACAACATCATGTCGTTGGGGCGCATACGTGGCGATGCTCAACTTACCGAGGTTCCAGTATTTTCCGTCGCCTTTTGGATATAAGGCGTAGAGTTCCTGTACATCACCGGCTGGCCCGTCTACCAATTGAATGGTGTACACGTTGCCTTCGCGTGAAGCCGTTAGTGTAACACCCTTCGGTGTTTTGAACTCGACTTTATCCACGTCGATAATTGGGTCATTGATCCTGATCGCCGCACTCACCACATCGGTCTTTCCACTCACCAGTAACTTCCAGGGAACATAGTAGTCCGTGTGGAGTTTTTCATATTTACTTTCAATGAGTGATATCTTGTCATAGTAAGCTTCCCAGGTATCGAACGCATAATAACCCGAGCCTTTGGAAAAAGTTACAATCGCCTTTTCAAAGTCGAGTTGTGTCCGGTCGAAACTGTCTTCGGCAAGCGTGGCGCCCATGTTTCCGATGCGTGTTGCTTTGGCTACGGTACTTGTATTGCCTGCAGCATCTGTTTCTGTCACTTTTTCGACGAGAAACACATTGCCATCTTTGTCCTTCACCGTCATGGGGAATACAACGACCTTGTCACCTTCATTCTGTCCACCTTCCATGGACGTCTGAGCCGTGACGGCATGTTCATTTCCATCGCTGTCGGTAATAACCAGCGTGCCTTCATCATCGAGCATAAACGATTCAACGCCTGGAATTGAAAAGTCAAAGGAATAATCCACCTGTGTAAGCCCGGTCTTCACTACGCCCTGATCAAATCCCCCTTCGAAGACATCATCGGCATTAGCAACCTGACTTTCGTTCTTGTCGTATTGCGCTTCAACAAAACCGCTGATCATCTGCTTATCGGTATTGATCACAATGGTTGTGAACTCCACCGCGACTTTTGCATCATTGAGCCATGGAATAACCGTCCATCCTTCGCCAGTATAGGTACCGTTGGCACCACTTAGCCGTGTGATCGTTATCGGAAAATCGCCGGCTACAAACACCTCCGAAGTTTTCAATTCCTGAATCGGTTCCTGGTTCAATAAATTTACTTCAGGCATAATGCCACATTGTGCAAGCCGCGCACTATCGGTAGCAGGAAGCGTAACCGTAAAGATGTCGCCATACACAGGCACACCCGTCATACAGAGACTCGCCACACGATATTCATACGTGCCGCCACTTTGCAGTCCGTACAAGACTGCATTTGGTTCGTTAACCTGAAGTTCTTTCCAGGCCCCGGCCTCCACCTGGTCTCCCGTTGTCAGCGTAGTGGTCTTTGATTTGATGAGGCGGTAACTTACGGTGAAGCCTACATGTTCAGGACGTGTGCCCCACATCAGGCTGATGCGTTTTCTTTCGGCGATAGCCTCAACAAAGTTTGGTGGCATACAGTTATCCTGAAGTGTGAACCACCGAATCTCACTGTAACCATCATTCTGAAACACGTTTACTTCATCCATGCCATCACGGGCTTTCGCCTGAATGCACCATGCATATCGTTTACCCGGTAACAACGGCGGGTGCATGGCTCCCCACGACAATGAAGTTCCGCGCAGGGTTTCGCGATAGATTTCTGGCGCATAAGGAAAGGCAGCCTGTGGTGCCATGCCATTGTCCCAAAGCTCTTTGATGATAAAATCATATTCAACGTGAGCAAGCCCCTGGTGCATGGGAGTCCATTGAAAAAGCATATTCAGTGGATCGCGGAAAGCCACGTTCTCCTCGTTCAATGGCAATGAGAGCAGCGGTGGTTTCTGGCTTGTTATCCAGGCCCGTGTACAGGAAGAAGCAGAAAGAACTTGTCCGGTAAAAGCTTCAACAGCCTGAAAACAAAATTCTACCATGCCTTCCGGCATACGTCCTGAAGAAAGATACCCTTGTGTGATCAGGTTTCGGGGTTGAAAATATTGCGCGAGGTCATCTTGTGTAATACGCACCGGCATTCCGGCTTCTACATTCACGGGTACATAAGGCACGTTGTCGTTGGTCTGGATGCGGATACCACCAGGTGCGGTGATGATCATGCGCAGACGTACATTAACGGATGGTTTTAACTGATCACGATTGATAAGCGTAACCGTAAGCTTTTCACGCGTGCCGCTGTAGTAGTCGCTCAGGTAAAGACTGTACGGTGGCAACAAGTGAACGTTAACCTGTAGCGGATACGTTGTTTGTGCGAAGCCGGTTTGCACAAACAACGTCAGTAATAAGAACAGGTAACGGTATAATTTCATGAATTCAAATCAGTTAAAGTTCGCATAACGTTTATTCAATAACAATTTTAAAAACTGAATAACCCTGGTTTGTGATGAGTTGCAAAACATACAGGCCTTTTCCTGCAGATGCTTTCACATCAAAATCGGTTCTCACAAAATTTTGGTCATTAAACTGTTGTTCCTGCAAGGTAACCCCATGCATGGACGTAAGCACAAGGCTAAAATCCGACGTTTCTCTTAATTCTACCGTTACCTGAAACTTGCCATCGTTCGGGTTTGGCGTTACCACAAATTGACGGATAAAAGGCTCTGATGGTGTTTGGTAATCGGCCAATTCAGTTTTATCGACGATCTTTATTTTCGACCACGCAGTTGCCTCACACGGCCCGGCGAAACCTTTAAGTCCGATATCGAATTCTCCTTTTTCACCAAATAAGATATCAACATAGCCTGGTGTTTCTTCTAAGACTGTGGCATCGCCAGGAAGAATCCACTCCACGCGCTCAGGAGCAGGATGACTGATATTCGCCACACGTATGCGTTCATTCTGCGGACCGCGTGAAGCAACGATCAGACTCGCGTCGATGATTGATCCGATTCGTTCAATCTTTATCTCATCGGTATTTGTGCATCCGTTTACATCTATTCTTTCGATGGCGTAATCTCCTGCATCATCAAGCTCAACAACAGGAACATCGGAAAACACCACGCCGTTTTTTGTCCAGGAATATTGCGCAGCCCCTTCATGCGTTGCGTCAAGCAAAAGCGTCTGATCAGTACACAGCACCCTGTCGGGACCGAGATCGAGCGGAGCAAGCGCAGGGTTTTCCAGAAAATATGTACGATCAATAAAGCATCCGTTGTGATCGGTAATACGAACGTTGTATTCTCCGTGCCCGGCCTGAACAATATTGTCTGAAGTTTCACCTGAGTCCCATGCAAAAGAATAGGGTGATACGCCGCCATTCACCAGAAGTTGAATAGAACCGTCGTTAAATCCGTTACATGAGGGAGCGGTCACCTCCGGCTCGACGTTGATGCTATTCGGCACTATAACTTCCGTGAATCCGTGATGGGTGCAGCCGCGGATATCGGTTACCACTAAAGAATACAATCCTTTAGACAACCCGCTTACCGCAGATGTTGTAGCATCAGTACTCCACGCATACGTGAAAGGCGACGTACCTCCGACAGGTATGGCCTCGGAGATGCCGTTTGAATCACCATCGCATAAAAGCACGGGCGTGTTAAACTGTATCGCAATTGCATCAGGTTGCACTAACAAAAAATCCGGCGACCATGCTATGATTCCATTTCTGTCTGTTACACTCACCCTGTATACCGCTGAAGGTCGTTGCAACGCCACACTGTCGGATACGGTGATCGGAGAAAGTTCACCACCATTTACGGTATACCATGTATAACGATACGGATGGAGTGCATGCCCGACCGCATAAGGTCTGCCACCAGTAGCAACCGCGGAGATCTGCCCATTGTGATCACCGTAACAAGATACGTAGCGTTTCTCCTTTAGCTTCACTTCAAGCAATGGCGGTTGATCGAGCAGAACGGTGAGCGTATCAAAACATCCGCGAATATTAATGGGTGTAGGATTGGTGACCAGGGCGTACTGATTATCGCGTGCCATGATGTGATAGATGCCTGTGCCAATGGATGACAAAGTGCTCGTCATACTTGAACCCTCAGATACCGAAGCTT
>DASPIZ010000133.1:0-16333 GCA_035628875.1 Ohtaekwangia sp. | reverse complement strand
ACCTGGCAGCTCGCCTAATTTGCCTCAGTCAGTGTTAACGTTATCCACAATTTCACAAAAGAAAAAAGAACCAAAAAAGAAAATCACAACTACAATAACCGTAAGTAGTATTAATAGTGATTCAAATCTAAAGGCAGCTCGAAGCTCGCAACTCACAGCTGCTTCCAAAACCAATAAGTTATCGCAAAACAACCTGAAGCCTGCAGCCTAAAGCTCATCGAAAAACCCGTAAGCTACACCCAAACAAAAAAAGCCGTCTTTCGAACGGCCTCTTTGTTTACTTTAACATCTCAAATTTTATTTCGCTCCCTGATCAGTTTTGATACGTTGTTCGCGATTGGCGATTTCCCAGGCAGTATAAAACACACATTGGGCGCGCTTTGTTAACAAATCAAATTCAATCTTTTCAACTTCATCACTGGGTTGATGATAGTCTTCATGAATTCCATCAAAATAGAAAATGATCGGAATATTATTCTTGGCAAAGTTCCAGTGATCAGAACGATAATATAACCTGTCCGGGTGATCCTGGTCATTGTATGTATAGTCGAAAATCAGGTTGGTCGTTGCTTTGTTTACGGATTCACTTAGCGCGTGCAATTCAGAGGATAACTTGTCAGAGCCGATAACATATACATACGGTTCACTGTCCTTGTGTTGAGGATCTCTTCTTCCCACCATATCGATATTGAGATTGACAACAGTACTCGCTAGCGGAAAAACCGGGTTGCGTGTATAATAATCAGATCCAAGTAGACCTTTTTCCTCCCCGGTTACGGTCATAAACAAAATGCTGCGGCGTGGTCCCTTCCCTTCTTTCTTTGCCTGCGCAAATGCTTTTGCAAGCTGTAGTACCGTCACTGTTCCGGAGCCATCATCATCGGCGCCGTTATTAATCAAATCCCCTTCACCTTCTTTTAATTTACCGATGTGATCGTAGTGCGCAGTGATCACAACAAGTTCAGCTTTTTTATCTGTCCCTTCAAGATAACCCAGCACGTTATCACTTTTCAACGTTGTGATATCCATGGTGGTCTTGTATTGGATGGTGGCTGCCTTCATTTTCTTAAGGGCCTTCTTTCTAGCTTCGGCGTTTGCTGCTGCTAACATTTTTTCGGGCGTCGTCTTCATCATGGTGGCAGCTACTGCAGGTGCAACGAAAAATACACCGGCTTTATCAGCAGTTTCTTTTGGTCTTTCCAGGGTCAGCATACCATTACCCATATAGCTTTTGATCTGGCCCAGCAACTCGCGGAAGTCTTCTTCTTTTTCATTGAAAAGAAAAATCATTTTCGCTTCCTTCTCACGCGCAAGTGTCACCAGATTTTGAAAGTTTGCGTCACTGGTCACCATGATGATCACGCCTTTTCCGGACACATCTAATTGATCGAAATCTTCCTTAGATCCTTTACCTGCGAATACTACAGGAACGGAAATCTCACCATCGGTACTTGATGCGCCATAAAATACGATGTTTTCAAAATTTGGAAATTTAGTTTCCCCGGCTTTGATATAAATGTCACCGGGCATGGAAGTAAAAAGCTCCACAGGCTGATAGTAACCACCATTAACCGGTCCTGTCAAACCATGTTCCTCGAAATGTGCTTTAACAAATGCTGCGGCCATTTTTTGACCGCGTTTTCCTGTTTCGCGGCCTTCCAACGCATCGGAAGCGAGAATAGTAAGATTTTCGCGCAGCTCGTCGGCTGTAATAAGATTGCCATATTTCTGGGCAACGGGATCCTGGGCGTAAAGCTGTAAACAGCTTGCCCAAACCAGGACAATTAATAGTTTAATCTTCATAGTATAATGAGTTTTTCAGAACCTGCAATATGACAGGATTTTTTCAATAATAAATGTGTTACAGGATCAATGAAATAAATTTATACGTGGTCGGCAAACGCATAACGCAACGGTGTCTAAGACTTTTTTTGCCGGGAATTAATTTATGAGAACGACTAAATATTACCTTTGTGGCCTTACAGGTGTTTGGCTCGGCTTTTCATCCTAACTAATTGAAAATCAATTCAAATGAACATAAACTCAAATTACACAGAGAAATTTCAAGACCGCCATATCGGTCCGGACTCGGGGCAGGTAGAAGAAATGTTGAAGGTGATTAATGCTGATTCCATCGACCAGTTAATTCAGGAAACTGTACCCGATGGCATCCGTCTTAAAAAGCCACTGGACCTGCCAGAAGCGTTATCAGAATTTGAGTTTTTGAATCATTTTAAAGCGATCGCCTTAAGGAATAAAATTTACCAAAGTTTCATTGGAGCTGGCTATTACAATACCATTACGCCCGGTGTCATCAACAGGAATATTCTTGAAAACCCGGGTTGGTATACTGCTTATACACCATACCAGGCGGAAATTGCACAAGGACGACTTGAGGCATTGATCAATTATCAGACAATGATTATTGATCTGACCGGCATGCAGATCGCGAATGCTTCTTTGCTTGATGAAGCCACCGCTGCCGCTGAAGCCATGCATTTATTTCTCGCTTCCCGAAAAGGAAGTAAAAAAAACGCTACGAAGTTTTTTGTTGATCAACATACCTTCCCACAAACACTCGGGGTTTTAAGTACACGCTCAACGCCTATTGGTGTTGAGTTGGTGACTGGTGATATCAATACCTTTGATGTTTCCGATCCCGATTTTTTTGGTGTATTTATTCAGAATCCAAACAACGATGGGTTAATCAAAGACTATACTGCGTTCATTTCTGCTGCACATGAAAAAGAATTATTCGTAGTGGTGGCCGCAGATCTGATGAGTTTGCTTTTGGCGAGGTCACCCGGTGAAATGGGTGCCGACGTAGTTGTTGGATCTTCTCAACGCTTTGGTGTTCCGATGGGATTTGGCGGCCCTCATGCTGCGTTTTTTGCAACGAAAGATGACTTTAAACGCCAGATGCCCGGCAGAATCATTGGTGCGTCTATAGACGCTTCCGGAAATCCCGGATACCGAATGGCCTTGCAAACCCGGGAGCAACATATCCGCAGGGAAAAAGCCACGTCTAATATTTGTACGGCGCAGGTTTTACTTTCTGTGATCGCGGGAATGTATGCCGTCTATCATGGTGCTGAAGGACTACGTAAGATCGCCAAACGTATCCATGCACTAGCCCATACGTTGGAATCCTTACTAAGCGAACTTGGTGTTAAGCAATTGAATGAACATTACTTTGACACTTTAAAAATCGCTTCCGCGGATACAAAGGCTGTGGAGAAGGAAGCTTTAAAGCATGGCATTAATTTCCGGTATTTTTCCGATCAGTCTATCGGTATCGCTGTTGATGAAACGACTTCACCTGAAGACATAAAAAAAGTTGCAAGTATCTTTGCAACTGTCTTAAATAAAAAAGGTTTGAATGCTGCTGCCACCGACAAAGCAATTAACTGGCCTTCTTCGCTGGTACGTACATCACCTTATCTTACGCATCCGGTTTTCAATACGCATCATTCTGAACACGAAATGCTTCGGTACATCAAACGATTGGAAAACAAAGATCTTTCCATGGTGCATTCGATGATTTCATTAGGTTCCTGTACGATGAAGTTGAATGCAACCGCTGAAATGGTGCCGCTTACCTGGCCGGAAATTGGAAACATCCATCCCTTCGCTCCTGCCGATCAAACCGAAGGATACAAGATCATCATTGAAAATCTTGAAAACTGGTTAAAAGAGATCACCGGATTTACTGGTGTTTCCCTTCAACCAAATAGTGGTGCTCAGGGAGAATACGCGGGATTGATGGTGATACGCGCTTACCATGAAGATCGTGGCGATAAGAAAAGAAACATCGCCCTGATCCCGGCTTCTGCCCATGGAACAAACCCGGCAAGTGCCATCATGGCGGGTATGCATGTCGTTGTAGTCAAATCTGACGAAGACGGAAAAATCGATGTAGCTGATTTGAAAGCCAAAGCAGCCCAATACAACGATCAACTATCGTGTTTGATGGTAACCTATCCGTCTACGCACGGTGTGTTTGAAGAATCGATTACTGAAATATGTGAAACGATTCATCAGAACGGTGGATTAGTCTATATGGATGGCGCTAACATGAATGCACAAGTCGGACTTACTTCCCCTGCCAATATCGGTGCTGATGTGTGTCACCTTAATCTCCACAAAACGTTTTGTATTCCACATGGTGGTGGCGGCCCTGGCATGGGTCCTATCTGTTGCAACGATAAACTAAAACCATTTTTACCTGGCCATGCTTTGGTAAAAACCGGTGGCGAAAAAGCCATCAAAGAAGTATCCGCAGCCCCCTGGGGAAGTGCGAGCATACTCGTTATTCCGTATGCCTACATTGCCATGATGGGAAGTGAAGGGCTAACGAATGCTACAAAATTTGCTATCTTAAACGCCAACTATATTAAAGACAGGCTAAGCAGTGCATTCAAAATTTTATATACCGGATCGAAAGGAAGGTGTGCGCATGAGATGATCTTAGACTGTCGTGATTTCAAAAAGGCCGGTATCGAGGTGGAGGATATCGCGAAACGTTTGATGGATTATGGATTCCATGCTCCTACCGTTTCATTTCCAGTGGCCGGCACTTTGATGATTGAGCCTACCGAAAGCGAACCGAAAGAGGAGCTGGACCGGTTTATCGAAACTTTAATCGAGATCAGGAAAGAGATTCAGGAAGTGGAAGAAGGCTTGATCTCCCGTGAGGACAACGTATTGAAGAATGCACCACATACCGCAGCCGTTGTAACCGCCGATGAATGGACTAAACCCTACAGCAGGCAGAAAGCAGCATATCCATTGCCTTTTGTTAAGGAAGCCAAATTCTGGCCAGCGGTAAGCCGTGTAGACAATGCTTATGGCGACCGTAATCTGATGTGCAGCTGTCTTCCCATTACGGAATACATGGCAAAAGAAGAAAGCGCCGTGGCCTGATCATTACTAAAACAAAAAAAGGATGCTCCATTTCGGAGCATTCTTTTTTGTTTTAAGGCCTTTTATATCAAAAGTTATTCTCTGAACCAATCTTTGATTCACTCAGCCGTTTTTGCATTTCTTTTTCCTTACGAACAAGTTCTTCCTGCGTAGCCTGAAGCTCTTCCATATTCTGGCGCATCTCCTCTTCGCGTTGACGCATTTGTTCTTCGTTGATACGCGCATGCTCCAGGAGGCTTTTCATTTTCTGGGTATTTTGAGAGTTAAGAATCGCTGATGCTAAAAACTCACCGGCCTTTTGCAAAAACGATACATGATGTTGTTCAAAATTTCTAAAGGAAGCCAGCTCCATCAAGGCCACTGTTTGAATATCGTACTTCAAGGGAACGATCACGAGAAAACCGGGAGTAGCGTCGCCTAGCCCAGACGTTATTTCTGTGTATCCTTTCGGTATCTCTTTCAATTGAATGGTTTCTCCTTCCAGAAATGCCTGACCAACTAAACCAGTCCCAATCTCAATTCTTTTTTCGATCCATTTCTTTTTATCAAACGCATAAGCTGAAGCAAGTTCGAGATGCTGCTCCTCATCGTCGCCGGCCAAAACAAAGAGACTGGCTTGCTGTGCTTCGAGATATTTGGTTAAGAAGGAAACACATTTATCAGCCAGAAGCTGGGAGTCATGCTGATGATTACGCACAATTTCTGAAAAAGAGGCAAGCCCTTCGTTCATCCAATTCCTCCGTTCGTCATCCTGCTTTACCCGCTTCAATTTCTCGCGCATGTTAATCAGGTCACCGGCCAATGTTTCTGTATTCAGCTCCCTGTTTTGTTCATTTAATCCTTCCCATACAACGTTGTAATTACTGTTGGCCATGTTCTTAATAAAGTCCGATGCTTTACGGGTATTTACGATAGATTCATTGATGATTTCTCTGGCCGTTAATTCTTTGTCTGCTCCAGGATTAAAGACATACTTACGATCATTTTCAGCAATTTCATTGAGCAACTGTTCACGGCCTTTCCGCTCCTTCTGTATTCGAATAACGATAAGGAGCAATACCGGAACGGCGAGTACAACAATACCAACCTGGAGCATAAGGTTATTCAACATGGCAGCTTCATAGCTATCCAGGGCTTCCTGATTTAACTTATCTTCAAATGCAAACAATGCAGTAGCAAACGCATCATACTTCACCCACACATCATAGCCTTTGTCCTGCTTCAGCATGGTAACAAATTCATCCATACGATTCTCGCGAACCATTTCAATCATCTGCGCTGTGTATGCGAAGTAAGCATCAACTTCTTTCCGAAGGGCGTAAAACTTGCTAAGATCTTTATACCCTTGTTCTTTAAGTGCCTGTTCAATTGTGTTAAAAATCTCTGGATTGGATTTTGTTACGTTGGTATACGGATCCAGCAATTTATCATCCAGCGTGAGCGCGTAACCGCGAACACCCAGATCAATACCATGAATGGTTCCGAAAATAATCTGTGAGGTAAGTGATTTCACCGTTTCAACCTGATTCCGTAAATCGTTATTCTTTTTGATGATGTAATTATTGCGGAACCCTGCAAGGGTATTGATTAGAAGAGCAGCAATGATCAATGTGACCGCTAAAACAAACCATTTTTCCGTCAAAAATTTTTTCATATCATTAGCATAAACCGTAAAGAAACGAACTGAAGAGGGCTTTTGACTGTTGGTAAAATTACGGTTTATCAGACACAAAATTCAATAAGCAATATCCTATATTCGTACAATCATCTAAATTACCTTACACCTTGAAATTAGTTTTATTCCTTATTCCGGCACTTCTCTCCTTACACCTGAATGCACAAAAAATGCCGTACAAAGGGTTTCCTTCACTGGTATGGCCTAAACTATATAATGTACAATACGAGAAAGGAACCGATGCGTCCGGGGAATTTGATCGCCCGCTTTTTCCCGATAATGTAAAGACGATGGAAGGTAAAGTTATTACCCTTCCGGGATACATCGTGCCTTTCGAAAATGGTTTAAAGTCGGATCATTTCATGCTCTCTTCCCTGCCGCTCAATGCCTGTTTTTTTTGTGGTGTGGGGGGACCGGAAACGGTTATTGAAATTCTAAGTAAGGAACCGGTAAAATACAACGACAAGCCGGTTCATGTAAAAGGTGTTCTCCGGCTCAACGATACCGACCCGGACAAATTAATTTATATCCTTGAACAGGCCGAGGTTATCGGCGAAGTAAGTTTCTGACAGCCGCTGTAAAACACGCCGTTTATTTTCTGTATCCGGATTCCTTTGCTTAACTTTCTTTTAACTCATTAACAAGGAAATTCATGGCCTTTCTATTCGATTCATTTGAAGGGTGGAGAAAATACAGTGTCGATCAAAACATGACACTTACTGCAGTTGTGCTTGAATATGAACAAACGCAAAAAGGCACATCAGCCGACGAAATCTGGAATGGTTTAGACCAGGCCTGGGAAGTAATGCGCGATGCTGTTAAGACGGGCCTGACTGAAAACACAACATCCCGTTCGGGCATGATCAACAACGGTGCAAAAAAAGTTTTTCAGCATCCGGTTGCTGTACTCTCACAGGAGTTCCAACACCTCATAGCAAGAGCACTTGCGGCCAAAGAAGTAAATTCGTGTATGGGTAGGGTTGTGGCCGCGCCAACCGCTGGCGCAAGTGGTATTATGCCCGGTGTACTTTACACCTTACAAGAAATCCATACCATAGAAAATAAAAAAATTCTTGAAGCCATGCTTCTTGCAGCTGGTGTTGCCTTGATCATGGAACAAAAAGCATCCATCGCTGGTGCTGTGGGTGGGTGCCAGGCAGAAACGGGAACTGCGGCCGCGATGGGCGCTGCTGCTATTGTGTATTGCCTTGGCGGAGACACCGATGAAATTTTCAATGCCGTAGCCATAACAGTACAATGTATGCTTGGGCTGGTTTGTGATCCGGTGGCCGGACTGGTGGAAGTACCTTGTGTGGTGAGAAACGCGAGCGCCGCTGCCATTGCCAACAGTTCAGCACAAATTGCACTGGCGCGGGTGAGCAGTGTAATACCCGTTGATGAAGTGATTGAAGCAATGGGAGAAATCGGCGCAAGTATGGAATCGAGATACAAAGAAACTGCCTTGGGCGGTTTGGCCGCTACACCGACAGCTCAAAAAATTGCCCGGCGTGTATTGATCCATGATATTGAAGTGTTGCCTGATTCTCATGAGAAATTATAGCGCAAAGTTCCACAGAGAATCACAAAGATTTACAAAGGAATATTAAAAATAAT
Source organism: Ohtaekwangia sp. (assembly GCA_035628875.1). Taxonomy (GTDB): domain Bacteria; phylum Bacteroidota; class Bacteroidia; order Cytophagales; family Cyclobacteriaceae; genus Ohtaekwangia. The sequence goes on along the minus strand of DASPIZ010000133.1, from coordinate 8,121 downwards.
CTTTGTGATCCTTTGTGGTTTCTTAGTGTACCTCTGTGCAACAACTTAGGGTCTCCACTCGATATTGAAGAATGATATCAGTTCATCACCAAAGAAATAGATCGCGGTGCTAAATACAACAGACCACACCGAAGCACTGACAAACATGTAAAAAATCAATTTATTTTTCGGTGTTCCAAAGCTCAGGGCAAGCAACGTACCGCCTATGGGCGTGAGTAACAACGGTGTTAATGCAGCCACCCCCGGCAATCCGTACTTCCGCCATATCGTAATTAGTTTTCGGTTTCGTTCAGAGAATTTCTTGCGCTTCAGATAGTAAGAAGCAAAAACTCTTTTTCGCAGCACATCACCAAAAAACGACAACACCAAAACAACGGTCATCGTACTGGCCACTGTAGTTATGATAGTCGTGAATAGATTTAACCCAATGGTATATCCACCCAAAGGTCCAACAATAAACTTGATCATCGCCGAAAAATATATCGGTATGGCCTTGGCAATTTCTTCCCACATAAAGATGGTTATACGGAGGATACCGTAAGCGGTTTATTTATATCCAAAACTCAGATCGCCGGCATCTCCTAATCCGGGCACAATATAAAATTGATCATTAAGTTTTTCATCTACGGCACAGGTCCATAATGAAAAATTAATTCCAACGGTTTTTAAAAATTCATTTACCCTGTCAATACCAACCGGTGTAGCGATTAAAGCAGCAACATGAATGTGTTTCGGCCTTCCGCGTTTTAATAAAATTTCAATAGCCCGAACCAGCGACATTCCGGTAGCCAGCATGGGATCAACAAGAATAATAGTCCGGTTTTCGATCGATGGTGTTGCGATATAATCCAATTTAATACGAACCTCCGCATGGCCCTCTTCGCGATACGCACCCACAAAGCCTACGTCGGCATGATCAAATACCGATAAGAATCCATTCATAAAGGGTACGCCAGCGCGTAATATCGTAAGCAACACCGGGGGGTTCTCCAGTGTTTTAACCAGACTATTTTCTAATGGCGTTCTAATCTCCCGATCGGTATACACCAGGGTTTTGGAAATCTCATAGGCCAGTAATTCGCCGAGTCGTTCCATATTCTTACGGAACCGCATGCGGTCTGATTGTATGTTAACATCACGCAGTTCGTACAAAAACTGATGAGCGATGGATTGCTGGTCACTCAGGTTAAAACGCATCTTCTCTTTTTTCTCTCGAAAATTTAGAATAAAGTTGTGTACAATACACCATATTATTTTTAAACAGCTTCGAATTCTGAGTTTATGACCGATTTCAATCTCCTCAAACAACTTTGTGAAGTACATGCTCCGTCCGGAGATGAATCTGCCATGAAAGCATTTGTTCTGAAATATGTGAACAAAGCCATGAAAAAATGGAAAACGCAACCCGTCATTATTCATGGCGACGAATTCCAGGATTGTATTATACTAAAATTCGGAAAACCAAGAACAGCGATCTTTGCCCACCTTGACAGCATTGGTTTTACAGTCAGGTATTTTAACCAGCTTCTTCCCATTGGTAGCCCGGATGCCGAAATGGGTACCAGGTTGGTTGGCCGCGACTCGTTGGGACCCATCGAGTGCGAACTTGAGTTTGACAAAGAAAATCACGCGTTTTATAAATTCGGAAGACAAATAGATCGGGGAACCTCACTTACTTACAAAATCGATTTCAGAGAGACACGCACAACGATTCAATCGGCCTACCTCGATAACAGGTTAGGCGTTTACAACGCACTTAAGGTAGCAGAAACGCTTAAAGATGGTGTGATTGTATTCAGTTGCTGGGAAGAGCATGGCGGAGGCGCTGTCCCCTATCTTGCAAAATACATCGCAGAAGAATGGCGTGTTCGGCAAGCTTTAGTATCTGATATCACCTGGGTATCCGACGGAGTTCATGCAGGTAAAGGCGTTGCCATATCCATGCGCGACCGCAACATTCCACGTCAGCAATTTGTAAGACACATCATTGAACTTGCTGGCAAAAGTAAAACTGAATTTCAACTCGAAGTAGAAGGCATGGGTTCCAGCGACGGACGTGAATTGCAGGTTTCTCCCTATCCTTTCGATTGGTGTTTTATCGGAGCCCCGCAACAAAATCCGCACACACCGGATGAAAAGGTTCATAAAAACGATATTAAAAGTATGATTACGTTGTATCAGCATTTAATGAAAACATTATAATGATGAGGACCTTAAGCATTTTATTTTTTGTTTTAAACACAGTCGTTGGCGTTTCGCAAATCCAGACATCAGAACAACTTTCAATGGCGGCGTTGGCATTAACGGAACAAAGGGTTACTTACGACGCATCATACTTTTCAATTCCATATCCGGATGGTGATGTTCCCCTAGACAAAGGCGTTTGTACCGATGTTGTGATCCGGGCATACCGGAAACTTGGCATCGACCTTCAGGTAAAAGTGCACGAAGACATGAAAAACAATTTTATTCTGTATCCAAATCATTGGGGATTAAAAAAAACAGACAAGAATATTGATCACCGGAGAGTGCCAAACCTGATGACTTTTTTCAGCAGACATGGCACAACATTAAAAATATCAGATAAACCATCAGATTATAAACCGGGTGATATTGTAACCTGGGATCTGGGCAAAGGCATAACCCATATTGGAATTGTCGTGAAGAAAAAATCGAATGATGGCAATCGCTTTCAGATCGTTCATAATATTGGCCGTGGACAGGAATTATCTGACTGCTTATTTGATTTTCGCATCACCGGCCATTTCCGCTATGCGATCGCCCATGATTAAATCGGGCAATTACTTAATTCTTCTATCTTTGCGGCCTCAATGTTCGTAAAGGGATGAAGATCAAAGATCTTGAATTCACACAATTCATCAGTAAATCAAGTATTCAGCGTAAAGTTCGGCTCTTAGCAGACCAGCTAAATCTGGATTACCAGGATAAGACTCCGGTTTTTCTTCCGATCTTAAACGGATCGTTTATGTTTGCTTCCGATTTATTAAAGGAAATTAAAATACCATGTCGTGTTTCGTTTGTAAAGCTGTCTTCCTATGTCGGGACAGCGAGCTCCGGGCAGATAAAATCCTTGATCGGGTTGGAGGAAAGTTTATTCAACCAGCACATTGTTATTGTTGAAGATATCATTGATACCGGTCTTACCCTTACGCGTTTGGTCGAAGGGTTAAAAAATCTGGGTGCGAAAAGCGTAGAGGTGGTGGCACTCCTTAGAAAGCAACCGGCTCGCGAAAAAGAAGTCTCCGCACGTTATATCGGATTTGAGATTGAAAATGAATTTGTACTGGGCTATGGCCTTGACTACGATGGGTTAGGACGTAATCTTAAAGATATTTATCAGGCAAAATCGTAAATATCAAAATGTAAATCTCCGTTTGCTTACAATTCTTTATCTTCGACAGCTTAAAAATCATCCATAAAATACCTTAACACAGACATGATCAACATCATTCTTTTTGGCCCCCCGGGTGCTGGCAAAGGCACACAAAGTGCAAAACTTATCGAAAAGTATAATTTGACGCACATATCAACCGGAGACCTCTTTAGAAAACACTTAAAAGAAGGCACCCCACTTGGGCAGTTGGCAAAAGGTTATATGGACAAAGGGAACCTTGTACCCGATCAGGTTGTAATAGACATGGTAGATGATAAAATAAAATCCAGCGGCCAGATCAGCGGTATTATTTTCGATGGATTTCCACGTACGATACCGCAAGCGGAAGCACTCGATAACTTGTTGGCGTCAAAAAATGCACCCATAAAGATTTTGATTGAACTTGTAGTTGACGAGACCGAATTACGCGAGCGGTTGGCTGATCGCGCGCAGAAAGAAAACCGTCCCGACGACGCGAAACCGGAAGTAATCGAAAACCGGATCGCTGTATACAAAGCTGAAACTGCTGCTGTTGCCGAATATTATAAACAACACAACAAGTACTCGTCGGTAATTGGTATTGGAGAAATTTCCGACATCTTCAAAAACATCTGCCGTGAAATTGATAAAAGCCTGTTGGTAAATTAAAATTTAAAAAACACGTGTCATCTCCGAACTTTATTGATTACATAAAATTTTGCTCACGGTCTGGAAGTGGTGGCGCAGGATTTCTTCATTTTCACCGTGAAAAATTTATTCAAAAAGGTGGCCCGGATGGGGGTAACGGCGGGCGTGGTGGTCACGTAATCCTGAGGGGAAATTCACATCAGTGGACGTTGCTTCACTTAAAATATCGGAAACACATTATCGCCACGAATGGTAATGGCGGCGAAGAACAAGATCGTACCGGTGCGGATGGCAAGGACGAGATCATCGATGTGCCTATTGGTACCGTTGCAAAAGATGCTGAAACCGGAGAAGTGATGTGCGAAATCACGGAGCATGGACAGGAAATTATTCTTACACCTGGAGGCCGCGGCGGAAAAGGCAATGCACATTTTGCGACGTCAACAAATCAGGCTCCACAGTATGCACAACCTGGTGAACCTGGCATTGAGCAATGGGTAATCCTTGAACTGAAACTGCTTGCAGATGTAGGGCTTGTCGGATTTCCAAACGCAGGAAAATCAACACTCCTATCCGTCGTTTCAGCTGCCAAACCAAAAATTGCAGACTATGCCTTCACTACATTGACGCCTAACCTGGGCGTTGTGTCATATCGCAATGAGCAATCCTTTGTGATGGCCGATATCCCAGGAATCATCGAAGGTGCAGCAGAAGGGCGTGGACTGGGAATTCGTTTTCTCAGGCACATTGAAAGGAATTCGTTACTGCTCTTTCTTATCCCGGCAGATTCGAAAGATATTCAGACGGAATATGAAATTCTTCTAAATGAACTTCGGAAATACAACCCGGAACTGCTCGATAAAAAACGATTGCTTGCTATTTCTAAATCCGACATGCTCGACGATGAATTAAAAGCTGAAATATCAAAAGAACTTCCTTCAGACATACCTACCGTGTTTATTTCATCCATTACACAGCAGGGGCTTGTGGAACTCAAGGATCTGATCTGGAAAAATCTCAATCAAAATTAATTTTAGTGACGTTGCCAAATAAACAGTGTCCGGTATTTCACGACCGGTTAATGCCAGATTGACACGTAAAGACCTTTGGCAGAGTTGTTGACAATTACCATTATCATTTTTAACGACCTGAATGGCTATGAAAACGAACGACGAAAACGAAGAAATGAAAACGAACGAAGAAATCCTTTCTGAGAACACGGAAGAAACAGAAAACCTGTCAGAAGAACAGGAGGAAACCCAGGACAACGCGTCGCTTAAAATTCAGGTTGATTTAGCCGAACAAAAGGACAAGTACCTGCGTCTCTATTCTGAGTTTGAGAATTTCAGAAGAAGGACATCGAAGGAAAAACTGGAACTCATTCAAACTGCCAATGAAAAACTCATCGTGGCGCTTCTTCCTGTAGCCGACGATTTTGAACGTGCCGAAAAGTCGATCAAAGACAGGGAGGATAAAGATATGGAGGGCCTCTTCCTGATCGTCAATAAATTCAAAAAAACATTGGAGCAGTATGGCGTGAAAGTAATGGACCTGAAACCAGGAAGTGAATTCGATGCGGATTTCCAGGAGGCCATTACGCAAATACCGGCGCCGAAGGAAGACCTTAAAGGAAAAATAGTAGACGTTGTAGAAAAAGGATATTTATTAAATGACAAAGTAATTCGCTTTGCCAAGGTGGTTGTCGGAAGTTAATTCCAGCGATCACCAGCGAAAACCAGAACGAAAATGAGCACGAAAAGAGATTATTACGAAATATTAGGTGTAGCAAAGGGCGCAACACAGGACGAGATAAAAAAGGCCTATCGCAAAGTGGCTATTCAATTCCATCCTGATAAAAACCCGGGGAATAAAGAAGCGGAAGAAAAGTTCAAAGAGGCAGCAGAAGCATATGAAGTGCTGAGTGATGCCGATAAACGTGCAAAGTACGATCGCTTTGGTCATGCAAGAGCGGGCGGAGGAGGTTTCGGTGGACATGACATGAACATGGAAGATATCTTCAGCCAGTTTGGAGATATCTTTGGCGGTGGCAGTCCTTTCGATAGCTTTTTCGGTGGCGGGGGACAATCGCGGGGCGGAAGACGTCAGCGCAAGGGTTCCAACCTCAGAATAAAGCTGAAACTTTCGCTTGAAGAAATCGCACAAGGTGTTGAGAAAAAAATTAAAGTAAATCGGCTCGTGCAGGCCGAAGGCGTAACCTTCAAAACTTGTCAGGTTTGCCAAGGCTCCGGCCAACAACGGAAAGTTGTCAATACGATGCTTGGGCAAATGGTATCTGCAACAACATGTTCTAACTGTAACGGTAGCGGTCAAACCATCGACAAACGACCTTCAGGCGTTGATAATTCAGGATTGGTTTCGAAAGAAGAAGTTATCACTGTAAAAATTCCGGCTGGTGTGAGCGAAGGCATGCAGCTTTCCATGTCGGGTCGCGGTAATGAAGCTCCGGGTGGAGGACTTCCAGGCGATCTTTTGATTCTGATCGAAGAACAGGAGGACCGTTTCCTGAAACGCGACGGAAATAACCTGGTTTACGATCTCTATATCTCGTTCATCGACGCTGCACTGGGAACCACAGTAGAAGTTCCGTCTGTTGGCGGAAAAGTTAAAATAAAAATCGAAGCCGGTACGCAGAGTGGCAAAATATTGAGACTGAGAGGAAAAGGCTTGAAAGATGTGAATGGTTACGAGACCGGCGATCAACTGATCTATGTAAATGTTTGGACGCCTAAAAAACTGTCGGCCGACGAAAAAGCAAAACTCGAAGATCTTCGTTCATCGGCAAACTTTCATCCTAACCCAGATGTGAACGAAAAGGGCTTTTTTGAACGAATGAAAGAGTTTTTTAATTGATTTGTTGAGTTTAATAGAGTTTTAATCTCAATTCCCAACCATTTTTGGTTTAACCCCGTTTACATCGTGAATGGGGTTTTTTATTGAATTTAGCCCTTAAACTTACAAGTCGTAACTAAGTGATCAGGAGATCGTAATAAATCAGCATGCTGAGAAAGTTCGTATTGACATCGTTTGGGATTGTGCTGGTGGGCGTCACCTTTGGACAGATCAAAAGGCAGTTTACGGTGGAAGATGCCGTTTCCTGTGAGAATATCAAGCTTTGCCTTAAGGCGAATAGCGGCAATTGTTATATCAAACCAGGCCTCAGCAGCGATATCCTGAATGTATTCAGCAATCAGGATGCTAGCGCGTACGAGCACAATTTCAAAAAAGAAATCAAGGGTAAAACCTGCGATGTGCTTTTACAACTGGAAGAACCTCAGGCAAACGGCATCGGACAAACAATCTCTTCCCGGTTCTTCGGCGCGGACGCGAAACCAGTTCATGAAAAGATCTGGAAAATGTATCTCACGGAATCAAAACCTTATTCGCTTGAATTAAATTACGGCATTGGCCATGCGAACGTTGATCTTTCAGGTCTTTCCATCCAGAAACTTAAAATTAATACCGCGAGTGCCGACGTTGTTGTTGGCTATTTCTCTGCACTCGAGAATCAAATGGACATGGATACTTTTTCTGTAAAGGTGGACGTAGGATCCATTGATGTGCGGAATCTCAATTTATCACGTACCCGTGCCGTTGTTGCCGATGTTGGATTCGGTTCTATGATCCTCGATTTCTCAAGCAAACCGCTTGTGGGAAGTAACATCCGCGGAAGCGTGGGTGCCGGAAACCTTACCATCCTGCTACCTTCAGCAGAAACCCCTGTGCTTGTGCGGATAAAAGATTCTTGGTTGTGCAGTGTTAAAATGCCAGAAAGCTTTAAGAAGGTGAGTGAAAACACTTTCACCAATAATAATTATTCCAGAGGCGCAAAAAATGCTTTGGTGTTTGATCTGGACGTCTCCATGGGAAACATTATATTTAAAGAGCCGAAAAAGTAATTTTCTCTAGCTTCATGCTGCAAGTTTCAAGCTGCAAGTTGTTTTTCAGACGCTTCATAGCTTGGGCAGCTAACCGCGCTACACGATCATCCTTAGAATTATTCCCGCGCAAAAAGTTGAGATGCCCATTTCGTCAATTTTTGGATTTCAACATCTTGTTCACAATGCGCACGCTATGAACGT
>DASPIZ010000132.1:0-16894 GCA_035628875.1 Ohtaekwangia sp. | reverse complement strand
GCTTGAGATGAATGATATACAGGAAAGCCGTATGCGGGAAAACTGCACGTACGGTTTGACGAGGGGGAAGAAGAAGATGAGGTCTGAAAATGAGGTGACCCTTTACCTTTACCGCTAGTCTTCTTCTTTTCTACTCTACTGACTTTGTGGCTATAGTTTTTTTTATTCGGGTCACGAAGGCACAAAGACACGAAGGAATGCAAAATGTAAGGCCAGATATTTTCTTAGTGTCTTGGTGACTTTGTGGCTATAGTTTTTTTTTATTCGAGCCACGAAATCGCAAAGACATAAAGGAATGCAAAATGTTAATTTCTTAGTGCCGTCGTGGCTATAATTTTTTACTTGGTATGTCTCTTCTTCAGTACATTGAGAACGTCTTGAAGGGAGTATCCTTTTGCCGCTAACAATACAAGGTAGTGGTATGCAAGATCGGCAGCCTCACCCAGGAACAGCGCTTTGTTGTCATCTTTTGCTTCGATCACTAATTCAACGGCCTCTTCGCCTACTTTCTGAGCGACTTTGTTAATGCCGGAATCAAGGAGCGTATTGGTATAAGATCCTTGTTTTGGATTTTGTTTTCTATTCTGGATAAGCTGTTCAAGTGTTTCCAGCGTCCACGTGCTGGTATTATTTTCATTGAAGCAAGTATCTGCACCTGTATGACAAGCCGGACCTCTTGGATTTGCTTTTATAAGAATAGTGTCCTGATCACAATCAATGAGCATATCAACAACATCCAGAAAATTACCTGAAGTTTCTCCTTTTGTCCAGAGACGGTTTTTAGTGCGGCTGAAAAAAGTAACTCTTTTATCAGTCTTTGTTTTCTCGTAAGCCGCTTCATTCATGAACCCAAGCATCAACACGCGGTTGGTCTTTGCGTCTTGTACCACGCAAGGTACAAGGCCGTCTAGTTTGGAGAAGTCAATTGTTGTATTCATCTGATGTTGATCGATTTTTGTTTTAAGAATGATTTTAAAGCAGGAAGCTTAATCTCTCCAAAGTGAAAGATACTTGCAGCCAGTGCAGCATCTGCTTTGCCAAGTGTGAATGCATCAATGAAGTGTTCCATATTTCCAGCCCCGCCTGAAGCAATGACCGGAATGCTTAACAAAGCATTTAACTTTTCTAACGGATCAATTGCAAATCCCGACTTCGTGCCATCGTGATCCATGCTGGTAAAAAGTATTTCTCCTGCTCCGCGTTCTTGCCCCTCTTTTGCCCACGAAAACAATTTCTTGTCAGTTGGGTTTTTACCGCCATGGGTATGTACTACCCATTGATTATCAATCTTACGCGCATCAATGGCAACTACAATGCATTGGGCGCCAAAAGCCATTGATAATTCGTCGATAAGTTCTGGTCTTCTCACTGCAGCAGAGTTGATACTCACTTTGTCAGCACCAGCATCGAGTAGGGGAGCCACGTCTGCAACGCTGCTAATTCCTCCTCCCACTGTAAAAGGTATGTTGATGTGTCGGGCAATGTCACGTACCAGTGAAGCAAACGTTTTTCGACCTTCGTTGGTGGCTGAAATATCCAGGAAGACGAGTTCGTCGGCACCTTGTTTTGCATAAGCTGCCCCTAATTCAACTGGATCGCCGGCATCGCGGATGTTTACAAAGTTTACACCTTTAACGGTACGACCATCTTTGATATCGAGACACGGTATGATTCTTTTTGTAAGCATTAATTGTAAGCTGAATTTCTTAACATTATTTATATATCGCGTAATGCCTCGACAGGTATTCGCCCTTCATAGATTGCTTTGCCGATAATTACACCTTCAAGGTTTGCTTTTTTTAGTTCAATAACATCATGAATGGAACTCACGCCACCACTTGCAATTAACTTCAGTCCATTGAATTGTTTTAGTAATTTCTTGTATAAGTTCAGATTTGGGCCGGTAAGCATGCCATCGGTACTGATATCAGTACACGTGACATATTCAATTCCTTTCATCTGGTAATCGTGAATGAATTCCGAAACCGGAAGATTCAGGTTGTCGATCCATCCATTGATAGCGATGTTTTCATTTTTAACATCTGCACTGAGTATGATCTTTGCCGGCCCAAATTTTTCGATCCAGCTTTTAACAAGTGGTGCATCCTTTACGGCAATACTACCCAGGTTTACCTGGTGTACACCTGACGAGAACAATTTTTCCAGTTCATTTTCCGTTTTGATGCCGCCTCCAAAATCAACCGTAAGTCCGGTCTTAGACGTAATAGTTTCAATCACTTTCCAATTGATTACCTTTCCTGCTTTGGCACCATCCAGGTCGACGAGGTGTAGGTATTTCAGACCGGCATCTTCAAACGATCTGGCTACTTCGAGTGGGTTTTCGTTGTATATCTTTTTTTGTGCATAATCGCCCTGGGTAAGACGAACACATTTTCCATCTATTATATCGATCGCAGGAATTATTCTCATGGTGTGTTAAATTTTTAAAAAACTTTTTAGTACAAGTTCGCCGGCAGCAGCGGATTTTTCCGGATGAAACTGAACGGCATAAAAATTATCACGATGCATGGCTGCACTGAATGGAACCCTATAATTTGTGACGGCAGCCGTATGCGCATTAACAGGCACGTAGTAGCTGTGAACAAAGTAAACATGCTTATTTGCCAGCTCAGGGTCGAGCCAGTTTTCGGTTAAAGTCAGTTCATTCCAACCCATGTGTGGTACCTTTTGTGAAGGGCTGGGCGTAAATCGTTTTACATGCTCATTAAAAATGCCGAGACATGGCGTGTTGTTTTCTTCAGAATGCGTACACATGAGTTGCATGCCTAAACAAATTCCGAGGACAGGTTGTGTTAATGCGGGTATAACTTGATCCAGTTTTTTTTCCTTTAGATAACGCATGGTTGTACTGGCTTCCCCGACACCAGGAAATAAAACTTTATCTGCCTTCCTTATATCCTCCGGCGCATCCGTAACTGTGAAACTTACACCAAGCCGTTCCAGCGCAAACGATACTGATTGGACGTTACCGGCGTTGTATTTGATAAGAGCTACTTGCATTGTTCGTCTGATTTTTTAGGTTGAAAACTTCAGGTTGTGTTAAATGTTTAGTTTGGCCTTCGAAAAAGCTGCGAGCTACGAGCTTCGCGCCGTGAGTTTGTTTAGTCTTTAATTTATGCTGCTGCGATGAACTTTAAACCTTAAACTTTGAACCATGAACTTTAAACTTAAAACCTCGAACCTCGAACTAAAGGATTCCTTTAGTCGATGGTAGCTGGTTTCCTTCCCGCTTTACGCTGATCTTGATTGCTTTTGCAAACGCCTTGAAGATTGCTTCAATTTTGTGGTGTTCGTTTGTTCCTTCTGCTTTTATGTTCAGATTACATTTTGCTGTATCTGAAAATGATTTAAAGAAGTGATAAAACATTTCGGTAGGCATTTCGCCGATCTTTTCGCGTTTGAAATCTGCTTCCCATACCAGCCACGGTCTTCCACCGAAGTCAATAGCCACTTGCGCTAGGCAATCATCCATCGGTAGACAAAATCCATATCGTTCGATGCCACGTTTGTAACCCAATGCTTTTAAGAATGCTTCGCCAAGGGCAAGGGCTGTATCTTCGATCGTGTGATGTTCATCAATATGGAGGTCGCCTTTTACATCGATTTTTAAGTCGACAAGTCCATGCCTGGACAATTGATCGAGCATGTGATCAAAAAAACCGAGTCCGGTAGATATCGTTGATTCACCTTTGCCGTCGAGGTTAACTTCAACCGTTATATCGGTTTCTTTTGTTGTGCGTTTAACCGTGGCAATGCGTGAAGGCTGAACAAGGAAAGTATATATATCTTTCCATGACTCCGACGTGATCGCACACCACTTATCGAGTTGTTGTTCCCGTACGACAGGAGAAAGACTTCCACTGTTTATAAAGATTGCTTTCGCGCCGAGATTTTGAGCAAGTTGAATATCTGTTACGCGGTCTCCAATAACATACGAATTAGCGAGGTCATATTCATCGGAAAAAAATTCCGTAAGCATGCCTGTGCCTGGCTTTCGTGTTGGTTTGTTTTCGTGTAAGAATGACCGGTCAATAAAAGTGTTGGAGAAGCTTACACCCTCGTTCTCAAACGCCTTTACCATTTTCTTGTGTGCCGGCCAAAACGTATCTTCCGGAAAACGATCTGTACCCAATCCATCCTGATTGGTAACCATAACCAGCTCGTAATCTGTTTCGCTCGCAATTTTACTTAACCACGTGAAAACGCCCGGATAAAATTCAAGCTTTTCAAGGGAGTCGATCTGCTCGTCAGGGGGTTCAATGATCAGGGTACCGTCGCGGTCAATAAACAATACTTTTTTCATCAGGCTAAGCTTTATAGTTTTGTAGGGAGGTGATTAACCTTTTATTTTCAGAATGTGTTCCTACGGTAATACGCAGGCAATCCTCACATAATTTTACCTGCGAGCGGTCGCGCACGATAATCTTGTTGTTCATTAAATATGTATAGACTGTGTGCGCCTGCTTTATTTTTACAAGAATAAAATTGGCATCAGAAGGAAAAACTTTTTCGACCATGGCAATTGTTTTCAAATCATTTACCAGCGCGGTTCTTTCCTTTAATATTTCTTCCACCCAAGTATTTTTTTGCTTTACATTTTGGAGGGCTTTTAATACCAGTTCCTGAGTTTGAATATTAATATTATATGGATACTTAATCTTATTCAGGATTTGAATAATCTCTCGTGAAGCATAAGCCATCCCACAGCGAAGCGCCGCCAATCCCCAGGCTTTCGAAAACGTCTGAAGTACAACTAGGTTTGGATAAAGGTTTAGTTCCTCGACGAAGCTTTTCGTTTGGGCGAAATCAATATAAGCTTCATCCACTACCACAATGCCATTGAAACTTTTCACGAGGCTGATGATTTTATCGCGCTCAAGCAATGCAGCCGAGGGATTATTCGGGCTACATAAAAATATGAGACGGGTCGTTGAATCAATGGCATCCAGTATTCCGTACAGGTCAATGTCAAATTCAGCGGTAAGGTTAGTTTGCTGAATGCGCACTGCGTTTACGTCGGCGCATACGGCGTACATACCATACGTTGGTGTTGTAATCATGATAGCGTCGCGATTTGGCTCACAAAATGCGCGAATCAGTAAATCAATCGGTTCATCACTTCCGTTGCCAAGGAAAATCTGTTCAGGTGTAACACCTTTTAAAACGGCCAGTTTTTCTTTCACTTTCCATTGCAGCGGATCAGGGTAACGATTAAATCCGGATGGATAGGGATTTTCGTTGGCATCCAGGAACACTTCAGCTTCGCCTTTGAATTCATCGCGTGCTGAAGAATACGGTTTCATACTTGCAATATTCCTTCTGACCAAACTATTCAGATCGAACAAATCTTTTTTCATCATTTAATTCAAGCCGGTGATTGCTTTCGTTATATCATTAGTTAATTTTTTTAATCGAATGGATACAGCTTGCTTGTGCGCCATGAGCTGTTCAGCTTCCGCCATTTGCTCTACCACAGGACCCAAGCTCTGTAATCCTTCTTTGGTGAGTTGTTGGTAGGTGATGTATTTCATGAAACTTTCAAGCGAAACACCAGCGTACGCTTTAGCATAGCCGTTGGTGGGCAAGGTGTGGTTTGTTCCGGAGGCATAATCACCAATGGCTTCGGGTGAATAATTTCCAAGAAAGACAGATCCGGCATTTGTGATTCTATCCGCGACAGCGTTAAAATCTTTTGTATTAATGATAAGGTGTTCCGGAGCGTACTGATTTACAAACTCAACGGCAGCATCCATTCCATCAAAAATCACGACACGGCTATTGGTCAGAGATTTTTCAGCAATGGCTTTACGCGGAAGCGAAGCCAATTGTTCTTTAATTTCATTTTTTACGGTATCAACCAATGTTGGGTCAAGTAATACGAGAATTACCTGGCTATCTTCACCATGTTCTGCCTGTGATAATAAGTCGGCAGCGATGAAAGACGCTTCGGCAGTCTCATCGGCCATTACCAGTACTTCTGATGGTCCTGCCGGCATATCGATCGCGATACCTTCTTCGAGTACAAGTTGTTTCGCTTTCGTTACATACTGGTTACCCGGCCCGAAAATCTTATATACCTGAGGAATCGTTTCAGTTCCATAGGCCATGGCAGCGATGGCCTGCGCGCCACCGACCTTGAATATTTTAGTAACACCTACCAGGGAAGCAGCAAACAAGATGGCGGGATTGATCTTTCCATTTTTATCCGGAGGTGTACATAAAACGATCTCCTGGCATCCTGCAAGTTTTGCAGGAATGCCTAACATTAATACCGTAGAAAATAGCGGTGCTGTACCTCCAGGAATATAAATCCCCACTTTGTCGATGGCCACACCTTTCCGCCAGCAGGTAACACCCGGCATGGTTTCCACCTGCATGGGCTCCCGCTTTTGCGCAGCATGAAATTTTTCAATGTTTGTCGCTGCTTTTTGAATTGCTTGCTTTAGTTGGTCTGTTAATAGATTGGAGGCTTCGTTCACTTCCCCTCCATCAGCTTGTATAGTGCCCAGTTGAATTTTGTCAAATTGTAAGGTTAGTTCTCGCAGCGCTTCATCACCGGAATGCTTTACGCGATTCAAAATATTCCGAACGGAACTCTCCAGGAATCCCAGCTCAAGTTGCGGACGTTCACAGAGAGAAGACCAGTTTTCTTTGGATGGATTTGTGAAAACGTTCATTGGAATTGCGTTGAATTTAATTGATCATTTTTTCGATGGGAACAACCAGGATACCTTCTGCACCAAGTCCGCGAAGCTGATCGATCTTTTCCCAAAAGTCATTTTCGTTAACAACAGAATGCAGTGAACTCCATCCCTGCCGTGCCAGCGGAACAATGGTAGGGCTCTTCATGCCTGGAATTATGCTTGTAATTTTTTCGATTGATTCGTTCGGACAATTCAGCAAGATGTATTTATTGTTCTTGGCTTTTTGAACCGCTTCGATTCTAAAAAGTAATTTTTCAAGAATGGATTGTTTCTCAGCAGATAACGCGGGGTTTGCAATAATTACCGCTTCTGATTGCATGACGATCTCGACCTCTTTTAATCCATTGCTCAGTAATGTACTTCCGGTACTCACAAGGTCGCAGATGGCATCAGCTAATCCAATACTGGGCGCGATTTCGACAGACCCGCTGATCTCGTGGATCCCAGCTTCTATTTGATTCTTCTTCAGGAACGCTTTTACGATGTTGGGGTAGGAGGTGGCGATGTTTTTTCCTTGTAACCATGCCACACCCGAATAGTTTTCTGTTCTCGGTACAGCCATGGAGAGTCGGCACTTGGCGAAGTCAAGGCGTTTTACCAACTTGTTTTCCTTCGCCTTTTCCAGGTAAACATTTTCTCCGACGATGCCGACATCAGCGACCTGATCCTCCACGTATTGCGGAATATCATCATCGCGGAGAAAAAGTACTTCAACAGGAAAGTTCCGCGCCTGGGTTTTGAGTTGATCTTTTCCATTGCTAAAGGATAAACCGGTCTCCTTTAATAAGGCAAGAGATCCTTCCTGAAGTCTACCTGATTTTTGAATCGCAATGCGTAATAAAGTGTTCATAGGTTGAATAAAGTCAAATGTCAAATTTTAATTCATTATTGCTCATTTGCATTCGCCCGACAGGCATTATGCAATTCGTGGTTAACCCTTCCTGTCGTTAGGCAGGAAAGTAATGCCAACAAAAAAGGCTCGCCACACCGTGACAAGCCTTTTGAAGTTCTTTTATATCAGATTCAAAACATAGACCCGCCACGCAAGATGTGGTTAACATGATGATGGTGGTGGATCGCTATGATGAATGTGTTCTTCATTTCTGAATTTCGCTGCTAAGAAATCAAATAGTTTTGAAAACTCAAAATATACTTTCCATAAATCGGAATAAAATCCGGATTGAAGGGAGTAAATCATAGATTTTTCTAACTATACAACCAGCCGCGATCTGTGGAGCTAATTATCGTTGAGGGAAATTTTAATCGGGAATATAAGCCTTAGCGTCATTTACATCGTATGCAGAGATATTGTAAGAAACCGATCCGCAGGGCCAAGATTTTGAAAAAGTAGTTTCACACAATTTCGCTTCTAGTCCGATCACTGATTGATGTTTCTGGTAACGACTCATTTTATTCCTTTGCCGGGGAGATCCTTCTGCATGCTTCGTGCGTGGCACGTGCGCGCATCAGGATGACGGTAACGATGGGGGAGAGAGTAGCTGCGAGTTGCGAGCCTCGAGCCGCGGATTCACTACAAAGTACAAAGAACGAGGTACGAAGTACAAAGTACGGGATATGAGATGGAATTACAGCTTTCAAGTTGGTTTCCGTAATGATTTCGATGAACCCAACATCAAACATCAGACGTCAAACTTCAAACAATATCGTAGCCCTTTGTTATCAGACACCAAACTTTGAACCACGAACTTTGAACCACAAACTTTGAGCTGTCGCCTTTTCGTTTGTTAACGACAGAGTGTGTACCTTTGCGGTTAAGTCAGGTTAATATGTTTCAAAATTATTTTGTTCTTATTTTGCTTTTGCTTGTTGGTTGCAGTGAAAGCAAAGAAACCCGCAAACAAAGATTTTTGATCCAGGGAAATGAAAAATTTGATAAACAGGAGTATGGTGAGGCTTCCAAATTTTTTGAAGCTGCACTCGTCCTGGACTCATGTTTTAGTGATGCGCTGAACAATCTTGGAACGGTAGCACACCGCACGCAAAATTTCGGCAGCGCGATGGAATATTATTCCCGTGCTATTGAATGTAATCCTGAATTTATACAAGCTTATTTTAACAGGGCGAATGTATTCTATGATCTGAATCAACCAGAAAATGCTTTGCGTGATCTGGAGGTCATAGAAAAAGAACACCCCGATACAGCAGCAGTATATCACTTACGTGGATTGATATACTGGAAACTTCATCAACCGGAAAAAGCCCTTGCAAATTACAGGAGGATTCTGGGTCGGCATGCGGAAGATACCGACGTGTTAATTAATGTAGGAACCCTGTATGCTTCGCTGGATCAGTTTGATTCGGGACGGTATTACCTGCGTAAGGCGCTGGCGTTAAAACCTGAAGATGCGCAGGCGCTAAATGCCATTGCCATCCTGGAGGCTGATGCAGGACACGTTGCTGAAGCCGCTACATGGATCAATAAGGCTATTGGCAAAGTCCCGGATGATCCCTATTTTCTGAATAACAAAGGATATATCCTTCTTTTAATGAAATCTTACGATGAGGCACTCCCCTTGATCAATGAAAGTATTGCGCTTGATCCGTATAATGGATGGGCATATCGCAATAAAGGAATGTACTATGTGCTTACACAAAAATACGATGAAGGCCTCCGGTTACTACACCAGGCTGAGAAGATAGATCCTTTAATTGATCAGCTTTATTATTGGATTGGAGAAGCCTACTTGAAAAATAATCAGCGTGACCTTGCTTGTCAATATTTTAAAAAGGCACTTGAACACAATCAATTGGCCAGTGTGGATTTTGATTCGAAATGTGAATGAAAGTGAAGTGACGCTGGCAACTTATTTTAGTGTTAACAATGGAGGTAGTGAACGATGTATTCCCGGTTGATAGAAAATTTGTCGAGGCGATTAACACAGGCTTTGCCCTCAGCGTTGGCACATGACCCGTTACGGGCAATTCCCATTGGAAATGTTACGCCTAAATTTGCACATCAGCAACCACCCAAACCAGGCAGTGTCCTCATTTTGCTCTATGAGGAAGGCGGCAGGATTAAGTTCCCGTTAACGAAACGCCCGATATATAACGGTGCCCATAGTGGACAAATCAGTTTGCCCGGGGGAAAGGCTGAAAATGGTGAGGACACAATAGCAACAGCCCTGCGGGAAGCTGAGGAAGAAATCGGGATTTCAGCGAGTGCCGTGAAAGTAATCGGAAGATTAAGTGAGTTTTATGTAATCCCGAGTAACTTTCTCGTTACACCTGTGGTGGCAGCACATACAGGTACACCTCATTTTATTCCTGACCCCCATGAGGTCGAGCGCATTATAAAAGCAGATGTCTATGACTTGATCAAACCGGATGCAATTCTTACAACAGAGATTCTGGCTGCAGGGCATTACAGGATGCAAGCACCGCATTTTAATATCGAACAAGAGATTGTCTGGGGCGCGACGGCGATGATGCTCAATGAATTCAGACTCGTGTTACAGGAGTTGGGGTTATAAATGTCAAAAATCACCCAAAAACCTCCGGTGATTTGCAAATATTCCGGGCTGGTGCACTCCTTTTTTTTCTTCATTAAGCGTGGCAGAATGAAGCACTTTTCATTCGGAAAATAAACCCTTATTCCATCCGCGTTCAGGCAAGGGGGGCAGTTTTTTTTGCCATCGTTTTTCAGGCAGATGAAGGTGTTATTTTTTACATAATAAATGCGGCAAAATCAACTGATGGTACAGCTAAAAACATTATTTTTGGCGGTTCTAACAATGTAACATGAGTGAGATAAAACCAAAAGGTCCGGCTGAATATTCAGCTAATAACATCCAGGTATTAGAAGGTCTTGAAGCGGTGCGAAAACGCCCCGCAATGTATATTGGTGATGTAGGTGTTAAAGGGCTTCATCACCTTGTCTGGGAAGTTGTAGATAACTCAATTGATGAAGCACTTGCAGGATATTGCGATACAATATTTGTGACCATTAATACAGATAATTCTGTTACGGTTTCTGATAATGGTCGTGGTATCCCCACCGATATGCACGAAAAGGAAAAGCGATCAGCACTCGAAGTCGTAATGACGGTACTGCACGCCGGTGGTAAATTTGATAAAAATACCTATAAAGTATCTGGTGGTTTACACGGGGTTGGCGTTTCGTGTGTTAATGCACTTTCTGAACGTCTTCTCGTTACCGTTTACAGAGAAGGAAAAATATTTGAACAGGAATATCAACGCGGAACGCCGCAATATTCCGTTCGTGTTATTGGCGAATCTGAGGCAAGCGGAACCACCGTGAACTTTCTTCCCGACAAACAGATATTCCCGATTACAGAATACAATTATGAAACCATTGCTTCCCGCCTTCGCGAGTTGGCGTTTCTGAACCCAGGGATCACCATTAATCTGAAAGACCTTAGGGAAAAAGATGAAAACGGAGAGGCCCGGCACGATAGGTTTCTTTCTGAAGGTGGATTACGTGAATTTGTAGAATACATCGATGGCCCGCGTGAAAAACTGATTCAGTCGCCCATCTACATTGAAAATGACAAAGGGGAAATTCCAATACAGGTGGCTCTTAGCTACAATACTTCGTTTAGTGAAAATCTGGTGTCATACGTAAATAACATCAACACCCATGAAGGTGGTACACACGTTGCCGGGTTCAGACGTGCGCTAACACGGACGTTAAAGACTTACGCAGATAAATCCGGACTGCTTGAAAAAGTAAAACTTGATATTAGCGGCGATGACTTCCGTGAGGGGTTAACTGCCGTTATTTCTGTGAAAGTTGCAGAGCCACAGTTTGAAGGACAAACCAAAACGAAGCTAGGTAATTCAGATGTAATGGGTGCTGTAGACCAGGCTGTTGGTGAAGTGCTTAATAGTTATCTGGAGGAGCATCCGCGTGAAGCAAAGCTGATTGTCAATAAAGTTATTCTTGCGGCACAGGCCCGTCATGCTGCCCGAAAGGCGCGTGAGATGGTACAACGCAAAAACGTTTTGTCTGGCACCGGACTTCCTGGTAAACTGGCCGATTGTTCGAGTGCCGACCCGGAAATCTGTGAGTTGTATCTTGTGGAGGGTGATTCCGCGGGAGGGTCAGCGAAACAAGGTCGTGATCGGAATTTCCAGGCAATTCTTCCGCTGCGAGGTAAAATCCTCAATGTAGAGAAAGCGCAGGAACATAAAATCTATGAAAACGAGGAGATCAAGAATATGATCACAGCGCTGGGCGTAAGCTTTGGAACGCCGGATGATGCGAAGGCCTTGAACATGACAAAACTTCGCTACCATAAAGTGATCATTATGACGGATGCTGATGTTGATGGTTCGCATATTCGTACACTGATCCTGACTTTCTTTTTCCGATACATGAAAGACCTTATTGAAAGTGGTTATGTTTACATCGCATTGCCCCCGCTATACCTCATCAAGAAAGGAAGAGAGGAACGCTATTGCTGGACTGAAGAAGAGCGCGAAGCATTCGTAAAAGAACTGGCTGCCGGAGGAAAAGAGGATTCTGTTAATGTGCAACGTTACAAAGGTCTTGGGGAAATGAATCCGGAACAACTCTGGACGACAACCATGGATCCGGCAAAACGTTCATTAAAACAGGTAAGTATTGAATCGGCAGCAGAGGCAGATCACTTGTTTTCAATGCTGATGGGAGACGAAGTTGCGCCCCGGCGTGAGTTTATAGAAAAGAATGCCAAGTATGCCCGGATTGATATTTAACGATTTGACAGCCAGGTATCCCTATGGAGGAAATTGTAACATCAACGGAAAAGCTATATCAGCAGATTGACGAAAGCAATTATATCAGTCGTGATCTGAGCTGGCTGAAATTTAATTACCGTGTACTTGATCAGGCCAAGTATAAGGAACGAAGTATTTTCGATCGTTTAAAATTTCTGGCGATCACGGCTTCTAACCTGGATGAGTTTTGTACGATCCGCCTGGGAAGCTTATACAATTATCTCGATTACGGTAAACTTCGGTTTGATTATAACGGATTACGCGAAGAACCTTTCAGGAAGCTTTTGCTTGGCGAGATGAAGCGGTTTTGTAAAGATCAGAATGATTACTATACCGGGGAATTGAAGCCGTACTTTAGCGACAACGGGTTTACAATCATATCCTATCAGGACCTTTCCGTGGAGCATACACAACGGGTGAATGAATATTTTAATAATATCATTTTCCCCATGTTAACGCCCATGGTATTCGATAACTATCACACCTTTCCAACCCTGATGAATAACAGGTTGTTGTTTGGCGTCGTAACGAATAATCTTGTTGAGGGTGTGAATCAACAAAAGGTTTCTTTTATCCAGGTACCGCAGAACCTTTCAAGGTTTTACGAAATTGTTGAAGAAAGCAGAATCCTCTTTGTTCCCATTGAAGAGATCATCAGACACAACGTTTTTAATTTATTCCGGAATGTAGAGATTGTAAGTACAAACCTTTTCAGGATAAATCGCAATGGGGACTTTACCCTGGAGGAGAGTGAAGACATCGAATCTAATTTTCTGGAGGACCTGAAGCGAAAACTTAAAACACGTCGTTCGGGAAGGGTTGTACGTTTGGAAACAGAGGAAAATCCGGATCCATGGATGATGCGCCTCCTGAAGATCCAGTGGGATATGGATGAGCATAATATTTTTTATGTTCCGACGGGAAGCCTCATTGATTTTGCTGGCCTTAATCAGATCATCAGCCATAAAGAATTTAAGAGCAAAAGGGCAGCACCTCGGGAAGCGATTAAGCCGCTGAATTTTCCGGGTGAGGGAACGCAGGATCTATTTGAAGTTCTGAAGGATCGTGATATCCTCCTTCACCATCCGTATAACTCCATGGAACCCGTATTGGAACTGCTTGAAAAAGCTGCGGATGATCCGTATGTGCTTTCCATTAAGATCACCATTTACCGGGTTGCCAAAGAATCGCGTGTAACCGCTGCGTTGTTAAAAGCAGCTGAAAACGGGAAACACGTCTCTGTACTGTTTGAAGTAAAAGCCCGATTTGATGAAGAGAACAATCTGCGTGAAGCACAACGACTACAGAAAGCCGGATGTTTTGTAATCTATGGCGTAAGTAGTTTGAAAACCCATACAAAACTTTTACTCATTGTCAGGAAAGAAGAAGACGATCGTGTTTACCGGTACGTTCACCTGTCCAGTGGCAACTACAATGAAACAACTTCGCGATTGTACGTGGATATCGGATTACTGACTACTAAAGAGGTATATGCGAATGATGTGTCAGAATTTTTTAATGTCATTACCGGGCATTCACAACCCTCGGCCTACCGCAATCTGATCACCTCTCCGCGCGATATGCGGATTCAGCTTTGCAATCTTGTTAAACGTGAAGCTGAAAATGCACGCAACGGAAGACCATCAGGAGTCGTCATTAAACTTAATTCTTTTCAGGATAAGGAATTAATCGATGAGTTGTATGCCGCATCTCAGGCCGGCGTTCCCATCAAACTTATTGTTCGGGGCATGTGTTGTTTGCGTCCCGGCCGAAAAGGGGTAAGTGAAAATATACAGGTGATCTCCGTTGTTGGCGAATACCTGGAGCATTCAAGGATTTATTATTTCCATAATGAAGGAAATCCAAAAGTTTACATCGGAAGCGCCGATGCCATGGTTCGCAGTTTTGATCGGAGAATTGAATCACTTTTTCTGCTGGATGAAGACATTCTGAAAAAACAAGCCATTAATAACCTACGCTTTAACCTCCTGGACAACGTAAATACCTATTGTATGAACGAAGATGGAACATACACAAAGAAACAATCCGATGGAGAAGAACTTTTTAATCTCCACAAAGAGTTCTATCACGTTACAAAGGAAATCGTTATGGCAGCAGAACTCTTTTGAGTTCAAAGTTCAGGTTTTAAGGTTAAAGGAAAATTTATAACCACCCCAGTTCAGCTACGCTGAACCTTACGGGAGTAAAAAAGATCCTGAAAATTACCCCTGTTCAGCTCATCGCTGAACGTCCCCTCCCTACGCAAGCCTTACGCAAGGATGAGAGTAAGAAAATCCTGAAAATTATAAGTTACCGGTAAACTCAAAAGTTATCGAAAACAAACTCGAAACTCATAGCTCACAGCTCGAAGCTATTTTCTAAAAACACGTCCAGAATCGAAAACACCTTGCCGCTTGCAGCCTGTATCTTGCAGCTTATCGAAAGCCCAATCGTAGTCTACCTCAAAATAGTAATACTCCCCATCCTCGGTGTTTGTTCCTCCCCGTCGCAGCGAATGACGTAGTAGTAGACACCATCAGGAAGTTGTTTTCCTTTATACGTGCCATCCCAATTTTCAAGATATGGTTTGGCATCAAAGACTTTAAATCCCTTGTCATCGTAGATCGTAACACCACATTGCGGATATTCCTGGATTTGATCTACCAGCCAGTAAGGGTTTTCAGCATCGGCATTGGGTGAAAAGAAGTTACTA
Source organism: Ohtaekwangia sp. (assembly GCA_035628875.1). Lineage (GTDB taxonomy): Bacteria > Bacteroidota > Bacteroidia > Cytophagales > Cyclobacteriaceae > Ohtaekwangia. Next base: position 1,717 of record DASPIZ010000132.1, on the reverse strand, counting down.
GGCATCAGCTTGCTTACAATGGCATCACCCTTCACAGTTACCTGAACAGATCCTTTACCTTCGCAGTTGTTTACATCATAGCCACTTACCAGATAAGTGATTGATGTCAACGGCATGGCTATGGGGTCCTGAATTGTAGAGGTATTCAGACTTTGTGCAGGCTCCCAGGAATAATTTTGTAATCCTTCAGCAAAAAGTTGTGTTGATTGCCCTTCTTCTATTACGGGGGGCGTAGCGGATACGCTCACAACAGGCACCGGATATTCGGTAATTTCACGGATTGATTTCAGTTCACATCCGTTGGGGGCAACTACGTTGACGTCATAAGTACCACCTTCACTGACGACAATAGATTGGGATGTTTCGCCAGTATTCCACAAGAAGGAATCAAATGTACCAGATACCGACAACTGGAGGGAGCCTTCAGGACACATATCAAATACGCCGCTTTCAGACAGGATGGTGATATTCGGTGCATCCGTAATTGTGATCTGTTTGGCGGGAACAGTAGAACGGGCACACATATTGTTTTTATAAGACACCGTAAGACTCACGGATTTTACGCCGGTGGAACTGTAGATGTTTTTTCCATGACGATCTGTTGAAGAATTGCCATCGCCAAAGTTCCAGTAGTAAAATGCTTCAGCCTGCCCATCCACGGTGGATTGATCAGTGAAAGTAACCTCCTGTCCTTTACATGCAGTCAAGGGGGCATCGAAGACAGGGAGTGGTGAGATAACACTGATTATTTTTGCTTTGGTGGATTGGATGTCGCCGCATCCCGTGCTTGATGACGCTTCGACATAATATTCTCCCCCGGCGCCAATGTCGAATGTAGGCCCGGTAACACCAAGGTTTCCCGCGGTCGTTTCAAACCATTCATAGGTATAATCTGGTGAAGCCGGTTCAACGGAAAGTTTCTTGAATTGACCGGAACATAAAATCTCCGAATTTGGATATGTGACTTTGAAGTCCGGTCTGTCGATTACTTTTACGATGAGAGACTGCTTTCTTGCAACGCAACCGCCAGGCGCAATTACTTCCAGAAAATATTCGCCTGCATCTACGAGCCTTGCGGTTGCACGCGTTGGTGCTGAACCTGTCGCACTGAATCCTTCGGGCCCTGTCCAATTGTACGTGTATCCTGCACCCAAATCGTTATCGAGCGAAAAAGACAATGTGTTGCCGAGACAAAGCGGCTCATTGTATACCGGAAGCGGATCAGCTGCAGTGCCTGCAGTGATCGTTACATCTACAGTATTTGATTGTTCGGTACATGCACCGCCTTCCGATGTCGCTGTTACGAGGTATTCGCCGGTAATCGTAGGGGTAAAAAGATGCGTTCCTGCTGTTGATATTCCTGTCGTGAGATTGGTCCATTCGTAAGTAACACCACCACCTTTAGTTGCTTCAAGTTCCTGTGCCAGGGAGTTACAAACATTCAGCGGGCCTTCGGGAGTAACTTCCGGTACCATACAACTTTGATTTCTGAAAACGGAAACTTTAGAGGCTGGCAGGAGCAGGAGGTTGTCGTCAACGCTGGTGAAGGTGATATCCGGTTTCCCATCGCTATCCATATCTCCGACTTTAACATGTCTGCCCAGGTAGGTAAGTCCTGTTTTATGCACGACATCGAAAGCAATCGCTGTGTTGGTGCTTTTGTTGTTCAGTATGGTTAAAGATTTTTTTGTCGATGACGCAAGTACCACATCGGGTT
>DASPIZ010000131.1:0-18832 GCA_035628875.1 Ohtaekwangia sp. | reverse complement strand
CCACTTCAAAAATAACAGCATACTGCAAAAAAATCCTGATGGCATGAAAGGCATTGTAATGCGTTCCACCGGCTCTTTTTATGAAGTGCTTGCCGAAGATAGCAAGACCTATACTTGTCGTATGCGTGGAAAAATGCGATTAGAAGGCATTAAAGAAACCAATCCAGTTGCTGTAGGTGATCGTGTTGTCATAGCGTTTGATCATGAATTTGCTACCATCAAAGAACTCCTCCCTCGTGAAAATCATATTCTTCGTCAATCCATAAAAAAAACAGCACACAGCCATGTGCTCGCCGCAAATGTAGACCAAGTCTTACTGGTAGTAACTTTAGCTTTTCCGCGGACGTCGCTCGGATTTATTGATCGATTTCTCGTAAGTGCTGAATCGTTTCGTATTCCACAGGTGATTGTATTTAACAAAAAAGATCTGCTTGATGGCGAATCACTTGAGAAGGTGCTGGAATTGATGACGTTGTACAATTCCCTCGGCGTTACCTGTTTTTCAGTCTCCGCACTTGACCAGGATTTGTTGGAAATAAAGCGCGTATTGCAAAATAAAACCACGCTCATAGCGGGTCATTCTGGTGTGGGCAAATCAACGTTGTTAAACAAAATAGCACCGGGCTTAAACCAGGCCATTGGTGAGGTCTCCCAATTTTCATCGAAAGGAAAACACACAACGACTTTTGCTGAAATGTTTTCCATCGGGGAAAACACCTTTGTGATTGATACACCTGGCGTGAAAGAATTAGGATTGGTTGACATGTCGCAACAGGAAATATCCGATTACTTTCCTGAAATGCGTGCGCTTCGGAATGACTGCAAGTTTGGATCAAAGTGTATTCACATCAACGAACCCAAATGCGCCATTGTTGAAGCTGTTAAAGCTGGTGAGATTGCCATCAGCCGATACGATAGTTACATCAGTATGGTGATGGGTGAAGATAACCGGAAGTAGCAGTGGAGTATCGCATTAATAATACTTTGATTCGATACGAAGCAACAGGCGAAAAACGTCGTGGCGATGATTCTGTATTATTGAAAAAAGCACAAGATTTAACAACAGGCACAACGTGGCAAAAGACTGGTTTTTCAATCGAAAAATTGTTTGATGATGAAAACACATATCAGCTTTTTCAAAACAAAACGAGTGAACTAATCAGATCTTGTTGGCGAAAATCAGGGCTTGCAGTCCATGCTGATTTTCCCCTGGATCAATACCATACGTTGGCGAAAACTATTGAGACCCACCTGGCAGCGGTAGAATATACAAAACTACTTTCTGTTGACGATTTCCCACTTGGTGTGTCACGACTGGAGGAACGCATCAGTACAATTTGTGAAGCCCCTTTAATCGCTCATAATCCATTCGACAACCAAACCATATTTCACTTTCGCGTTATCCGGCCCAATACAATCGATAATAATCCCCTTCATCGCGATGTATGGTTGGAGGATTACGATAACTGCATTAATCTTTATATTCCGATAGCTGGTAGCGATGAAAGGTCGTCTTTGATTATAATCCCGGAGAGTCATCAATGGCCTGAATCACGTGTTGAAAGAACGGTTGCTGGTGCGGTTATCAACAATGTTCGATTTAATGTCCCGGCCGTGACAGCAATTGATGGCGCATATTCGATTGTACGTCCGGACCCAAAGCCCAATGAGGTACTTGTTTTTTCGCCTTATCTCATTCACGGCGGAGCAGTAAATTTTAATCCTGACAAAACACGAATCTCTATTGAAATCCGACTCTGGAAAAAATATTAACGGAATCTTAACCTATGATATATCTGTCTGATTCCCGATAAAGGAAGTCGCATTTTATTCAATAAAGATAAAGTCGTGTACATTCGAGAAGGTTTTTCAAGTTGCTTAAGCAATGCATAAAACAAATCGGCATCCCAGTGATTTTCAGATAAAACGGATTGGCGTATCTCATAACGGATCCGCAAAATGAGCGCAAATCTTTCCCTTTCGGAACGAATCAAAGAAAGGGCTTTTAAACAAACAAGATAAGTAGAATATAACTGTGTATCACCGGGTACATACCAAGTGGTTGAGAGCGACTTCTTTGATTTCCTGATATAAGTAAGCGCCTTGTCGAGATAGACATATTTAAAATGTCGCGACGAACGAACCCAAAAATCAAAATCTTCATAGGCCAGCGATTCGTCGTACCCCTGTAATTGATCAAAGACTTCACGACGTACCATCATTGTAGGCGAAGCGACAAAATAAGTGGACAGTAAATCAGCAAACACGTCACCCTGCGGAATTTTATGAATCAGTTTTTTAGCGATCAGATATTCAAAATGATGACGCATGAAATTTCCCGCTTCATCGATATAAACTGCATCTGTAAACAACACACCATACGACGAATCATACTTTGAAAAATAGTCTACCTGCAGGGCTACACGCTCGAGATGTAACACGTCGTCAGTAGAAAGATCAATAATAAACTTTCCATTTGCGAGTGCCAATCCTTTGTTGAATGCTTTACAATTTCCCAGGTTTTCACCAAGTGGTAAAAATTGAATGTGCGGAAATTCGGAGACAATGGATGTGATCACGGAAACGCTGTTGTCCGTACTGGCATCATCCACCACAATGATCTCGATATGCTGATACGTCTGGTTTATAACCGAGGCTATGGCTTCGCGGACAAACCGTTCATGATTATAACACAAACAGATTATCGTTACGAGGGGTTTATCCATTATCCAAGGTTTTTTTCAAACGTAAGTTTTTGTGTTGGCAACGCACCAAGATTAAGCTTGAAATCCAGTAAGCTAAAATTCGGCCGATCGTGTAATGCCGAGGTACCCAAATCAATTAACTTTATCTTTTCAACCTGGCAGTACTCATAAATTCCTTCCATCAAACGTACCACGGGACTAAGCAAATCATATTGTTTTGCATGTGCTGAATAAAAATTATACAGTATGGTATTATTTACCAGAATTGAAATAGATGCCGCTGCCAACGCATGGTTATCATATACGCCAAACAAGCAGAAGTGATCTGGGAAAGTATCGCACACGGTTTTCATTTGCGGGTATGTCATACTGAGCTTTTGTCTACGCTCTTCACGGCAGGAACTGATAAACTCAAAAACCTCTTTGACCTTCGAAACCGGAATAGTACTAAACCGAAGGCTTGTCCTTCGTATTTGTCCCACTTTTCGTTTTTCCCAGGAAGACATCACATGGTAAAGACTTGTCGGATTCACAACGATGCATGCACTTAACTCCGCATTTTTGATGTGATATTTCTGATTCACAAGAAATGCGCCTAGGATGGCGGCACATGTGCTGTTATACATCTCGGGATACGACTTGATCTCGATGCGTTTTACTTTTTTGTTCTTTAATTGTTCTTCCGTCCACTTAATAAACTCGAACAATTCGCGTGGCTCAAACGATTCAGAAAATTCAAATGATCCGAATGGATTTTTATACGGGCTTAAAGCTACACCGTTCTCAAGATGAAAATGAACACGCGCACGGGCCGTTTTCTTTTCCGTACGCAATGCGTAAAATGTATGCCATCCTTCCAGCGACTGAATCGTCAGGTTTTGAGGATCATTAAAAAGATACGGGTCAAATTCGCAACGAAAACCCTCAGGAAGCGGACCTTCAATAAATTTCGTTTCCAATTAGTATGGTATTCCCAGACGTTTATAAATAAAATGCATGAGCCATGCCGGCCCAATCAATAAAAATTGAATATCCTTAAAGAAGGAAGGTTTTTTGCCTTCTATTTTGTGCCCATAAAACTGGCCTATCCAGGCGATCACGAAAATGACGATACTGACAAACCAAAGCGGGGCGATGTTTAATTGCATGATAAAATTTGCAGTGAACAAACAGAGCACACAAAACAGAAGCATGCCGATACTAAGCGGAATGGATAAAGTTACATAGTAAATCAGTACCAGCGCGGTTACAATTCCTGCCCAGTTCGCGTACGGATTTCCCGGGCTAATGGCACGTTGCAAACCCTCAGACGGAATGGACGCGATCAATCCGACAATACTGAAAAATATCAGCGGAACACAAATCCAGTGAATGGTTTTATTTGTTGCATGCTGATGACTTTCTCCATACTCAGTCAGTAATTCATCTATTCTACGCATAGCAGTATTTTTCAAAAGTAAGATACGCTATTGCACACAAAGTTCAAATTAAAAACTACTTCGCGACTTTGGTTTTTACTTTTTGCCATTCTTTGATCTGCCAAAATACTTTACCTGTGGTCAGGTGATTTCCAGCTTTATCATGAATCTTAACTTCACATATTACAACCACCGACTCCTGTTCCTTTAATGGGAAATAAATATGTTGTTCTAACCATCTATCATCGGCCTGAAATTGAGCAACGGCATCCATCTTGCCTTGATAGTGGTAATCCATTTCCAGGCGTTGCATAATCAATCTGTATTTTCCGGAGTCGAGCTTACTTACCAGCAAAAATCCAGTAGTAAATTCTGATACGGTCGCCAATGCACAAGCATGTATTCCACGAATATGATTGAAGTTTTTTTTCCGATAAGGCAGCGAGACTTTCAGATAGTCAGGACCGAGTTCGATCACTTCGAATCCATGTGGTTTGTTAAAGGGAATCATGCGGTTCAGACCCCAATTAAGCAGTTTTCTGTAGAAGCCTGATGTTTGCGCCCGTTGAACAAGTTTTTGAATATCCATAAAATCAACTTGATGATGTCGGAAGATAGTGGTTATTTACAATAATGAAAACGAGGGGCGCATTAGCCATTTAGCCTGCAAAATTTAGATCCATGAAAAAAAAAGTGATTGTACTGGGGGCCGGACTTGTCGGAAAAGCAATGGCTATTGATCTGGCCAAAGACTACGACGTTACTTCGGCAGATTATAACGACGAAACTTTAGCCTCATTACCAAAGCCTATTCGAACCGTAAAAACAGACTTGCGCGACAAAACAGCACTCGCAGCGCTACTCGATCCTTTCGATCTTGTTGTCGGCGCCGTACCCGGGTTTCTTGGTTTCGAAACTGTACGAACAGTTATTGAATGCGGAAAAAATATGGTCGATATCTCTTTTTTTCCTGAGGATCCATTTTTACTGGACGAGCTTGCTATTCAGAAAAACGTAACCGTCGTTATGGATTGTGGCGTTGCTCCCGGTATGGGTAACATCATTCTGGGTTATCACAACAAGCGAATGAAAATTGATTCCTATGAATGTCTTGTGGGTGGGTTGCCCGTTGAACGGGAATGGCCCTATGAATACAAAGCGGTGTTCTCTCCCATTGATGTGATTGAAGAATACACGCGACCTGCACGATACATTCAAAACAGTTCACTCGTCATTAAAGAAGCGCTGTCCGACCCGGAGCTGATCAATTTTCCAGGCGTAGGGACGTTAGAATCGTGGAACTCCGATGGACTTCGAACCCTTATTCGAACAATGCCGGGCATACCCAACATGATCGAAAAAACATTGCGGTATCCAGGATGTATCGAATACCTTAGGATGTTACGTGAAAGCGGATTCTTTTCTTATGAACCTGTAGAAATTAGCGGTGTGGCTATCCGGCCAGTTGATGTGACCGCGAAATTATTATTTCCGAAATGGAAATTAAAAGCAGGAGAACGGGAGTTTACCGTTATGCGGATCAAAATTCACGGCACAGAAAGTGACAACAATAAAAAATATACCTACAATTTACTTGATTACACATCCACCGAAACGGAAACGTTATCGATGGCCAGGACGACGGGATACACGTGTACAGCTGCAGCACATCTTGTCTTGGAAAATAAATTTACACGCAAAGGAATTTGTCCCCCCGAATACCTGGGCGAGCAAGAAGACACATTTAATTTCATTCTTAGTCACCTGAAAGATCGCGGAGTTCATTATCATGTCTCCTAAACTTTAACATATAACTACTTCCGGCGATATTTGCCGGATAATCCCGGAATCAACAGCACTTCGCCAGAAAAAAAATATTCCTATCTTACACGATAAATTCTACTCAATGGCAGTTGAAAAGAAGCGACCTTCACTATTCCAGGCACTCATACCAATCGTTGTTTTAATTGCCTTGTTAACCGTTAACGTCTTCGTGTTTGGAGCAGATGCGATCGGTGGACCAAATCAAATTGCACTTTTACTAGCCGCCGCTGTTGCGTGTATTATTTCTTATCGACTGGGAAATAAATGGTCTGAAATTGAACACAGCATTGTAAAAAGTATAAGTTCTGCAATGGCTGCAATGCTCATTCTCTTGACCATCGGCTCCCTTGCAGGAACATGGCTTTTAAGCGGCATTGTACCTGCGATGATCTATTATGGATTAAAAATTTTAAACCCGACCATCTTTTTGTTTGCAGCTTGTGTCGTTTGTTGTGTTGTTTCGCTCGCGACAGGAAGTTCATGGTCTACCATTGCAACGGTAGGTATTGCCTTGCTTGGAATTGGGAAAGCCCTTGATATACATGAAGGGGTAATTGCAGGAGCAATCGTTTCAGGAGCTTACTTTGGGGATAAATTATCCCCGTTATCGGATACAACAAATCTTGCTCCTGCGATGGCTGGAACCGATCTCTTTACCCACATCCGGTATATGATGATTACCACAGTGCCTTCGATCCTGATAACATTGCTTATATTTTTTGTCTGGGGCTTCACACTTGAAACTCCACTAAAGGCAAGTGATCCAAATGACGTATTAAGGGCTATTGAAAATTCCTTTAATCTGAATCCCCTGTTATTCGTTGTTCCCGCCCTGGTCATTGCGATGATCGTAAAAAAAGTACCTGCCTTGCCGGCACTCCTCGTGGGCACTTTGCTTGGCGGTGTTTTTGCAATAATCTTCCAACCCCAGGTAGTTAATACCATATCCGGAGTAGATGGAAATTACCTAATGTCCTCATTCGTTGCTGTAATGAAAGCCATGACCGTTACAATCGGTATTGAAACCGAAAATGCTATGATAACCGAACTGTTGAAAGCCGATGGAATGTATGGCATGATGAATACCATCTGGCTCATTCTATGTGCGATGATTTTCGGTGGTGCAATGGAGTCGTGCGGCTTATTAGAACGGATCGCCATGTCAATTATACAGTACGCTCACAGTACAGGATCGTTGGTTGCATCTACAGCAGCGACTTGTATATTTTTTAATTTCACTGCATCTGATCAATATATGGCGATTGCTGTACCCGGAAGAATGTATGCAGAAACTTTTCGCAAGCGCGGCCTAAAGCCGGAGGTATTGAGCCGTACCCTGGAGGATGCGGGCACCGTTACTTCAGTACTTATCCCATGGAATACCTGCGGTGCAACACAATCAAAAGTCCTGGGCGTTGCAACGGCATCCTATGCGCCTTTCGCTTTTTTTTGCATCATCAGTCCCTTAATGACCATCCTTTTTGCGTATTTAAATTATAAAATCCGCCGGTTTGATCATCCGCCGGTTGAACCGAAAGCCTAAAAATCTATCCTCACATCTCGTTTGTTGGAATTACTGGAACAATTATGCACTTCCTATTTTGGATAGAATTCTATAAAACCGTTGTAAAAATCAGTTCGCAGCGCAAAAGTTTGAAAATTTTAGCCACTGTACCGGTTTTTTCCTTTAACTTAATGGGGAAGTTCAGATTGTTAAATTTTTTAAACTAAACTGGAAATTGGATTTTTTAATGGCAGCTGGAACCGACGTCGGTGATTCCTCCTGGAAGGAGTCTGAGTTTAAAACCAACATTACCGTTGATGAAGTTAACTTGTTGCCGCTCAGGGCGTATGCAGGAAAGGTTCAGGTGGTAACAGAATCGAGTCACTTCCCAAAAATCGCAAAAGAAATAGCCAAATATAAAGTGCTCGGCTTCGACACCGAGACCCGACCGAGCTTTAAGAAAGGACAATCTTACAAACTTGCGTTGCTTCAGTTGGCAACCCCCCAAAAAGTTTACCTCATCCGGACGCATTATACTGGTTTAACGCAAGAGATACGCGACGTCTTTGAAAACCCCAACATCATCAAGGCTGGCGTTGCCATACGCGATGACATTAAAGCGCTTCAAACTTTAACCACCTTTACACCGACATCATTCGTTGAATTGGCTTCTATGTCGAAGGCTGCGGGCTTTCAGGTTGAAAGTGTTAAAAAATTAACAGCATTAATTCTTGGCTTCCGCATTTCAAAAAGTGCCCAGACCTCTAATTGGGAAGCACCTACTCTTACGGAAAAACAAATCGAATACGCGGCTACTGATGCATGGGTGTGCCTTGAATTATACGAGAAGTTAAAAACGCTTATTCCGAAATAACCTCGGTTAATTTGCCTCCAATATTTCAAAAAGCTGATCGAGATCTGGCGTTATAATAATTTCTGTTCTGCGATTCTTCTGTTTGCCTTCTGCTGAATCATTTCCCGTCAACGGCGCAAACTCACCCCGCCCCGCAGCTGTAATTTGTTCTGCCGAAACGCCAGCCGCAGTTAATATTCTTGTGATCTGTGTGGCGCGCATTACACTCAGGTCCCAGTTATCATTCATGTATTGCGACTTCTTTGAAATGGGTACGTTATCGGTATGCCCCTCTACCATGATATTAATGTCCTTTTGATCCTTAATGGCTTTTGCCAATTGTTGTAGCGCCGTCACGCCTTTTGTGTCGACAGTGATACTACCCGATCCAAACAACAATTGTTCAGCAAGCGATACAAACACCTTCCCGTTCTTAACCTTTACGCTAATATCACTTTCTTTAAAATTTAGTAATGCATTTGATATTTTAGAACGCAACGATTGAACAGACTGTTCTTTATTCGCCAGCGCCTGCTCCAACTCCTTCACTTTCTTTTCGCGCTCAGCCAGATTTACGCTCAGACTGTCATTTTCTTTACGGGTTCGTTCAAGATTTTCCTGTATGGCCAATAGCTGTTCACGCTGTTCCTCCATATCGCGATTTAGCTTTCCACTACTTGTCACCAAATTTTTATACGACGCATTTAGTTGCTCATATTCGTCTTCCAACTGCACCAATCGTTTTTCATTGTTTCGCTTGTCAATGCCAAGATTGGTGGTGTCTTGCTTCAACTGATCCATCTTCGCGGTGAGATCTGAAATTGTAGCGTTTGTTTTTTCCAATTGTGTTGTCCTCTCTGAAAGATCTGCTTCCAATCTCACCTTCTGTGCCACCATATCATTATACTTTTTTGTTGATACCACACAGGAAGAAAGACTTACAAACAGGAAACAATGAATAAGAAATGATTTCATGCTTTTTGAAATTATGACACGAAAATAATAATTATACACTTACCCGCTACACCATGGTTAGGTTTCATGTGCATAGCGATTTTCTATGATGTGTTTATTTGGTTACAATAACAAAAAAACAGAACTTGATGACAACTTAAATAAAGCACTATGGAAGGCATGTTAAAACCAGGTAGTTTAAAAGATAAAACGATTATCATTACCGGAGGCGGAACTGGCCTGGGACGTTCCATGGGGAAATACTTTCTTGAACTGGGCGCAAACCTGGTAATCACCAGCCGGAAAGAGGAGGTGCTCGCTAAGACTGCCAGCGAGCTGAGTTCAGAAACGGGAGGTAAAGTGCTGGCTGTTCCATGCGATGTGCGGAAATATGAGGAGATCGAAAACGTAATTAAACAAACCGAAAAAGAATTCGGGTCCATACATGGCGTATTGAATAATGCGGCAGGTAATTTCATCAGCCCGACAGAAAGACTTTCGCATCGGGCGTTTGATATCGTGGTTGATATTGTTCTTAAAGGCACTTATTACACAACACTGGCGGCTGGAAAAAACTGGATTGAAAAAAAGCAGCCAGGAGTCTTTCTAAATATTGTTACAACGTACGCGTGGACTGGATCTGGATACGTCGTTCCTTCTGCCTGTGGCAAAGCAGGTGTGTTAGCACTCACACGATCTCTCGCTGTGGAATGGGCGAAGTATAAAATCAGGAGCAATGCGATTGCCCCCGGTCCGTTTCCTACGGAAGGAGCCTGGACGAGGCTTTTGCCCGGAGACCTCGTAAAGAAATTCGATCCTGCACAACGCATACCACTCAAACGTGTTGGTGAGCACCAGGAGCTCGCAAATCTTGCTGCTTACCTGATGTCCGATTATTCAGGGTATGTGAACGGAGAAGTAATTACGATTGACGGTGGCGAATGGCTCCGAAATGGAGGTGAGTTCAGCCATCTTGAAATGGTACCAACCGAAATGTGGGACATGCTGGAGAAAACGCGTGGCAAGTAAATCCTTTTCCGGTATTATTACTCCTCTTGAAGTTATGCTGAGTAGTTTTGAAGATTTTATAGAGAAGCGCCTTACGGACCATGAAACAAAAAGTCTGAAGCGGAGTTTAAAATCGAGCAATCAAAACGCGGTCGATTTTACGTCAAACGACTACCTCGGGCTAGCACGTTCAACAGCATTGTTTAACAGCATTCAGGAAAAGGTAAAATCCATAGGAGCCACTAATGGATCTACAGGGTCACGATTACTTTCCGGAAATTCTGCTTACACGGAAACGGTGGAAAACAAACTAAGCCAGATTTTTCAGACCCCATCGACGTTACTTTTTAATTCAGGATATACTGCAAATCTTGCCGTATTATCCGCACTTCCCCAAAAAGATGACACCATTATTTATGATGAACTGGCTCATGCTTCGATTAAAGATGGGGCACGATTAAGTCTCGCCAAACGATATAGCTTTAAACACAATAACCTGGATGATCTTGAAGCAAAGATCAGAAAATCTCAAGGAAAGATTTACGTTGCCGTTGAGGCTTACTATTCCATGGATGGCGACGCATGCCCCCTTGGCGATTTGATTGACCTTGCCTCGAAGTATGATGTTTTTTTAATAGTGGATGAAGCGCATAGCACAGGGGTTGTGGGAGAGAACGGAAGTGGTTTAGTGGCTGCATTAGGTGCAACAGATAAAATTCCAATTCGTATTCATACGTTTGGCAAAGCAATGGGGGTACACGGCGCATGTGTTGCCGGATCGGAAAAGCTACGTGAGTATATGATTAATTTTGCAAGGCCATTCATATACACCACGGCATTACCCGTTCATAGCATTGCTTCTATAGATTGTGCCTTTGAATTTCTCCGGGCAAATATAGATCTCCAGCGAAAACTTCAGGACGTCGTGACTTATTACATAGAACAGACCAGGACATTGATGAACCGAACAAGGAGCCAAAGTTCAATTCAAACTGTTATTATTCCCGGCAACGAACAAATTAAAAATGTAGCCAGGATGCTGCAGGAAAAAAAACTCGATGTACGGCCAATCCTTGCACCCACTGTTCCGAAAGGAATGGAAAGATTACGGATATGCCTGCACACCTTTAACACGCGATCCGAAATTGATGAATTAACACATCACCTAGGCACACTTTCAATCACTTAAGGAAGTAATTTGCATTATGAATTTTTTCATTACAGCTATCCATACAGATAGCGGAAAAACACTTGTATCTGCAATTTTTTGTGAAGCGCTTAAAGCGGATTATTGGAAGCCATTTCAATCCGGCGTACCGCGTGATTCCGATACTGTCCAAAAACTGATCACCAACAACCAAACAAAAATACACCCTGAAGGATATCTCTTCTCCACACCGGTTTCACCACATGCCGCTGCCAAAGCCGAAGGCATCAGTACATCGATTCAAGATCTGGTATTACCACCAACCCAACGCGACTTAATTATTGAAGGCGCAGGAGGATGTCTTGTGCCTGTGAATGACGAAGAGTTTATTATCGACGTTGCTGCAAAATTTAATGCAACTGTCATTCTTGTTTCGAACTTATACCTTGGGAGCATCAACCATTCATTGCTGACTTACGAAGCATTGATGAAACGAAATATTACGATCGAAGGAATTGTTTTTAACGGACATGCAAACCCGGAAAGTGAACGGATTATCCTGCACCATACCAAATTACCTTGTATATTAAGAATTCCCCGCGAGGATGAGATCAATACAACAACTATATTAAGATATGCCCAAGAACTCGTTGAATACTGGAAAAAGTGAAGATTTAAAAACCGATCGCGAAAATATCTGGCATCCTTTCACGCCTTTACTTGGTGCTACACAGCCGATTTATATCACCCATGGTAAGGGCATCTATATTTACACTGATGACGGCCGTGAAATAATGGATGCTATTTCGTCGTGGTGGGTGAACCTGCATGGGCATGGAAACACAACAATTGCAGAGGCGATTGCTGTACAGGCTAAAACACTTGAGCACGTGATCTTCGCCGGTTTCACACATGAACCTGCGATTCTTCTTGCAAAGAATTTATTATCAATCCTTCCTTCTAATCAATCGAGGATATTTTTTTCAGACAACGGGAGCACTGCTGTAGAAGTGGCTTTAAAAATGAGTTTTCAATACTGGCACAACCAGGGTATTATTAAGAACAAGGTAATTGCTTTTAAGGGCGCTTACCATGGGGATACATTTGGATCCATGTCTGTCGGAAGTAGAAGTCCGTTTACAAATGCATTTGAACGGTTTTTGTTTTCAGTTGATTTTATCAATGTCCCGACAAAAGAAAATCATGCCGAGGTGGTCAAAGACTTTACCGAATTGGCTTCTACAGGTGAAGTTGCAGCTTTTATTTTTGAGCCCCTGGTACAGGCTGCTGGTGGTATGGTGATGTATGATTCAGCCTACCTCGATGAACTTCTAAGCGTTGCGCATAGGTATGGCGTTGTATGCATCGCAGATGAAGTGTTTACAGGTTTTGGAAGGACCGGAAAATTATTTGCGTCCGATTACCTTACTAACAAACCAGACCTGCTTGCCGTCTCGAAAGGCATCACAGGGGGAGCTTTGCCATTGGGAGTTACCAGTTGCTCACAGCGTATAGCCCAGGCGTTCACCAGCAATGAAGTCACGAAAACATTTTTTCATGGACATAGTTATACGGCCAATCCCATAGCCTGCTCAGCAGCGAATGCCAGTTTTGATTTACTCGTGGCTGAATCGTGTCAAAAGAATTTGGCAGAGATAAACCGCCAACACCAAGCGTTTATTCAGCGGATTAAAAAATATTCTTGCCTTGCGGATATTCGATGCCTGGGTACCATTCTGGCGCTTGAATTACAAACATCGGACGGAACAAATTATTTTAACGCCATAAGAGATCACATTTATAGCTACTTCCTGAAGCGTAATATCTTGTTACGTCCATTGGGGAACGTATTTTATATTTTACCCCCCTACGTTATTCAACCAACGGAACTGGAGATCATTTATGCGGCAATAATCGATTTTCTGGATGCGTTAGAAACTATTCCAATGAACCAATCGTAAAGTTTTTGGATAAGTAATAATACAATTTCTCTTCGCCACTCGCATCAGGTTTGACTTTTAATCCAAAGCTGTCAATTGGAAGTGTTGTTAATAATGTACCCTTTAAGTTATAAACAAAAGAAAGATCCTGACTAAGATCGGTGATTACAATATACTTTCTGCCGCTTCCAAAGTTTTGATATTCGAGATGAATCGGATTATTGCCGATAAAGTCACTGATAACTACCTCTTGCAAATCCGGATTTAACATGGTGAGTTGTTTCGGTTCCTGTCTTACAATCAGGTATGAATCCATATCTTTTTCTGTGAGCATCCAGAATTTTGCATCCAGTGTATTTTTAACCAGCACTTCTTTTGTTTGAATTTTTCCCTCCAGATTAAATGTAATCCTTACGCCATCTTTACCTATAACTGTAAACAACGTGTTGGCTCTTGTTTTACCCACCTCGATGAAATAGTCACCACCAATCTCGCTCTTCAGGTCAAGCGGAAAGTTTTTAACAAATTCGCTTCGCCTGTTCATCAGGTTCACGATTCCATCTCTTCGTATGGCAAGAATATAATCCCTTCCAAGAATGCGGTAGTGGCGTGGTGCTGTAATCAACCGTTCATCGATGATACGTGGTTGCCATCCTTCCAGGTTGGTGCCGCTTTTATCAAACATCCAAAGCCTACCACTCCGGCTGGCTATAAGCCATCGATATTTCTTGCTATGATCGTAATCGACGACAGATACAAATTCAATCTCCGTTTCAGTAATACTAACCGGATACGGTTCTACATAATTACCCAGTCGGTCAATAACATGGAGTTGGCCAGGTGTCGCGAAAAAATATTGGAGCTTGCCATTTGCAAGGAAATCGATCTGATGTACTTCACCCACAATAAAATCAGGAAGGTTAACCTGCCACAAAACTTTTCCATTTCCTGATATGAGACTTAAATTCTTAGCAGAATCCTGAAGCAAGATTTCATCAGTCCTATCCACATGACTTTTCACAATTTCAAACCGGGCAATCGGATGTTCGAAATTCACCATGAGCCGATCCTTCCTTTCACGTTCCGTTTTACTTGTGTTTGCAGTTTTTAGATCCCAGGAAATATTGGTGTAATAGCTATCGTTTAAATGACTGAATTGAATAGCGCCCATACCCAGCGAATTGAGTAAAGTCTCATTTTGATCTATGAATTTACTCCATCGCGGATGCATGGCGTTTTTAATAATATTCCAGATTTTAGGTGTATTAATAAAGAGGCTAATATTTGATTCCAGCAATGTCGATTCGAGGAAGGTATTTTGCGCAACTGATTTGCCCCACGTATCTTCATTGTCGATATCATTAAGAAACTTTTTGAGGATAGCCAGGTCTTCGGCCATGAACATCGTGTTACCAGAGGATGTATAAAAAGTACGATCAAAACCGGTTACGAATGGTCCCAGTAGCTTTTCAGGAAAACGATAAGCAGGTATTTCACGAATTTCGTACGAACCATATTTTTCAAAAAAGATGGTATCAATACTGAGTGCATTTGCAATCGCGTTGGAGGCTTTCATCCACTCATCAATCCCTTTACCATTGTTGATCAAGATAACGCGTGAAAATGTTTCGTCCCTATTCTCCATCCATGACACACCAATCTCTCCGGAAAACGATTCGAACAAATTTTCGAAATCAATATTCAACGACTTCGACAAAGTGTTTAAACTATCCGTATCTGGGGATTTGATGTTCTTTATTCCCTCATAAAAAGAGCGTCCATCACTTATTCCATAACTAGCGAACATCAGGGAACGGTTTGGGACAACATTCTTCAGTTGAAATGGAACCGGCGTTTGATTTTGAAAAACTGAAAGAACAAAATTATCGGTTGCTGATCGTTCAACACTGAAACCATTCAGTACCAAATTATGATCATCATTAATTTTTACATCAAGTAATGCCGATTGTCCGAACTGTTTAGTTAAGTAAGGGGGTTTTTCATTGGTGAAAAGTGAAAACCATTTGGCGAAATTCTGCAGATGCACATACACATTACCGCCATCTTTTTTCAACTTTGGAAGTTGGTAAACGGAAGATAATGCGTGCTTAAAATTTTTAACACCTTCCGTGGTATAGGTTCGGATCACATCTTCGACCAAAATCGGTGTAAAGCTTCCGATCCAGTTATTGTCTATGATGATCCACGAAAACACCGTTTTTTTGTGCACCACTTCATTGATCTGGATACCGTTGAATTCCCGAACAGCTAATTTAACGCCCTTGGTCTTTCTAAATTTCTCCAACACCAGGTCTATGCGAAGCTGTACGTTCTTGTTAAATGGCAGGTAAAATATAAAGTCAAAATTCTCCTTCTTAGTGATATGAAGTGAAACCAGCGTAGGTTGTTGAAATGATGTAGTAAACTCACTTAACTCCTTTAAGGGTTCGTCTTCCTCTGTAAGGCGGGCTGCGCGACTGATGAGTTCAACCAGCGGCATATTTTTAAGATCTTCAATACATTTAGCGCATGTACTGGATTCGTAAACAAGCACGGTTTCCGGCGGAACCAAATCCCAAGATGAGGCCACGGGTTTGTTGAAGAATTGATCGTATAAGAAATATCCTCCTGTTAGCAGTACCGTGAGGAGCAAGGTGATCAGTAATGGAATTTTCTTCACCAGCTTTTTTTGAATGACTATTTAACGGGTGAATATAAACCTGAAAATGCGATTTGACAATGTTCGTGGTGTAAACAAGAGGTTATATAGAAAAAAAAGCATTGCTACAGGGCTTTTGATAAAGATCGGCGACGACTTACTCTCCCATCCCGAAGCTTCGGGACAGTACCATCAGCGCTGACGGGCTTAACTTCGCTGTTCGGAAATTATAAAACAAAAAAAGCCCTGCATTGCTGCAGGGCTCTTAATAAAGATAGGCGACCATGGTACTCGCCGAAGCGCTTCGCGCAGGAGAGCTCAGCATTGACGGGCTTTACTGCTCTGTTCATAATGAGCCCAATAAACCTTGTTCTTGTATCGAATAACATAAAAAAAACCTGCATTGCTACAGGGCTTTCTACGACGACTTACTCTCCCATCCCGATATTTCGGGACAGTACCATCAGCGCTGACTGGATTAACTTCGCTGTTCGGAAATTATAAAACAAAAAAAGCCCTGTATTGCTACAGGGCTTCTAATAAAGATAGGCGACGATCGTACTCGCCGAAGCGCTTCGCGTAGGAGAGCTGTTCCCATCCCGAAGCTTCGGGACAGTACCATCAGCGCTGCGGGCTTAACTTCTCTGTTCTTACATTATAAACCAAAAAAAAGCCCTGTATTGCTACAGGGCTTTCAAATAAAGATAGGCGACGACTTACTCTCCCATCCCGAAGCTTCGGGACAGTACCATCAGCGCTGACTGGATTAACTCGTCGGTTCGAAGATTATAAAACAAAAAAAGCCCTGCATTGCTGCAGGGCTTTCAAATAAAGATAGGCGACGACTTACTCTCCCATCCCGAAGCTTCGGGACAGTACCGCAGCGCTGACGGGCTTAACTCCTGGCTTCCACACTTTTTTACGGACTTTATCAAAAGCGCTTATTCAAGCGTAAAAACGAAGTTTTTACTTTCAATTTGGGTGTTAAAATGGGTGTCTTAACTTTGTTTTTGTGTTCATCCGAGAGTTAAAATCGAGCAATGGAAAAATCTATATTCAAATAGTTGACAAGAGTACTGGAAGGTATAAAGTTCTAAAAAGTTTTGGAGGGGCCTCTGGTGGTCAACTGGAGTTGTTGCGTGGCGCAGCTCGGGAGTGGATGAAAAATTATTCCGGTGTACCTGAGTTAGATTTTTCAAAATCTGACAGGGTGGTTGAGCAATTGTTCGAATCGATAACCGCTGTAAAGAGGATTGGTTATGATTTGTTACTTGGGAAAATTTTTGATGATATCGGTTTTGGTAAGGTTAGGGATAAAGTTTTTAAAGAACTTGTTCTGGCTAGAATATCTTTTCCGAAAAGCAAACTGAAGACTACCGAATATTTGCTTCGGTATAAGCAAATAGATTGGGATGAAGATCATATCTATCGCTATCTGGACAAGCTTCACAATAGCCAGAAGGAGCTTGTTCAGCAGATCAGTTATACTCATACACGCAAAATATTGAAAGATGAAATTAGCGTGGTTTTCTACGATGTAACGACATTATATTTTGAAATCGACCTCGAAGATGATTTTCGAAAAACAGGTTTCTCAAAAGAAGGCAAACATCAACATCCACAAATTGTATTAGGCTTGCTGGTCAGTAAAAAAGGCTACCCCTTGGCCTATGACATTTTTGAAGGGAACAAATTCGAAGGCCATACGATGCTTCCCGTGATCGAAAGTTTCCGAAAGAAATACAACCTGAAAAACCTGGTAATAATTGCTGATAGTGGATTACTGTCTAAATCAAACATTGCAGAGCTACAATCGAAAAATTATGAATTTATTTTAGGAGCCAGGATCAAGAACGAATCAGGAGAAATCAAAAAAAAGATACTCGATCTTTCTTTGCAGAATGGTGAGAGTCGAGCAATCAATATAGGGGATTTTAGATTGATCATAACCTATTCAGATGACCGAGCAAAGAAGGATCGCTATAACCGCGAGAAAGGGATTCGGAAACTAGAAAAGCAAATACTACGCGGACGGCTGACCAAAGCCAGTATTAATAACCGAGGCTACAACAAATTTTTAAAATTAGATGGCCAGATCAAGGTTACACTAAACCAGGAAAAAGTTCAACAAGACTGCAGATGGGACGGCTTAAAGGGATATCTTACTAATGCTAAGCTTCACAAAGATCAGATCATTGAAAACTACCAACACCTTTGGGAAATTGAAAAAGCCTTTCGAATTGCTAAATCAGATCTTAAAATCAGGCCTATTATCATCGACTTCAACGCAGAATCGAAGCGCACATCTGCATTTCCTTTGTTGCATATAAACTTTACAAAGAGTTAGAAAGATTACTTCATGAAAAAAAGGCAACCATAAGTCCATTAAAAGCAATCGAAATTGCCGAAAATATTATTGAAGTAACAATTGTGTTACCTCAAAGCTCTATAACAAAAAGAAAAACACTTCTGTTAACCGAGGAGCAAAAATACCTCCATTCGCTTTTTGATTTTGGGTGTTAAAATGCGGAAGTCAGGAAAAAGCCCTGCATTGCTGCAGGGCTTTCAAATAAAGATAGGCGACGACTTACTCTCCCATCCCGAAGCTTCGGGACAGTACCGCAGCGCTGCGGGCTTAACTTCTCTGTTCGGACATTATAAACCAAAAAAAAGCCCTGTATTGCTACAGGGCTTTCTAATAAAGATAGGCGACGACTTACTCTCCCAGGTGTTATCCCAGTACCATCAGCGCTGACGGGCTTAACTTCTCTGTTCGGAATGGGAAGAGGTGATCCCCGTCGCTATAGCCACCTTAAAATC
>DASPIZ010000130.1:0-78350 GCA_035628875.1 Ohtaekwangia sp. | reverse complement strand
CACCTTTATTTTCGTTGAACACAGCAACCTGTCCCTCGAACCGAAGGATGCTTCCATAGACAAGTGGCTTATTCAACAACACACAAGCATCATTCAAAAGATATCGGGTTGAGAAATTATCTGTGCCATCGAGTATAACATCATAGTCACGAAGTATGTGCATGACGTTCGCAGTAGCGATTTTTTCTTCGAAGACAATATACCGGAGGTGAGCGTTTCGTTCCTTCAGTCGTTGCGCGGCACATTTAGCTTTGTTTTTTCCCAGGTCTTGTTCGGTGAAGAGTACCTGGCGTTGCAGATTTGATATATCGACCTTATCAAAATCGGCAATACCGAGCGTACCCACACCGGCTGCTGCAAGGTAGAACAGGCCAGGAGAACCTAGACCTCCGGCGCCCACCACAAGCACCTTACTGTTTTTTAATTTGATTTGATTTTTCAAACCAAATTCCTTCAGTATCAGGTGCCGGTTATAACGTTTTAATTCTTCCTGCGACAAATCCATGTTTATGAGTCGTAAACTTTATGTGTTTTACGGTTCGCTTCAAGCTGCAAGTTGGTTTAGATAACGCTTTATGTTTTCGAAAAGCTACGAGCTGCGAGCTGCGAGCTACGAGTGTGTACGGTAGAAGCTTGGCGATTGCGATCAGTTCCAGGCTTTAATCAGTTTACGCAACCCAACTTCAAACTTCGAACCTCAAACTTCAAACAATTTTCACAATCCCTTCGTTCTCGTTCCTCCAACTTTGAACTTTGAACCATGAACTTTGAACCATGAACCATGAACCCTAAAACCGTTTCAACACCAAATCAGCTACGGTTTCACCAATCGAAAGGGACGAAGTTGCTGCAGGTGATGGCGCATTGCAAACATTGACGGCCATTTTTTCCTCGAGGATCAAAAAATCATCGAGTAAGCCTCCAGTGCGATCACATGCCTGAGCACGTACGCCGGCACCTCCTTCGATCAGGTCGTTTTCCTGAATTTCCGGAATAAGCTTTTGCAACGCTTTGGTAAAAGCTGACTTTGAAAATGAGCGATACATTTCGCCAATACCTGTTTTCCAATATTTTGCAGCGGTCTTGCGGAATCCGGGCCACGCCAGTGTCTCACCAAATTCAGCCAGGTTTATGGAGGATTTCTTATAGCCCTCCCGTTGGAATGCCAATACGGCGTTAGGTCCACACTCCACGCCACCATCTACCATAGTCGTAAAGTGTACGCCAAGGAAAGGAAAGTTCGGATCAGGTACCGGATAGATCAGGGTTTTGACGAGATGTTCTTTTTCTTTCTTTAGCTTATAATATTCCCCCCTGAAGGGAATGATTTTTACATCCAGTTTCGATGATGTAAAGCGTGCAATTTTGTCGGAATATAAACCGGCACAATTCACAATCAACCTTCCCGTGTATGAGGACTTCGGGGTGACTACTTCAACTTCGCTCTCTTTCACTTTTATATCGGTAACGCGTTCATTCAATTTCAACTCGCCACCGTTATGCTGATATACTTCTGCATACTTTTCGGCCACTACCCGATAATCAACAATGCCGGTTTGTGGCACATGTATTCCGGCAATACCTGCTACATGCGGTTCATATGTTTTGAGTTCTTGAGCGTTTAACTTTTTAAGATCGGTCAGACCATTCTGTATCCCGCGTTCATAAATTGTATTAAGCAGCGGAAGTTCTCTTTCATCCGTGGCAACGATAACTTTTCCGCAAAGGTTGAAAGGAAGGTTATGTTCTCTGCAGAATTCAAGAAGTAACTGGTATCCATAAATGCAATTTCTGGCTTTAAGGCTTCCTGGTTTATAGTAGATACCGGAATGAATTACGTTACTGTTGTTCCCGGTCTGGTGATTGGCCACAGCCGATTCTTTTTCCAAAATAACGACCTTTAGGCCTGGTCTTTTCTTCAGAAGTTGCAGCGCAGTTGCCAAACCCACAGCACCTGCTCCTACAATGATTACGTCGTAAACCACGTGTCAAAATTTTGCCTGAAACTAAAAATAAAATCAATGTGAACGGTAGGGAAACGTAATTAACTTCGCTGAAATGTTCACCTTCTCGCTTTGGGAATACTACTTCCTTATTCAATAAATAGTCGTGAGAGCAATCAGCGTATAGAGCATCTTGGCTATAAGAACAGCATGCTTTTTTTTATGATTATGAAGTTATAAGGAAGTTAATTCAAAACAATCCTTTGGGGTTACCTTGCTTTTGGGCAAATTCATTAAATTCAATTCTGATCAGGAAACAAAATGGGAAAAGACCATTGATTATCTGGCATTATTCCATCGATGAAGCTTCCCGGAGTTTAAACGGGCCAAAATTGGCGAAGTTATTGCCATTACCACTGCGTGTGAGAAAACAACCTAATTTTAAACATTTTTTTATATGAGACGGGATATTTTTGTATGCTTCCTGAAGAAGCTGTATAATTACTTTAACATGAAAAAGACTTTTGTCTTAGTATTGTTTCTCCTAACCTCTGTGGTCTCTTTTGCGCAGAACTATAAGCTTCACACGTTATTCATATTTAGCTTTACCAGGTATGTGCAATGGCCTGATGCCTATAACCAGGGTGATTTTGAGATTCTTGTGTTAGGGGATTCTCCCGTTATCGACGAACTCAGATCTATGGCACAATCGAAAAAGGTTGGAGATCGTATTATCAAGGTAACCAAGATTAATTCGCCTGCGGAGATCCGCAAGTGTAATGTACTGTTTGTACCTGATGGAAAGTCTTCAATTCTACCGGATGTAATGGCTAAAGTAAATACACAATCTATCCTGGTGATCACCGAACAAAATGGGTTGGGTGTGAAGGGGAGTAATATCAATTTTATTATTAAGGAGGGCAAATTAGCCTTTGAATTAAATCAAACTACAGTCACAAAACAAAATCTGAAAGTGAGTAACGAACTAAGCCGTCTCGCGATTTTGATCTAATGTAAGTTATGGAAGAAAAAGATAATAAGGTATCCCGTATTCGTTTAACCATTGGTAATAAAATACTCGGTGGTTTTCTCATTTTAATAGCGCTTTTTATCATTAACGTTGTTATCATCTTTTCACGAGGTAGCGTTATCGATAACTCGGTTAACAGCTCCAGCCAGGTTTACCGGCCTTCACAACGGGCCATACAGGATTTTATTCTTTTGGTTACGCGTTCTCAGATGCTCGCCACCAACTGGATTTATTTCCAAACAAACCAGGAAGATAAAACCGCGCTACAAGTGCTTCAGGACAATGAGTATCCTGAGTTATTTGAACGCATCAATGACCTTAAGCCACGTTGGGAAAGTGATAGTCAACGTAAATGGATGGATACAGTGTTCCTGAAATTCGATACGTTGATTGATGTGCAGCGAAAAACGATCATGGCAAATCTGCAATCTTTTGAAGATTATGAAGATCCGTTAACGAAACTGATGGCCGAAGATGCGATAGAAAGTCAGGTGATTCCCAGAACGAAAGACCTCTATAACCGACTTGATCGCATTGCTAAAAAGCAAGATGAGATCACAGCCCGGTCTGACCAGGAAATTCGAGATTCGATTCAAAGCTTGTTTAGCTATACATTGATCGTTGGTTCTGGTATAATTCTCGTCGGACTTTTAAGCGCAATTTTCCTGATGCGTACCATTACCAAGCCAGTGAACTTCCTCAAAAATATTATCGTCAAACTTGGGCGTGGTGAACTCGTGGAGGAGAAAGGAAGACACTTCAGTAATGATGAGATCGGTGAAATGGCAGTGGCCACCGATAACCTTGTAAGTGGCCTAAAGGCAACAACGCAGTTTGCGGAAAACATCGGGAACGGTAACTACAACACCGACTTTAAGCCGTTGAGTGAGCATGATGTATTGGGTAATGCCCTGATCAACATGCGTGATAATCTTTCAAAAGTTGCAGAAGATGATAAGAAACGAAACTGGGCAACAGAAGGTCAGGCTTCCTTTGGTGAGATTATGCGTACCAACAATAATGATCTGAACAAACTCGCCGATGAGATTATCAGTCATTTGGTTAAATATCTCAAAGCAAATCAGGGTGCATTGTATATCATCGATGAAGAACTTACAGAAGATGAGCAAACCATGTCGATGATGTCGTGTTATGCCTGGGATAAAAAGAAATTTCACAATCAAAAGATATTTAAAGGTGAAGGTCTTTCCGGGCAGGCGTGGCAGGAGGGAGATACCGTTTACATTACAGATGTACCGCAGAATTACATTCGGATTACATCAGGTTTAGGTGATGCAAATCCTACCAGTGTTTTGATTGTGCCGCTTAAGGCGAATGATCAAATATTCGGTGTTGTTGAAATTGCTTCATTCAATTTCTTTGGAGATTTCGAAATAGAGTTCGTACAAAAAATTGCTGAAAGCATCGCATCGACTATTTCAACGGTGAAGATCAATGCACGCACACACAGGTTGCTCGAAGAATCTCAGGAAATGACCGAACAGATGAGAGCGCAGGAAGAAGAGATGCGCCAGAATATGGAGGAGCTTCAGGCAACGCAGGAAGAGATGCAACGCAGTCAATCAGAGTCCGAAAGCACGCTTGTTGCTATTCATAGTTCATTGGCTGTTGTTGATTATAGTATGGATGGAACCATTGTAAAAGTAAACAGCAACTTCCTTGAGCTGATGGGATACACACAGGATGAAATACTCGGCGAGCACCACAGAATATTTGTTTCGAAAGACGAAAAAAATAGTGAAGAGTACAGACAGTTCTGGAAGGATCTCGCGAGTGGGTACCCGAAGAAGGGTATTTACAAAAGGATGAATCGCAAAGGCGAATCAATTTCGTTACGCTCGGCATTTTCGCCCATCAAGAACCGTTCGGGTGAAGTAGTGAAAGTAATGGAGATCGCTTACGAAATAAAATAGAAGTAAAAGTTATCGTAACGAAATAACCAGGCTATTGTTTTACAGCCTGGTTATTTTATTATCTACGTTGTATTAACGCGTCATATAACATGAAAGGTCTATAACGCAAAAAAGCCCGGCGACTCCGGGCTTTTTTGTTTACCTAAACCTAAACCTATGAGAAGAATTACTCTACTCAAGGAATACTAACGAAGTATCGCGTCGTAGGTTTCAAGAATTTTTATTTTTTTAATTTTTCGGCAAACGCCTTTTTAAATTTTTCCAACTTAGGTTGAATCACGTAGCTGCAGTACGGCGCATTACCATTTAAATTGTAGTAATTTTGATGGTAGTCTTCCGCTTTATAAAATGCTTTAAACGGTGATATTTCGGTTACAATGGGATCATTGAAGGCGCCCGACTTATCAAGTTCGCCTTTATAGAACCTGGCTGATTTTTCCTGCGCTTCGTTGTGATAGTAAATCACTGAACGGTATTGTGTTCCTTCATCAGCCCCTTGTTTGTTCAGGGTTGTGGGGTCGTGTGTCTTCCAGAAAATTTCCAGCAACTCATCGTAGCTGATTTTTTCCGGATTATAAGTGAGCTGAATCACTTCAGCATGGCCGGTAAGTCCGCTGGTAACTTCTTTGTACGTTGGGTTTTTAACACGTCCTCCTGAATACCCCGATTCTACCTTTTCAACACCATCAACTTGCAGGAATATGGCTTCTGTACACCAGAAGCAGCCGGAACCAAAGGTTGCGAGATTTACATTTGAATTATCAGTCATAGCGGCTTTTTTAACAGTAGATTTTTTTTGCCCACAGGCACTGATCGCAAAAACTACCATCAGGCAGACAAAAAAGGAAAGGTGTTTTTTCTTCATTTCTATTCTTTAACCCCAAAGAAAGCAAAATGGTTTTGAAATACGGTAGTTAATGTTTTTAGAATAGCGTCAGGCTGCAAGGTATAAGCCGCAGGTTGTTTTTCGATCGTGAATGGTGATGGTGCAGAAGCTGCGAGTTGCGAGCTTCGAGCTTCGAGGTTGTTGGGCAATAATTCAGCGAAACTTTTTGGGGCTGACTAAGAAGTCTTTTGCATTTTCAAGAGTGCGATACAACGTTTTGTATTCGCAGTCAAAACAAAACTAATATCTGAAAAGTCTGCCAATTGAATTCGAAAACAAAATTATTGATGGCAGTCGTTGCGACAAAAAGTCTTTTTAGTCAGCCCCACAGTCCAGTCCCGATATCGGGACGGACAGGGTGGTTAGCCCAAACTTATATTTTACTGGAGACTATGAAAAAGATACAAACACAGAAGTTTGAATAGCCTGAGCACTTGAATTGATCAGATTCGAGCATGTAAACGTGTTTGAGTGAAACTTAGTGTTTAACCACCCTGATCCTTTCCGACTTTGTCGGCGGATCTTTTCCTCCTGAAACCAGGAGGGAAAAGGTTGTTCATTTCAAACATCAAACAATTCCACAACCAACGTCTAAACTATGACCGTCAACTAATAACCGTCAAACCTCAAACCTCAAACTTCGAACAATCGTTCTCGCGTCCCACCTTAAACCCCGAACTTTCGAACCTTGAACTATAAACTAATAATTTTGATAAAAGCTTCGTACTGCGGGTATGAGCTGGTCGTAGATTGGTCTTGTGAATTCAAGAAAAAGATCCTGGGCGACGGGGGGATGTGTTTCTTTTGATTTGCACATTGTCAGTTGTTTTTCAGTAAGCGCACGTTCGTCGCCGTTAAATCTTGCCCAGCGGCTTACCCACACATATTCACCATTAAACTTACGGTGCGTAAGAACGCCGTTGGTTTTTGCATCTACCACAATCATGCTCAGCAATCCATTTGAACTAACCTCTTTCGAATAAGTAGTAAGCTTTGCCTTAACGGTGTTATAAACAGGAATTGTTTTTCCTTCAACTTTGGCTTCGCCGACTTTAACACTGTCGCGGGTAACGGTTTCCTCTTTTTCTTTTAACACAGAGTTACCAACAGAGAAATCATCGAACTGGATCTTTAAGATCTGATCTGCCGCAGGGAGATTTACGGATTGTGCTTCCTGCGGTGTGTAAAATTTAACAAATCCCTGATCAGGATAATTTTTGTGTAAGAACTCTTCTATTTTGTCCTGGAAAAATCCACCGCTCAGATTGTATCGCGCCGGAACAGGTATTTGTTCTACAATAACCTTTAGCGTTGCTTCATATTTGGATTTAGCGGTATACTCTATTACGTCTTTATAACCGGGAACAAAGTGTTGTACATCTGCAAAGTTGAAGTATGCTTTTTTCGCATCCTCACGTGTACCTTTCATCAAAAGGGTGATTCCCGCGTTATAACTTTCCTCGGCTGCTTTTTCTTTCAGCGGGGCGATTTCGGCATAAAAATTAACCGGGTTTTTTACGGTTTTCAAACAACCGGGACAGGTACGCACTGCTTCATATAATTCATTGATGCGGTTATACGACTGAATGGCGTTCTTCCATTTGTAAGGTGAGTTCGAAGTGATTTCGTTTTGCGCCTGCGTTTTGTAAAAATCCACAGCAAGGGGATAAGCACCTTTGAGTGCTTCCTGTGATTTTGAATGGTCTGGCTTCTGCCGTAAACGACTGACGGATTTCATTACCGCCCCATAATAATCACCACGTTCAAAGGCCTGCTTACCTGAGCTACAGGCAAACACGAGGGCAACACTTACAGCAAGTAGGAGACTTCCGGTTTTCATATTTGAATTTTAGGCTAGGTACGTTGCAAAATATACGCCTTAAAGTTAGCGAGATAAAAGACAAAGTAAAAGATGCTGATACTAGACCGTGCCTTTCGAGGCCTTTATAGCATGTATTCCTGACCACTAAAGGTACATGTGTTTTAACCGGAAAATGTTTTCAGTTTTCCAGGACCTGTTGTTTGCAAGTTCATTGCCGTTTCGAACAGCTCCGTTTTATTTCTGACGCGTTTTTTGGAGTGCGATCGCTCCGGGATCATAAACATAGATTACACTGATGGCAGCACATAACATAAAAATCCCTGAAATCACTAACGCGTAGACCGGTTGATTGTTATAGAAATTCTTTACGATGGGTCCCCCTACAATGCCGTTGATGATTTGCGGAATGGTGATAAAAAAATTAAAGATACCCATGTAGATGCCCATCTTCCCTGCGGGGATTGAACTGGAGAGGATAACATAAGGCATGGCCAGAATACTGGCCCATGCTATACCTACACAAATCATGGAGATCACCAGAAATTCTTTGTTTGGCGCAAAATAGAACGACAGCAATCCAATGGCGCCAATGAATAACGACAGGGCATGGGTGTTCTTCCTTCCAAATTTTTTAGCGATGGCGGGAATGAGCAGGGCATACCCCGCAGAAACCAGATTGTAAATACCGAAGATAACACCTGTCCATGTTTGTGCTTCGCGGTATTGCAATGAACTTTTATCTGTGACGGGTAATCCCAGTATATGAGTCGCAATAGAATCGGTCGTAAACACCCACATACCAAACAACGCAAACCATGAGAAGAACTGGACAAGACCAAGTTGCTTCATGGTTTTTGGCATGTTGGCAAAGTCTTTGAAAATAGATCCCAGGCCCGCGTGCTCATCCTCGTTCTTGCCGTGATATTTTTCGTACTCTTCAGGCGGATATTCTTTTGTTTTTACCACAGTCCATAAAATGGTAAGAATAAAAACCAACGCACCGATATAGAATGAGTATTTTACATTTAAGCCCACCACACCTTCTTCCTCGCCAAGTGGAATACTAAACCAGCGATTGAGGATATAGGGTAACCACGAGCCGATTACCGCTCCAATACCGATGAGACACGTTTGAATGGCAAAACCTTGTGTGCGTTGTGAATCATCCAGGTTATCTGCAACCAGTGCACGGAACGGTTCCATAGACAAATTAAAACACGCATCCATGATCATCAGAAATCCTGCACCAATGATCATCAAGGGAGCAAACTCTCCCAGGATACCGGCGTTGGGGATAAGCAACAGCGCGCCGGAAGAAAGTATGGCGCCGGTTAAAAAATAGGGTCTTCTTCTTCCGAGCGAATTCCAGGTGCGGTCACTATAGTGGCCAACGATCGGTTGAACGATCATACCGATTAATGGTGCTGCGATCCAAAACCATGACAAGTGTTCAACTTCGGCACCATAAATCCGGAGTATACCACTGGCATTACTGTTTTGTAAAGCAAACCCGAACTGGATGCCTAAAAATCCAAAACTCATATTCCAGATTTGCCAGAAGGAGAGTTGCGGCTTAGAGATTGTTGTCATGCTATTAATGCGTTACACGGATGTCAATTTAAGTTATTGAACTGAATGTTTTCAACACTTAGCATTATTCCTATTTTGTTACGGTTTGATATCCATGTGTCATTGCGCCAAAACGCTATGTATTCTGGGAGCATTATAACTTAACAGGATGTTCACTAATTATACTTTAGTTGATATAGATTTAATTACCATTCAATTTCAATCTGTTCTTCCGAGTAAACGAACTCTACTGCATAAACAACTTCTGAAGGAGCCGGTTCCGGATCGTATATCGGATCAAATTTTTCAAGGGGTCCGAAAAATTGATTGATCTCACGTGACAATCCTGCACTAGTGCCGTTGATCTTGACCTGATCAATTTCACTATATAACCCATGAATAACTACTTTAATCGTTTTAACTGGAGAGCTATACTGGCCCTCACTTTTTGTAAGTACGATCTTGCGCTCGTTTACATGAAGTTCCAACTGACGTTTCGAAAATTCTCCTTCCTGGTATTGAAAAGAAGATCCATCGTCTTCATAGTAAGTAAAGGATGAATTCTGACTGCCCAGATAAACATGAAGTAAAAGAACATCTGAAACATCTTTTGTACTTGCTTTCACTGGTTTCATGGGAAGTATAGCGCTTCCCCTTATAAAGACTGGCAGGCGGTGAATCGGACATTCCATAATCACTTCATTGTTACCGGGAAACTTTTTACCATCATACAATGAGTACCATTCACCCTCCGGGAAATAAATTTTTACAAAATCTTTTGTGCTTTCAACGGGGATAACCAGGATATTAGGTCCGAATAAATATTGATTTTGGAATTGTGTATCATAGATCTTTGGGTCATGTGTATAATCGATCGCGAGTGAACGTTGTACAGGCATTCCGGTTTCACTGGCCTCATGAAACAACGCATAGATATACGGTAACATGAGGTAACGGAACTTAATATAGTTCCTGGATATCTGTTCAACTTCTTCCCCGTAAGCCCAGGGTTCAGAATCGCGGCTGTTGATCATGGAGTGACCACGAAAGAAAGGGGAGAAGGTACCGATAGAAATCCATCGTGCAAATAACCGGGTATTGGCATCTCCTACAAATCCACCGACATCGTATCCTGCAAAAGCAATTCCGGCAAGACCCATGCTGTTCACAAGGCGTACACCCAGTATCATATGTTCGTCGTAAGCCACATTATCACCAGTCCACACAGCAGCGTAGCGTTGAATGCCGCTGTAAGCAGATCGCGTCAGGTTGAAGGGACGTTTTCCTTTCAACAGCGCCTTCGTTCCTTCATACGTGCTGCGTGCCATCTGGAATCCGTACAGGTTTCTTCCTTTGCGCATAGAGGCTACGTTGCCATCAAAATTCATCTCCAGGTTCTCCGGAATCATTTGCCCCCAGGTCGCAATTTCATTCATGTCGTTCCAGAAACCTTCAATGCCCAGGTCAACATAATCTGTGAATTGGTTTTTCCACCACGTACGGGTCAGTGGGTTGGTGAAGTCAGGGAAATGGCACCATCCTGGCCATACCTGACCTGTGTAGTAAGTGTTGTCAGGATAAGTAATAAACACGTTGTGCTTAATACCTTCCTCATACGTTTTGTATCCGGGCTCTACTTTGATGCCGGGATCGCACATCACAACAACATGAAATCCCATCCCACGAAGCTCTTCCAATAGTGCTTTAGGATCTGTGAAGTCGCGCCTGCTCCACGTAAATATTTTGTATTCATCCATGTAATGAATATCAAATACAATGGTATCGGCAGGAATATCTTTATCACGAAAAGTGCGCGCCAGGTTCAATACTTCCTTATCGGGATAATAACTGTAACGGCATTGCTGATAACCGATACTCCACAACGGAGGCATCTCCATTCTGCCGGTGAGGTGTGTGTACTGCTGCAGGATTTCACGCACGGTAGGCGCATGCATAAAGTAATAATCCATTTCACCAGCGTCAGCAGAAAAACTTGCAAAGCGATTATTCGAAGCACCAAAATTAAAAAATGATTTATATGAGTTATCGAAGAACACACCGTATGAAACACCATGATGAACCCCGATGTAAAAAGGGGTGGTGCAATAAAGCGGATCTGCGCTTGTTGAGTAACCGAAGTTGTCGGTGTTCCAGTTTTGATATCCATTGCCCCGACGATCGAGTGGACCCGTCTTTTCACCAAGCCCGATAAACCGTTCCCCATCCTGCAACTTTTTGTAAGTAGTCACCTGTTCGCCATTCCAGCTTGTACCGAAAGCCGGATCATCTTCGTTGATAACGTTTCCGTTATGATCGAGAAATATAAAACGTACCGGTGTTTTCGTGATTCTCAATACACCGAATTTCGTCTTGATCTCGATGGCATCAGCCAGATCATTTACATCAGGTATAGATTCGTCGGCACCGGCCACAACAGCATATGAAAAATTTTCGAAGGTTGGATTCTTCGTTACAGTTATTCTGATGATAGCGTTTTGATAAACCTGAATTCTGAATTTACCGTTGGTTGTTTCACCAACAAGCCTGTTGTTTTCATTTTTCCAGACTTCAAGGTCACCAAGGCTTTGGCTTAGTGTATTGTTCAGTTTAGATGACATTTAAAAAATCGTTATAAGCTTAAAGTAAACGCAATTCTTGTTATCTAACCTAGCCACTGCTCATACAAAAAATCAGAAATCGATTGCGGTAACCTGAAAGCCCTGTATAAAAATTGAGGCGGAGAGGAGTGATTGTTTCGTTTTTCCAGTCGGAAATCCAATCATAAAAGTTAACTAAATGTCAGGCTTTCGAACCAACATCCAAAAAAAATGCTGATCGATTTACCGATCAGCATTTCCAGGTACGAGGTACGAGGTGTAAGTGTGTCCTTCCGCTACCTTGTATTTCGTACCTTTACTTACTTTTTAATAATCTTTCCTTTCTTCAAAGAAGAGTCGCGAACAATCAATCGGGTTTTAAGAATTTTTGTTTCCGGGGTTGGATCAGCATTGTCTTTAGATTTAAATTCAATCTGACGGATAAGAAGTTTCGCAGCTTCCTGCCCCATTTCAAAGCCAGGCTGATCAACGGAAGTCAGCGGCGGATCCATCAGGGCACTGAAGAACCAGTTGCTGAAGCCTACCACGGCGATGTCCTTTGGAATATTTAATCCAGCTTCCTTAATCGCCTGCATGGCACCCATCGCAGCCGGGTCGTTTGTGGAGAAAATAGCGTCCGGTCTATTCGGCATTTGAAGAAGTTTCTCTGTTGCCATCTTTCCTTCTTCTATGGTGCCCAGTGGACACGACATGATGAGATCTTTATGAACGGGAACATTATTTTCATTCAATGCTTCAAGAAACCCTTCCAGTCGTTGTTTGGTGATATCGAGGTTTGGCGGTCCTTCAAGGTGAGCAATACGCGTACAACCCTGGTCGATGAGATGCTGCGTGGCGTCTTTTGCACCGCTCAGGTCATCGACGATTACTTTACTGGAATTAACGCTGTCGTAAACACGGTCAAAGAAAACCATTGGAACGCCTTTGGCCATAATGCCATCGATGTGATCGAAGGTGCTGGTTTCACGCGAAAGTGAAATCAGCATACCATCTACGCGGCTGTTGAACAGGGCCTTAATATCGGTTTTTTCTCTTTGTAAAGATTCGTTGCTTTGGGTGATAATAACATTGTATCCGGCGCTGTACGCCACATCTTCAATTCCACTGATCACGGTGGAGAAAAAGAAGTGAACAATTTCCGGAATAATCACGCCCAGTGTATTGGTTTTGCTCTGGCGGAGGCTTAGCGCAACGATATTGGGTTGATAGTTTAATTTTTCAGCGAGTTCATTAACTGCTTTTTTCGTTTCCGGACTGATGTCTGGATGATCTTTAAGCGCCCGTGAAACAGTGGAGGGGGATATGCCAAGTTCTCTGGCAATGTCTTTAATTGTTACTTGATTGTACTTCATGATACAAGTTTAAAACTAATTGCGGAAATCACCGCAATGCCACCGCAAATTTTTCGCAAACTTCGCAATCGTGTGCGATTCCGATTACGGGTGCGATTTCGTTAATTTTTCTTGCATTTTTTGTCATTTGCATTGCGGTGGCGAATATTTTCACCAATCGGTAGTTAAAAGCTACTGAAACGCAATCAACCTAAACAAAACTTAAGCATGAGGAATTTTTATTCATTAACCAGGCTGGGAGGTACGCTGGTATTACTGTTCTGCAGTACCTGGATGTATGCCCAAACGAGTGTCACCGGTCGGGTGACTTCGGGAGAAGATGGTACCGGTTTGCCCGGTGTTAGCATTGTCGAAAAAGGAACAACGAACGGAACTGTTAGCGATGCTGAGGGGAATTATTCGATAACGGTAGCAGAAAACGCTGTTGTTGTTTTTTCATTTGTCGGCTTCGCTTCTCAAGAAGTAGCAGTCAATGGAAGAAATAATATTTCCATTGTGCTTCAACCGGATGTTACTGCCTTGGGAGAAGTTGTTGTTGTTGGCTATGGCACACAATTAAAGCGAGAGATAACTGGTTCAATTGCTAAAATTGATGGTCAGGAGATATCCAACATGCAGACAACAAGTTTTGAAGCAGCTTTACAGGGAAAAGCTGCAGGAGTTCAGGTAACGCAAGGAAGCGGCTTAGCCGGTTCTGGTTCTGTAATACGTATTCGTGGAATTGCTTCTGTATCTGCAAATGGAGATCCGCTCTATGTGGTTGATGGTATTCCAATTACATCTGATAATTTTTTACAAGAAGCAAATTGGCAAAACGGCGCTATGAATAATAATCCGCTTGCTGCTATAAATCCAGCAGATATTGAATCGGTTGAAATTTTAAAAGATGCAGCAGCAGCAGGTATCTACGGTTCAAGGGGTTCAAATGGTGTTATATTAATTACTACGAAGAGAGGAAAGGTAGGCCAGGTTAAACCTGTTTTTAACTTTTCCATGAAATTCGGTACTTCCGATCCCATAGCTAAACCCAAACTCTATAATAGTCAGGAATGGTTACAACTTCGTCAGGAGGCATGGGAACTGGATGGAAATACAGGGGCTGTGTGGATTCCAGGATATTCGGTAGTATCCGACTCACCCGCTGAAAGACTTGCCGCTTACGAAGCTGCTTCTATGGTGAATACAGATTGGTGGGACTTGCTTACCCAAACCGGCATTAAACAGCAGTATGATTTTTCAACCAATTTTTCAAAGAAGAAAATTCGTACCTACATCGGTGCGTCCTACAGCGATAGCGAATCGTATATTAAAGGAAATAACTTAAAGCGATATAGTGTACGCGCAAATATTGATTATGCCATTAGTAAGAACTTCGATTTGAGTCTCTCAACATCGTATTCTAAAGGAATTAACAGCAGAGTGCGCGTTGCGTATACAGGTGGGATCGGCGACGCAATGTCAACAGCATTACCAATTTATCCTGTGTATGATGATAATGGTAAATTCTGGAGAGGGAATACAGCTACAGTAGCAAATCCAATTTGGCAAGCAGGAAATTTTCAGGGTTACACGATTGATGATCGTACGATCAACACCCTTTCTTTGCGATATCGGCCTATACAAGATTTGCAATTAACCATATCCGGTGGATATGATTATCTTGATCAAAAGAACGATCAATGGGAGTCTGGAATACTCCGAGGTATTTATCTTGATCTGGATGGTGATGGGGTGAATGAAACACCTGAAAACCGTGCAGAGCGAGACATTCGGTTTGTTGATAACTTGAACATTAATGCGCTGGCTGAGTATGATTATAAATTAAATGCCTCAAGTAAAATTAAGGTTTTGCTTGGTGCGGAATACCAGCAATCTGTTACTTCTGGAAAAAACAATATGGTCTATCTTGGCCCTAATGTTGAAAGCACAGTCTATAAAGATGAAGGCTCATTCAATGACGAAACGAAGGATGAAAGTCAACAACAATATATAAATGATATAAAGTGGTCCTTCCTGAGTTATTTCCTTCGTGCTAATTATGCTTTGAATAACAGGTATTTTTTACAGGGAACAGCTCGAGTGGATGGATCTTCTCGATTTGGACCGAATAAGCGGTTTGGATTTTTTCCGGTTATATCGGGTGCGTGGCTAATTTCGGATGAGGACTTTTTAGCGGGTGCAAATTTTCTGGATATTTTAAAGTTGAAAGTCGCTTACGGAATAACGGGTAATGCGAATTTCGAAAACAACCAATGGCGCGGAACTTATGAGGTTAATCCAAACCCAACCTATAACAACCAAGCCATTCGCTTTCCCAATAAAGTATACAATCCGGATCTTAAATGGGAGACCACCCGAAATTTTGATGCAGGCTTTGAAATGGGAATACTCAATGAACGCATCAATGCAGAGTTTTCTTATTATTTAAAGAACACAAAAGACGTTATCATGAATCTTACAATGCCAGGATATAATGGCTTTAGTAATTTTTATGGGAACGTAGGTGAAATCAAAAATGAAGGAGTTGAGCTCACATTGAACACTGTAAATATTGAAACCTCAGAGTTTAAGTGGACTACTGATTTTAACATTGCTTATAATACTAATAAAGTGCTTTCTATTGGCGGGTATACACCTGATGCTGTTAGTGGAGGGACCAACGATACAAGAATAGTTGAGGGATATCCTGTGGGAACGAATTTTCTTATTCGTTATGCAGGTGTCGATCCGGAAACGGGTCGCCCAATTTACCTTGATAAGGACGGATACGAAACGTTCGAGTACAACGAACAACGTGATCGTGTGCCAGTTGGCGATGTAGTGCCAGATGCTGTCGGTAGTTTCACAAATATGTTCGCTTACAAAAATTTTGATTTAAGTTTTATGTTTGTATTTGTTATCGGCGCAGACATCTATGACTCTTCATCTAAACGTCAACTTGGTTTCCTTACTGATTGGAATACGGTTGAAGATATTGGAAATCGCTGGAGACAACCCGGCGATGTTGCGAAGTATCCAAGGGTTACTTTAGATCCGGCCCAACACGGTAATTCCAAAGAGTGGTTTAATACAGATATGGTGTTGCATGATGGTTCTTATATGAGATTGAGAAATATTTCAATCGGATACAGTTTGCCAAAGGAGACCATTGCCAAAATTAAGCTTACCAATGCTCGCATTGTGTTTTCAGGAATGAATTTGCTCACGTTTACAAAGTTTCCAGGATTGGATCCGGAAGTTGTACGCGATTTTGATAACCAAACGGATAGGAACCTCAGTCCTAACATTACGTATCTAACACCTCCTCAGGAAAAGTCGTACAATGTGTCTCTTTCTGTTACATTCTAACCGATCCCATTATGAAAATTTTTAAAAAAATATTTATTCTGATTTCTTTTTCACTGGTTATTGTAGCATGCGAAGATTTACTGGAGAGTGATCTGCCAAGTAATCAGGTAGGACAGGATGAAGCCATAAAAACGCCTGAAGACCTCCAGCAACTACTAAATGCTGCTTATGATGTAATGGCAAATGGTTTCAATGGCAATCATCAACGATTTGCCGAATTATTAAGTGATAATGTACATGTAGAGGGCAATACTGGCTTTCTCGTTCAGGTTTATAATCGGAGTTCTGATTTTTTTAATTCAGATGTCGGCGGATATTTTAAAGAACCCTATACAGCCATACTACGAGCCAATGAAGTACTTGAACGCATGGTTGATGTGGAACTTTCCGAAGCAGAACAAAATCGATTTGAAGGTGAAGCAAAATTTATTAGGGCTATTTGTCATTTCGAACTGGTAAGATTATTTGGTCAACCTTTTGGCTACACGCCCGACAATTCACATTTGGGAATTGTAATTAAAACGTCGACTGAAATTAACGCCTTGCAACGCGGCACCGTGAAGGAAGCATATGACCAGGTACTTCAGGATCTGACTGAGTCTGAAACATTATTACCTGAGACCAATGGAGTTTATGCAACCGCTTATTCTGCAAAAGCCTATCTCGCCAAAGTTTATTTTCAAATGAACGATTTTGTGAATGCTGCTGCTAAAGCAGAAGAAGTTATTGCGAGTCAAAATTTTAGTTTCCCATCGGATATTAACAGCAGATATACAGCAGAAATTTCGCCGGAATCAGTATTCAGTCTTATAAGTGTAAGCACAACAAACAACAGGGGTAAACTGTTCTATGATATGTACAATTCAGATGGTGTCAACATACCTACGTTGCGTGTTTCACAAGAATATTTTGCCTTATTAAAAAGTGACGGAAACGATTTACGTAGCACATGGGTAGATGTTAAGCCCTCTGGAACTGCTTCCATACAGGTTTTTACAAAATTTAATCCATCGTTTATGAGTGTTTCCTTAACAAGCTTAACAGAAATGATGTTGATCGCAGCAGAATCTTATGGAGAACTAAATACCAATCTGCCTGTTGCTGCAGATTATATAAATCAAATAAAAGCGAGAGCCAATGTTCCTTTGATTTCAGAAGATCCTTCGGCCGGTATAGTTATTCAGGAAACGCGGGTGGAGAAAAGAAAAGAATTTGGTGGTGAAGGATTAAGAATTCATGATTTAAAAAGAAGAGCGGTTAAGGGAGAAGATGTTATAGTACGCGGCGCTCCCTGGGATTGCAATGGCATGGTTCTTCAATTCCCGGCGTCGGAACTATCAATAGAAGGTTTTGAATTAAATCCACAAGGTGGCTGTAACTAATCAACTCAAGCAATATGAAAAAGATATATAATTTGATTTTATTATTGATGGTAGCGGCAGCATGCCAGCCGGATGAATTTCCTGCAATAGGAAAAAAAAATCCTGTTATTCCACAATTAATTGGAACATGGTCGATTGTATCGGTTAAACAAACAGACAATGATGCACAAAGAAAAGGGTTCCCATTGTTTGCACAAACACAGGATTTGACGCAATATTTTCCCTACCAGGATTTTAATATTACACTCAATACAAATGAATCTGGTAGTCCAGGGACATTTAGTGTAACACTTGGAAACTCACCAAATATTCTTGGTGGTATAACGTCAGGGCTTTGGAACGTAGACAATGAAAATTTTCCAAGTGCATTGACCTTCTCAGAAAATGACCTTCAATCTACTGTGGAAATTGGTTCTCTTGCGGAAATCGGTGCTGGTAAACTCGAATTGAAAGTGATTCGTTATCAGGATACGTCAAAGGGACCTCAACCTGTTATTACGTATGATTACCTGTTAAGTAAAACAAATTGAATCATCTCTTATGAAAATAAATAAACTACTATTTTTTGTATGCATGGGCTTCGCACCATTAGCTTGGGCACAGCCTACAAGCACCGTGGACCCTCAGGTTTTTACTGCGGAGGATGAGATTACCATATCGGTAGACGTTACAGGAACATCATTAGCCAATTACACAGGTGACGTATGGATATGGGCGTGGATTTTTCAAGGGTGTTCTTCTAACTGCGATGCACCCACTAATGTGAATCCTGCTAATGAAACGATTTCTGATGCCTTGATGCAAAGAGATGAAACTAATCCGAATCTGTATACAATTTCATTTGTACCAACAGACTTTTTTGCAAGGGCTCCGGCTGAAATCCAAAAAATCGGCCTAAAACTAAAAAGCCAGGATTGGGCGGATAATAAACAGAGCGATGTTGATATTATATTAAACGTAGAACCGCTTGTATTCACGCCAAAGGTCTCCAGGACTTTTCCGACCAAAGTAACACAGCACGATGTAATAACACTTTACCTTGACCAAAAACTCGCTGTAGCTCCCGCTCTAAAATATGAATTGAGCGATTTCACGGTAGCCGTAGAAGCCTATAATGCCAATGGTGAAATGGTTGGCTCAGTCGTTACAAAAGATGCAGTAAATCAAGGAAATGGTGAACATTATATTCGCGTTATACCTACATATGATTTTGATGCACCAGGCCTGGATCATTTACGGTATCGCTTTATCAGTAAAAATAATGCTGAAGTGGAATCTGAATGGTTTGATGTTTTACTACTAGACCTAAATTAGAAATTATGAAAATTTTACAATATTCCTTTCTCTTTTTGGCTGCTATGCTAATGTGCGCCTGTGAGGATGAACAGAATGAAAACAAAGGAAAGGGTGAATCCATTAATGATTTTAAGTTAATCAGCCCTGGCAATTTTTCTAGTCTTGTTCTGAATCCTTCTACACCGGATAAAACAATTGTATTACAATGGGAACCAGCAAAAACTGGTTTAGGTGGCACGCCAACCTATCAGGTCTTAATTGATAAAAAGGGAGGTGATTTTACTTCACCTTTGTTTCAAACGCCGGCTGACGGTGAAGGGATTGATAATACAAAAACAATCACCTATGCGAATTTGAAAGAGGCGATTGCTGGAGCCGGAACTACCGAGTTTATCTGGACAGTGGTTTCAACTACCGAGACGAATCAGGGATTAAATAGCAAAAGCGCAACAGATCCTTTTGCATTGAATATTATCGAATCTACAGTTGGTATTGCTGATTTCGAATATACTTCTCCAGGTAGAAATCAAAAACTGTTTTTGGATAAAATAACGACGCCGGATGAAGAGGTAGTTTTCTCCTGGACACCAACAACATCAACCTCGGGTGATGTTATATATACCTGGGTTGCAGCAACAACTGAAGATGGTTTCAGTGATCCTGTTTTAGAAATTCTTTCAGATAATGATGGGGCTCAACCATCCCTGACCTTAACGCAGGCCGAGTTTGTTGATCTTCTTTCGGAGGTTTCATTTACAGACGGACTTTATTGGCAAGTTCGGGCTTCAGTGGAAGACGTTTCTTACACACCGGAGACACGTTTTGTATGGTTTGAAATCTTTGATGTACAGTCACTTTACATCGTTGGTTCGTTAACCAATGGGTGGAGTAATACCTGCGATGATGTTATTACGATTGCCAATAAAGGAAACGGCCTGTTTGAGTCATTGGTATATCTTCCCGCAGGATCCGAATTCAAATTCATTTTAACTTGCGGCAGTTGGGATGTTAATTGGGGTAGCCCTACGGAGGATTTAATTTCACCAAATACTGACTATGGGCTCATTGGCAATGGAGGCAATATTAAAGTGGAAGAAGAAGGAAGTTATTTCGTAAAAGCCGATTTCGCAACCGGCCAGTTCAGTATAAATCCATTCACACCTCCAGCTGATATATTTCTTGTCGGTGGATCAACATCGGCCGATTGGAATCCAGGCAATTCGATCCAATTTATTGAAAAGGGAAATAATGTTTTTGAAATATATGCTTACCTCGAAGTTGCTGGTTCAGGCTTTAAGTTCTTGCAGGTACAAGACTGGGCTGGAGATTGGGGGTCTAAAGGAGGATCAAGAACAATCAATAACGGGACTATTACCGGTGACCTTGTACAGGAAGGTGAAGACAATGCTGCCGTTGAGGAGGATGGATTCTATCGAATTACGGTAGACTATACAAACCTTAAATACAAAATTGAACCTATGGTCTGGGGTATTATTGGATCTTCACGAACAGGTGATGATACGGGTTGGAATGCGCAGGATAACATGACTTTTGAAGGTGGTAAAGGCAGTTATAAATGGACAATTACCCAGACATTGTTTGCTGGTGAACTAAAATTTAGGGCGAACGATGATTGGGGTATAAACTTCGGAGACAGCGGCGGGGATCAAACCCTTGAATACGATGGATCGAATCTGAATGTAACTGCTGGAACCTATCTGATCGAGTTAGTATTAGATCCTGTTAATGGATATACCTACTCGTTAACCACACAATAAGTATATTAATGAAACAGCGTAACATTCTACGCTGTTTCATTTCCTAGTCTCTTTTAATTCGCGCCACAATGAAAAAATCATTACTGATATTCTTTTCTTTTGTTATCGTCGGTGTGGCATCTGCTCAAGTCGTAACAACTGATCCGTTTTTTCCAAAATCGGATGAACAGATAACAATAACAGTTGACGTAACTGGTACTTCCCTGGATAATTTTGCCTGGAACAATGAAACAAATCCCGTTTGGATATGGGCATGGATTGAGGAGGGATGTACTTCAAATTGCGATGCACCCACGAATGTAAATCCTGCAACATCTGCTCAGAATCTCGCAAAAGCCACGCGCGTGAGTACTAATCCGGATAAGTATCAGATCACATTTACGCCAACAGTTTTTTTTAACAGGCCTTCTGCAGAATTAAAAAAAATTGGCATTAAGTTGAAAAGCCGTGATTGGAATGATAATAAGCAGTCCGACAACAACAGATTTATTGAACTCGACCAGCAATTTACTGTTTCATTTGCATCGCAATTATTTGAACCAATTTTCGTAAATCAGAATGATGCCTTAACAATTACGGCGTATGCTTCCGAAGTTTCAGATTTAAGGCTGCTCATAAACGGTGTTGAACAGGTCTCAATTGACAATGCAACAATGATTTCTCATTTACATAACGTAAACGAGGTAGCAGGTACTTCGCTTGATATTGTAGTTACTGCAAACAATGGTATACAGACAGAAGAGGCGTCATTAAATTATATTGTTAGAGCCTCAATCGAGGACGAACCTAGACCAGATAATATTATCGATGGCATAAATTACCTCGCCGATCCTTCTAAAGTAGTACTCAGCTTATGGGCACCCGACAAAACTTCGGTTTATGTTCGCGGCGATTTCAGTGACTGGAAAATCAAACCGGAATACCAGTTAAAAAAAGATGGTGA
Organism: Ohtaekwangia sp.; assembly: GCA_035628875.1. GTDB lineage: Bacteria > Bacteroidota > Bacteroidia > Cytophagales > Cyclobacteriaceae > Ohtaekwangia. The sequence goes on along the minus strand of DASPIZ010000130.1, from coordinate 56,449 downwards.
ACATTTCTGGATTGAAATATCCGGGCTAACACCCGGCGAAGAGTATGGTTTTCAATACTTAGTGGATGAATCGGTGTGGATGGCTGATCCCTATGCGGATAAAATTCTTGACCCTGATGATCAATACATCCCTGAGAGTATTTATCCTGATCTGAAAGCATTTCCCGAAGCAGCAAGGTCTGATCAATGGTATTTTAACAGAGTAGCTGTATTTCAAACCGGTCAGACACCCTATGAATGGCAGGTTACTGATTTCGAAAAACCAGATGCCGATGAACTGGTAATCTATGAACTGCTGATTCGTGATTTTTTTGATGAGCAGAACCGAAGCTATCAAAACCTGATCGATACACTGAGTTATTTCAAAAGACTGGGTATAAATGCGATTGAGTTAATGCCCATCATGGAGTTTAATGGCAATGATAGCTGGGGATATAACCCAACATTTATGTTTGCACCGGATAAAGCATACGGTACCAAGAATGCGTTTAAACAGTTTATTGATGAATGTCATAAGCAGGGGATTGCTGTCATTCTGGACATCGCCATGAATCATCACGATACTCCAAATCCTTATGTGCTCATGGATTTTGACTTTGCCGCCAACAATTTTAACGGAAAACCAAAGGCAACTAATAAATGGTTTAATCCTGATGCGAAACATCCCTATAATGTATTTTTTGATATGAACCATGAGAGTGCGTATACCAAAACATACCTGGATACGGTAAACCACTATTGGTTGAATGAATATAAAATCGATGGATTCCGGTTTGATCTTACCAAAGGATTCACCCAGAATAACCGGTGCAGTGCAAGTACAACAGATGAACATTGCATCGCACAATATGATGCTTCCCGCATTGCTATTTTAAAACGCATGGGTTCAGCTATATTTTCACATACACCGGATGCCTATCTCATTCTCGAACACTTTGGGAGTGATGAAGAAGAAACCGAGTTAATTGATCACGGCTTTATGGTATGGGGGAATCTCAACCATGCGTATAGCCAAAATTCGAAAGGGTTTTCCGGCAGCTCAGACATCGCTGGTATTTATCATAAAACCCGTGGCTTGACTACACCCGGTGTGGTGGGGTATATGGAAAGTCATGATGAAGAACGCATGATGTACCGAAACCTTCAGGAGGGAAATACTTCGGGTTCTTATACTGTAAAAAATCTCGCTACCGCACTCGATCGTGTCGAAGCCGCTTCCGTGGTGTTCTACACCATCCCCGGACCGAAAATGCTATGGCAGTTTGGCGAACTCGGTTATGATGTGTCCATTGATTTTAATGGGCGCGTAGGTACAAAACCCGTGAAGTGGGAATATTACGATGAACCTCACCGGCTTGCATTATTTAATCATACAGCTGATTTGATTCGGTTAAGAAACGCGTACGACGTTTTTACCGATGGCGATGTGACATTCACCGGTAATACTACATTGCTGAAGCAACTTACCATAAAGAACACGCCATACAATAGTAACCCCACCACAACGGATGAAATGAATGTTCAGATTGCGGTTAATTTTGATGTTACATCAAAATCCATGGCGGTTAGTTTTCCGCATACAGGAACGTGGTATGATTATTACAACGAAAGTCAACCGATAAATGTAACGTCCTCCAGCACAACGGTGACACTAACACCCGGCGCATATAAGCTTTATACGGATGTGCCATTACATGAGGTGCCGCCTGTAACTTCAACAGAGGAGTCATGGAAAATTAGAAACCAAGTCTTTCCCAATCCAACCAATGGAAAGTTTACCATTGAAATGACTGGTCCGTTAAGTATAAGTTTGCTTGATAGCAAGGGCAATATGCTATCGGTGAAATACGAAGGTAATGTCTTTGACATATCACATCTACCTTCAGGCTTATATTTGATCATGTTTCGGAGTAGCGAAGGTGTGATGAGCACCAAGAGAATTGTTAAGTATTAATTACCGAATTATTTGCTCGGGGTTAAGCTTTAAAAGAACAACCTAAAATTATTTACATATTGTTTACAATCGAAATAATCTTTAAACTTCGTAAACGATCAAAACTTAAGGATGGATATGTTTCTTAAATCAAATTGATTCCTTTTTCATTAACCTAAACAAGGTCTCATGTCTGAAAAGACGGAGACCTTTTTATTTTGTTTAACAACCAATCTATGATGTGCATGTTTTTGTGAATAAGTTTATCCTTGGAATTGTGATTCTGTTGTTGCATTCTGTATTTTCGCTAACCCCTCGCATCCATGGCTGGAAATGAACAAATTTCAAGACTTTAAAAAAAGTATAAAGAAACATCAGGAGATCGTCAATAAGTTGCTTGAAAAGGCTGAATCGTTGGCATTGAAAACAGCCGATCAAAAGCTTGTTCAGTTCATTCGGAAGGAAAAACTTAAGGTTGCCAAAACGCTTGATACGCTTTCAGGTAAATCAGAAGGCCTGTATCCATTTTTTCAACAGGAGTTGAAGAAGCGAACACGTCGGTTGGAAATCAAGATTGAAAACCTCAATAAAGCACAAGACAACCTTACCAGCGATAACTATTTACTGGAGTACAAAAAAAAGGATCTGCTCGTAGTCTCCGATAAGTTGGAGGAGGCGAATGAAGAGATCTCGATGAAGAATGCTGAGTTGATGGTGCAGCAGGCTAAGATTCAGGAGCAGGCGCAGAAATTACAAGCCATTCACCAGGAGCTCGTTGAAAAAAATGAAGCCCTGGAATTACAGAAAGAATCACTTCTGGATCAGTCGGATTACCTGCATGAGGCTAACGAAACGATTAGTCAGATGCACCGCGACATGGAAAAGCAAAAGGATGAAATTCTACAAAAAAACAAGGAGCTGCTTAACCTGAACAATGAAAAAAACAACTTGATTGGTATTGTCGCGCATGATCTGAAAAGTCCGTTGAATCAGATCAAGGGATTATTAAGCATCATGAAGCTCACCACATCGAATTTGACCGAAGAAACACTGAACTATATTGAGATGATGGAAGCCAGTTCTGGTCGCCTCTCTGATATGATTGCCAAGATCCTTGATGTGGAAGCAATCGAATCGAAAAAATTAAACCTGACCATTGAAGAAGTAGACCTTTCGGCGTTAGTGGAAAACCTGGTGAAAAGGTATTCGTTGACAGCGGAAAAAAAGAACATATCGATTCAATCATCCTTGCCAGATAAAATTACCGCGCAGGTAGACAAAGGATACACCGACCAAGTGCTGGAAAATTTGCTTTCGAATGCAATTAAATTTTCTCAGCCCAATAAAAACGTATTCATTAAACTTCATAAATCCAGTGGCACAGTTGTATGCGAAATCAAAGATGAAGGTCCCGGACTTACCGAGAGTGACAAGCAAAAATTATTTGGCAAATATCAAAAGCTAAGCGCGCGCCCCACCGCCGACGAAACTTCTACTGGCCTGGGTTTATCGATCGTAAAAAAATTCGTCGAAGCGATGCAAGGCAAAATCTGGTGCGAAAGCGAAGAGAAAAAAGGGGCCAGTTTTTTTGTTCAGTTGCCGGGGTAAAAGGTCAAAGTTCAAAGTTCATGGTTCATGGTTCACGGTTCATGGTTCAAAGTTCATGGTTTAAAAAGTAACTGCCATTTGTTTCAGGTTTGACGTTTGAGGTTTGAGGTTGGTTTTACGATAATTCATAGCTTATGTAAACTTCAGGAAAAACGAATAAAAGGACGATTGAAAAATCTCGTGAATCCATTGCGTTTCTTGATTCCTAAGTCTCTCTCTTCCGGAGAGAGGAAGGAGTGAGGCCATAAAAAAAAGTGACGCAACTTTAAACTTTAGCTCGTCCGGAGCTTTGATTTTGTTAGCAAAGCGGTTCTTCAAACAGTTCGAAAATTCTTTAGCATGAATTGTCATTTCAACTTTTTGAGCCGCAACGAGTGGAGCAGGGCACCAACCTCAAATTTCAAACATCAAATTTCAAACATCAAACATCAAACCTCAAACAACTGGCACAATTCCATCGATTAACGAAAATCGTAAACCATGAACTAATCCAGTTCCAACACCATCATGTATTTTGGTCTTACGGTAAGTTTGTCGTGTAGGGGATAGGTTGTATCGGTTGTCACTTCCCGTCCGGAGGTAAAACCTTGTAAGCGTTCGTTAAAACGCGGGAGGTTGAGCGTAATTTCTTTTTCCGTTGGGTTCATTACACACATTACGGTTTGATTGTCATCATACCGGAAATACACGTAGACACCATCTTCAGGAACGTATTGCATAAATTTTCCGGTCTTTATCGCAGAAGATTTTAACCTGAAGTTGGCGAGTTTTTTTGTCCACTCGAAAACTTGCTGTTCTTCGGAGGTGCGTCCTTCTTTGGTGAACTTGTTTACTTTATCGCCAGGCCAGCCACCGGGAAAATCAAGTCGTACCCAGCCATCGGGATTTGAAAAACCTTTCATGAGGATTTCAGTACCATAGTAAAGCTGCGGAATGCCACGGCACGTGAATAACCAGGCTAATCCAATTTTTTGTTTAGCGACATCTTCACCTACCACAGAAAAAAATCTGCTTTTATCGTGGTTGTCCAGGAAGATCACGTTTTGCATCGGATCTTCGTAAACGACATCACTCGCCAGCGTATAGTATAATCGATTTACACCGGTAGTCCATCCGAAAGGTTCGTTCACGGCTTGTTCGATACCATACAAGTTGGTTTGGAAATCCGCCAGTCCGGGAAGGTTACTCTTGAAGGGGATATCAAGTTTATTACGGCCGAAGTAAGCCTGGTTGACAACGCCGTGAACCCATGCTTCGCCAAACATCGTCATGTTCGGGTATTCATCCAGCAATGCCTGGTTACAGCGGTTCATAAATTCCATGTCGTTATATATGTAAGTATCTATTCTCCATCCGTCAACACCAAATTCTTCTACTGACCAGATCGCATGCTGAATTAAATAATTAGCAACGTAGGGGTTATTGTGATTCAGGTCAGGCATCATCGGTGTAAACCATCCGTTTGACATTTTTTCGCGGTCAACGGCAGCGCTATACGGATCGAGCAGGGGTTGATCTTTATAGTTTGTATTGGTGTAGGTTGGCCATTCGTGCAGCCAGTCTTTGGTTGGTTTTTCCTGTACGAAGAAGTGGTATAATCCCACGTGGTTATACACCGCATCCTGGATCAGTTTCATGCCGCGTTTGTGAAGTTCATCACTTAATTTTTTATAGGCAGCATCGCCACCGAAGCGTGGTTCTACTTTATAATGATTTGTGATGGCATAACCATGTTCGGTACGGTCAGGCATATCGTTTTGAAGGACAGGTGTCATCCAAAGAGTTGTGACACCAAGTTCCTGCAGGTAATCAAGGTGATTGATAACGCCTTGCAAATCGCCGCCATGACGATGAAAGATGGAGTCACGGTTCAGCGATTGATCTCGCATTCCCCTGATGCGATCGGTAGAAGGATCGCCATTACTGAAGCGATCCGGCATCAGAAAATAAATAAAATCAGAAGAAGTAACGCCCTGCGCATATTTGCGGTTTGTATCCCGTTGTTTCAACGGCCAGGGTACACGCTGTGTCTTTTTACCCTTTTTAAATTGAAGAATAATATCACCGGCTGATGCAGTGGCATCTATGGAAATATCCACCGCCAAGTATTTACCATGTTCAAGGGGAGTTTGTTTGATGACTTTCACACCGGCATAGTCAAAGGAGAGAGACGATTGATTGAACGATGGATCTTCACCTTTTATCAAAAGTTGAATTGTATTGTGTTTCATATCTGTCCACCAATTGGGCGGGTAGACAGCAATATTTTGTGCAACAGCTTGGAATGATACAACCAGGAGTAGGGATAGTCCGGCAAAGGTGAATTTCATGGTTTTTCTGGTCCTTTATGCGATGGTCAATTATTATGAAAAATTAAAAAACCAAGCAGGTATTACCCATTTTTTTGCAACTTTTATTTTTGGGAACGTTTGCGGGTTCGATTCCTGGCAAAAAATATTACATTTTATTTACCTTATTAGTCGCTTTTCTCCTACCTTATAATTGAATTGTGTAAAGGTGACTATAAGCCGCCCGTATCAGTTCAATTTAGTTTCCAATTATTAACCCAAACCAAAAATCCGTATGACAAAATTTTATCTGTTCAGCAGGTATCTTACGGTTCTACTCATCTTTATCACCACCACCGCGTGGTCGCAGGGCAGAACTGTAACAGGAAAAGTAACCTCCGCCGACGATGGCAGCGCTATCCCCGGAGTTAACATTGTCGAGAAAGGCACCAGCAATGGTACCATTAGTTCTGTAGATGGATCGTACACCATCAGCGTTTCACCCGGCGCCGTATTGGTGTTTTCTTTTGTTGGATATAGTGCCACGGAAGTTTCCGTTGGTGAACAAACCACGGTGAATGCGAGTCTGCAAGCCGATGTGACAGCCTTATCAGAGGTTGTTGTGATTGGTTACGGTGAAGTAAACCGAAGAGATGCGACAGGGGCCGTTGCATCCGTGAAAGCCGAAGACTTTAACATGGGTATTATTTCGTCTCCGGAACAATTGATCCAGGGCAAAACCGCCGGCGTTCAAATCACTCAATCAAGTGGTGAGCCGGGTGCTGGGGTTAATCTAAGGATACGTGGTACATCGTCTGTTCGCGCTAGTAATAATCCTTTATTTGTGGTAGACGGAATTCCACTAAGTGGCGGTGACATTTCAGCCGGTGGTGCAGATATTGGACGGGGTACTTCATCCGCAAAGAATCCACTCAATTTTATCAATCCCAATGATATTGAAAGTATCGACATTCTAAAAGATGCTTCCGCCACAGCGATTTATGGTTCAAGAGGGGCAAACGGTGTTGTGCTTGTGACCACGAAAAATGGAAAGGGTAAAGACACGGAATTAGAGTATGCAGCAACATTTAGTATTTCAAAGCAAGCAAAGAAATTTGATTTATTGAGCGCACAAGAGTTCCTGGAAGCGTATGGGACTACAGGCGGCGATGTTTCTGTTTTTGAAAAAGGAGGAAACACGGATTGGCAAGACGAAATTAATCGCACTGCCTTCAGCCACAGTCACAACTTAGCATTTGCTGATAGTTACAAGACCGGAGATTACCGCGTTTCAGTAAGTTTAGATGATCAGGAGGGTGTAATAAAGAAATCCGGTATGAAACGCGTTACAGGCCGATTAAATCTTAATCAGTCGTTCCTTAATGAAAAATTAAAACTATCCACTCAAATATTAGTCTCCCGGGTAAACGACCAGGCTGCACCCATAACCAATGCCGCCGGTTTTGAAGGTGATCTAATAGGCGCTGCAATTATGTATAACCCTGCGGCGCCAGCTACATCAGAACAAGTCATGGAGGGTGATATCTCAAATCCGTTAGCATTGTCAAAATATTTTGATGATAGAACAGAAACAGATCGCCAGTTGATCAATGTTTCACTAGGTTATGATATCACGGATGAATTTAATTTTAAAGTCAACACTGGTTTTGACCGGTCCCAATCTTTTAGAGATGCAGGATATTCTTCAAGCCTTCGAAATATGCAGGGCATCAGAGAAAATGGACGGGCATTTTTTGGTGATCAGGAAAACGAAAGTGATTTGTTAGAAGCATTCCTTACCTATCAAAAAACGTTTGACAATGCTTCAATTAATGTAATTGCCGGATACTCTTATCAGCAATTTAGAAATAACGGCAGCTTTGGGCAGGGCTGGGGTTTTTCAGATCACAGAAACAGCCAGATGCGTAAAGACCTGCGAGAATCGGCTGAGATATTAGGAAGCTATATAGATCAGGATTATCAACAGTATGCATATACGGGTACTACACTTGTTGTTTATTCGCTTGACCCGATAGGTTACGAAACAATTACACCGGCAACTGCTGCTGTACAACACGTGGGATTCCCAACAATACCAGTAAAATCTATGTTCGAATCAACCTTTGCTAATGAGGACGAACTTCAGTCTTTCTTTGGTCGCGTTAACTATACACTTCGTGATAAATACTTATTTACCGCCTCTGTCCGCACCGATGGATCAACCAAATTTGCTGAGAACAATAAATACGGAGTCTTTCCTGCAGCGGCCTTTGCCTGGAGACTTTCAGAAGAAGATTTTATGCCTGATGTTTTTGATGATCTAAAGTTAAGGCTAGGCTATGGAATAACAGGTAATCAGGAAATTCCACACAACCTGTACCAGGGACGGGTAAGATACAATGCTTTATCTATCGTGGCGACAGAGGGTGGACGCATTGATGTACAAGGTCCAAGTAATGTTGCGTTTGCAAACCCAGATTTAAAATGGGAACAAACCAGTCAGTTGAACGTTGGTATTGATTTCGGTTTTTTACAAAACAGGCTATATGGTTCATTGGATTTCTACAGAAAAAATACCACCGACTTGTTGATGCAAACTATCTCTGCACAACCGGCGCCAAATGCGTTTATCTGGAGAAATTTACCGGCTGATGTAATCAACAGTGGCATTGAAGTTACAATTAACGCAGTCGCAGTTGATAAAACCGACGTGGGTATTGATGTAGGTTTCAACTTTGCGTACAATAAAAACATGGTTAAAAACTATGATGGCTCACCCTTGCCTACAGGACGAATTCATGGACAGGGATTAACCGGTGCGTTCACACAGCGCATCGCCAATAACTATCCACTCTATACTTATTTTGTACGTCCATTTACCGGCTATGGTGATGATGGCTTAAATAAGCCAGAAGAAGATCAACAGATTTATGTCAATAAAAGCCCAATCCCAAAGTACAATCTTGGTTTTTCACTTTCATTAAGATATAAAAACTGGGATATGGCGACTTACCTGAATGGTCAGTTTGGACATTATATTTATAATAACGTTACCAACGCGTTCTTTACAATGGGTTCAATCAACGCAGGAAGAAATGTTACAAAGAGTACGATCGGAACCGGAGAATCGGTTGCCAATGCGCCTGACGTTTCTACACGGTTTCTTGAAAAAGGAGACTTCTTACGCATGCAGAATCTGAGTATCGGATATAACTTTAAACTAGCCGATGATTCTTTCATCAAAAAAATACGGATCTCTGCAACAGGACAGAATGTGTTCATTTTAACCGATTATTCGGGCCTGGATCCTGAAGTTAATGTTGATAAAAATATCGATGGTGTTCCTTCGCTGGGAATTGACTACACAGCTTATCCCAGAGCAAGATCAATTGTATTCGGTTTGAACGCTACTTTCTAAAGTGAAAAAACTATGAGAAAAGAAATAATAAAATATTTGATGGTTGGTTTTGTTCTTATTGGAGCCGGTTGTACTGACCTCGAGGTTAAGGAGAAGGATTCTGTCGTTATCGATGATGGGGAGTTTTCTGGCGTGCCAATGCCCGGTGCTTTAATCACTTCATACGCAGATCTGAGAGCACAATCTCAACATGAAAATATGTATGCTATTCAAGAAGCAACGACGGATGAGATATTTATCCCAACTCGTGGTACCGATTGGGGCGATAACGGTGTTTGGAGATCTCTTGCAACGCATCAGTGGTCGCCTTCGCACCTCTTTATTCGCAATGCATGGAACGAATTAAATTCTAATGTTTATAGAACAAATCAGATTCTGCACCCGGCTACGACTAAAACTGCATTAGAAGAAGCAGAAGCGAAATTTTTAAGAGCCTTTAATATGTACCAAATATTGGATATCTGGCGAAAGATTCCATTTAGGGAAGCTGATGAAGGTGCTGAAATTGATCCTCGTGTACTTGAACCTGCAGAAGCAATAACTTTCATTGAAAAAGATTTAACGGAAGCATTGACAGAACTGCCGGATGCAGTCCCAGGCGGAAATTTAAATAGAGCAACGAAAGCGGCAGCTCACTTTCTGCTCGGCAAATTATATCTCAATAAGCACGTGTATTTAGGCCAGGCTACAGCAGATGCTGCTGATATGGATAACGTAATTACGCATGTGAACGCCCTTACCGCCGCAGGATTTTCGTTACATGAAGATTACTTCGGAATCTTTAAAGGTGAAAAGGATGAGGGAGAGACCCTTACAGGAAATAGTGGCGATTCAGAAACAATATTTTCGTCTGATGCCGGTACCGGAAACAGAATCTTTAGTGGACTGCACTATACCCAGAATGGATGGAATGGATTTGCAACAACGGCTGAGTTTTACGCTAAGTTCGAAGGTCCGGATGATGGAACAAATGAACCCGGTGATGGCCAGGAAGAACGACGCGGTTTTGTTCCGGAGGATGGCCTTGGTCTTGGATTTTTAATTGGTCCCCAATATGGCGAGGATGGTGAGCCTTTACTTGCACGTTCGGGCCAACAACTTGCTTATACAAAAGAGGTTCCCACATTAACAGGAAATAGTGACGTGACTGGAGTTCGCGTTCTAAAGTACCTCCCGGATTACGGAGCACACTTTGTGTTTTACCGCTATGCTGATGCATTTTTAATGAAAGCGGAAGCGCTTTTCAGAAAAGGCGATCCTGAGTCTGCTACTTCGATGGTGAATGATTTAAGAACATTTCGGAACGCTACTGCTTTTGACGGTGTAATTACAGAACAGCAGCTATTAGACGAAAGGGGAAGGGAGCTTTACACAGAAGGATGGCGTAGAAGCGATATGATACGCTTTGGCGTATACAATACCCAATTTGGCTTTAACACTGTTACCGATGAAACGCGTAACATAATGCCTATTCCTGATGTCGCGGTGGCATCAAATCCGAACCTTCAGCAAAATCCTGGATACGAGTAATAATAAATCATTTTAAATAAAAGGCACGTACTCATTACGTGCCTTTTATTTTTTATTTTTCCGATTCCTTAGAATTCGTTTATCATGTGGAGAGTTTGTATTTCCTTAATTTTTCTTTGTGTCGGTTGTAACTATTCTGCGGATGAAAATCAAAATGCTAAAAGGCGCAATTCAAACGCCCTTTTTAAGAGATTATCTTCTGATGTAACAGGTATAAATTTTCTAAACAAGGTAGAAATCACCGATGATCTCGATGCTTTTAGATACCGCAATTTTTACAACGGCGGAGGTGTCGGAATCGGAGACATTAATAACGACGGGCTGGCTGATGTTTACCTCACCTCCAACATGGGGGATAATAAATTATTTTTAAATAAAGGAGACTGGAAGTTTGAAGACATCACGGTTCAAGCCGGCGTTGAAAGTAAAAAAGTATGGTCAACCGGCGTGAGTATGGCCGATGTAAATGGTGACGGTTTATTAGACATTTACGTTTGTAATGCCGGTTTAAACGGTAGCCGCGAAAATGAACTTTTTATTAATAATGGAAATCAAACTTTCACAGAAAGTGCCATAGCGTATGGCTTAGCCGATAACGGATATACGACACATGCAGCGTTTTTAGATTATGACAAAGATGGCGATCTTGATTGTTATGTGTTGAATAATTCATTTCGACCGATATCAACGCTTGGATTCAGAAATTTGCGCACTGTTAGAGATGTGGATGGAGGTGATAAACTTTATCGGAACGACAATGGAAAATTTGTGGATGTGAGTGAACAAGCCGGAATTTTCGGAAGTGTTATCGGTTTTGGATTAGGTGTTTCTGTGAGTGATATTAACCAGGATAATTGGCCAGATCTCTACGTTTCGAATGATTTTTACGAACGTGATTATCTATATATCAATAAACGTGATGGTACTTTTTCTGAAGAACTGGAAAATCGAATTGGGCATCTCAGTATGTTCTCAATGGGTGCCGATATGGCAGACATGAATAATGATGGATTCACCGAAATATTTGCTACAGATATGCTACCCGACGATGATATTCGGTTAAAGACGCTATCGTCATTTGAATCTTTTGATGTATATCAGCTTCGATTGAAGAATGGGTATTATCATCAGTTCATGAGAAACATGCTTCAGGTAAATAATCAGGACGGTACGTTCAGTGAAATTGGAGAGTTAGCGGGAGTAGCACAATCAGATTGGAGTTGGGGAGCACTTCTGGCTGATTTTAACAATGACTCAAATAAAGAGATTTTTATATCGAATGGTATCTATAAAGATCTTACCAATCACGATTTCATGGAATTCTTCGGAAGCAGTGAACAAATTCAGGCTGCCTTGCAGGGAAAAAAGATCGATTGGAAACTGTTTACAGATCGAATGCCTTCTCAAAAACTGAGTAACTACCTGTTCACACGCACCGGAGAATGGCATTATGAAAACGTATCCGAAGAATGGGGATTGGCTGAACCAACGTTCTCCAATGGCGCGGCTTACGGCGATCTGGACAATGATGGTGACCTGGATCTCATCATCAATAATGTAAACCAGGAGTTGTTTGTTTACAATAATCAAACTCAACAGAAGCTTAAAAATAATTACCTGAAAATCCGTTTTAAAGGAAAGGGTAAAAACTCATTTGGCCTCGGAGCAACGGTCAAAGTGTATGTTGATAGCAGTGTACTAACGTTTCAACACATGCCGATCCGTGGTTTCCAGTCCAGCATGGATTACCAAATGGTTATTGGATTAGGTAATTACAAAATTGCGGATAGCCTTTGGGTTGTATGGCCTGATGATAAAGTGCAGGTTATTCGCAACGTCGATGCTAATCAATTGATTACGCTGGAACAGGATCAGGCAACACAAGCGTTCAAAAGCATAAAACCGGTTTTCAATACGCAGTATGTTGAAGAAGTAAAGGCTACGCCGGTTCAACACATTGAAAATGACTTTAATGATTTCGATCGCGACAGACTTTTATACCACATGCTCTCGACACAAGGACCGGCATACGCCAAGGCAGATCTGAATAGTGATGGACTGGATGATATTTTTGTTGGAGGTTCATCCGGACATGCCGGTGTCGTCTATATGCAAACGCAAACCATGAAATTTGCGCCGCTGGCCACGGTCGTTTTTCAGGCAGACAGCACGGCAGAAGATGTAAGCGCAGCTTTCTTTGATGCCGATGGAGATCACGATCTTGATTTGTATGTTGTTAGCGGTGGTTCGGAGAATCTTACGCAATCCCCCCATGTCCTCGATCGGCTCTATGAAAACAAAGGCATAAAAAATGGACAACCTGTGTTTGAAAAAACTGCAGGAAAAATACCTCCGTTTTATCAAAGTGGCAGTTGTGTTAAACCTGCAGATATCGATAACGATGGCGACATGGATCTTTTTGTGGGAACACGCGTGATCCCGTCATATTATGGTGTTCCATGTGATCAGTTTATTTTAATGAATGATGGCAAAGGTAATTTTTCTAATGCCACTGCTATGCGTGCGCCTGAATTGCAACATCTGGGGATGGTGACCGATGCGGCATGGGTGGATTTCGATGCAGATGGATTACTTGACCTGATTGTAGTTGGCGAATGGATGCCGATACAGTTTTTTAAGAACGACGGTAAACGTTTTTTAAAAGTCAGGCAAAAAGAACTTGAACAATCATCTGGTTGGTGGAATACCATCAAAGCTGCAGATATTGATCAGGACGGTGACATGGATTTTGTTCTTGGTAATCTTGGATTGAATTCTAAATTTCAGCCTAAACCGGGCGCGCCGTTGCAGCTTTATGTCAACGACTTCGATCGAAACGGTTCAATTGAGGCAGTCTTCGCCTACCAGAAAGACAGTGTTGATTATCCCATTCCGCTGCGGCAAGACATCATTAAACAAATGAGTTCGTTAAAGAAGAAGTTTGTTTACTTCAAAGATTATGCGGGTAAATCAATGAACGATATTTTTGATGCGTCTTTAATGGAGAATGCTACCAGGTTACGATTCAATGAACCGCATACAGGGTTGCTTGTAAACGAGGGTAGCGGCACGTTTAGCTTTCAGGCGCTGCCGGTTGAGGCACAAACATCACCGGTGTTCGGAATTGAAGTTGTGGACATTAACAACGACAATCATCTCGATATTGTGCTTGGGGGGAACCTCTTTGCTGTTAAACCGGAAATAGGCCGATACGATGCGATGCCTGGCCTGGTTTTGCGCAATGACGGCAAAGGTAATTTTGAGTCATTGAATTCTCTTGAATCAGGAATAAAGGTAATGGGGGAGGTTCGTCATATTTCTATTATTAAGAGCAGGAACGAAGCGTTTCTTGCATTCATCCGCAACAACGATTCCATTAAATTTTACAAGCTTAAAAAATGACAAGTGCATATCTGCTGCGATGGGGTAACATTGTGGTGTTACTGGCCGTGCTGGCATCGTGTTCAAAAGGCAAAACTAAATTCAGGCTAGTGCCTTCGGACGAATCTGGTATTACATTTCGCAATACGCTGAACGAAACGGTAGACTTTAATATTTTAAATTACATGTATTTTTACAACGGCGGTGGCGTTGCCGTTGGTGATTTGAACAGCGATGACCTGCCTGATATTTATTTCACCGGTAACCAGGTACCGAATAAACTTTATCTCAACGCGGGTAATTTCAAATTCAAAGACGTTACGGATAGGGCAGGAGTTGCAGGATTCAACGGCTGGTGTACAGGTGTAACCATGGCGGATGTTAACAGTGATGGGTTGTTGGATATCTATGTTAGTTACCTGGGCGACTACGAAATTTATAAAGGTAAGAACCAGCTGTTCATTAACGAAGGAACTGACGACAAAGGTGTGCCTCAGTTCAGGGACCGCGCATTGGAATATGGACTTGACCTCGTGGGCTTTTCAACGCAAGCCGCATTTTTTGATTATGATCGCGATGGTGATCTTGATATGTACATGCTGAACCATTCATTGCATCAGAATGGTACGTTTGGAAACTCCGCTCTTCGGCGAAAGACACACCCGTTAGCAGGGGATAAGTTGTTGAGAAATGACAATGGGCACTTTGTCGATGTTTCATCAGATGCGGGTATATTCAGCAGTGTAATTGGTTATGGTTTGGGCATTGTAATCAGCGATGTGAATATGGATGGATGGCCCGATATTTATGTTGGAAACGATTTTCATGAAAATGATTATCTGTACATCAATCAGGGTAACGGCACATTCAAAGAACTTCTTGAAGCACAACTGAATCATACGAGTCGTTATACCATGGGTGTCGACTGTGCAGATTTCAATAACGATGGTTTTCCCGATTTACTTACCATGGATATGTTGCCCGAAGATCCGCTTATCCTGAAGTCTTCGGCAGCGGAAGAAGCGTTTGATATTTACAACTTTAAAATCCAGTATGGATACAATCATCAGTTCTCCAGGAATAACCTTCAGCTAAATAACCAGGATGGTACATTTAGTGAGATCGGTATTTTCGCCGGCGTGCATGCTACGGATTGGAGTTGGTCCGGGTTGTTTGCCGACTTTAACCTGGACGGCAACAAAGATATTTTCGTATCCAATGGTATTTTAAGACGTCCTAATGATCTGGATTATATCAATTACATGAATACAGATTCAGTACAACAAAGAATGGGCACACTTGAAGAACAGGACCTTCACATTATTAAAAAAATGCCGCAGATGAAGTTATCGAATTTTCTGTTCGTCAATGGAGGTGATTCTACATTTAGCAATCGATCTAAAGACTGGGGACTTGATCAATCATCGTATTCAAATGGTGCTGCATATGCCGATCTTGATAATGATGGTGATCTCGATCTTATTGTAAACAACATCGCCGATGAAGCTTTTGTCTATGAAAGTAAATTTATTGACAAGGATCGTAAATCCGATCAACCGGATCCGCGTTACATCCGTATCACCTTGAAAGGTTCGGATAAAAATTCGCACGCAATCGGCGCTAAGGTCTATTTGTATTATGATGGCAAAGTTCAACTTCAGGAATGTTCTCCCACCCGCGGGTTTCAAAGTTCTGTTGATTATCGCCTTACCTTTGGTACAGGAGCATCGGATAAGATTGACTCATTGGTTGTTGTTTGGAATGATGGTTCATACCAGGTATTAACACAGGTAAAAACGAATCAGGCCATCGTGCTTGATCAGGGAAAAGCCAATGGCACTTTTGATTATGCGGTGTTACCCAAAAACAATAATGCGTTCATTGACAAAAGTGGAGCGCTGGCGCTGAACTATAAGCACGAAGAAAATAAGTTAGTTGAATTCAATAGAGAAGCACTCCTTCCACACATGCTTTCTGCGGAAGGTCCTGCCTCGGCCGTTGGAGACGTTAATAACGATGGGCTTGAAGATATTTTTTTGGGCGGGGGCAAGTGGTCTATCGCACGAATTTATTTGCAGACAACACAAGGATTGTTTAAGGAACCCACGCAGGCCTTGTTCAAACAAGACAGCACGTATGAAGATGTGGATGCAAAATTTTTTGATGCAGATAGTGATGGCGATCAGGATCTGTTGGTTGTAAGTGGGGGAAATGAGTTTACGAGGGAATCCAAATACCGCCAGCCACGACTTTACCTGAATGATGGCAAGGGTACTTTTTTAAGATCAGTTCTTTTACCTGTTTATGCAACCGGATCATGTGTCGCTACACACGATATTGACAACGACGGCGATCTTGATCTTTTCCTCGGTGCGCGTGCTATTCCATGGCATTACGGCATAAGACCAGATAGTTATATTCTGAAGAATGACGGGAAGGGAAATTTTACCGATGTTTCGACAGCCATTGCACCGGAACTCAAAGGCTTTGGTTTTGTTAAAGATGCGTTATGGGCCGATATGGATGGCGATAAGGATAAAGATCTTGTTGTTGCCGCGGAGTGGAGTGCCATAACAATACTGTACAATACAAATGGAAAGTTCCAATCGTCATCAACGGCAGATACAGGCCTTGAAAAGACAAATGGTTGGTGGAATACAGTTAACGCGTTTGATGTTGACCAGGATGGTGACATGGATCTGATCGCCGGTAATCTCGGCCTCAATTCAAAACTAAAAGCTTCGCAGGATCAACCGGTAAGGCTATACGTCAGCGACTTCGATAAGAATGACAGCACGGACCAGGTGCTTACGCATTTTTTTGGAGGCAAAGAATATCCATTTAATACACGGGATGAGATGACGAAGCAAATGCCCTTTTTGAAAAAGCGTTACCTGTCTTATCGGAAATTTGCTGAGGCTACTGTCTCGGATATGTTTTCACAAGAAGCACTTAACAATGCGGAACAGTACAGTGCATATACCTTTGAGTCATCTATTATAGAAAATCTTGGCAATGGAAAATTCAAACAACGCGCATTGCCCAAAGCGGCGCAGTTTTCAACCGTCAATGCAGTTCATGTGGCTGATGTGAATAAAGATGGTCATGCCGACTTAGTACTTGCCGGTAATTTTTATCGCGTGAATATTCAGCTGGGGCGATACGATGCCAGCTATGGTTTGATTTTAACAGGTGATGGTAAAGGCAATTTCCAATCTCTACCGGCACATCAATCGGGATTTTCCGTAAATGGTGAAGTGCGTTCACTTCAAAGCATCACCGTGGGAGGCACAAATTTTATCCTTGCCATACGCAATAATGATACAGTGGCTGTGTTCAGCGTTGGGAAGTAGATAAGAAAAACAAACTTTACAATCAATCAGATCGAATCATCAGGCAAATCATTCTGTGTATTCTTCTGTGTATTCAGTGATTTCTGTGAGCTGAAAAAAGGACTCACAAAATGTAGAGAAAATCCACAGAGGTTATCGCGGAAACGTCGTTATACCGATACATGATTCCTAAGTGCACTTAACCGCAGAGCCGCCAAGCCGCAAAGTAATGCTAAGAAAATAAAAATTTCATTCCGTGCTTTCTTCCGTGTATTCAGTGATTTCTGTGAGCTGAAAAAAGCACTCACAGAAATAGTCGAAAATTCAAAAAGAAAGCTAAATAACGAAAATCATGCATTAAATTACAGTGTATTTCAACCGGTTATGCTTTTAAAACCTTATTGGTTTTTCTACCTTTGAAATCTATCGAACCCTATTTCCGGACTTATGAAAATGCTTTCTTTCATCCTTAGCGGGATATGCGTATTTCTACTATCATGTGTTGAACAAAATAATGATGCGTGGAGAAGCAAGGTGAAAAACGCTGATCCATTGCACCGCTCCATAAAGCAAGTTACTGATGTGATCGTCCATGATATCTTTTCACCCCCCGTCGCATCTAGAATTTATACCTACGTAGCTGTGGCCGCCTACGAGGCTGCTATTCCAGGAAATCCGCAATACCAGTCGTTAGCAAAACAGCTCAATGAATTCACGCCGGTGCCGGCGCCGGATCTTACCCAGGAATATTGTTTTGAACTCGCTTCTGTACAGGCAGCGTTGAAAGTCGGTAAAGCGTTCGTTTTTTCTGAAGATAAAATGGAAACATTTTACCAGGAGATGATGCAGGAGTATCGCAACGCTGGCATTCCTGAAGACATATTCGACCGTTCTGTCGCCTATGGTACAGCCGTTGCCGATCACATTATGGCCTGGTCATCGAAGGATAACTATAAACAATCCAGGTCATTTCCGAAGTACACCATTCTCGACGATCCTGCAAGCTGGAAGCCAACACCCCCTGCGTATATGGATGCCGTTGAACCGCATTGGAACAAGATCCGCACTTTTGTACTCGATTCTGCGGCACAGTTTAAACCCCTTGCACCACCTGCTTTCTCGACTGAAAAGGATAGTCATTTCTTCAAGGAAGCCTTGGAGGTTTACAATGCAGGTGTAAACCTTACGCAAGAGCAGCGTGAAATTGCTTCCTTTTGGGATTGTAATCCATTTGTGATGAATGTGAAGGGACATGTTATGTTCGCGACAAAAAAAATATCTCCGGGTGGACACTGGATGAACATTACCCGCGTGGTTTGCAATATGGAGAAGGCCGATTTACAACGATCATCGGAAGCCTATGTAATGGTATCATTGGCATTGATGGAAGGTTTTATCTCCTGCTGGGATGAAAAATTCAGAAGCAAAGTGATTCGTCCTGAAACGTATATTAATCAATATATCGACGAGGCATGGGTACCGCTATTGCAAACACCTCCGTTTCCGGAATACACCAGTGGACACAGCGTTATTTCTACGGCATCGGCTGTAGCGCTTACCAGGTTATTCGGCGACAATTTTGCTTTTACCGATTCTACAGAAGTAGAGTTCGGTCTGACGGCCAGAAGTTTTAAGTCGTTCTATCACGCTTGCGAGGAAGCAGCCGTAAGTCGTCTTTACGGTGGCATCCATTATAGAGCTGCGATTGAACAGGGCGCAACTGAAGGACGTGCCCTTGGAAACTTTGTCATGGATAAGATTAAAACCCGTCCGGAAGAATTTGCTGATGCAAAATAGAATTTCCATCCTTATACTTTTTTTCATGGCATCTTGTTTCCAACGCGAGGTAGTCAAAACCCCGGTTGATTTTTACACCTCCGAGTTATTTAAAGATGTCCAGCTTAACCAGATCTTTAAAGACTCAAAAACTTTTGTTGACTGTACACCGAAACGTGCGATCATTGAGATCATGCAGGATTACGAAACGCAAAAATTAAAACCTGGTTTTGAGCTCGCTGTATTCGTAACAAAAAATTTCGATTTACCGGATAGACCACAATCAACTTTCAAAACCGACAGCCTTGTTTCCATGGAAGAGCATATTAACAAGCTCTGGCCGGTGCTAACGAGGATAGCCGATCAGTATGATGCGGACGCTTCATTGATTCCGTTACCGCAACAATACGTTGTACCTGGTGGAAGATTTTCTGAAGTGTATTACTGGGACAGCTACTTTACCATGCTCGGGTTAAAAACCCAAGGCAAGTATGAGTTGATCCAGGACATGGTTGAAAATTTCGGATTCCTCATTGATAGTTTAGGGTTCATTCCTAATGGAAACCGGAATTATTACCTGAGCCGTTCACAGCCGCCTTTTTTCTCGTTGATGGTAAAACTACTCGAGGCGTATGATGTCAATGCGTCACGAACGTTTCTTCCGATGTTGAAAAAGGAATATGAGTTCTGGATGCATGGTGCAGGTCAGCTACAGCAACCTGGTGATACATTTGAACATGTCGTAATGATGGCCGATGGTACAATCATGAATAGGTATTATGATCGTAATCCACGACCACGCCCCGAAGCGTATAGGGAAGACGTTGAAGTGGCTGAAGCATCGGGAAGGAATCCACAGGAGGTCTATACCCACCTTCGTGCAGCAGCAGAATCGGGTTGGGATTTTAGTAGCCGATGGTTTGAAGATGGTCAACATCTCAAGACTATTCATACTACGGATATTATTCCCGTTGATCTCAACGCCTTGTTGTATCACCTGGAAAAAATGATCGCCAAGGGTTCGTATCTGAATGGGGACAAGGAAGAATCAGATCGCCTTTCCAAACTGGCTGATGCACGAAGACGTGGCATCTTAACTTTTTGTTGGGATGAGAATGAACACTACTTTTTTGATTACGATTTTAAAAAAGGGAAACAGACACCTTACAAAAGTTTAGCAGGTGTTTATCCGTTATTTTTTGAGTTGGTTTCTCCCGTTGAGGCGGAGCAGATAGCAAAAGTGATTGAAAGAGATTTTTTAAAACCCGGCGGACTTGTAACCACTGCGCAGACAACAGGTCAGCAATGGGATGCACCGAATGGATGGGCTCCATTGCAATGGATGGCATATCAGGGGTTGCAGCATTATAGTATTCGTCCGCTTGCAGCGGAGATCCGGAAGCGTTGGATTCGTCAGAACATTCGCGTCTATACTGCTACGGGAAAGATGATGGAAAAATATAACGTCATGGACACAACGCTTGTAGCGGGCGGGGGTGAATATCCAAATCAGGATGGTTTCGGCTGGACGAACGGCGTTGCATTAGCATTCATCCATGAAATCAAGATCGACAAACAATAACACGTTACCGAAATTCTCATTATTTTTATAACGCGATAATATTCAGTTTAATTGAATATCATACCTTCGTATGTTAATGGATGATATCCGTTAATTTCAGGCTATTAGTATTTCAGTTATAATTTATGAGAACGAAAAAAACGTTAAGGGCAACCCCTGTTATCTCTTTTTACTTTTTGATTTTTGCAATACTGATGATGAGTGTAATCAGTTCAATGGATGGTTACGCGCAGCAAGTAGCAAGGCAAGTACCAACAGGTTATGAAACTAAATTTTGGGCGTATACATCTCCGAGTTATTCTAATGCAGGGGCGGGTCATCCCGTTTTAATTTTTCTCCATGGTGGTTCAGGAATCGGTGATGACCTAAATATTCTGACACAACAAATAACAGGATCCCAGAACAACGGGCATTTAGCTCCATCGCGTTTAATTTATAATCTTGAACAAAATGTTGCAGATGCCAAAAAATGGGATGCTTCCCTTCCATTTGTCGTGATATCCCCGCAACTTAAAAGAGACTTATCAGTTCCAAATTATAATGACCAACAATGGCCTGCCGAATTGGTTGACGATTTAATAGATTATGTAATCGATCAATATAACATTGACGAACAACGCATTTATCTGGCTGGAATTAGTTTGGGTGGATTAGGCGTTTGGAATTATGCCTCTGAGTATCCTCATCGGCCTGCAGCAATTGTCCCAATGTCTAGCGTGACGTATCCTGAAACTGCTTGCCCCGTAAAGAACGTTCCTACATGGGCGTTTCATGGAGAGAATGACTTTCAGGTTGATCGTGAATTTACCATTGATATGGTGGAACAGGTTAACGCTTGTACTGGAAATTATACAGCTCATCTTACATTACTAAAAGACCGCTATCACGAAGGCTGGAATGAACTATTCACAGATGATAATGGATATCGCATCTACGATTGGTTTTTAACTTTCCAACAGGGAGATAATTCAAATAGAGCACCTTTCGTTTTCTGTGGAAAGGATATAAAGACAGCTCTAAGGGCTGAGCCCTTTTACATTGCAGGTGACTATTTTGACATTGATGGAACGATCACTAATGTTGAATGGACACAAACCGCTGGTCCTGCACCTCTCATGCTCGATCAGAGTAATCCGAAAATATTAAAAATTACAAATCCGGGTCAGGTTGCGGGCACATATACTTTTAGATTACGTGCAACAGATAACGATTCACAATCAGCCGAAGATTTTGTGGAGATTACTTTTGGTAACCCAACAGGTCCAACGATAACCAATGTATGGCTGACTGATGCTAATCAGGCTAATATACGCGTGCTGGTCGAGGATGATGTAATAGATCTTATTGACCTCGGAGCGCGAAAGATTAATTTGAGGGCGACCTACGCAAACACAAACAGTGTAGTATGGAGTATTAACACCGAACAAACAACACGAGTTAGGAATACACACACCAATCAAATTGCCTATCTTGGCGATACCAGCCAAGACTGGGAGCCAGAAAGTGAAGAGGAGTATGTAGTGTGTGCTACTCCATACTCAGCTACCAACGGTAATGGTACTCAGGGATTTTCACAATGTTTTAGGATTCGTTTTAGTAACACTTTTTATGCGCTCCATAACTCGAATATCAGTCAATTGACTTCATGGAATACTGAATTAGATGGCAGCGGTGTTTCACCTTCTTCATTTGCAACATCTGGTTATAATTATGTTATTCCGTTAAACAGGATAGCAATAGTTTCCAGCCCATGGCAGATCCATGAAGACTCCAAAGTTACTGTTGAAGGTGGGGCAACGCTACGCTTGCAGAATAACATTCAAAGAACAGGAGGAGGGCCATTTGGCAATATCTATGCAGAGCCAACCAGTACCATCCATATTACTGCAAATGGTTACCAACAACTAGCACCACTATCCTTAACAAGTACTACGATTTTTGAATCACCGGCTACGAGGATGCCTAATACGCGTTTAGGAAATGTAATTTTAAGAGGAACTGGCGCAAAACATATTCAACCCGATCGAGTCGTTACCGTAAGAGGTGATTTAACAATTGAGTCTGCTAGCCTTATTTCGGGCAACACTGAATATAATTCGCAATTAATTCTCGCGGGTGATCTGATCATTCAACCCGGTGGAGAATATAATCCACAAAGACCTTTAAATGTAACTTTCGGTTCCGGTAGTTCCAATATTGTATTTAACGGAACAAGAATGGTATTCCATAGCCTTAGTGTAGAACATGGAGGCACGTTAAACATTGTCAAAGAAAATGCGCCAACTATGCCTACTACTCTGGAAGTTGGAGCAAATACAACAGCAGGTACAACAGGAATATTTTTAGAAGAGGGGGCATCGCTTAATCTCAATGGACACACCTTAAATTTACGAAACGGTGCCACCATTAATCCACAAAATCAGACTGGTGAAATTGGGCTTGAAAATAGTACCTTAAGCATAGTTACAACAGCCATAGGTACCTCTAATCTTTACCCGAAAAGAGGAGATCACGCATTAAAAACACTTGAGGTAAATATGCCAGTCGGATCCACTTTGAATATTCGTGATTCGCTTGATATAATTCAAAACATCAAAAGTATCGGGGGTACAATTAATTCAAATAATCTGCTTTCCCTTATCTCTACACCTACGTTTACGGCGTACTTATCACCGCGCCCAGTTGGTGCGACAGGCTCAATCAGCGGTAATGTAAACTTCCAACGCAGCATCGAGTCTGGAAGGAAATACAAATACCTCGGCTTCCCTGTGAAGAATATACAGGTAGCCGATGTTCAGGAATATATTCCGATCACAGGAAGCTTCCCTGAAAGTTCAACCGGTGGTGGTATGACGGCAAACCCGTCTTTCTTTTATTACGATGAACCTTCTGATCCCGAAAATCTCGAAGACGGCTGGACGGAATACCCAGTAAACAGCAACACGGAGCAGCTGGAATTTGGAAGAGGATATTCTATCTTTATGCGGGAAAGTACGGATCACTCGAAACTTGTCTTAACCGGCGAACTTCAAATCGGAGATTTTAATTACAGTTCGGTATTAACACCAAATACAGATGGAATTGAGGATCAAGGTTGGAACCTGGTAGCAAACCCGTATGCATCAACCATAAGCTGGAATCAGGGATGGACAAAGACCAACGTAAGCCCTATTGTATATGTCAGAGATAACCGCACGGAAACGAGCAATGTATGGATCTGGGATGGCTCAACTGGTGATGAAGAATTTGGCGGTGTAATCGCCTCCGGACAAGCGTTCTGGGTAAGGACAACAAATGCAAGCCCAACGCTCATTATTACCGAACAGGCCAAACTCGAACAGGGAGATGCATCTTTTTACCGTACCGGTAGCGACGACGTTGTATCGTTACGCATACAGCTTAAACAGAACGATCGCATCGATAACGCTTATCTTAAATTCAGCAATGCAGGTAAGGTGAAGTTCGATGATACACAAGATGGCGTTAAGATGAAAAACGCGCACTTCAATTTGTCTGTTCTGTCTTCCGATTTAATTCAAACGGCGATCAAAAATCTTTGTGATACACTTTGCAGCCAGGAAATAGGATTGGCTGTAGAACCTAAAGGCGCAGGAACGTATTCGCTGAATACGAATGGAAACGCTTATGATCAGATGATCAGTGACCTTTATCTGGTAGACAATTACGTCGACTCTGTCTTTGAATGGCATGAAGGAAAAGAATATGTTTTCCAGGTGGATGAAAATGCCAAATCGTCTTCTCAGGATCGCTTTAAACTTATCATCGAAAAAAATACCATGGAACAACCACTGATCTCATGGCATGAAGGTGCGCTGGTATCCAGTATTGGAAAAAAGGTCCAATGGATGTTGAATGGCGAAGATATTCCCGGAGCTACGGAAGCTAATTTCTATCCTACGATGGAGGGTGATTATACAGTACGGTTAACGGGCAAAGCGTGTAGCAAAGTTTCGCCGGCTTATTCTTTCCGGATCACGGGTGCGAACAATCCGCATTTGAGTGAAGTTAAGATTTATCCGAACCCGGTGACCAATTACATCCGTGTGATTGGCATTGACCGGTCTCAGGCTGAAGTGGCTTACACCATAACAAGTTTAAGTGGTGCTGTGCTACAGCGCGGGAACGTTGCTTATGAAGATGTTTCGGGAGAAGGTGAAGTAAAATTAAAGTCGTTGTCAACTGGGCTGTATATTCTGAACGTGAGAGATACCAGTGGAGCGCATCAGTTTAAGTTTTCAGTTCATTGAGGAATAGCTGTGAGCTTCGAGCTTGTTGGGTTGAAATTCCGAATATTGCGATAAGCTTAGGTTTTTTCGTCAAACTAAACTTTGAACCTTTGATATTTGATCTTGCGAATGAAGCATTGTTTCTTTGAGCGGGGGCCTTCTGCATACTTGTAGGTGGTACCCGCTTTAGAATGAAAAACACTCCTTTCCTTTTAAGGGAAATGCCGAGCGTAGCGATGGCGGAAGGGTTGAATTCTTTTTTCAAGCAAGCCGAACAATCAAAGAAATGTGAACACTATCTCTTGGAGATCAAAGGAAGAAAGTAGCTGCGCATTACGAGCTGCGAGTCGCGAATTTGTTGGGAAGTAATTTCAGAGATTACGAAAGGCTTGATCGATTTCGCTAAAGCTAAAAATGTTGAACATTGATTTTTTGATTTTTGCAAACGAATCATTTTTTCCTTCGGTCGGGGGGATCCTTCTGCATGCTTTGTGCAAAGCACATGCGCGCATCAGGATGACGGTAACGAAGGGAAGGAAATAGCTTCGAGTTTCGAGTTTGTGGTTGCTTAATCTTGTTTTCTTTGCTCCGAAGGTGTTTCAAATCTTCACCGCAGAGACGGGGAGGGCGCAAAGAACTACCATCATATTTGAAAGCGAATCATTCCGTGTATTCTTCCGTGGTTTCAGTGATTTCTGTGAGAAAACCTTCTGGTATCCTTGTGTAACAAGTTCTCGTCGCTTCAGTTAATCACCTTCCGTTACAGATTTCACTTCAAAACGTTCACTGTTTTTTCCGGGGAGAATGGGTGCATCAACGGCATCGCCATACGCAAATGTGAAGGAGGCTCCAAAGTAAAGGATCAGTGCCGAATAAAAGATAAACAACAGGATGAGCGCGAATGAAGCAGAAGTGCCGAATATACTTGCCAGATTGTTAAACAATAACAATTTTCCCAGAACCCACTTGCCAGTATTGAACAAAATTCCGGTTAACAAACCGCCGGCAAAAGCGACCCTCCATTGCACGCGTGCATCGGGGAGGAGTTTATAAAGTATCGTGAACCAGGTGGTCACAATAAGGATCGAAAATGTAATATTGATTGCACGCATGAGTGGAACATCGACAGATGGAAGAAGGGTGTGAAGCTGGTCACGAAGGAATGCAACCGAAGCATCGAGGAGAAGCGATGCTAAAAATAAAATGGCCATAACAATGAGGAGCGCGATACCTGTAACACGTTCAACAAAACTATACCTGAACCTGTTTAGTTGTTTTCGTTTGATGGACCATAAATTGTGAATCGATTGTTTGACAACCATCAATAACGTAGTCGCTACAAATAACAGAAAGATAAAACCTGCGATTGTAAAAACCGGATCGTCGTTATAGGTACTTACATTATCTACAATTTTCTGGATTTGTCGCGTTGTCTCTTTTCCGAAAGTAGCCTGGATTTTACCAAACAATTTTTGTGGAATGTTATCGCTATCAAAAGTGATGCTCAATAGATTTACAAGAATTACCAGGATCGGTGAAAGCGAAAAAGTTGTAAAGAACGCCGTAGAAGATGCGAGGATTAACGGGTCGTTCCGCTTGAGGTTTTGATATCCTGATCGTAAAATGCCAGGCAATAAATGAAGGATTTTTCGCATATCAAGACATTAATTCCAGTCTGGGCGATTGGTAAGCTTTAGTGACAGACGAAATACAATTGTCATGCCTTTTAATCGGGAGTGCCTTTTGTGTTTACTGCTTTAAAATTTGATTCGCGTGGTCCTTCGTGTTTACCTTACCAATCACTTCTTCAATAATTCCTTTTTCGTTGATGATAAAAGTTGTGCGGGCTGTACCCATGAATTTTCTTCCGTACATCGATTTTTCAACCCAGGTTCCGAATGCATCGTGTAGTTTTTTTTCGGGGTCGGCCAACAGACGAAACGGAAGTTTTTCCTTTTCAATAAACTTCTTGTGCGATTTTTCGCTGTCGGTACTGACGCCCAGTACTTCGTATCCTTGTTTTAAGAGAAGTTTATAGTTGTCGCGGAGGTTACATGCTTCCGTCGTACATCCCGGTGTTTGGTCCTTTGGATAAAAATACAAAACCAGTTTTTTTCCCTTGAAGTCACGCAGGTTGATCGGGGTACCATCCTGATCGTTAATCGTTACATCCGGTATTTTGTCTCCAGCCTGAAGTGCCATAATTATAATTAAGAAATCAATGTTGATTCACAGTAGTTCAAATAAACCTTGTCCTGTTCGAGAATTACAGCGTTACACCTTAAGCTTACTGTTAAACTTATGTTCATTCTCGGGGCTAAAGCCCTTTTTATTTTGATTAATAGCCCCGGGCTTAAGCCCGGGGCTATTAAGTATACGCGAAAAGACTTTAGTCTACAAACACCAACTGAAAATGTTCATGACGTAGGCTAAACGACATCCGTTAAATTAAGGAATCGTTTTAGTAAATGTACTTTTATTTCCGGCGTTATCTGTTACCGTAAGTTCAAACTTTCCTTTAAGCGGAATTTTTTTATTTCGTTGTTCGGACCAGATTGTTGCTGTTTTCGCATCGTAATGCATGAGCAGGAATTCTCCGTTGATGGAGGCCTCGAATTTATCAATGCCAGATAAATTATCTTTGATCTTGAATCTTGCGCCAATACGATCTGCATTGATCACACGAATAGAAGGATCTTCACGATCTTCCAGAATGGTAAAATCTCCAAATTCGCGGCTGTAAAAATGCACTTTACCGTTGATCCATTCACCACCGAGGTAAGTATGGCTGCGGCCAATGGTTCGGTAAACGCCCAACGTCGGACTAACTTCATATTTAACCTGAGGCTTTAACGAAATGCGTACAGACTTGTTGAGCGGCGTTGTTCTTGTTCCTATAGTAAAAACTTCCGTACCACTTTTCAACTGGTTGTAGTCTGTATGAAGATACAAAGTATCGTATAAACTTTCTTCCGGGAACTCAACCTCTATCATGTCGCTATAATACTTATACGTTGTGCCTGAAGGTATCGATTGTTTTAACCTGGGATAAATACTGTTGCCACAAACCACGATGGAATCTGGAATATTTTTTCTGAGATCGATCAGGTAAACCTCGCGATTGATATTGGCGTAATCCGGTTCGATATCCACAAATTTCCCTTGTACATACATCCTTGCAGCTCGGATACTATCTCCACAGGATTTAACGTTCAGTTCATAAGTATTTTCGCTGATGTCAGCGTAGAATGGTGTCTTCATCGCTTCAAGTGTACGGACATCTTTGATCACAGGTGTAGGTTTGACGTGGAAGGAAACCATGCTTTTATTTCCATAACTGTCGCGCATGGTGATTTCTATAAGCGATTCTTTTTTATTGTCAATACGAATTTTTCCGTTCCCGGGGGAATCTTTATAAAACTTCAGGTTGTTGCCGTCATCGATGTAAAGTTTATAAAAGCGATTTCCATTGTTGCGCATGGTTTTAAAGTCCATCAGCGTTAGGATAGAACGCGTTTCGGTAATATCCACTTTGTCTATTGCCTGGCTGAAAACCAACTGGCTGTCTACATGCACATCGATGTAATTTACCGCGCCATAGAAAGGACTTCCAGGCGCAAGCCGGTCTTTCGCAATTACTTCAATCCCGATCAAGCCGGAAGCGAGAATAGGACTGGCGATAGCGTAACGATTTCCGCCTTTGTTCGCCGCATGAAATTCGAAACGACCGAAACGATCATTGATACGCGAATTGATATCCAACGTTCTCAAGGCAAGCTTTTCAGCAGCAGGAGCGAGGCGATCTGGTACTTCCGGGAAATTCGCCACCTTCAGCGGATCAAGTGCAATGTTTTGTGGATCCCGGATATCAAAATGCACGTGTGGTCCACCGGACGATCCGGAATTGCCGCTCAACGCGATGGTGTCACCTTGTTTAACCTTAAACTGATCCGGTTCAAAGTACAGATCAATGGCGCTTGATCGTTGATTGTATTGCTCATTTAAAATATACTCGCCTAAAGCGCCATTAAATTTATCGAGGTGGGCGTATAATGTTGTATGCTTGTCCGGGTGCGTGATGTAAATGATATTTCCGTATCCTGAGGGGCTGGATGTGACCCGCGAAATATAGCCACTTTTCGAAGCCACTACCGGATAGCCGATCGTATTATTTGTACGGATGTCAATACCAGAATGAAAATGTGTGCTGCGCAGTTCACCCATTGTACCAGCAAGCGAACCCGGTTTACCAGGATAAACGGGATAGATCCATTCTTCTTCGGCTATAAACTTAACATCGGGCTTGCTGAATTGGGCGCAAACAAAAAATGGTGTAAGCGCAAAGTACAGCGTTACAATGCTACCTAATTTCAACTTCAAGTAATTTCTCATCTTCAATATAAGCAGTTAACACATTACCAACCTTCACAGGGCCAACTCCCTTAGGGGTGCCCGTAAAAATAAAGTCACCTGGACGCAGGGTAAAAAATCTTGACAGGTATGAAATAATATAATCAAAATTAAACAACATCATACTGGTGTTTCCCTGCTGTTTAATCTGACCGTCCACCTTTAAACTGAAGTTTATATTCTTCGGTTCCTTTATTTCTGTTAAGGGAATGAATTTATCTGACACCGGTGCTGATCCATTGAAACCCTTTGCAATATCCCAGGGTAATCCTTTCTCCTTGGCTTTTTGCTGAAGGTCCCTCGCTGTAAAATCAATTCCGATGCCAATGCTGTCGTAGTATTTTGATGCAAATTTTTCCTGGATATTTTTTCCTTCTTTACAGATTCTTAACACAAGCTCGCCCTCGTAGTGAATGTCGCTTGAAAAATCAGGATAATAAAAAGCAGCATTATTGCGAATTAACGCTGTATCTGGTTTTGTAAAGATAACAGGCTCATCAGGTCGTTCGTTATTTAACTCCTGAATATGTTCAGCATAATTTCGTCCTATTGCAAAAATTCTCATATGATACTAAAGAGATCTGTGGTTGGAATAATATTTGGATAATCTTATTCAAAGTTATAAACAAACAACGGTGGGATTTGTATTTTTGAACAAAAAATAAGTCGTATG
Source organism: Ohtaekwangia sp. (assembly GCA_035628875.1). Lineage (GTDB taxonomy): Bacteria > Bacteroidota > Bacteroidia > Cytophagales > Cyclobacteriaceae > Ohtaekwangia. The sequence goes on along the minus strand of DASPIZ010000130.1, from coordinate 26,271 downwards.
ATAAAGAAAATATCTATTTTCTCTTTACTTGGTTTTGTGATCTATGCATGTGCATCGGTTGCTGTAACCGGACGAAAGCAATTAAGCCTCGTATCTAATGCTGAAATTATACCGATGGCCAACCAGCAATATGAAGAAGTTATTAAGAAGGGGCCGCTGTCTAAAGACCAGGCACAGACACAAATGGTGAAGCGTGTTGGTGTAAAAATTCAAAAGGCAGTGGAGGAGTTTATGGCGAAGAAAAAGTTATCATCAGAATTAGATGGATTTGCCTGGGAATTTAATTTGATCGACGATCCGAAGATGGTAAATGCCTGGTGTATGCCGGGTGGTAAAGTAGCTTTTTATACCGGTATCATGCCGATCTGTAAAGATGAAACTGGTGTTGCTGTTGTTATGGGCCATGAGGTTGCCCACGCCATAGCAAACCATGGTCGTGAACGCATGAGTCAGCAAATGCTGGCACAATACGGTCTCGGTACATTGAGTGCTGTATTGGGCCAAAACCCAGGCGCTGGTACTGACTTACTTATGCAAGCGGTGGGTGCAGGTGCCGGTATTGGTATGTTGAAGTTTAGTCGCGAGCATGAATCCGAAGCAGACAGAATGGGATTAATCTTTATGGCCATGGCAGGTTATGATCCGAATGCGGCACCTCAGTTTTGGGAACGTATGTCTGGCCAGGGTGGTGGCGCTGCACCGCCTGAATTTTTATCAACACACCCTTCGCATGATACACGCATCAAAGACCTGAATGGTTGGATACCGGAAGCGATGAAATACAAAAAATAGTGTTTGATTACATAAAGTTCAGGATAATTGTTTTAGTTCTGCGCTTTATGTTTTGAGATCATTTCGCTTGGATGCCTGGTGATGATTACGAATGATTTTATTTAATCCCTCACGGGATTAGGTTTAAACTTATTAATGTTTTTTTACCAATATATCGTCCCACCGGGACTGTGATTGTTTGCTGATCGAAAAATCAGTTTTCATATTCAGTACACATTTCAATTGCCACGCTTTTTAACAAAGAGGAAGTAATAAAAAAATGATTTTTTTTGGATGAGATTTCAATTGCCAGGAGTTTCAACTCGTGGAGTTCAATGCAAGTAGCACATGGGCTTTAGCCCAACGCCTTCCCACCAACCATCAAATGAATACTTCTCTCTTAGCCTGACGGATTCAGTACTGTCAGGTACGCAATATCGAGAACTTCATGTTTAAGATCGTTTCGCTTGGATTTCTGTGTGAATGATTACGAATGATTTTATTTAATCCCTCACGGGATCAGGTTTGAATTTATCAATGTTTTTCTACTAATATCGTCACACCGGGATTGTGAGTATTCGCTGATCGAAAAATGAGTTTTCATCATATTCAGTACCTATTTCAATTGCCACAAGTTTCCAACTCGTGGAGTTCAATGAAATTAGTTCTTGGGGCTTTAGCCCAACCGTCCTTGCCAATCAATCAAATGAAAATTTTTATTTTAGCTTGACGGATTCAGTGTCGTCAGGCACGCAATGTCGGTAGAACGTCTGAGTGAATTAAACCAAGTGCCGTCAGGTACGATATAAACATTCATCGTTATCGCAATCAATACTATACTCACGATACTTTCACAGGATGAGGTTCTTATTTGTTAATTGGTTTACTCCGGGTATTTCCCGAAATGATCAATGAATTATTTTTTGAACCCGCGTAATTTAATCTCTGTCAGCTTGCGCTTTGTGTCCAACGGAAAATCACCATTCATCATCCAATCGTAATATGCTGGTTCTTGTTTGAAGACTTGCGTGACGGCTTTGTTTTTGTGTTTACCAAAATTGAAAACTTCTTCACCTTTACCATTGCGTGTCATTCTTCCCGCCAGGTCTACAAGATCAGAACAGGTAAGTTTGGATAAAACTTCCATGTCATTTTTTACTTCTCCGATCTTACGATCCTGTAAGTCGGTGATCGGCTGTCCATCGTAGCGTACTACTTGCGCCATGAGCACTTCCAGTGTCGCCTCTGTATCTGACTCTGCTGAATGCGAATTGGTAAATGGTTTGTCAAGATAAAATTTGTAAGCCGCCCCAAGTGTTCGTTTCTCCATCAGGTGAAAAATTTTCTGTGCGTCGATAATTTTTTTCTTGCTGTAATCAAAGTCTACACCGGCGCGGATAAATTCCTCGACAAGCATAGGTATGTCAAGTTTTAATACCGCGAAACCCGCGAGATCGGCACCTTCTAAAAAACGCGCGTATTCTTTTGCCACTTCTTTAAAGGTTGGTTTATCCTTTACATCGGCATCGGTTAATCCATGGAACACTGTTGATTCAGCGGGTATGGGTATGGTTGGATTAAGGACGTTGGATTTGCGAAGCATTTCGCCATTGGGCATTAACTTGATGATCGCAATTTCAATGATCCGGTCCTGCGTAACATTGATTCCGGTTGTTTCGATATCAAAAATGCAAAGGGGATTACGCAAATTAAGTTTCATAATGCTAAAGGTAATGTGCTGTACAGGAACTCCTGCTCAGTTAATATTGAAGTGATTTAGTGTGCTGTTTTATTACAACACATGATGAAGCAATAATAATTACAGATTATGCAGTACAAATTAGGTGATAATTCTATCTGCAAGGTCCACCACGTTAATTCCACCGAAATTTCCACTGCTCATCATCAGGAGGTTCTTGTTCTTCCATTGTTGTTTCAGAAGAAAATCTTCCAGTTTGCCGGGGTCCTGAAACACCTGCAGTGATGGATTCGAAAAAGCTGATTTGATGTCTGATTCCGTGAGCGGTTCCAGGTTCCTCGCTTTCATTTTCTCTGCGTTGAAATACACAATTGGAAGTTGTGCGGATTTCATGCTGTCTTTGTACTGTGGAATAAATTTTTTGTTTAAACTACTGTAAGTATGTAGCTCAACACAGGCTACCAGGTCACGTGAAGGATAGATTTCTTTTACGGCTTTCACCGTGGCCCTCACTTTCGAAGGCGCATGAGCGAAGTCTTTATAAAAAACGGAAAACTCATTTGCCTTTAATCTTTGAAGACGGCCAGCAGCACCTTCGAATGAAGAAATCGCTTCATAGAACTGATCATTTGTAATGCCTATTTTTTTCAAGACTTCTTTCGCGCCACTGATGTTCTGATAATTGTGATTTCCAAAAATCTTTATCGGATAACGCTCTTTGTTGTTGGTGAGAAAAAATTGACCGTTATTATCAGACGCATGTGCATGACTCTTATAAGAGATTTCCAACACATCACTACGTTCTTTTTTGCCAATCATTAGCGCCATGGAATCTTGTTCGCAATAAACCAGTATACCGCCCTTTGGAGTTTGATCGGCGAATAAGTCAAACTGCTTAACATATTCCTCTTCAGAAGGGAATACGTTGGCATGATCCCAGGCAATACCACTGATCAATCCGACGTGATGCTGGTAACGCAAAAACTTCGGCGTAGGATCTAACGGAGAGGAGAGGTATTCATCACCTTCAATAATAATAAAAGGTGCATCGGTTAGTTTAACAGTATTCTCAATGCCTTTAATCCGTGCGCCGATTACATAATCAAAATTTTGTTTCCAGTAATTTAATACATGAACAATAATGCCGGTGATGGTTGTTTTTCCGTGACTTCCAGCAATCACAATGCGTTGCTTATCTTTGGAATGTTCAAAAATAAATTCCGGAAAGGAAAAAATCCGCACGCCAAGTTGTTGCGCTTTAATTAACTCGGGATTATCTTTTTTTGCGTGCATACCCAGAATCACCGCATCAAGCGAGGGTGTGATTTTTTCTGGATGCCATCCTTCTTTTTCGGGAAGTAAGCCGTGTTGTTTTAATATGGAGCGGGACGGTTCATAAATTTCATCATCTGAACCGCTGATGGTATGGCCTTCTTGTTTAAGGGCAATGGCCAGGTTGTGCATGACACTACCCCCAATGGCAATAAAATGGATTGTTTGTTTGTTCTGCTGCATTCCGGGAAACTCAAATTCGGCTAAATTAAAGGAAAAAACTACAGAACTTCAGAGAGAGTTTGAAATTTTTCGCAACTGCGATCAGCTCCAAATTAGGTTCCGATAACGAAGCGTTCAAGAAAAAGCCTCGAGCTACCGAGCCGCGAGCTGTGAGTTTGATGGTGCTAACTAATTAGTTTTCGATAACTTATCAGTTTTCGTCAACCAACCCCAAACCTCAGACATCAAACCTCAAACAATCCCCAACTCCAAAAAGCCTCGAGCTACGAGCCGCGAGCTGTGAGGTTGATGGTGCTAACTAATTAGTTTTCGATAACTTATCAGTTTTCGTCAACCAACCTCAACCTCAGACATCAAACCTCAAACAATCCCAACTCCCATCACCCAGCAAACTCACAAACCTTGAACTGTCCTTGAACCTAAAACTTTAGACCATGAACCCGCTGACAACTGGTGTCAATTTGAAATACACGCGATTTTATATTGTTATAAACAATTTTAGTGTGCGTAACTTGTGAATAGTTTGTGGAGATCACAATGAGTAATGATTGTACGTTTGCTCCCCCGAACTTAAAAAAAACACGTACAACAACCACTGTATGGAGCAAGGAAGATCAACGTCTCTGAGGTTTAGCAATAAGTCTAACAAGCTATTACCGAGAGAAATTTCGGACAGCTTAGGTAAGTTGCCGCCTCAGGCACTTGATCTCGAAGAAGCGGTACTCGGTGCGTTGATGCTGGAAAAAAACGCGTTGAATGCTGTAGTCGAGTTTCTCAAACCCGAACATTTTTATTCAGAACAACATAAAGAGATTTTTACGGCTATTGTTGATCTTTTTAAAGCAACAGAACCCGTTGACATGCGCACCGTGGTTAACCAACTGCGCAAGACCGGTAAAATAGAATTAGTTGGCGGTGCATATTACATTGCTGAATTAACTGCCAAGGTAAGTTCCGCCGCCAACATTGAATATCACGCCAGGGTCATCATGGAGATGGCTATTAAACGTACACTCATTGAAGTGGCATCGAAAATTCAAAGTGATGCCTATGAAGACACAACCGATGTGTTTGAACTTCTGGATAAAACCGAACAATCCATATTTCAGATCTCCGATTCAAACCTCCGGAAGAATTACGATAACATGCGAAACCTGATGGCACGCGCCATCCAGGAATTACAGGTGTTGAAAGAACATAAAGACGGATTAACCGGTGTGCCAAGTGGATTCACCGAGCTTGATCGCATGACGTCCGGCTGGCAGAAATCTGACCTTGTTATTATTGCTGCGCGACCTGGTATGGGTAAAACAGCTTTTGTTGTTTCCGCGTTGCGTAACGCCGCTGTGGATTTTAAAATTCCCGTTGCCATATTTTCATTGGAGATGGCGTCTATTCAGTTAGTAAACAGGATGATCTCAGCAGAAGCCGAACTTGAAAGTGAAAAAATCAAAAAAGGAAATCTTGCAGAACACGAATGGGCGCAACTCGTTCATAAAACTTCACGCTTGTCGTCAGCGCCTATTTTTATTGATGACACACCCGCACTTTCCATTCTCGAGCTTCGTGCGAAATGTCGCAGGTTAAAAGCTGAGCATGGTATTCAGATCGTTGTAGTCGATTATCTTCAGCTTATGCGTGGTGAACAGGGTGGTAACCGTGAACAGGAGATTGCTTCTATTTCGCGTTCACTCAAAGGCATAGCCAAAGAACTTAGTGTTCCTGTGTTGGCGTTGTCCCAGTTAAGTCGTGGTGTTGAAACGAGGGGAGGAGATAAAAAACCGCAACTCTCTGATTTACGTGAATCCGGTTCCATTGAACAGGATGCTGATATTGTAATGTTTCTGTATCGACCTGAATATTATAAAATTACCGTTGACGAAGAAGGTCTTCCAACACAGGGAACCGGCGAAGTGATTATAGCCAAGCACAGAAACGGTTCAACCGGAAGTGTAAAGCTCAAATTCATCGGAAAATACACGAAGTTCGCGGATCTTGATTCTCCTTCGGGATATGATAATCCATTCTCCGGTATGATTACACGCGAAAGCCGATTAAATGCATTTAATGATGGAGAACCAGGTGCAGGTCCGGCTCCATTACCGCCGCCTATGAATGATGATGATACACCATTCTAACTTATCAAACATCCACCGGACTTTCTCAAAAAACCATCCGACTTCGATATAGTCACTCGCCTGTTTCTTTCCCTTATCTTGCACAGTCGAAATTATTAATTTAGGTATGCAGTTTAGGATTGGCTTGCTTTCGCTGATGGGAATTTGGTTTTGTTTTTCCTGTGGTCAGGAAGACGTTGATAAGAAAGCCCAGTGTGAAAACAGTACCCTGTCCGTTGCATTACGTGAGATCACATCATCAACCGGTTGCGGTACCAATGACGGACTTATAGGGATTAATGTTCACGGTGGCAAAGAACCCTATATGTATTACCTTAACGATGAAATCTCATCAGGACCAGATTTCACGAATTTGTTATCCGGAATCTATAAGATCCGTGTCCGGGATAAAGCAGGTTGTGAAAGGGTGCTTGACAATATTACGGTGATGGCAGAAGGATTTTCATTTTCTGCAGAAGTACAGGAAAACACAATGTGTACCGGCAGCGGAAATGGCGCAATAACCATCACTGTTTCAGAAGGCGTTTCACCCTATCTGTTTAAGTTAGGCAACGGGTCTTTTACAGAAAGTAATATATTTCAATCCCTGCGTCATGGTACTTACGATGTGCTGCTAAAAGATGGCGCAGATTGTACAGTAGCATTAAATGTTACCATACCAAAAGGCCCAACCCACACCAGTTGGTTAAACGATATTAAACCGTTGATCACTACGTATTGTGCACTATCAGGTTGCCACAATGGAATATCCAGACCAGACCTTCGCATCTATGCAAAAGCAAAGGAGCATGCCAGCAAGATTAAATCCCTGACAAAAGACCGAAGCATGCCGTTCGAAGGAAAGCTAACACAAGAACAAATCAACCTCTTTGGATGCTGGGTCGATGATGGCGCGTTGGAAAACTAATCGAAGTACAAGCCACGAGGTACGCAAAGTTTAGCCCAATTTCTGAAGCAGAATCGAACCAATTTTCGAAAACCAACCTCGAACCTCAAACGTCAAACCTCAAACAAACTGGCACAATCCCCTCGTTACAGAAAAACCAACTTTGAACTCCTTGGACTTTGAACTAAATTAACTAATAACTCAGTTCCCCTAGCGCGTTTTGAAGTTCCCGGAGTGCTTTGGAGTCTTGTTGTTCTTTTGCTTTTTCAATACCAAGTTCAAAGACGCGGGTAGCTTGGTCTTTATCTCCAAGTTCTTCATAGAGTTTACCGAGGTGGTAATACGTTGCCACATAGTCTACATGTTCCTGAAGGAGCAGGTTAAAAAAAGTAAGCGCCTTTTCCGGATCAAATTTTTGATACTCTAACGCCAAAGCATAGATATTAAAGGGATCTTTAGGATCCTCATCAAGAAATTTTAAGAGTTGATGTACACGCGTTGACATAGCGATAAAGGTAAACAAAAGTAATCGAACAGTATAAGATACGGAACACGGTTGTAAATCATTCTTCGTTTGGTCGTTCGCTGCTTTTAAAAGTTGAATTTTTAGTCAAATTTGGCAATTCGGGAATCGTTTTTATATCTTGAGGCCTGTTTCTCAACGGTACTATCGAACTTATTGATTTAGAGCATAATGAAGATTTTAGTCTGTATTACCCATGTTCCGGATACCACTTCCAGGATCAACTTCATTGACAATAATACCAGGTTCGATACCAGCGGCGTACAATTCATTATCGGTCCTTATGATGATTATGCTTTAGCGCGCGCCATTGAGATCAAAGAGTCGAATGCTGGAACTACTGTGACGGTATTAAATGTAGGACTTGCAGAAACCGAACCAACAATTAGGAAGGCACTTGCCATTGGTGCAGATGACGCTGTTAGGGTAAATGCAGCGCCAACCGATTCAGTTTTTGTTGCTACGCAAATTGCCGCGCATGCAAAAACTGTTAATTACGATCTTATTCTGATGGGACGTGAATCCATTGATTATAACAGCGGTGTTGTGCATGGGTTGGTAGGAGAGATGCTTGGCATTCCTTCTGTCTCACCGGTAATGAAACTGGAGTTACAAGGAAACAAAGCAACACTGGCCCGTGAGATTGAGGGCGGAAAAGAATTCGCTGAAGTTAATTTACCCTTTGTAGCAGGATGCCAGGAACCGATCGCAGAATGGAAGATACCGAATATGCGGGGCATTATGTCGGCCCGTACAAAACCGTTGCAGGTAATAGAAGCAGTTGCTTCCGACAGTGGACTTCAGTTACAAAAGTTTGAGTTGCCACCTCCGAAGGGTTCTGTTAAAATGATCAGCGCAGACAACATGACGGAGTTGGTAAACCTCTTGAAGAACGAAGCTAGAGTTATTTAACGTCGAAAGAAAATCAGGCATATGTCAATATTAGTTTTTGTTGAAAGTGATGAAGGCAAAATAAAATCCACTTCGCTCGAAGCGGTAGCTTATGCGCATGGCATGGGGTCGCCGGTTACAGCAATGGCGTTAGGTGCCGTTGAAAAATCTGCGCTCGAAAGCCTTGGGAAATATGGCGCGCAAAAAGTGCTTCATGCGGCTGATGAGAAATTAAATCAGAATAACATTCAGGCGTATGCAAGTGTGTTGAGTAAGGCGATGCAGGATGAAAGCACGGATATTCTGGTATTGGCGAATTCTTCTCTGGGAACACCAGTGGCCGCACGTGTTGCTGCGAAAACAGGCGCAAGCCTTGCAACCAATGTGGTAGAACTTCCTCAAACAAGTCCAGGTTTTGTTGTGAAAAGAAGCATCTACACGGGCAAAGCTTTTATGTACGTTGAGTTAAAAAACCAGAAGAAAGTAATTTGCATTCGAAAAAATGCCGCAGAGATAAAAGAAGTAGGCAGCCCGGTAGTGGTTACACCATATACGGGAACAACTTCAGAGAACGACTTTGCAGTTAATATCACATCTTCAGAAAAGGCAACCGGTGATGTTTTATTACCGGAAGCAAACATTGTGGTATCAGGAGGCAGGGGGATGAAAGGACCGGAACATTGGGGTATTCTCGAGGAGTTGGCCAAAACATTAGGGGCAGCAACAGGATGTAGTAAGCCCGTTTCTGATATGGGATGGAGGCCGCATCATGAGCACGTCGGTCAAACTGGTGTGAAAGTTGCCCCCCAGCTCTATATTGCTGTAGGAATTTCCGGTGCTATACAACACCTGGCAGGCGTGAACTCCTCGAAGTGTATTGTGGTGATCAATAAAGATCCTGAATCGCCATTTTTCAAGGCCGCAGATTACGGGGTAGTGGGCGATGCTTTTGAAGTGGTGCCCAAGCTTACCGAGGCGATAAAAGCTGCAAAATAAATCAGGGTTTAGTACGCGAGAAAAACCATAACGTTGAAAAAGATAAAATTAGAAATACTCGGGCTGTCATCCAGTCAATCCCAGACCGGTTCGTTCGCACTTGTGCTTGGCGAGACGGAGGGAAACCGACGTCTCCCCATTATCATTGGCATGTTTGAAGCGCAGGCGATTGCTATCGAGATCGAAAAGATTGTTCCCAATCGTCCGATGACACATGATCTATTCAAATCTTTCGCGAATAACTTTCATTTTACGGTAGAGGAGATTGTGATTTCGGATTTAAAGGAAGGTGTTTTCTTCGGTAAGATCGTGTGTTCTGATGGGTTGAAAAAAACGGAAATCGATGCGCGTCCTTCTGATGCTATTGCTATTGGGCTTCGGTTTGATTCACCGATATATACATACGAAAATATTTTAGCGGAAGCAGGTATTGTGCTTACAGACGAAGCAGAAGAAGATAAGCCTGAACCCAAAGTAGAAAAAGCGAAAGTGAAAAAAGAAAGCTCCGTTCGGAAAGATGATTTTAAAAATTATTCGGTTGATCGCCTTCATGAAATGTTGAAAGATGCGATCGATAAAGAAGATTACGAACGTGCAGCAAAAATTCGCGATGAGCTAAGCAAGAGAAATTAATAAAGTGGTCCGCGTATTCTTGCAGTATCTTCATGGCTCAGGAATGCTTGCGATAATCTAAAACCAGCTCAAGAAGACAACTCCCTTCGATTATTGCATCTGAGCACGGCATGTCCGGTTTCAGCAGCGAGCGAAGGATCTTGATTAAACGCATCGCTAGCGAAATTTCTGTTTAGCGTGATAATCGACTTCGTTATCATAAGTTATGCATTATTGGGAAGAGGACATTTCCTTTGGCAGTATTAATCAGCAGCGAGCGAAGGATCTTAAACAAACGCCTCGCTAACGAAAATTCTGTTCAGAGGGAAATCGCCTTCATTATCGAAGTCTTCCTTATCGTTGGTATTTCCGGATGCATGACTATTCTCAGGGCACATAGGGTGCCACATTCCAGGTGATGTTTTTTCTGCTTTTTAGCTTTAGGTTACTATCTTTAGCAACATACCTGAAAACTCCTTTTATGGATTATGTTCGCGGCATCATTGGGATTGTTGTAATAATCGGAATAGCATTTCTGCTTTCAGGTCATAAGAAACAGATAGACTGGAAACTCGTCGGAGCCGGATTGGTGCTTCAACTCGTTATTGCCATCTGTGTTCTTAAGGTTCCGTTTATTCGGGATGTTTTTGAAACCATCGGAAACGGACTTGTAACATTTCTGGGATTTGCGTTGAACGGCGCGCAGTTCCTCTTTGGGGACCTGGCAAAAAACAGCGACTCCACACAGAATGTTCGCCATAACCTTGGATTTCTTTTTGCCTTTCAGGCCTTACCCACCGTAATTTTCTTTTCCTCGGTAACAGCAGGACTATATTATCTGGGCATTCTTCAAAAAATCGTTTGGGTTTTTGCCTGGGTGATGACCAAAACAATGCGCTTGTCGGGTGCAGAAAGTTTATCTGCTGCAGGGAATATTTTTTTGGGGCAAACAGAAGCACCACTACTGGTGAGACCATTTATTAAACGCATGACTTCTTCGGAACTCCATTGCCTCATGACTGGAGGAATGGCCACCATTGCAGGTAGTGTTATGGGTGCTTACATTACTTTTTTGGGCGGCGCAGATCGTGATCAGCTTATTGTCTTTGCAACGTACCTGTTATGCGCATCACTTATGAATGCACCCGCTGCCATCGTGATGTCCAAAATTATTTTACCAGAAACTGAGCCGGAAAAAATAGATCAGTCTTTAATCGTCAGTAAAGAAGCAATCGGTGTTAACCTGATTGACGCCCTGGCGTCAGGCGCGGCTGATGGATTGAAGCTGGCGTTAAACATTGCGGCAATGTTGCTTGCGTTTATTGCCATCATCTATGCCATCAACTGGATCCTGGTGGATGGTATTGGTACATGGACAGGCCTTAATCAATGGGTGCAGGAATCAACGGGAGGAGCCTTTCAAGGATTTTCTCTGCAATATATTTTTGGACAAGTTTTCCGGATTCTCGCTTTCGCAATGGGCGTATCGTGGGATGAGTCGCTGAATGTAGGTAGTTTATTAGGGCAGAAGATGGTGATCAATGAGTTTGTGGCCTATTTAAGTTTATCGGATATGAAATCCGCTGGCTTGTTGAGTGAAAAATCAATCATCATCTCAACCTATGCACTCTGTGGGTTTGCAAACTTCAGTTCGATCGCAATACAGATTGGTGGCATTGGCGGAATGGCTCCTGAACGCCAGGGTGATCTATCCAGGTTAGGAATCAAAGCCCTCATCGCGGCATCGCTTGCCACCATGATGTCAGGCACTATCGCCGGTGCTCTCTTCACCTAATCCCTAAATCCCAATGCCCAATGCCTAGCCCCCAATGCCTAACCCCCAATGCCTAGCCCCCAATGTCCTAATCCCTAATCAATGCATAGCGAAAAGCAACACCTGGTTCTTCAGCATTTTGAGAAATTTGTCTCTGATCACAAGAAACAATTTATTGATCGGGTACTTGATCTCCGTACGCGGCATATTACCGTTGTCTTGGAGGATATTTATCAGTCACAAAACTCAAGTGCGGTTATTCGTACGTGTGAATGCATGGGCCTGCAGGACATACATATTGTTGAACAGCGAACGAAATATAAAATCAATCCAAGGGTGCTGAAAGGCGCCAATAAATGGATAGATTTTTATCAGTATCAGCGAGACCATGTAAATAACACCGAAACGTGTTACAGTTTTCTTCGTCAAAACGGATATCGGATTTTGGTAACAGATCCGTCACCGGATGGAACTTCTGTTCACGATATAGATATTACAAAACAAAAAACAGCGTTGGTATTTGGAAATGAATTACGCGGTGTTTCACCATATGGAATAAGCCATGCCGATGAAAAAATCCAGATTCCAATGTACGGATTTACAGAAAGTTTAAACATTTCCGTCAGTGTCGCCATCTGTCTTAATTCGTTGATTCAAAAATTGCACGAAAGTAATGAGCGTTATTCATTGTCCGAACTCGAAAGAAATACCATTAAACTGGATTGGTACCGGAAAATTGTTCGGCGTTCAGACCTGATTGAAAAGGAGTTTTTGCGAACAATTGACTAGCTTTGACCATATCAATGCGGGTAAGAAATGCGTAGATTAAAGAAGATTTTTTTTATTCTGATTACGTTACTTGTGGGCTTTCTGGTCACTTGCAATGTGTGGGTCGTGTGGAGTACGGAGCATAAAGTATATAGTGATTCAAATCTGTTACCTGGTCATCCCATGGGGTTGGTGCTTGGCACAAGCCACAGAACAGTTTCGGGGAAACCGAACCCTTATTTTGAAACACGGATACAAACTGCGGCAGAACTTTTTAAAGCTGGGAAGATCGATCATTTTATTGTTAGCGGCGATAATCGTTCAGTATATTATAATGAACCCATGGAAATGCGTAAAGCGCTGTTGAAAAAAGGCGTCCCTGGAACAGCCATTACACTCGATTATGCAGGATTGCGCACCCTCGATTCCATTGTGCGTTGTAAACAAATCTTTGGACAAGAGAAAATTACGATTATTACGCAGGCGTTTCATAGTTATCGCGCACTGTTTATAAGCAATTATTATAATTTAGATGCTGTCGCTATGGTTGCCGATGAGCCCGATCTTAAGAATTCGATACAAGTGAGACTGAGAGAATATCTTGCCAGGCCTATGGCGGTCTTGGATCTTTACGTTTTTAAGACAACCCCTCGTTTCCTCGGTCAGAAGGAAAAGGTAAAAGTGGCTCAGGCATTTTGAAACCCGAAAGTGAAAACACCGGTTAAATCATTAATTTTACACCAATCTTAAACTTTGTGCGTTTTTACATTCTTTGCCGCGTTTTGAAACTTTTTTTATCAATCGTTTTTTTTCTTCCGGTGTTATCGCTGGCCCAGGAAACGGTTGTCCGGGGAAAGGTGACGGACGCAGGATCCGGCGATCCCATTCCTTTTGTGAATGTGATCTATGTTAATTCCTCAATAGGCGTTACAACCGATTTTGATGGGAATTTTGAATTGAAGACATCGACCCCAGGTGACACGATCCTGGTTTCCTATATTGGTTACAAACCCAAGAAAAAACCAATTGTAAAAGGCATCGAACAAACGGTTCATTTTCAACTTGAAGAAGATGTAACAAGTTTATCAGAGCTCGTTTTCGTAGCTGGTGAAAATCCTGCCTTCGAGGTACTTCGAAACGTGGTGCGTAATAAATCACAAAACGATAAGCGAAAACTCACGGCCTATGAGTACGATACGTACACGAAAATAGAAATTGATGTTGATAATATCTCCGATAAGCTCAGGGAGAAAAAGGTAATGAGAAAAATTACCCAGGTTCTGGACAGCATCGACCGGATTGCCGGTGAAGATGGGAAACCAATTTTGCCTTTGTTTATTTCCGAGAGTGTTTCAAAATTTTATTTTCGCGATAGCCCGCAGTTGCGTCATGAGAATATTTTAAAGTCAAAAGTAAGCGGTGTAGGCGTTGAAGACGGTGAACTCGTAACACAATTTGTAGGCGCTTCTTTTCAGGAATATAACTTCTACCAAAACTGGTTGAACATTGTAAGCAAAGATTTTGTATCTCCCATTGCCGATGGATGGCGCCTTTATTACGAATACGATCTTACGGATAGCCTCTACGTTGGTGATGATTATTGTTACCGGCTTGATTTCTTTCCGAAAAGTCCGCAGGACCTTGCTTTCACCGGAACCATCTGGATCACCAAAGCAGAATACGCACTGAAACAAATTGATGTAACGGTAGGTAAGCAGGCCAATCTGAACTTTGTAGAGAAAATTAAGATTCAACAGGAACTTGCCCCTACAACAGAAGGTGCCTGGCTGCCCGTGAAAAACAGGGTACTGATCGATGTCGGTGAACTGACCAACGCCTCAGCCGGTATGCTTGCTAAGTTTTATACGTCCAATAAGAACATCGTGGTAAATCAACCACACCCCGTTGCGTTTTATGAACGACCAATCGTGCTTGCTGAAGATGCACGTTTAGAAGAAGCGGAGACATTTTGGGATGGTGTTCGTCATGAACCTTTATCTGAAACGGAAAAGAATGTCTATAAAATGATTGATACACTGCAGAATATTCCTGTGGTGAAAACGTATACAGATATCATTAAAATTATTGTAGATGGATATTACGATGCCGGTAAAATAAAGATTGGGCCTTATGTAGGATTGTTTGCCTATAATAATATTGAAGGACTAAGACTTCAGTCCGGCTTCAAAACGACGGAAGAGTTTAGTAAAAAATGGATTTTCCGGGGACAGTTTGGATATGGATTTCGCGATGATCAAATTAAATATTCAGCATCTGTACGATACCTGCTTTCGCGAACGAAATGGACATTTTTTGATATACGGGCACGCAGGGATATTGGCAGGGTAGGTGTGGATGATGAAGTGTTGTCCGATAGTTATTTGTTTCTTGCTGCCCAGCGCTGGGGAAAATTCCGACAGGGCTATTACTTTAATGAAGGCCGCATTAATTTCCAGCGTGAAATGTTTAAAGGGTTCACACAACGAGTGGCCTTTCGTTATATGACGTTTGAACCTGTCTTTGATTTCGGGTATTACGCACAGCCAAGTGATCCGATAAGTCCCATCTTGAGTCAATATGAGACAGCTGAAGCGATTATCGAATCGCGGTATGCAAGCGATGAAATATTCATTCAAAATGGTAATGAGCGCATCAGCCTGGGAACAACAAAATGGCCGATCATTACGCTCCGCTATACACGCGGGTTCAGTGGCATTGGTGAAAGTGATTTTAATTACAACAAACTTCGCCTTTCATTTTTTAAGCGCATTCGTTTTGGTCCACTGGGAGTCGGCCTGATGAATCTTACAGGCGAATATGTATTTGATCCGGTTCCATATCCGTTGTTGTCTCCACATTTAGGAAATCAGACACCGGTGTTCACTTCGGTAACCTATAACCTGATGAACTATAGTGAGTTTGTTAGTGACCGCTATGGCTCTCTTCAGTACGAACACCACTTCGAAGGGTTTCTGCTAAACCGTATTCCACTCATGCGTAAATTGAAGTGGCGTTTGGTAGGTACGGCCAATATGATCTATGGTGGTATGAGTGCCATGAACAAAAATCTCATTCCTGATGCAGAAACAAATGCGGACTATGTACCTGTTGGTTTTTTGAGCAGAGGAAAACCTTATGTTGAAATGGGATATGGTGTAGAAAATATTTTTAAATTTTTCCGGGTCGACTTTGTTCACAGGCTTTCATATCTTGACAATCCGGATGTCACCAAATTTAAAATACTCTTCAGCGTCCAGTTCAGCTTATAATCAAACATTTTAACAGAATCATTCTCATCCTACAGTTGCACTTTGGTCATCTTTAACCATATTTGCCACCTGAATTAATTTTGTATTTTAATTCGAATAAGAATGAATGTAAAAATTTCGCTTCCGGACGGAAGCGCCCGTGATTATCCAAAGGGAGTTAAAGGATCTGAAATTGCCCTGAGCATTAGCGAAGGACTTGCCCGAAATGCACTGGCCATTGAAGTGGATGGAGAAATCCGCGACCTGGCCAGGCCCATCGAAAAAGATAGCGCAGTTAAAATTCTAACATGGAACGATAAAGGAGGGAAGTATGCTTTCTGGCATTCATCTGCCCACCTGTTCGCTGAAGCACTTGAGGCGTTGTATCCCGGAGTCAAGTTTGGCATAGGGCCGCCCATTGAAAATGGATTCTATTACGATGTAGACCTCGGTGATAAAGCGTTTGGTGATGATGATCTTCTTGCCGTTGAAGCAAAGATGAAAGAGCTGGCAAAGAAGGACAATGTTTTTTCGCGAAGTGAAGTGTCCAAAGCTGAGGCCCTTGATTATTTTACATCCAAAGGTGATCCGTATAAAATTGAATTGATAAACGATCTGCAGGATGGAACCATCACATTCTACAAGCAGGGAGAGTTTACTGATTTGTGTCGCGGGCCACACATTCCCCATACCGGATTTATCAAATCTGTTAAGTTGCTGAATGTCGCTGGTGCATACTGGCGCGGAAACGAAAAGAACAAAATGCTGACCCGTGTGTATGGTATCACATTTCCAAAACAAAAGGAACTGGAAGAATACCTGCATGTCTTAGAAGAAGCAAAGAAAAGAGATCACCGTAAGCTTGGTAAAGAGTTGGAATTATTTGCCTTCTCAGAAAAAGTTGGGATGGGATTGCCGCTCTGGCTGCCCAAGGGAACTATATTGCGGGAACGTCTAGAGCAATTTCTGAGAAAAGCGCAGATAAAGGCTGGCTATGACCCGGTGGTTACGCCTCACATCGGATCGAAACAGCTGTATGTAACTTCAGGGCATTACGAAAAATATGGCAAAGATTCTTTTCAGCCGATCCACACGCCGGATGAAGGTGAAGAATTTTTGCTGAAGCCAATGAATTGCCCGCACCATTGTGAAATCTACAAGACCAAACCAAGATCATACCGCGATTTACCAATACGACTTGCTGAATTCGGAACCGTCTATCGTTACGAACAAAGCGGAGAACTTCATGGGTTAACCCGTGTACGTGGGTTTACACAGGATGATGCTCATATTTTTTGTCGCCCGGATCAGGTAAAAGCAGAATTTATCAAAGTGATCGACCTGGTATTGCTTGTGTTCAACTCACTTGGCTTCGAAAATTACACAGCACAGGTATCATTACGTGATCCAGCCAATAGAGAAAAATACATTGGTGAAGATCATCTTTGGGATAAGGCGGAACAGGAGATTCAGGAAGCAGCTGATGAACGTAATTTGAAAACGGTTGCTGTTCAGGGTGAAGCTGCGTTTTATGGTCCGAAGCTTGATTTTATGGTCAAAGACGCATTGGGAAGGAATTGGCAGCTTGGTACGATCCAGGTGGATTATCAACTCCCCCAACGTTTTGAACTGGAATATGTAGGATCAGATAATCAGCGCCACAGACCGGTAATGATTCATCGTGCCCCATTTGGTTCTATCGAACGGTTCGTCGCTGTTTTGATTGAACATTGTGCCGGAAATTTTCCACTTTGGCTTGCGCCTGATCAAATTGCTGTATTGCCGATTTCGGAACGATTTAACGATTACGCTAAACTGGTTTACGATAGATTAAAAGAACAGGATATTCGTGGAGTACTGGACGACCGTGATGAAAAGATCGGTCGCAAAATCCGCGATGCGGAAACAAAAAAAATCCCGTACATGCTTATTGTGGGAGAAAAAGAGGTTGCTGATAATAAAGTAGCGGTAAGACGGCATGGCCAGGGAGATCAGGGAAGCGTATTATTGGACGAATTTATAGATCGCTTCAGGTTGGAATGTGCTGCTCCAAACTGAAAAGACCTTAAAAACGCATTTCGAAATGTTATTACCCAAGAAAAATGCCTGTAGGCACTATCTGGTGGTGAAATAACATTGCGTAAATGTTTTTTTTGAAAGATTGAAAATATAGCGATATTTGCAGCCTGTTTTTGAAAACTTAAAATACTAGCGTTATTAACAGCAATACAAACAGACCCGGCTTTAACCGACCGATGAGGAGAGGCCCGCACAGGCCAGAAGAACCTTATCGGATCAATGAAAGGATTACGGCACCCAAAGTAAGGGTGGTGGGCGAGAACATTAAGGTGGATGTGTATCCCATTCAACAGGCTATTCGGTTAGCCCAGGAGCAAAATCTTGATCTTGTTGAAATTTCACCAAGTGCAGATCCTCCCGTTTGTAAAATTGTTGATTATTCAAAGTTTAAGTACGAGCAAAAGAAAAAGCAAAAGGAGATCAAGGCGAAAACCGTAAAGGTTGTCATTAAAGAAATCCGATTTGGCCCGAATACAGATGAGCATGATTTCAATTTTAAGTTGAAACACGCCATTACCTTTCTTCAGGAAGGTGCTAAGGTGAAGTCAACGGTGTTTTTTCCAGGTCGCTCAATTGTTTACAAAGAACGGGGAGAGATTTTGTTGCTTAAATTTGCACAATTGCTGGAAGAGTATGGCAAGGTTGAACAGATGCCGCGATTGGAAGGAAAACGAATGAGCATCATGGTGATGCCAAAAGCGCAGAAGAAATAAGTGTACGTAGTTTTAATTATTATAAAATGCCTAAGTTAAAAACAAAATCAGGAGCCAAAAAACGTTTCAAGATAACGGGCACTGGTAAGATTAAGCATAAGCGTGCTTACAAAAACCATATCCTGACTAAAAAGGAAACCAAGCAGAAGAGGAGACTCGGAAATAAGTCTTTGGTTAACAAGTCAGATATGAATAATGTAAAGGATATGCTTGTCCTTTAATGGTTTAATGTTCAACCCGGATGCTGGCCATAAGTACCTCTGAAAAAGAAGTCGCCATCAACCAAAAATGTAAAGTAAAATGCCACGTTCAGTAAACAATGTAGCCTCAAGGGCTAAGCGCAAACGCATCTTAAAATTAGCCAAAGGTTTCTTTGGTCGTAAAAAAAACGTTTGGACAGTAGCGAAAAACGCTGTTGAAAAAGGGTTAGTGTACGCTTACCGCGACAGAAAACAAAAGAAGAGAGAATTCAGAGGAATATGGATTGCCCGTATCAATGCAGGAGCAAGGATTCATGGTCTATCATATTCGGAATTTATGGGTAAATTAAAGAAAACAGGAATCGATCTTAACCGTAAAGTACTTGCTGATTTGGCAATGAATCATCCGGGCGCTTTTGAAGAGATCGTAAAAAAAGTAAAATAGCAGAGAAATCATGCATGTAAGAAAGGGCACCGTCAGGTGCCCTTTTTTTGTTTTGCCATTTTTAGTTTATATTGGAGGACCTGTTTATAAAAAATTAGGTAGCGGCATTTTTTATACTATCCTAACTGAGTATTTGTGCTTATTTTTCATTGCGCTTTCCTTAACCGTTCAGTTTGCAGAGGGGCATGATAACGCAACCCCTACATAACAACGAACCGGAGCCTAAACCTAACGTGGCCCCTACTGATTTTAATATTAGTAGCACGAACCCCTTTCCCGGGCTTCGCCCGTTTTCTGTTGATGAATTCTACCTTTACTTCGGCCGCGAAGGCCAGATTGATGAAATTCTTTTAAAAATTGCCAAGCACCGTTTTGTCACTGTGATGGGTTATTCCGGAAGCGGAAAATCTTCACTGATGTTTTGTGGTTTTATCCCGGTGATTCACGGTGGCTTTATGACCGCATCCGGTCCGCATTGGCATGTGGTGGTTTCCCGCCCCGGTAAGTCGCCAATATCGAACCTTGCCCTTTCAATCGTATCTTTCATGATCCAGCGCGGCATGGCTAAACCCGAAGATGCTGCGTTTCATAAAGCAAGCATCTCTTCAATCCTGAGAAGCAGCACGCATGGACTGATCGAAGTGGCGAAGTACATTCAGACTGAGAAACAGGAAAATGTATTTTTTCTCATAGACCAGTTTGAAGAGATTTTTAGATATAAAGATGAAATAGCTTCGAATTCATCCGACATCGAAAACGAATCACAGCTGTATGTGAAACTTGTGTTAACAGCCGTGGCACAAACTGAAGTCCCGGTGTATGTGGCATTAACGATGCGGTCTGACTTCATCGGTGAATGTTCCGTTTTTCCCGGCTTAACAGGAGAGATCAATAAAAGTAATTATCTCGTTCCTCAAATGACGCGCGAGGAAAAAAAAGCCGCGATTGAAGGACCGATCGCTGTTGCAGGAGGCAAGATCTCTGAGCGTCTCGTGAAACGCCTGCTCAACGACATGGGCAATAACCAGGATCAGCTGCCTATTCTTCAACATGCTTTAATGCGTACTTGGGATTATTGGGTAAGCAATCATGAGATCGCCGAGCCCATGGATCTGCGGCATTACCATGCCATTGGGAAAATAACACAGGCACTTTCGCTTCACGCAAATGAATTATACGATGAGCTATCCGGTCGCGGTAAGCAAATCGCAGAAATATTATTTAAAAACGTAACAGAAAAGAATCAGGACAACCGGGGTTTGCGACGACCATGCCGGTTGGGGTTGATCGCTGAATTATCGGAAGCAACCGAAGATGAAGTGATCCAGGTGATCGATCACTTTCGACAGCCCGGACGTTCATTCCTGATGCCTGCGGCGCAGGTACCGCTTTCAGCGGATTCAATGATTGAACTTTCACATGAGAGTTTAATGCGTATATGGAACAGGTTGGCAGGATGGGTTGAGGATGAGTTTGAATCAGCTACCATGTACAAACGTTTATCGGATGCGGCGGCCATGTATCAGATCGGTAAAACCGGATTGTGGCGTCCACCGGATCTGCAACTTGCACTCAATTGGCAGAAGAAGCAGAAGCCAACACGCGAATGGGCACAACGATATGATGAAGCCTTTGAACGCGCCATCGTGTTCCTTGATACCAGCCGAATTACTTACGAAGCTGAATTAAAAAATCAGGAGATGATGCAGAAACGTGTGTTGAGAAGAACACGCGCTACAGCCATCATACTTGGTGTTGCCTTTCTCATCGCCATTCTGTTCTTCGTATTGTCTTACATCCAAAAGCTTGAAGCTGAAAAAGACCGTATCGCAGCGATTGAGAGCACAAGAGAGGCTGAAAAACAAAAAGCGGTAGCCGAAAAGCGAAAAAACGAAGCCGATAAATTACGACTGGTATCTGAACAACGTGCGAGTGAATTAGAGGTCGCCTATAAATCCATTAACGACGCTTTTGAATCTGTTAAACGTGAGAAAAAACGTGCAGAGGATGCATTGGCCCTCGCGAAGGTACAGGAAGATCGCGCCAGGTTTGCAGGTCAACAGGAAATGGTAGCCAAGTTCGAAGCTGAGTTAAACGCAGAGAAAGCTGAAAAAAACTACCAATTTGCTAATCGTCTTTACATGCTTACCAAAGCGCAGGAGCTTTCTTCCAAAGCCGCCGTTCAGGACGATGATAGTCAGTTAGCGGGTCTACAGGCTATGCAGGGTTATCTATTTCATACCAAATACGAAGGGAAAAAGTATGATCGATACATTTACGAAGGCTTATATAATGCGCTAACCAAATTATCTGGCTCCGCTTACAACGCTATGAGAATTGATGGACCCGCACGCATTCACATGCGATCAATTGCTATGACATCTACAGATAACGTATTCTATGTTTCAGGTGCAGATGGAAGAATATACCGTGCAAATGCCGATAAGATGACCAATGGCAAAACGGGGTTTGAAACAGCGTATCCAAGCAAAGTAATCGCCTTGAGCCAAGACGAGAATTATCTTGTCAATGGGAGTGACTCAACCATGCTTCAGGTATACAACCTGAAAGGAAAATCGAAGCCGAAAATAATTCATGGGTTAGGTGGTGCTACTAACGATGTAGAATTTCTTCCGGATAACGCCGGACTTTTGATTGCAGGGCAGGATAAAACATTAAGAAAAGCAAATATCCGAACAGGAGAACTTAAGACACTGCTTACTTTGCCCTATGAGCTAAAGGCCATCAGTATACACCCGGGCGGAGAAGTTGTGGCAGCGGCCTCATGGTCAGGACAGATCCTGTTGATTAATATTAAAAACAATTCCATAACAGAATTGGTGAATGATCCCAACAACAGGATGTTGTCAGTGAAATTCAGCGCGACAGGAAATTTACTCGCCTATGGTATGGAAGAGAATAACAGGCGCGGTCTTGTTCGGCTGTATGATTTTGAAACGAAAAAGACACGTCAATTTACCGGACACAAAGCTGGGGTATATGACCTTGAATTTAGTCCGGACGAAAAATTGCTTGCCAGTGCCGGGTCTGATAAACGTCTTCAATTGTATGTACTGGAATCGCCTGAGGATCTACCGGTGGTCATGGAAAATAACAACGGTTTTATTTGGGATATCGAATTTACGAAAGGTTCAGATTATTTGATTGCTGCGTGTAGCGAGTCCGAGATTCGCGTGTGGCCAACTGATCCTGCATTATTGGCAAACGAAATTTGTCCGAAGCTCACGCGTAACATGACCGAAGACGAATGGATCAAGTACGTTGGGAATGATATCGACTATGAAACAACATGTAACTTACAAAAGGAATAATCAGTGAAGGCGAGAATTGTAATCGGTTGTTTCTTCCTGTTAACTTTGATCGTCTATCGAAGTGAAGCGCAAAGTGCTTGCGAATTAACCTTGAACCAGGCGCAGGAAGAATTTGACGCCGGACGTTTTTACGCTGTTCCTGCACTGCTCGAGACGTGTTTAAGTAAAAACCAAAACCGTGGATGGGAGCAACGTGCTCATTTGCTTCTGGCGGAAACATATCTACTGCTCGAAGATGCTGCTAAAGCCGAAGCCAGTTACCTGAAAGTGTTGCAGTCAAATCCGGAATTTGTAACCGACGAAACACGTGATCCCATTGACCTTGTTTATTTAAGCAAGAAATTTACTGCAACACCAATATTTTCTTTTTCGGGAAGACTTGGATTAAACACGTCATTCATTCGCGTTATTCACAACGTACGCCCTACCGGCGAACATAAGGCTTCAGAAAAGTATACCCTCAAGGCAGGATGGCAAGGCGGCGCCGGTGTTGACTATCATTATGATGAAAACTGGGGCGCTGGTGTTGAACTTAATTATGCCGTTTCAAGCTTTGGGTTTGAATCCAAAGGCCTTTTTGATGAGAGTACACTGGAGCTGACAGATCAGCAAACCTGGTTAAGTCTTCCTGTGATGGTGAAATACACAAGGTCAGAGGGTGCCTTCAGACCGTATGCTTATGTCGGTTACTCGTTTAATCTTTTGTTGTCGGTGAAGTCAAACATCGTTGTTGATGGCGATATTGAAAGCCCCGTTTATAATTTTAAGGAAAACAGAAATAAGCTAACCCAGTCGCTATTGGTCGGCGGCGGATTGAAATATAAATGGGGATTGCGGTATTTCTTCGCCGATCTTCGCTATTCGCTTGGTTTGCGAAACATGGCTGATCCCGACAACCGGAATTTTCCGATAAATGATCCTTTCCCTTATGTAGATGATGATTTCCGTATGGACAATCTCTTTTTATCGGTAGGTTATATTCATCCATTCTATAAAGCGCGAAAACTGAAAAAAGCACGGACAAAATCTGTTCTGCGTAAAACGAAAGGAGGGACCAATGCGGAATAACTTCTTCGTTATCGTATTATTCTTTTTATCGGGCTGTGATACGGGTAACAATGTCGATCCGGTATATCAGGATTACTTTATTAAATACTTCGGGGGAGCGGGAGATCAGCGCGGTGCAGATTTGCTGGTTAACGAAGACGGGTCTATGATTTTGCTGGGGAATTCGATCGCGCCTTCAGGCATATACACAGCCTTCATCACCAAAGTTAATCGTTATGGCAATGTGATGTGGGAGCGACAACTCGGTGATGTTAACGAGACGGCAGTCGATATTGAATTGATTAAAAGTGGTTCGCAGGCCGGCAATTTGATCGTCGCTACAAACATTGGCGTGGAGGCAAATTCCCGTATACGGATTTTGCGGCTTAATCAAGATGGAACTGGTATTGACAGTGTAATTGTACCACTTCACGAAAACGGCGTTAAACAGGTGGCGACAACTGTAACTTCATTGGTTAACGATCCTGGTTATGTTGTATCCGGTTATGCAGATAAGAACCTTATTCAGGAAACACTTCCGGTTTCAGATGATAATGATCAACAGGATATACTCGTTTTTAAATTTGATGAATCACTGACTTTCCTGGGTAAAGTGCTGAACAAAGGGGGAGAAAAGAAAGGCGCAGGAATTAAAACTTTTGAATGGGATGGAGGCATAACGGACAGGCTAGTGGTTTTTGGATTTTCGGATAAACCGCTTCCTACTGAGGCGTCAGATGGTTTATTTGAATTGAATTATACCTACGATGCTCCTGAATATGGCATTCCAACAGCCACAGGTGATATCGTTGGCACTCCATCAGAAGAGGAACTATTGGCTACAGTTATTCAAACGACGTCGCCGAATGGATTCCTTTTGGCCGGGACTTCACGAACACCGGGGAACTCGTCAGGAGATATTTATCTGGTCGAATACAATAGCTCTTTTGAAGTAAAAAACCTGGATGTTAAAATTGATTTAGGCCGAAGCCTGGAATGTGTTGCAGCCGATAACACACCTTCATCTGGTTACTATATATTGGGTAATGAAACGACTTTGAGTGGATTGAAAGACCTGGCATTGATAAAAGTAAGTTATGATGGCCAGGCCGAATGGATTAGGAATTTTGGAACGGCACAGGGTGAAGATACGAGCGCAGCAATTGCTACACTGCCCGACGGAAGAATTGCCATTGTAGGCACCATGGAACTGGCAACCAATAAAAAACTTGCCCTTGTTGTTTTGAATAACCGTGGAGGATTGACAAAATGAGTTTTAGATCCATTCATATAAACAGGTTACTAAAAGATGTCATGCAGCATCAATGGCTGACTGCTATAACTACAATGCGTTGTTTAATGCGATACCTGACCATTGTTGCTTTATTCATCTTCTCTTTGCCTGCGCTAGCCCAGGTTTCTATTACGGGAGGCACAGGAGGACAAACACTGTGTGCGGGTGGGGGATATATTCAATTATCACCGATCATAATTACAGAAACACACCCAGCTGATTTTAATATTCGTACCCTTGCAATAGATACCTTAAACCTGGGGTTTTCTACAGCTGGATTTGAATTTGAACCTAACGTGGGATCGGTTTCCTTCGCCGGGACCGGATCGGGCGCGGTACTCGTTACTTTCTCCATTACAGGGTCGAAGATAGCCATACGAATTGTTGAAGGAGAGAATTCAAATAGTGGAGGCATCAATACAATTACCATAACCGGCGTTCGGGTAAGGGCGACAGCTGCAATACCTCCAACGCACGTTATTGAAAGAATTTTATCATTGCAGGAATTTGCTATCAATGGTCTTGCTGTAGGAACAGACCTGGCGCAGGTGGCAAGTTACAATGCTCCGACTGTTAATGCCGGTAGTGATGAACTGGGGTGTGAATCTCAACCGTTTAATTTTTCGATACAATCAACTCCGGCATCTGCTTCTTCAGGAACTACCATTTCGTGGTCGCATAATGGAACCGGTTCACTACTTAATTCCAACACGCTTACGCCAACATACAATCACGGCGTGGGGGAAACCGGCGTAATAATATTTACACTTACAGCATCAAATACAAATGGTAGCTGTGCATCAGTAACCGACGAGATGGAATTTACCATTCGTCAAAATCCTGTGATAACAACACCTCCTGCAACACAGACCGTATGCGAAGGCAATACAATAAACTTAAGCGTTACAGCAACAGGCACAGGATTAACGTATGAATGGTTCAGAGGCGGATCAACACTAGGTGCACCATCAGCAGCGAACACCTTAACGATCAGTAATGCAACATCAGCGAATGCAGGAAGCTATACCGTAACGGTACGTGGTACTTGTAATGCTACTGGCGTGACGAGTGCAGCTGCTACAGTAACGCTAAATGAATTACCGGAAGTAACGACACATCCAACAAATCAAACGATCTGCGAAAACACCAACACAAGCTTTACAGTAAGTGCAGGTGCAACGAGTGGCGCAGTAGTCCAATGGCAGGTGAGCACGGATGGAACGACTTACACTGACTTATCTAACGGAGTAGTTTACAGCAACGTAGATCAACCTACTTTAGATCTCACCAATGTTCCGCTTGCCAATAATGGCTACCTGTACAGAGCCAGGATCACTGGT
>DASPIZ010000129.1:0-7431 GCA_035628875.1 Ohtaekwangia sp. | reverse complement strand
AATACATGCATCACCTCATCCAACGCAGAGCCCGTAGAAGCTGAAGCATATTGAGGAAACATCGGCACTACTATAATCCGCTCATAATTCTTTTTTCGCATTTGTTCCATTACATCCGGAATGGATGGATTTTTATAGCGCATGGCAAGGAATACGTCGTAGTCCGGTCCTAATTCTTCCTGAAGGAGTTGTTGTACCCGCTGACTGTAGTATAGCAACGGTGAGCCATTCTCCGTCCAGAGTTTTTGATAAACTTTGGCCGACTTAGGTGCCCGAAACGGAACAATGATCAGATTTACCAGCACCTTACGCGATAACCAAGGTATATCAATAACCCGCGGGTCATTTAAGAATTGCGACAAATAAGAACGTACATCAGAAACCGAAGGGCTATCTGGTGTACCTAAATTGATGAGAAGAACTCCTGTCTTTGTTTTCATCTTGTTTTATAAATGAATGCTGGGACGGCTGTACCTGGTGCGAACTTAGTGGAATAACAATTTTTTAGCAAAGGGATAATTAGCCAGCAGGTAAAACTGATCACACACCGGCTATCAATACAAAATGGGAGACCGTTTAAATGGCTTGGTTTCATCAAACAGCTTCCTGTAGGTCGCATGACGTTTCGCTACAATACCCCCTACCTGTTCAACTACATTGATCATTTTCGGATTAAAGTCGCCGATCCAGTTCATCTCGTATTCATCATACCGGTTGTATTTGTCCTGGAGGATTTCCCGTGCTTGCATGATCATTGCGCCATCAACTCCCTTGCCCTGGTGTTTCGGCACAATACCAAATAAAATTCCAAAAGCTTTGCGGTTCGTCTTTCGCAACGTATGCCATGCTGCTTTTATCTTGCCCAACCAGTCCATTTTCCCGTTTACGTATTTCAGAATCTGATTGATCTCAGGCAGGGAAAGAAAAAAGCTAATGGGCTCATCTTTGTAAAACCCAAAATATAACAGCCTGCGGTCCATAATAGGTTTCATTTGTTTTACCATCAGCTTTGCCTGCTGTAAGCTCAACTCCGGATTCTCCGAGCGGTTAGCCCAGGCGTTGTTATAGACGTGGTGGAGATATTCTGCAAGGCGAGGCATTTCTTCCTTTGACAGATAGCGAAAATTATAGTCAGGATTTTTTGCAATGATCGCCGCCTTTTCTGCAAGCCGTGGATCTAGTGGATCTTTGACTTTTCTGGCAAATGTTAACTGGTAGAAATATACCTGGAACCCGTACGCTTCTAAAAACTCCTGGTAATATGGGAAATTATAATTGCACTGATAGTTGGGTTCACGGTCAAAGCCATCGATCAATAAACCCCACCACCGGTCGCGACTACCGAAATTGATTGGGCCATCCATCGCTTCCATACCATTGGCACTTAACCACGCTCTGCATTGATCAAATAATGTAAAAGCAGCCTCGCGATCGTCTATACATTCAAAAAAACCCATACCACCGGTAGGTTGTTCGTTTCCTTTATGTACAGTTTTCTGATTAACAAAAGCGGCCACTCTGCCAATCGTTTTTCCGTTGTCGTTCAACAATAGCCAACGTATACACGAACCGTTGCGAAAGGCTTTGTTTTTTTCTTTATCGAAAACGGCATGTACATCCTTATCCAGTGGACGGATCCATTGGGATGTGCCCTTGTATAACCTTACGGGAAATAATACAAATTCGTCAGCGTGTTGCTGTGTCGTTACCTCTTGAATCGTCATCTCTGTTCAACAAGCGAAGGTGTAATTTTAGAAATTATATTTTTAATGCGGTTGGGCAAAATGATATTAAATCGCGTGCCTTGACGCAACCGGCTTGATACCGTAATCTGTCCACCTAGTTTATCGACTGCATTTTTAACGATGTATAATCCGATACCAGATCCGTCGGATTGTTCTGTAGCACGGTAGAACATTTCAAATATTTTCGCAAGGTTTTGTTCATCGATACCAATACCGTTATCGGAGAAATTAATTTCAGCGCGCAGGTGATCAACATGTACCCGGATACTTACTTCAGATTGTACGCCGTGGATCTGCCGATACTTGATCGCATTGGAAATCAGATTTCTGAAAATTTCGGATATTCTCCAGGGGTCGCTATAAAAATCTATGCCTTCAATCCTGATCGATTTCCGGATATCACTTGCCCCTTGCAGGTAATTCAAGTCGTTGAAAGTACGATCGATCACCGAATTAAAATCCACCTTACTAATGGTTACCTCCATCTTCAGGTTTTTCGAATGACTTAACACATCACCAATGAAGTGATCAAGGTGTTCGACCTTACCACCGATGATATCAATGTATTCCTGCAGATCGTCGGTATTACCTGGTAGTTTTGCAAGATTAACCAGCCCGAGTATCGAAGATAACGGTGCGCGCAGATCATGTGAAACCTTGTACACAAAGTTATCTAGTTCAGCATTTCGGATCTTCAGTTCTTCTTCAACCTTCATCCGCTCCGTAATATCAATGTACACGCCGTAAATGCCAATCGTCTGGTTCTCCTGCATGATTGGTACGCCGTATAACATTACATTCACGAGTCGGCCATCGCGGTGTCTTCGGGTAGTATCGATCTTAACTACTTTATTGGATGCAATTAAATTGTTGAGGTCAATCCCTTCGTTGCGCAGCGGATCAGGAACAATATAATCGTTCAGATTTTTGCCACGGAGTTCCTGCCAGTCGTAACCAAACATTAACTGGAAACCCTGGTTGACCTGATTTACTTTTCCATTTTCATCCAACAGTACTACAGCGATCGGAACGTTTTGAAACAACTGCGTAAACATCGTTTCATTCTTTTTGATCCGGGCTTCGGTAAGTTTTTTCTCTGTGATGTCTCTGAAAATAACCTGTATGGATGGCGCCCCTTTATAGATAAACGGAAAAGCGGAAGCTTCGACATCAATGACACGGCCATCAACGCGAACGTATTTTTGTTCCACCATGTGCGCCGGTGCTGACGACGCTACTTCCTTCAATCTTGTTAAGATACCATCGCGGAAATCAGGATGTACAAAATTCAATACGTGTTTACCAACCAAGTCAGTTTTCTGGGCGCCGAGAATAACATGCGCCTGCGCATTTGCGAACACCAGCTTTCCGTGATTGTGCACAACGATACCGATAGGCAAACGTTCGACAAGTGTTTGATAACGAAGTTCACTTTCCTTGAGTAATTCTTTGCGCTCGGTAACATCCTGGATAATCCCACGACGAATGATGATACCGTCTTCACGGGTTTCGTGATTCGACCGCATTTCCATCATGCGCTCTTCACCGCGAACCAGCATCCGCCCCTGCCAATGCCAGTCGCGCCCTTCCTGCTGACTAATCTTAGATGTAAAATGAAGATCCTGCAGGTCATCTTTATGAATCAGACGATCCATCAGTCCAGGATCATTGACCGCCTCGCAGGGTTTTATGTTGAGAATTTTTTCTGCCGCATCACTCAGATAAAGAAATTTTTTTTCTCCATCAGGATATATAGCGTATTCATAAAAAACCGCGGGTAAATGCTTCAGAATATCCTGCATAGACTTTGTGACAAGCAAACTAACGTCGAATACATACAGGGTTTGATATCCAGGAGTATTAAATTATTGCAACATAGCAAGATAACCTCTTTGCGGATTTAAACCAATTTTCATACGCTGTACACAGGATAAATTTTCGGTGCGGCGCCGCTTATGTTGAAAGAACTAAAATTGGAAAGGCTTTTATTTGAAATTTACCAATTGTTGCCGACCACATCATTGGGACTAGGTTTAAACATCTGTAATCTGGTGCGTTTTTTCATACGCTGCAGCGACCACGAACCGATGGTAGAAGTGTTTGATATGCTGGGGAGAAAAGTCTGCAACGTCCATTTTTCCCTGCCAATCGGGAATGGTTGACGCTTCGATCTTACAGACCACCCGAAAAAACCGATACATTATTTTCAGCAGTAATTTTTGCCATAAGTTTTTTGGATCTGTAAAATCCGTTACGAGCCAGCGTACCTCTGAACTACAAGAAAGAGAAATGGTTTTAATAATTGTACCAAGCTTATCTGTTGGAAAAAGATCGAAGTAAAAATTCGTGATCACTACATCAAACCGATGTTGCAAAGGAATGTCGGATTCCGTGCCATGAATAAAACGGACATTCACCGGCGAATTGTTTTTTTTAGATGCGATCTCAATCATTGCACTGGATGCTTCGATATACCATACTGTACAATCCGGGCATACTTTCAGAATTTTCCTCAGCAATGCACCGGTACCTCCGCCCAACATCAGAATCTTCGCACCAGAAGGTATTACATGCAGAAATTGAAGCTGGGCTTTAAAGAGCGTATTACCAAATACAAGGAATGACAATGTATCATAAAGTCTTGCAATCGCATCGAAATTATTCAGCAACTTGCCACTCATGTTAAGAGGTAAAGTACAGGAATAAAGAACATGGCATCACCCCATATCCGGTAACGTTCAGCGAAAGCAAAATAGCCTGGGAACATGTAAATGAATAGCATCCCGATATTCATAATCCACAACAGCAGGTAAGGTATCGCAAAGGCATGTAGCATGGTAATCACCGTCACGACAAGAAACAATCCATAAATCAGCCACTGTGTATTTCTGTTGCCCATACGCGTAACGATAGATGCGTGTCCATCCTGCAGGTCCTCTTTCTGACTGTACCATGAAAACATCACTAAATTTATAAAAGCCGTTAATGCGAATACCACTAACAGGGCGACGGGAATTTCTTCGAGCGATTTTACATTCTTCAACGACGGTATTAATACTCCAACAGTGTATAAGACCGCAATGCATATTTCCTTAAACCCCTTTAACCGTGGATGAAAAATCAGGTAAAGTAAAACAATCACGGCCAACGCCATACCAGATAATAGCACTGCTCCTGGCAAGAAGAAAAGCAGTAAAACGACAAGGGCTGTAACAATGATAATTGCATTGCGCAGGGGGACATAATGCTGTTGGTGTACCTGGTGACGTAGTGCCGCTGCGCGACTTTTAATTTTACCCGCGTCCAGTAAATGATCCGCTGTGTAGATCACCCAGACACTCAATCCCAAAACAACCGCAGTGACGGGGTCGATTTTCGTATCGTTTACACGTCCAAAAAAAAAGGCCGAACACACGGCACCAATAGCAACATCGATGCTGAGAATATTTATCAACCCAATTGATTTTCTGATCATGCAAAAACAAAAAAGTCTCCCGAAAGAGAGACTTTAAAGTTACATTTTTATTATCGCTTATGCAGATTTCAATGCCTCTGCTCCACCTACGATCTCTAGGATCTCCTTGGTGATCGCTGCCTGGCGTGTACGGTTATAGGTTAACCGAAGTTCTTTCAGTAATTCGCCAGCGTTCTCAGTCGCCTTATCCATCGCTGTCATCCGGGCTCCATGCTCAGATGCATTAGAGTCAAGCATAGCTTTGAATAACTGGATCTTGATTGATTTCGGAATTAATCCGATTAATATTTCTTCCTGTTCAGGCTGATATATATAATCAATTTGTGTGCTTTGATCATCTGTTGTCGCGGGTGGAACGATCGGGAGTAATTGCTCCATGCGTAGTATTTGTGTAGCTACGTTTTTAAATTCGTTGTATACCACTTCTACTTTATCAAACGATCCTTTCCGGAAAGCATTGATTACAAAATCACCTACTTCACCCGAGGTATTAAACGAAAGATTGCTAAACACGTTCGCAAACTCGCCGACCATTTTTACTTGCGGGCGTTTACTGAAGTAGTCAGCGGATTTCTTCCCAACGGACAAAATGGTCACATCACCTTTTCGATACTGGCTTGCGTACTTTTCTTCAATCAGGCGCATTACACCTTTGAATACGTTGCTGTTAAAAGAACCGCATAATCCGCGATCAGAACTAATGGCAACAATCAGCACTTTCTTCTCTTCACGTACCTGACTATACCAGTTATCCGATTCGGCGTCGGTTTGAGCAGCAGAAAGGTTCCGTAATATCGCCTCGAGCTTTTGCGCATAGGGACGCAGTTGCGTAATCCGCTCCTGAGATCTGCGTAACTTTGCAGCCGCTACCATTTTCATGGCTTTTGTAATCTGCTGCGTACTTACTACGGACGTAATTCTGTTTTTAACTTCTTTTAAACTTGCCATAGTTTGCCTGCACGATTGCTGTGCATTCCTTATGTTTTTATACCATTAATTCCTGCTCCGGATTCAAGGCCTTTTCTCCCAGAGCAACGGATAGCTTATGCGTATTGTTTTGCTAAATCAGTTGCTACCTTTTTGATGGTTTCCACATCCGCATCTTCAAACTTGCCTGCGCGAAGGTTATCCAACACGTTGCGGTAACTTCCATTCATCAGTTCAAGGAATTCTTTTTCAAATTGCTTCACCTGGTTTACCGGAACCTGATCAATAAATCCGCGCGTAGAGGCTGTGATAATTGCAACTTGCTCCTCTACCGGAACCGGTGCATATTGATCTTGTTTCAGGATCTCTGTATTACGGCGTCCACGTTCAATGGTAAGTTTTGTAGCGGCATCGAGGTCAGAACCAAATTTCGCAAAAGCTTCAAGCTCGCGGAATTGTGCCTGATCCAATTTCAACGTACCAGCTACTTTCTTCATGGATTTGATCTGTGCAGAACCACCCACCCGCGAAACCGAAATACCCACGTTAATGGCAGGGCGAATTCCAGAGTTAAACAAGTTTGTTTCCAGGAAGATCTGTCCGTCGGTAATTGAAATTACGTTCGTTGGAATATAGGCGGAAACGTCACCCGCCTGTGTTTCAATAATTGGAAGCGCTGTAAGGGAACCACCACCTTTAACCAGATGCTTAATTGAGGCCGGAAGGTCATTCATATTCTTCGCGATTGCATCGTTGTTAATGATTTTCGCGGCACGCTCCAGTAAGCGGGAGTGAAGATAAAACACATCACCAGGATAAGCTTCACGTCCAGGAGGTCTTCTTAACAAAAGGGATACTTCGCGATAAGCCACAGCTTGTTTAGATAAGTCATCATAAACAACAAGCGCTGGGCGACCAGTGTCACGGAAAAATTCTCCAATTGAAGCACCAGTAAAGGGTGCGAAGAACTGCATAGGAGCAGGGTCTGAAGCTGCTGCAGAAACAATAACAGTGTAGGCTAATGCGCCAGCTTTCTCTAAAGCTGCAGCCACCAGGGCTACTGTAGAGGCTTTCTGGCCAATGGCTACATAGATACAAAAAACGGGTTGGCCACGTTCGTAAAATTCTTTCTGGTTGATAATGGTATCGATCGCCACTGCAGTTTTACCAGTCTGGCGATCACCAATGATCAACTCACGTTGTCCACGTCCAATCGGAATCATGGCGTCAATCGCTTTGATACCCGTTTGCAACGGTTCGTTTACCGGCTGACGAAAGATTACA
>DASPIZ010000128.1:0-18606 GCA_035628875.1 Ohtaekwangia sp. | reverse complement strand
ACCTGGCAGCTCGCCTAATTTGCCTCAGTCAGTGTTAACGTTATCCACAATTTCACAAAAGAAAAAAGAACCAAAAAAGAAAATCACAACTACAATAACCGTAAGTAGTATTAATAGTGATTCAAATCTAAAGGCAGCTCGCAGCTCACAGCTCGCAGCTCTTACAAAATATGAAAATAGGATTAGTTCTTTCCGGCGGTGGAGCACGTGGAATCTCCCACATCGGTGTTATCAAAGCACTTGAAGAATTGGGATTGAAATTCTCTCAGATCGCCGGCACCAGTGCAGGTAGTATAGTGGGATCGTTGTATTCCTACGGTTATAAACCCGATGAAATTCTGGACATCATCGTCACTACAAAGTTATTTCGGTCCATGCGGCCAGCGTGGACCTGGACCGGTCTTCTTTCTCTGGAAGGACTTAAAAATACATTACTTACCATTTTGCCCGAAAATGATTTTAATGCATTAAAGATACCGATGACGATTGCTGCCACTGAAATTAAACGTGGTAAATCAGAATATTTTTCTTCCGGAGAATTGGTTCCGGCTATTCTTGCGTCATGTTGTGTTCCAGCGGTATTCAATCCCATCAGTCACAATGCAAGTTTATACGTTGACGGAGGATTAACCGATAACCTTCCTGCAGGCACGATTCGCGGTAAAGTTGACTTTCTCATTGGTTCACATTGTAATTATATCAGTGGGGAGTTTGATGTTAAAAATTTCAGGAGTGTGATCGAACGAAGTTTGCTAATCGCGATTAATGGCAACACGACAATAAGCAAGAGTAAGTGTGATATTCTGATTGAACCACCTGGTGTAGGAGGGTATAGTGGTTTTGAAATCGGAAAAGCAAAAGAGTTATTTGAAAAAGGATATCAGTTTGTTAAGGATAATTTTTCCCTGGAAGATTTTGAAAAGAAAATAACATGAGCCTGAGTTTTAAAGAATCCATTCTGCTTGGTATACCGGATGTGCTTCCTGAAAAACCGGTGTATGACCCCACGGTAAACCATGCGCCAAAACGAAAGGATATTCTTACAAGCGATGAAAAAAAGTTAGCGATACGAAATGCATTGCGTTATTTTCCGCCGACCCATCACGCCATCCTGGCGCCTGAATTTTACGATGAGTTGTTAACCTATGGACATATTTATATGTATCGGTTTCGTCCGGCATATACAATGTATGCACGGCCCCTAGGAGAATATCCGTTTCAATCATTGCAGGCCGCAGCCATCATGATGATGATTCAGAATAATCTTGATCCTTCGGTGGCGCAACATCCGCACGAGCTCATTACCTATGGCGGAAATGGTGCCGTGTTTCAAAACTGGGCGCAATACCTGCTAACCATGAAGTATCTCGCCACGATGACAGATGAGCAGACGTTGCACATGTATTCCGGTCACCCGATGGGGTTATTCCCTTCATCAAAAGATGCACCGCGTGTTGTTATCACCAATGGAATGATGGTTCCGAATTACTCAAGCCAGGATGACCTGGAACGCTACAACGCACTTGGTGTAACTCAGTATGGACAGATGACCGCAGGTTCGTATATGTATATCGGTCCGCAAGGTATCGTACATGGTACTACAATTACATTACTAAACGCAGGACGCAAGATCAGTAGGGAAGGGGAAGGCTTGAACGGAAAATTATTTTTATCATCGGGATTAGGCGGCATGAGTGGGGCACAGGCAAAAGCTGCGAATATCGCTGGATGTGTTTCAATTATTGCGGAAGTGAATCCTAAGGTAATTGAAAAACGATACACACAGGGATGGGTTGATGAGGTGATCACCGATCTTGATACACTGGTAAGTCGTGTCATCCTGGCAAAGCAAAAGGGAGAGGTGGTGTCTATTGCGTTTAATGGGAATGTTGTTGATGCATGGGAGAAACTTTTAGCTGAAGATGTGTTGGTTGAACTTGGGTCGGATCAGACTTCCTTGCACAACCCATGGGCTGGTGGTTATTACCCTGCAGGATTATCTTTTGATGAAGCCAACGCCATGATGGTTTCAGATCCGAAGCGTTTTAAGGAACACGTGCAAGCTTCGTTACGCAGACAAGTTCAGGCGATCAATAAGCACGCGAAGAAAGGAACGTACTTCTTTGATTATGGCAATGCATTTTTACTGGAAGCATCCCGTTCGGAAGCGGACATTATGCTACCGGATAAGTCCGGTTTTAGATATCCATCGTATGTGGAGGACATTATGGGACCCAATTGTTTCGATTATGGTTTTGGTCCTTTCCGTTGGGTATGTACGTCTGGTAAACAGGAAGATCTTGACTATACAGATGAGCTGGCAATGCGCATATCAACCGAAATTCTTACAACAGCACCCACTGAGATTCATGCTCAATTAAAAGATAATCTTACATGGATAAAAGGCGCTAAAAGCAATAACCTGGTTGTAGGTTCGAAGGCCCGGATATTATATGCCAATGCCGAAGGTCGCATTCGCATAGCGTTGGCTTTTAATGAGGCTATCAAAGAGGGTAAGATTGGTCCGGTGGTACTTGGTCGTGATCATCATGATGTATCGGGTACGGACAGTCCTTACCGTGAAACTGCCAATATTTATGATGGCTCAAAGTTCACCGCAGACATGGCGATTCATAATGTCATTGGGGATTCCTTCAGAGGAGCAACGTGGGTCTCCATACACAACGGAGGAGGCGTAGGCTGGGGCGAAGTGATTAACGGTGGATTCGGGTTGTTACTTGATGGCACAGAACAAGCTGATCACAAGATTAGGAACATGATTGCGTTCGATGTTTTTAATGGCATCGCGAGAAGGGCATGGGCAAGGAACGAACATGCTTTAAAGACTGTTGAAATGATTCAGGGCACGTATCCTGGATGCAACATCACATTACCTTTCATCGTAGAAAATTACATCTTAAATCAAGCAATAATTGACTGAATCATTTTGACCATTTTTATTAATCGAAATAAAACGCCTAATTTTCGGCATTAATAATCTAACCCCTAATTTTTTAATTTATGAAAAAAGGTTTATTTACTTTAGTTGCTGCGTTAGGATTTTTTGCAGCATCAGCTCAGATTAATCAAGGTGCTATCCTTGTTAATGCTCAGTCGGATTTGAGTTTCGTATCATCCAGCCCGGATGGCGGAGATAGTTTTAACGAATTCAACATTGGCCTTAAAGGAGGTTATTTCGTTGTAGAAAATTTAGCCATTGGTGCACAACTTGGTTACTATAAACATAGCGAAGCTGATGATGCCTCCACTTCATTTGGATTGTTTGGACGGTATTATGTAAATGGAAAAATCATACTCGGTGCTGGATTTAACTCCAATAAGAGTGGTGATTTTTCTTATACTTCTATTCCGTTAGAAGCAGGATATGCAGCCTTTATTACAGATAATATTGCCGTAGAACCAGTTGTTACTTACGAATTGGTATCAGGCGACATGGAAGGTTCTAATTTCGGAATAGGCGTTGGGTTTTCACTTTACCTGAACCGCGAATAATATTCCAGTTAGTTTTAATGATTTAAGCCCTGCTCAGTGTGGGGCTTTTTTTATGACTGAAATAATTATGTATTTTAGGGATCTAAAATAAAAAATCATGAAAAAGATTGCCTTAAGTTTTATTATGGTTGCCCTCTCAATCAGCGCATGGTCACAGGCACAACTATCTATTGGGTTAAAAGCCGGACCAAACTTTGCGAGTATTAATACGAAAGAAAATGCAGGTGAAAATTATAAAAACAGAACGGGCTTCCATGCGGGAGCATTCGCCTTGATCAAGCTTACGAAGATTGGTATACAGCCAGAAGTGATTTTCTCACAACAGGGATCTACAGTAACGGTAAACTCAAAAGACTTTGATGCCAACTATAGCTATATCAATATTCCGATTATGCTAAAGCTTTATACCATTGCTGGCATAAACATCCAGGCTGGTCCTCAGTTTGGTTTTGTGGCGTCTAAGAAGAATGAGTTATTAGATGAACTCGACATGGATGATCCGGTTAAAGGAACCGATTTTAGCATCGGTTTAGGCTTAGGTTGGGACTTGCCTTTCGGGCTTACCGTTGATGGTCGTTATAACCTTGGTTTGTCTGATAATAATGATCTTTCAGGGGGAGAAAGCTTAAAGAACCAGGTATGGCAATTCTCATTAGGTTATAAGTTTATTAAGTTAGGAAAATAAATACATTGAAATTTGATGTTAATGGTACGTAACCGCATGCCAGTTTCTGCCGTTATACATTTGCATATATAATCTTAATTAATTTGATTTACGCCAGTTTTTAAACCAAAAAACAATTATGAAACAACAATCAATTTACGCTAAAGCAAAGTCAGTTGTACTGATGACTTTCGCACTTTGTACTTTTGTAGTCGTATCTTCAATGGCTCAGGGAAGATTTTCAGTTGGTGCTGAATTAGCCCTTCCCCAAGGCGATATCAATGATGCTATTGGTGCTGGATTTGGAGTTACGGCACGTTATGAAGCGCCAATTAATGACAACCTGTCCTGGATGGGAACAGCAGGTTTTCTTACTTTCGGTGAAAAGGATGATAGCGGCGTGAAAGCAACCATAATTCCAATTAACGCAGGTATTAAATATTATTTTAATGGTGAAAGTTTCACCGGTTTTTATGGTGGAGCTGAGTTAGGATTAAACTTTGCGAGTGTTAAAATTGATGCTATCGACGAGACCGATAGCGAAACTAAATTCGGTTTTGCTCCTCAAATTGGGTACCATCTACCTGTTATTGATATTTCATTACGCTATAGCATTATAGATGACATTGATTACCTTGGCTTACGTGTGGCTTATGTATTCGGTGGCAACTAGGGTTTCATCCCGATGAAAATAAAAACCGCTTCTGAACGAAGCGGTTTTTTTTTATGCTTATACTTTCTACTGGTTGACGACAATAAAATAACAGGTCTTCTTCCTTTTGTCTTAGTAAATTTTTTTGTTGACAACAAAGGATACTGATGGCTTCGAATTAGATAGTATCTATCGCTTCCGCAGCCGGACTGCAATCATTTCTAGTCTTTACTTTTAACAGAAATGCGAATCAATGACCTTAGCTAAGGCTTGTTAATGTAAATTGAAATGGTTTCATTTACGAAGTTAAACCAATACAAAAAACTATGAAACAACCAACCGTTTATACTAAACTAAAGTCGGCCGTATTTATGACTTTCGCTTTGTCTACTTTTATAATGACATCTTCTCTGGCGCAAGGGAGATTTTCCGTCGGCGCTGAGCTGGCTTTTCCGCAAGACGACTGGGCCGATTTTGTTGGTTTAGGATTTGGTATTAGCGGGCGTTATGAAGCTCCGATAAATGAAAATTTAAGTTGGATGGCGACAGCCGGGTTTTTATCATTTGGAGAAGAGGATGATAATGATGTTAATGTAACGATCATTCCGTTCAATGGAGGAATTAAATATTATTTTAATGGATCATCGTTTGATGGCTTTTATGGCGGTGCTGAATTGGGTTTGAACTTTGTTGGAGGAGATGCCGACAGTGAAACTGAACTAGGATTTTCCCCACAAGTTGGGTATCACCTACCCGTTGTTGATATTTCATTACGGTACAGCCTAGTAAACGACTTTGATTATGTTGCCTTTCGTGTAGCGTACGTTTTTGGTAGCAACTAAGATAATTTATTATATAATTAATTAAATAAAAAAACCGCTCCTGAAAAGAAGCGGTTTTTTTATGTTTAATTCCCGTTACTCCACCACAATCAAATAGTAATTCTTCTTGCCCTTTTGCGCCAACAAATATTTTTGTTGTAACAATACAAACGACAGAGCTTGATTTGGATCAGATAATTTTTCCTTGTTGATGCTCACGCCACCGGCCTGAATCATTTTTCGGGCTTCGCCTTTCGAAGGAAACACCAATGAGCTCGTAACAGCGGATAGCAGATCCGTTACATTGGGGCAGCTTTCGTAATCGGCCTTACTTATTTTGGTTTGAGGAACACCTTCAAACACAGCCAAAAGTGTATCTTCATCAAGGCTTTGCAATTCTTCGGTAGTGGAGTTGCCAAATAAAATTCCCGATGCTTTAACCGCCTGGTCAAGCGCCTCCTGTGAGTGTACCCGTACCGTTATGTCTTCGGCAAGTGCTTGTTGTAGCTTACGCAAATGAGGTGCAGTTTTATGCTCCGCTTCCAGCGTTTCAATTTCTCCTTTTGATTTCAGTGTAAATATCCGGATAAAGTTAATTGCATCTTCATCGGATACGTTGAGCCAGTATTGATAAAACTTATAAGGAGATGTTTTCGCCGGATCGAGCCACACATTTCCTCCTTCTGATTTTCCGAACTTCGTACCATCCGCCTTTGTGATCAACTTGGTAGTGATTGCGTAAGCTTCGCCTTCGGTTTTCCGCCGGATCAGTTCCGTACCGGTAACGATATTTCCCCATTGATCGGAGCCACCCATCTGCAATCGACAATCCAGATTTTCATATAGCCATAAGAAGTCGTAGCCCTGCACGAGCTGGTAGGTAAATTCCGTAAAAGACAAGCCACTCTCCAGACGTTTTTGTACGGAGTCTTTCGACATCATATAATTTACTGTGATGTGCTTACCAACATCACGTATAAAATCAAGAAACCGGAACTCCTTAAACCAATCATAGTTATTTACAAGCAAGGCCGACTTGTCACCCGCGTTAAAGTCAAGGAATTTTGACAATTGCTGTTTCACACACGATTCATTATGTCGGAGTATTTCTTCGGATAACAAATTTCGCTCAGCCGATTTCCCTGAAGGGTCGCCCACCATACCAGTAGCACCGCCAACCAGCGCAACAGGTCTGTGTCCGGCCCGCTGAAAATGAACGAGCGTCATGATCTGAACCAAATGGCCAATGTGAAGTGAGTCAGCCGTAGGATCAAAACCAATGTACCCGGCTGTTACCCCCTTGTTCAGCATTTCTTCAGTGCCAGGCATAACATCGTGGATCATTCCACGCCAGCGTAGTTCATGTACAAAATTCATTCTGATTTATTTCCGGCAAAGATAAAAAAGTTGAGAAGAGCGTCGGGGCAGAGCAGGGTCTTTTTTAAAAGATAAGGGAAAGGCACCTTCGCTCGGCACACTTTCCCTTACTCACATTCAGTGGATTAATGCTAATGATGTTGCATGAGTTTCACTTCTCGAAGTCCCGTGGTTTCCACCGTAATATTACGGTTTGGTGCGGTATTCTTCTTAAAGTCTTCAATGATTTCCAGCACATCATAATCAATGGTTACAGAGTTCGTGCCATCTATAATGACCTTCGAGTTCCGCGGTACTTCTTCCAGGCTTAACTGAATGCTTGCCTTGTTGAGGAAAGTCACCTCTTCGGAAAGTCTGATTGTGATCACCTCACCTTCAGGATTCGCTTCTTTTTTATAGTAATAAGAATGTTTGTAATTCTTACGCAGGATAAAAAAGATCGCGAACGCCATTCCAATGCCAATACCGCGCAGAAGATCAGTAAATAAAATACCGACTACCGTAATGATGAAAGGCAGAAACTGATCCCATCCAAGCTTATACATTGTTTGGTATAAAGAGAACTTCGACAGTTTATACCCAACCATCAGGAGAATGACAGCCAGACTGGCCAACGGAATAAGATTAAGAAACCGGGGTATAAAAATGGCGGAAAGCAAAAGAATGGTTCCATGTAGAATGGTTGATAATTTCGAAGCGCTACCTGCACCGATATTCGCAGAACTTCGCACGATCACCTGAGTAATGGGCAATCCGCCGATCAATCCAGAAATCATGTTACCAACACCCTGGGCCTTTAATTCCCGGTTTGTCGGTGTAACCCGTTTGTATGGATCAATTTTATCGGTTGCTTCTACGCAAAGCAGCGTTTCAAGGCTCGCCACCAGGGCAATTGTAACTGCGGTTACATACACCTGTGGATTTGCAAAGCCACTAAAATCAGGGAAACGAAAGAAACTAAAAAAATCACCCACCGATGTCGCTACTGGTAGTTGTACTACATGTTCATCTTTTAAAAGCCATGCGGGATGAAATTGCATGAAAAGATAATTGAACAGGATGCCGGTCAGTACAACAAACAGCGCGCCGGGTAAGAATCTGAAAGCCGGAAATCGTTTCAGGGATGGTTTCTCGAAAAAGATAAGTAATCCGAGCGAAACCAAACTTATTATAATGGCACCCGGACTGCTATAAACAAATGCATAATACAATTCACTAAAAGTATTATGACCATCTGCTTGCTTTAAGGCTAAGTCGCCCATAAAATCCTTGTCGTATCCCAGTGCATGGGGTATCTCCTTTAATATAAGGGTAAGACCTATGGCGGCTAACATACCCTTGATCACGGAAGAGGGAAAATAATATCCGATGATACCAGCACGTAAAAACCCCGCGACAAGTTGTAAACACCCACCAAGAAATACAGCAAGTAAGAATACTTCAAAACTACCCAGTGTCTGTTGTGCCGTTAATACAATCACTACCAATCCTGCAGCGGGTCCGGATACACCCACCGATGATCCACTCAGGTAACCGACTACAATACCGCCAATTATACCTGCGATAACGCCTGAAAAGACAAGATCAGGTCTACCGGTGGATGCTAATCCAATTCCTAAACACAACGGTAATGCTACCAGGAAGACAACAACACTCGCCGATGCATCCTGTTTTAAATTCCTAAAAAGATTTCTGCTCATACAAATCTGCGGGTTAAACTGAATTCACTTCATTATCCAGCACAATCTTGCCGTCCATTCTGTAGATAGAATGAAGCATGTTGCTGTTGTCAATGGTTACACCAAGATCATCGATTATTCCTGTTCTTAAATCGTAAACCCACCCGTGAACCTGCAGGTCAAGATTGTTTTTCCAGGCATTTTGAACGATCGAAGTTTTAGTAAGATCATGGACTTGTTCAATAACATTAAGTTCCACCAGTCTGTTAAACCGTTGATGCATATCGCTGATGGCTTCTAGCTCCTTGCTGTGCATGCGATACACGTCTTTGATAAA
This sequence comes from Ohtaekwangia sp., assembly GCA_035628875.1. GTDB lineage: Bacteria > Bacteroidota > Bacteroidia > Cytophagales > Cyclobacteriaceae > Ohtaekwangia. Next base: position 9,563 of record DASPIZ010000128.1, on the reverse strand, counting down.
GCGAAGCCAGTTGTCAACCAGGCCAAATTGTTCGTTTTCCATAGCGGCCTTTACACCACCACATCCGTAATGGCCGCAAACAATAATGTGTTTCACATTCAGAATGTTTACGGCATAGTCTAATACACTCAGCAGATTCATATCAGAATGAACCACCATGTTGGCGATATTGCGATGAACAAAGATTTCACCAGGCAATGTGCCGGTAATTTGATTCGCCGGTACACGACTATCAGAGCATCCAATCCAAAGTGTTTGAGGACTTTGACCTTTAGATAGTCGTTCGAAGAACTCCGGGTCTTTATCGAGGGTCTCCTTCACCCATGTTTTATTTCCGTCTAGTAATGATTGATAGATGATATCCATAAAAGAATAAGTTATTGTAAAAAGTAAATCACGTTGGATTACTTACATTTTTGAACCGCCTGACACTGTGCGTATCGGTTGATTTCAAATTCCACGATGATTGCAGGTATTGAATTGCTTCAATGCATCACAGTCGTCAGGATGTTAAGTACTAAATAATGTAAGGGAATAAAGAGTCAGAAGCTTAAGCTTCGGGAGGAGGAGAAAATATTTGGGAAAACCCTTCTTGAAGAATCAATGTGTGTAGTACGCCCGTGCGTTGTTGGGCAATTAAATAGAGATGCTGGTGATGATAAAGGTTGTGGTTGAAATAAAGATCAACGCCTTTGAGCTCAGACAATTTTTCATGACTGTCAACGGGGGCTTCACTTTCTTCTTCAAAGCCACCGGAATTAAGAATACAAAAAATGGTTTGGATCGTGCGGTCCTTTTTATCCAAGTTAAGAAAAACTACTTCGGCCATAAAAAAGCTCAGGTTCACAAATGTGATACCTGTCACAAAGAGGAAGACGAACCTGATTAATGGCTTTCTCAGTATTTCCATGGTTACAAAAATAACCATTTTTTTGATTTTTTAAGTATTTCAAGGCTGATAATGGCACGATACACACCACGTCGTCAAATTTTTAAACTTATAAAACCTTGAACCTTATCGTATTATGTCAATTGTTAATAATACGTTAATTATTTTATGCGTATGATACGGAGATATTGTGATTTGAGTTCCGTATAATTAAGGCAATAAATTTTCAATCATATACCTACCGATTCATGAAACAACCAGATTCCTTAAATCTCGTAGCGGAATTTCACAAAACATTCAAACATCCCGTCTTGGCTACCCCAGCCATTCCATCAGAGGATAGGTGTAAACTAAGGGTGGCTTTGCTTGCCGAAGAACTGAAGGAACTCGAAGTAGCCATATTGGAAAAGGATATAACCGGCGTGGCTGATGCTTTATGTGACTTGCAATATGTTTTATCTGGTGCCATTCTTGAATTTGGATTAGGAGAGAAATTTGCGGCTCTTTTTGAAGAGGTACAACGATCCAACATGAGTAAGGCCTGTGCCACCGAAGCCGAGGCCAAGGCAACTGTGGAGCATTACTTGAAAAAGGATAAAACTGAATGCTTCTATAAAGAAGCGGATGGCCGGTACCTGGTATATAGAACCGCTGATAACAAAACCATAAAATCGATTAATTACAGTCCAGCGGACCTGGACCGGATCTTGCGCTAAACATAAAATTCAAATTGGAATATAGCTTCCTGCCCACGTTGTTGTAAAGGATTAATGGCCAGGATTTGACTATCATTATAGGCTTTTATAAACTCCGTTCGGCTGATGCGCAATTTACTTTGTCCCGGTTTAATTCTATGGTATTGCATACGGCCGGATGCATTCGCAGTAGCACTGTAGATGAACGTGAACTGAAGTGGAATCGGGGATGGGATGTATCGCATATTGACCTCGTGGATCTTGATGCAAAGGTAATGAAACCTGACGTGTAATTTTACACCATAGTAACGGAATATTTTGACATTGCGTAATAAAAATCGTGCAATCGAACACTAGGTACCAAAGGTCTTCGAGCGTCCCATTCAATAGTTTGTACGATGATATAGTCACATGCTATTAATGCATCGTCAAAGTGGATTGAGTTCAAGGCCTGGTAGCACTTACAACGTTTGACAAAGGTTGAAAGTTTACTTAGAAGACATTAGTTAATAATCGGATGTTGGTCGCATGAAAGTTCATACTGTTTCGTTTAATCATTATATTTAAAAAACATAAAGTCCTTTTCAATGGAAAATTCTTCAGGTAACACATTTCTTATCTCCTGGCATTACGCCATGTTTATCGGATCTGTCATTATGATTGTCGCGGGGTTAGCTGTTTATATCGTTCATAAGATCAGGGTTTCCTCCATTAGCGATTACAAGGCAAAGTATGACTACATCAATTTAAGAGAAATAAAGAATTACCGCCTGATGTTTATGTGTTTCGGGATTGCCGGATTGATGGCCATAAACTTGTATGGTATGGGAAAACTGCATGAAATGGGCGTATGGTTCTTTGTGCGGTTTTTTATCTCTGTTGCAGGTGGTACGCTTATCGTTTATGTCGCCTTTCTTGTCTTGGAATACTATTATCCAACCATCCTGAACCGAAAGCTTAAGAAATGGCGTTATATGCCACGCACCAGTAAGGCGGGAACCGAGATGCGGCTGTTGAGCGAAGAAGAGGAAGATGTTCACATGGAAGAAGGTATGCGTGCCGAGGAGGACGTGTTTTCCATTGATTACGATGTATGGATGGACGAGAAGTCTGGCGAAGTAAAAATTGAAAAATACCCCGGACACCTACAGGCTTTGCAATGCAACAGTTGTGGATTTTATACAATGAAAGTGGTAAGGGAAGAAATCACGCGCCAGCCGAGCAAGCATGCCTCCGGTGAGCTGATCAAACATTATCAATGTTCGTATTGTAAATCAGTCCGGGCAACGGCCTTTAATATATCAACGAAAGAAGTGGATGACTATAAGAAAACAGCAAATCACCGCTTTAAAACCAATAGCAGCGTTGACCTGGTACGGGTTGAAATCCATTCGGATATAAAAGGCAAGAAGTTTTTTGAATTTCAGAATCTGGATCAGGCGGTAAAATTTTTAGAAGAATACGATGCTGAAAAAACCACTTAAATAATAATCGTGTCTGGAATCATCGAATAACCGCCGTTTTCGTTAAACGGCAAATGAATCTAATTCATTAAATTTTGTTTTAAATCAAGGCACGCGGTTTGCGTGTCCAAATTACAAAGAAATATATATGGGAATGATAAAGGAATTGATTTTAGCAGGAGGAGTAAGTATAGGTGTGATGATTTCAGCTTTTGCAGGTACTCATCCACCTGACACAAGCCGGTTAGAACCTAAAGCCGTTTATGGCAAAGAAGCTAAAGTAATTGCCTACATATTGGACAACAATCATTATCGGAAAATCAGCCTGAACGATTCGTTGTCTTCGGTTATTCTGGACGAATACATTTTAAGTCTTGATAATAACAAAACATATTTCACCAGTGCCGATGTGGCCAGGTTCGAAAAATACAGAACGAAAATCGACGACCTAACCCGTGATGAAAATGTTGATGCGGCGTATGAGATCTACGCTGTTTTTCGGGAGCGGTTCAACGAACGGATGAAATATGTGACGGATCATTTGATCAACAAGGAGTTTGATTACAGCATTCAGGAGTTTTACGAGACGAACCGCGATAAGGAGGCCTGGTGTAAATCTGACGCTGAGTTAAATGAAGTGTGGAGAAAACTTATTAAAAGCCAGGCACTCAGTTTAAAACTGGCGGGAAAGGCGCAACCGGAGATAAGCAAAACATTGAAAGACCGGTATGATCGTTTCTCGCGGTCGATCAGCCAGTTTACATCGGAGGACGTTTTCAGTGTTTATATGAATACCATCACTGAAGCTTACGATCCCCATACAAATTATCTTTCGCCGCGGGCAGCTGATCTTTTTAAGCAGAGTATGAGCTTATCGCTTGAAGGTATAGGGGCAAGGTTGCAAACTGAAAACGACTACACAAAAGTTGCTGAAGTTATTCCTGGTGGGCCGGCGGAGAAAAGCAAGCTTATCCAACCAAACGATCGGATTATAGCAGTAGGGCAGGGAGAAACAGGAGAACTGGTTGATGTTATTGGCTGGAGAATAGATGAAGTGGTTAAATTAATCAAAGGACCAAAAGGAACAACGGTAAGGCTATCTATCCTCCCAATGGAAACCGGCATAAACGGAAAGCCCAAAACCATTATGTTGATCCGCGATAAAATAAAACTCGAAGATCAGAAAGCCAAAAAGACGGTGATTAACTATGAGAAGGACGGGAAACCCGTGAAGCTTGGCGTTATTACATTGCCGAGCTTCTATATGGATTTCGATGCGTACCAAAAAGGTGACCCGGATTATACCAGTACAACCCGTGATGTGCAAAAACTCATTCAAGAGTTACAGACCGAAAAGATTGATGGCCTTGTTCTGGATTTGCGAAATAACGGCGGCGGATCTTTATCAGAAGCCATTGACTTAACGGGTTTGTTTATTAAAGATGGTCCTGTTGTTCAGGTTAAAAATTCTGCCAATCGTATTGAAGTGGGACTGGATGAAAATCCATCCATATTATACAATGGCCCAATGGTTGTTCTTACTAATCGGTTTAGCGCCAGCGCGTCAGAAATTTTCGCTGGTGCCATACAGGATTATCACCGCGGTGTGGTAGTGGGCGAATCTACCTATGGTAAAGGAACTGTTCAAACGGTGATCCATCTAGATCGGTTTATGAACGAAAAGGAACCTGTTGGAGAATTAAAACTCACGTTCCAAAAGTTTTATCGTGTTACCGGAAGCAGTACACAAAATAAAGGTGTAATACCAGATATCGAATTGCCTACAGCACTTGATCCGGAACAATTTGGTGAAAGTTCAAGTCCGAATGCGTTGCCATGGGACGAGATTCGCGGAACACTTTTTCAAAAAACACCGGTGATAGACGATAAGGTCTTGGCGAGTCTTAACAGGACATATCAAAACCGCCTTAAAACCGATGACATGCTTAACAAGCTGGTGGCCGAAGCGCAGGAGGCACGGAAAAACTTTAAGGAGACAAGAGTTTCTCTGAATGAAGCGGTTAGAAAAAAGGAGATGGACGAAGCAGAATTAAAACGTGGTCAAACGAAACTCGATACGAAAATGACTGAAAAAGAAGCTCCTGTTGTTAAGTCGAATCTCAATGATGTTGACGATGAATACCTGAGAGAAGGGCTTATTGTACTTTCCGATCTGATCGGGACAAAAATAGGATAACGACATTATCCAAAATGACTTGAAAAGCGAAGGTTTACTTTCGCTTTTTTTGTTTTGCGATCATTTCCCCCGAATGTGTTTTTTGGTTGTATAAATTGTTATTTTGGAAGCTGGTTAAGCAGATTTCATGAGTGAAGAATTACTCAAAGCTATTGTACAACTTTTTGCCATCGTAGCCCGCGAAAGGATTACTGATGATGAACGCACAAACATTAAAGAATTCTTAGCGCTACATCTTAATCGCGAAGCTACAGCTTATTACCTGAAGTTATTTGATGAGTTCTGTCACACGCACCAGTTAAGCGCGGCCTCCGAATCACCTGCTGCTGTCGATACAGACACACAACAATTTATTGATGATTGGTCTAATATCATGAAAATCATCAAACAGGTGAACCGCGCACTCACCATGCAACAAAAGCTTGTGTTGGTTATTAAGATCATTGAACTCATCTATGCTGATCATCATATTTCCGAGCGCCAGGCTAACCTGATTTTTTATATTGGCCAAGCTTTAAAAATTCCCAAACAAGTTACAGATACCCTTACGTCATTTGTGCAGGGTCAGGATATTGAAGAATTCAATTCCCGTAATATTCTGGTTATTGACGAAGGCTCTGGCGACTATGAAGGGCCACGTCTTATTGAAAAGAATTTAACAGGTCTCATCGCGATTCTACGCCTTCCGGAAGCGGAGACTTATTTTATCAAGTACCTGGGCATTACCACCCTCTACCTTAACAGCATCATCTTAAAAAGCCGGAAGATCGATGTGTTTCCTACAGGTAGCACAATACGCGGTGACAAGGTCGGTCCGATTTATTACAGTGATATTATCGGCAAATTCCTGCGTGGTGAGAGTACATCCAAGATTACGTTCACAGCGGATCATTTGTTTTACCATTTCAGAACGGGTCGCGCTGGCCTGCAAAACGTAAATATCGCTGAGCAGGGAGGTAAACTGATTGGAATAATGGGCGGAAGCGGTTCCGGTAAATCAACGCTTTTGAATGTGCTGAATGGTGTCGAAAAACCTTCCAGCGGCAGAGTGCTTGTTAATGGTATAGACATACATGAAAATTCAGAGCAAGTCAACGGGATCATTGGGTATGTACCCCAGGATGATCTCCTGATGGAAGATCTTACCGTATTTGAAAACCTCTATTATGCTGCTAAGCTTTGTTTCGGTCATTATACTGAAAAGCAAATCATTGATATCACGGTAAGGGTACTGTTTAATCTTGGTTTAACAGAAACCCGCGACCTGAAAGTTGGTTCGCCCCTTCAAAAGACAATCAGTGGAGGACAAAGAAAAAGATTGAATATCGGGCTTGAACTGTTACGCGAGCCGACAATCCTTTTTGTTGATGAACCTACGTCCGGGCTTTCATCACGCGATTCGGAAAACATCATGGATCTGTTAAAAGAACTTTCCCTTCGCGGTAAGATGGTGTTTGTTGTGATCCATCAACCTTCGTCTGATATATTCAAGATGTTTGATACCCTCATGATCATGGATGTCGGCGGGTTTCAGATTTATTATGGTAATCCCATTGAAGCTGTAACGTATTTCCGGGAAATCATCAATGCGGCAAACCGCACGCAGGGTGCCTGCCCGGAATGTGGAAATATAAATCCGGAACAGATATTCAGCATTATCGAAACGAAAGTCGTCAATGAATATGGGAGATTAACCAATACGAGAAAAGTCTCTCCGGGACAATGGTATCAATACTTTAAGCAGAAGATAAAGATTCCGCGAATCGACCATGTTAAAGAGTCGTTACCTGTTACGCAGGAAATACCTGGATGGGCGAAGCAATTCAAGGTGTTTGTTACACGCGATGTGTTGTCAAAATTTTCGAACCGGCAATACCTTCTGATTAATTTAATGGAGGCGCCTGTGCTGGCTTTCTTCATTGCTTTTATGGTGAAGTACTACAACGTACTGGAAGGTAATCCGCAATACACATTTTACAATAATGATAATATTCCTGTTTATTTTTTCATGAGTGTGGTGGTGGCTTTATTTTTCGGATTAACGATGAGTGCCGAAGAAATATTCCGCGACCGGAAAATTTTGAAACGGGAAAGATTTTTACACCTGAGCCGGAGCAGTTACCTTTCATCAAAGGTGTTTATCATGTTTGGTTTTTCGGCTATTCAAACCCTGTTATTTATTCTGGTCGGGAACGCCATCCTTGAAATTCCACTCCTGGAAATGCGGTACTGGCTCATTGTATTTTCCTGCTCTTGTTTTGCAAACATGCTGGGACTAAACATTTCATCGGCATTTGACAGTGCGGTAACGATATATATTCTGATTCCGCTGCTGGTTATTCCGCAATTGTTGTTAAGTGGTGTTGTAATAAGTTTTGAAAAATTCAATCCCACAGTTGGTAAGCCAGTAGGCATCCCGGTAGCGGGAAATCTCATGGCTTCGCGATGGGCATTCGAAGCGTTTATGGTAACCCAGTTCAAAGACAACCCTCATGAGAAGCAGTTCTATGCACTGGATAAAGTAATAGCTGAAGCGGAGTATAAACGTGTGTATTATATTCCTGTTCTTGAATCTGAACTGGCGAATTGCCTTAGTAACCGGGCTCATTGGCGAAACCCCCGTCATGAACCGATTCGTAATTCGCTAGCCCTATTACAACATGAAATTCAAAGCGAATTACAGCATATCGGAGATGAGGTTTTTCCGGCAATTGATAAGCTTGTTGTAGGAAAATTTGATTCTGCAGTGCACTGGGAAACGTCAAAATTTCTCAATGTATTAAAAGCATACTATGGAAGGCGTATGACGCGGGCTTCAACAGAACGGGAGCATCTAATCGATTCGCTTACAGCAACACCGCAATTAAATGATGTTTTTGAAAAGGAAAGATTACGGTATGTGAATAGAGCGGTGACGGATGCGGTAAAAAATACCGCAACCACAAATCGGATTGTTGAATATGAGGGTAAGCTTATTCGGAAAATCTATCCGATTTATATGGAAGAAACCAAACCCGATTCATGGTATGATTTTTCAGCGAATCTTTTTCAACCGGTAAAACACTTCGCGGGGCAATATATCGACACCCTTTATTTTAATATTGCAGTAATCTGGTCAATGACTTTGTTTTTATTTATTACTTTATACTTTAATGTTTTAAGACTCGCCATCAAATATCTGGGCGGAAACAGAAAACATCGTAAAAAGGATAAAATATAATTCTGAAACGTATGGTAAATAAATCAATCCTCTTATTTGTTGCATGTTTTGTAGCCCTGGGCGTTTTCTCTTGTGGAGAAAATAAACACAAACACGAAAGTGATAGTTCTGTACAGGATGCAGAGACATGGAAGGAAATGGATGACTTCCATCTTATCATGGCTGATGTGTTTCATCCTTATATGGATTCAGCGAATCTTCAACCCGCGAAACAGCATGCCAGTGCGATGGCCAAGGCGGCTTCGGAATGGGCTGAATCTCCACTTCCGGAAAAAATGGACAATGCCGCAACCCGTAACAAACTATCCTTGTTGAATCAGGGATGTCAGGAGTTCGTTAACATTGCGCAATCGGAAGACTCGGTGGAGATTGGAACTTCCCTGACTGCGCTTCACGACTTATTTCACGAAATCCAGGAAAAATGGTATGGACACGATCATGGTGGTCATGATCACGATCACGATCATCATTAGAGACGGATGAAGTTTAATGCTAAACTTTTACATATGGTTTTGCATTCATTCGTGTTCTAATTATCTTTCCTGGAAAACCTAATCCCTAACCATGTCAGAGCCTGTAGTTGCAAAAGAACAAAAGAAAACCCTTTGGTTTGTTATCACTGCTTCTTCGGTTGGTACTTTAATCGAGTGGTATGATTTTTACATTTTCGGTAGTCTCGCGATAATACTCTCGGAACAGTTTTTCCCCAATACAAATCCAACGGCGGCATTTCTTTCAACGCTTGCCACTTTTGCGGCAGGTTTTATCGTTCGACCTTTTGGGGCAATTGTGTTTGGCAGGCTAGGAGACCTGGTCGGAAGGAAGTACACATTTCTGCTCACTTTAATCCTGATGGGTGGGTCTACGTTTGCCATCGGGCTTGTACCCAGCTATGCTTCTATTGGCATGTTTGCTCCGATAATTGTATTGGTGTTGCGCCTTGTTCAGGGCCTTGCTTTAGGAGGAGAATACGGTGGTGCTGCGACTTATGTAGCAGAACATGCTCCTGCAGCTAAGCGTGGATTCTATACCAGCTTTATTCAGACCACAGCAAGCCTTGGTTTATTTGTATCTATTGGTGTGATCTTGTTGGTGCGGG
>DASPIZ010000127.1:0-63540 GCA_035628875.1 Ohtaekwangia sp. | reverse complement strand
AGGTTCGTCTCTGGGAACGACGACTTCGCAGCTTTAATTTGCAAGATGTTTTCTGTACCGTTTACTTTTTGGGCAATGATGTTCGTACTCCCGAGGTCAACTGATTTGATTGTTCCTGGAAAAACAATACTTGTAGTCTTTGTGTCAGTGACCGCAAGTCTGTTTACGTAAACGCCTTGCGCTTGCGACTTAATTCCTGCAAGACTGGTAAGAAGGCAAAAAAAGATTTGATAATGTTTCATGAAAAAATCGTTTAAAATGTTTTGGTGTTTTTACTAGTGTCTTTTAGAAATACCTGGTAACCGGATTTAATCTGAACTCTTATTACACGGTTCTTGCGACTGAATAGCGTCTTGGCTGTTTGAATTCCCGCGGATGCTGCTTGCGCGCCAACTGACGGATCCAGGGACATGAGTTGCACCCCTTGAAGCAGTTGATCAGAGCCTTGCCGTGTAGCGTCGTTCACGGTGGATCTCGGAACGTAGACGCCCTCAAGACCATCGAAGTCATGAACGACAAGACTCACGGGTATCAACGACTGCTTAAAGAGTATTGACTGGACATTGATTTGAAGTCGCTCATTCTGAATGCTGCAGACGCCGAACAGAAATGTCCCAGGATTAATTTTATTCCCATTGATGTAGACCTCATCGGCGAGTTCAAGCTTTGCGACTGATCCGGCACTTAATACATGATCGCTGTGTACAAGCGCTTTGATAAGGTTTGCATTGTCAAAGTTGTCTGACGGGCTATTCAGGTCGATAAAGCCCGCTGTCGCTATCGTTGTATCTTTTGACATCCGATCTCCGAATGCATTGACGACATTCTCGCCTAGCAGCTTCGAGACCGTGAAAACTTTGCCTTGGTGTTTTATGCTTTGTTGCTCAATTCGATGACGGACGCGTTCGGGATGTTGAACATCGAGGATCTTGTCAAGCACTGATTCCACGCCTTGCATTTCCGGATCAGCCTCACCATCACTTTGCATCATGAGCATCATCTGCTCAAGGCGATCAATCGACTCGTCAGATGGGGTGTCTTGCTGAGATTGGCTGGCCGTGGAAGTCGCGGAACTTTGCGTCGTCACAGGAGAACTGATTGCTGCATTGATCTCAGCAATCTTTCTGTTTATTGCCACCTCATCATCACTTTCACGAAAATCTTTCCTACCCAATGATGGGTTGATCGATCCCATTGAGTCTTTTCGATTCACTTCCGTGATAGTTCTTAGCCGGAAATAGGGATCCGTTCTTTCGGCTTCTGCTTTCCTTAATGAATCACGCTTCGCTTTTTCATACAGCGCGTATTTGTCCCATGCAGAAGAATTGTCTTTTATCTGTGCATTGGGAATTTCCGTATTGAGTCCTTTCGTTTGGGTAGATGCGGCCGAGCCAATACCTTTCCCGCCGCCCAGTGACCAAAAAAGCATGGTGAGGAAAGGTGCGATCAGAAGAGGTGCGATGGTAAGAATTTTCCGCTGGCGGAGATATTGTTCTGAATGTTTTGTCATAAGAGATTATGGTTTCAATGATTTTGATTTCTGGTTAATTGGACGGAAGGAGAGATCACGTTCATATTCGGCTAGCTTTGAGCGCGTGATTTCCTCCCATTTCTTGCTTTTCGCGAATGCATTTGGGCCATAGTCGATATCACGATTGATGAAGATCCTGGCGTTCTTATCGATTGCCACATAGAAGGAATCAAATTCTCCATTGACCTCGCCCTTCATTTTTCCTATTGGTATTAATTGTTCTTGCCTCATGTTTTTGTCATTTGATTGTCGGACAATTGGAATGGAGATCACACCGATTTTCGTTCCGTTGAGCCTTGGCTCTACTAAGAAGATTAACCATAGTAGTGATGCAAAAAGAAAGGCAGCGAGAAGCAGAAGTGTTCTTCTCTGACTTGGTTTGCTCAGTGCACTAAAACGTTCAGACAGTACCACTAACCATTTTCCTATCTTTTGCATCATCGACGATTCATTATCGGTTTTCAACTTTGATGTCCTTGTTCTCAATGGTATTCCACTTCTCAACCAGAAAGCCATGCGAGTTGTTTTCAGATCGCTGCACCTCCCGTAAGTACCCCTCGGTCACCAGGCTTCTGGTAACAACAGAGGTGGATCGGGTTATTATTTGCTTTGCTTCGCATCTGAAGTATATCGGACGTTGATTATCATCGACTTCAACTTTTTCGATGATAATTTCCTGCGTGATGTTTCCTGAAATAATACTGGCATAGTACCCACTCTCGCGAAGGTTATCGTATTGCTTTTTAGCGGTTTCATCTGCGAGATAAAGTGCCTTTTTGATGTTGGCCTGGATAGCCTTGTCATCCGGTGAAAGCGTAAAGAAGAAATGATGGAAATTTGCTACGTGGTCTTTCGCTTCAACGACGAAGTTATCTTTGCGATTAGACGCTATTGCATCGGTGGCCTTTCCGTTGGCCAGAATGTAGACTCTGGCTTGGCTGGCACTTACAATCTGAAAGCTCTTGTGAATAACAAACGCACATAATCCGACGCAAAAAAATAGGAACACAATAGAGAATGTTCTGATGTGCCGGAATGCTGTGTCGATATTTTTTAGTTGCTTGAACATAGTTATGATTTATTATTGGCCCGCGACTTTCTTATGTAGATATCCGACGGAAGCCTGTGATTCTGTTTTATGGTTCTGCAGCGGAGTTCCTGTCACATTGCTTTCGTTCCTCTTGTCAAGAAAGCCGCCGATGCTTTGACCGGCTCCATACCCCGCACTCATGGTTGTGTTTGTGGCGTACTGAGAGCCCGTGGAGAAAAGATTTGTAGACTTGAAAAGGAGTACGTTGTTTCCACCCGCATGAACGATATAACTGGCTACACTGGGTACTGTGAAATACCCTACGATTCCGATCACTAGAAATATCATGTAGGCTGTGTCTGTCGAGCTGAAAAATGTGTCGCCGTACTTTTCAACTTGACCAATGTCCACCTTCAGCATGTTCTCCTGGATCTTTCCAATGATGCTTCCGAAAATGTTTGCAACTGGAAGCCAGAGAAAGACATTGATATATCTCGCGAGCCAAATTCTCAAAGTGTGTTGTAGTCCATCAAATACTGAAAGTCCGAAAACAAGCGGACCCAAAACTGCGAGTACGATCAGGTAAAATGTTCTGATCGTGTTGATGCAAAGTCCGGCAGCTTCAAAAAGTAATTGAAGAACTTCAGACAACCACTGTTTGATTGAATTGCGGAAATTGTAAGAGGCCTTCGCCATGGCAAACTTTATGTCGTTACCAATGCCGTCAAAGAATCCTTCTTCAGTTCCATCTGGATGCGTATAGCGATACCACTTATCCTTGTCGCCATCCCCATCCGTGCCTATATACATTTGCCAGTAAGGTGTCTTCATAATGGCCTGCTCTTTCCTTTTCAGTAATTCAGCAATGGCATTATTTGATCCATCAACCATACTAGCCGTTCCTGTGATGGTCGGCTTCATTACCCCATTAATTAGGGCCAACACGGATGGAAATATCAAGATGCAAAAGCCCAGTACAAATGGTCGTACCAAGGGATAGAAGTCGACTTGTTCAGCATTAGCAATGTGTCTCCATATCCGTGATGCGATATACCAGATGGCCGCGAAACCGGCGATTGCTCTTCCCACGTCAATCAATTGACTGCACAGCGGCATCATCTGATCATACAGTAAGTCCAACGAGCCGCGCAGGCTTTGCACGTCCCCATCAATGGATTGAGCATGCAATACGCTTGAACAGCACAGGCTCACGCAAATCAGAAATATGGTTTTTCTTCTAGTCATTGCTTCTACCCTCAGTCGAGGTTAAGTTTCTCACTCGCTTTTACATTTGATCGTTCTTTTGCTCTTTGTATGATTAGCAATTGAGTGCTGTTATTGAAGGATCTGAGGAATTGCAGTTTGTCTTCAACATCGAAGAATACTCTATCAATAGACGACAGTCTTTCATCATCACTCATTCTCAGCGTTGAAGCTGTGATGATCATCGCCAATTCTTCGAGATTCTTTAAACTTTGCTTTGTGAGATACTCATAAACCGATTTTATGTATCTCAATTCACCGGGCGTAAGATTCTCATCCTCCTTGAATCGCGAGTATGCGCGTTGGTACTCCTTCACAATTAGGCGCTGATAATTTATGATTTGCGGAATACGTTTATAGTTCCTGACTGTTGGACTAACGTTAAGCAGTGCGTCCAGGAAAACCTGGTGAAGTTTGTAGTTACCCTCGGCAATTCCTTTGATACGTGCATAACCCTGCGTCAGGATCTTATAGCCCTTGTACATGTTGTCCAGGATCTCCTCGAGCTGCCGAAGCTTCTCATAATTAAGTAATAATTGTGCAGCTTCCTGTGTTTGTGAGTAGACGGGTAGGCAAGCTGTAAACACAATGAGATATATGATAACTCGTTTCATAGTCATTCTTCTGTTAAGTTTATCGCCTCACGGACTTCCCGTCTTTCCTTCTCTCTCTGAAGAATCAGCAGACCTGTATCATTAGTGAAGGTCTTTGTAAAGGTGAAGCAAGTAAGGACCTCATTGTACAGGTCGTTCAAGCGATCGATTCTCTCATCATCTTTCATTTCCAGCTTCCCGTCCGTCAACAGCGTCTCGAACTGCTCTGTATTATCCTGTGTAATCGTCAACAGGTTTGAGCATACCTTCTCCAGGTACTCTCGCTCTGCTTCTGTCAATTCAGAGTCATCAAGACGATTTCTCAACTGACTAATCAATCTCACAGTGAGTGTCTGCAAATAGACAATCCTGGATGCCTGCGGCGAGGAACTCACCAATCTGTTTACCTTCTTAAGGGACCCGAAGTACTCTTTATGGGAGTTGAAGTTGCCCTCTTTAATATCCCCAACCAGGGTCATCCCTTTTTTCACGATATCGTATCCATCCTTCAGATATTCGAGATAGACCTTTAGTGCCGCTATCTGCTGGATCAGATATGTCTTCTGTGTTTTCTTTTGCTTAAACCATTCGTTGAAGGTTTGTGCGTGTGAGGGGATTGTGATAACAATCACCATAAGCGCGGCTGTTACGGCTCGTTTATTCCAATTCATAAAGTTTTTTTAACTGTGCTACTTCGTGCTGATCTTTTGCCCTGCTGACACTTAATCGAATATTCTGCGCATTGAATTGCTGCAGGTCACGGTAATTCCGTTCAATTGACTCTACGGTGTTGGCTATTATATCCAGTCGCCTTCCATCCGTCATCTGAGTATCGAATGACCTAACTACGAGAAGCATTTGCTCAAGATTTTGCAGGCTCGTTTTCAATATGCCGCTGTAAACTCTTTGCATGTACCGAATCTCTTCGGCAGTAAAGTGCTCGTCGTCCTTCAGAACGTTCCACGTCCTCCTATACACCTCGACAACCTGTTCCTGTCTTCGCATGATGTGTCGGACTCTCTCGTATGTTTCGATGGCCTTCTTAACTTTCCAGAGTTCCTCGTAGTACTGTTCATACAACTTTTTGTGCTTATCAGTCCATTCTGCGATTTCCTTAAGTTTTAACTCGTTCAATTTGTTCTCAAGTACCTTCTGCGCATTCTGAAGCCAAATGGTTTTGTTTTGAAGTCGCTGAATCATGAGGTCCACCGCTTTAATCACCTTTTTTACTCCCTCCTGTATAATTTTGGCAATGGGAATCGCAGCTTCAGACTCCTTTACAGGTGCAATCGCCATAGAAATGGAAAGGACTGTCGCGACAAGTATTTTGGGTAAGTCTATGTTTCTCATATTAAGCTGATTTGCCGTTGCGCATTTCGTTAGCGAGAGCAGAAATACCTTTCTTCATATCGCCGTATCGTTTGGCATACGCGTGAACTTTCATCTTTTCAGATTCTTCAGTGGTGTAAGCCAGGTATTCTTCCAGTGAAACTTCGGTTGCGTATACCTTTGACTGAATTCCGCCAAGGCTAATAAACACTTCCTTGTATCTGCGTTTTGGATCATTGGCCTTATTGATAGAAAGTACCAGAGCTTTTTCCTTTTCTGTTAGACCAAGGAGTTGCTGGATCTGGTCGAATTTGTTTTGATACTTGTTTTGGTCGAGAAGGATCTTACAATCTGAGTTGTTGATGATCGCCTGTTTTACCACTGGTGAACTAATGATGTCCTCGACTTCCTGTGTAACGACTATCGCTTCACCGTAAAATTTCCTCACAGTTTTAAAGAGGTATTTGATGTATTCAGCCATTCCTTCCTTGGCAATCGCTTTCCAGGCTTCTTCTATCAGGATCATCTTTCTAACTCCTTTAAGCTTGCGCATTTTGGAGATAAAGACTTCCATGATGATGATGGTCACCACAGGAAAGAGAATCGGATGATCTTTGATATTGTCTAGTTCAAAGACAATGAATCGTTCTTTGAGTAACTCCAGATTTTCAGTGGCATTGAGGAGATAGTCAAATTCGCCACCTTTATAATATGGACGAAGGACGTAGAGAAAGTTCTCGATGTCGAAGTCTTTCTCTTTTACCCTGTCCTCCTTTAAGATGTCCGTGAACTTGTCTCGCAGGAATTCATAGAATGTGTTGAAGCACGGAAATACCGAGGCATCTTCCGCAAGACTTTTGTAATACGTTTGAAGTGCGATTGACAGAGCGACATATTCCGAACGGAAAAATGACTCGTCGTCCTTCTTCCAAAGGGCTAGCAGTAATGTCTTGATGCTTTCCTTCTTTTCAGTGTCCAGCACATCTCCACTTCCAATGTAGAAGGGATTGAAACGAATCGGATTGGATTCGTCATAGGTGAAGTAGTAACCGCTCACCAGGTCACATAGGCCTTTATACGAGTGGCCAACATCTACCACTACTACATGTGTTCCTTGCTCGTAATACGACCGGACCATGTGGTTAGTGAAGAATGATTTTCCGCTTCCGCTCGGGCCGAGAATGAACTTATTCCGGTTGGTACAGATTCCTTTCTTAACCGGCTCGTCCGATATGTCGACATTAATGGGTAATCCTGTGATGCGATCACCGAGTCGGATTCCAACCGGACTGATGGAGGACCGATAGTCTGACTCAAGATTTAAGAAGCACGTTGCCTGTTCAGCGAACGTGTCGAATGTTTCGTTGATTGGAAAGTCACCCTCGTTTCCTGGAAGCGCCGCCCAGAATAGCTGTGGCGCACCTACGGTTTCGAGCTTAGCCGTCGCGTCCATCTGGGCGAAGGCTGATGTTACCTGGGTTTTAATCTCCTTCAGTTCCTTCTTGTCGTCTGACCAGACCATCACATTGAAATGGGCCTTGACGGGAAGCCGTTGTGCGGCGATCGTTTCATTAAGGAAATCATTTGTCGCGTCTCTGCTAATGGCGTTTTCGCGTGAGTAAGTAGAGAGCGATTGAAGCCTAAGTCTTTTGCTTTCAAACTTCTTTAAAGTCTTTGGTACGTCCTGCAGGAAGATGTACTGATTGAGGATGTGATTGCACGAAAGGAGTTGTCCCAAAGAGGATGCGAAGCCGATGCTAAACTTCGTTTTGTCAGTTGAATAGCGGTCGTAATTTATTCGCGACCCACATAAGCCTGGAAGGTCCTCTGCATCCGCTAACGAAAAGAATTTGCACTGATCGTTACCGATAGATATTCCATCCTTGAAGGAAATATCCTTGATGATGGGAGCGGTTTCAGGAGATTGGATGAAGCAATATTGTTCCAGTAATCCGGCACGGTATCGATCACCCGTCAATTCGTTTTCGCAGATTCTCTTCAAAGAGATATACCCACTGTCTCGAAGTATCCTTTCAAATTGGCCAACGCAATCAAGGAAGTCTTGCAGTCTCAGGGCATCACTAACGTTTTTCGGACTCAAGTGCCCTTTAAGCAGTGATGAGGTAAGTGAGGTTGCCTCCTTCGGATCTGATAAGAGTGTTACCATTAAGTAGCAATGGTGGGCTAGAAAAGGCCTCTCATTAAAGAACCGATCGCTGGAGCGCGAAAGGAATGAGAGGACCTTATCTTCAAACTGTGCAGCAAATTTTCTGGTTAAAAACCAATCCTGCTTGTGGAATACCGAATGAGAAGGCAGGGTTTTGATTGCCTTCACAAGCGTTTGATGAAAGCCTTCGTACTCCTGATCCGACAGAGTAAAGATTTCCGGGAGCATTACTTGGAATGCCACCGTGACGTCCCCGCGTCTTGACAAGATGCAATCATTCTCAACTTTGTAAATCGGAAATAGTTTCTCTAATGCAATCGCTTCTTTCATTTCCGTTGGCTTAGATGGAGAAATAATTTTCGTGATCTCGGAATAATACTGGACGGAATTCTTCTACTCGCATTGAGTTTCATGAGACCATGCTCGCCATACTTGTTGCTGAAGCGATATACCATCATGAAAAGCGCTGTGGTGAGTGCAACGGCAAGTGCAAGACAGATGAACATGTTCACACCACTGATGTACAGGATAGCGAAGAGAATGAGCAGCGCCAAAAGACCAACTCCGAGATAGCCGATGTATTGAGCCTTTAACCCTCTGAACTCGATGGGCTTGTTAATGCCTTTGTTGATTGTGTAAACGCTTGTTGCCATCTCAGTTTCTTTTTATAATCCGAAGAATGACCTAAGTACGGTTGCGACGATTACAAGGAATACGCAGCTACCGAACCACGCTGCGGCGACTTTGCCGGTATCCGGATCTCCGCCGTTCCACTTCTGAAAGACTTTGACTGCCCCGACTAATCCGAGCACTGCGCCTATGGCGTACATAAGCTGCGTTCCAGTATCGAAGTAGCTTCTGACTTGAGTTGTGGCTTCGTTGATCCCGGCATTCCCATCTTGTGCATAGACGGTGCCTATCATCGAAATGGTGTAGATTGTCAATGCGATTGCGAAAGCTTTAGGCTTTCCAGGCAGGAAGGATTGAAAATGTTTTTTCATATAGAATTTTGGTTTAAGATTTTGGCCAAAGTGATTGCACTTCCATCATGGATAAATCGAAATTGAACTGATCGATTCCGTTTTCATAGATGAAGAGATCAATCGACTTTTGATACTTCGTGTTGAGAAGCTGAGGATATCGGATGAGGAGCGCTTTGA
This sequence comes from Ohtaekwangia sp., assembly GCA_035628875.1. Taxonomy (GTDB): domain Bacteria; phylum Bacteroidota; class Bacteroidia; order Cytophagales; family Cyclobacteriaceae; genus Ohtaekwangia. Next base: position 54,467 of record DASPIZ010000127.1, on the reverse strand, counting down.
TCAGAGCAATTGATTGCGCCTTATCAATGTTTTCTGCGGCGACGGTGTCGATAATGCCTTTGAGTTCTTTGAGCAGGTCGGCGACTGGACCGAGGAGAGTTGTTTCCCGATTTTCTTCAGCTAGATTTAGCTGATCAGAAGGAATCGTTGATTCTTCGATAGCACCCTCTTCTTCGCGGATCTTTCCGACTAGAGAGTTTGATCTCACAGGAGAGTCTTGCGTGCTCTCTTTCGATGCCTTGCCACTGAATAGGGTTTGTATTTCAGTACGATAATAGAGCAGTGCAAGGACTGCATAGTAGACTGCAGCGATCGCAGTTATGGCGATCAGGAATTGCAGCCAGGTGATTGAGTTGAGCATAGCCTTCGTGTTTGGTTCGAAGGCAAAGGTGGAGGGGGGAAAAGAGGGCCTTTCACAAGTCAAACCATACTAACGATTTATTTCTTCAATGAAATCAACTGTGGCTTACTTTGGCGTTTTTTGGCGATCTCGCATGTTTGGTCGCATTTCTATATGACAGGTCTAGGCATAACGCATGTTTTTAAATTCTTATATTAATCGCAAACGTTATGACATACACTTCCGGCCAGATGATAAAGGATGGGAAAGCACAGGGGAGATCACCACGTGTGTTTTGTCCGATACTATATTTATGAAGTTTTGCATCATAAAATGAACTCAAGCAGATAATTTAACTAAGACACATGTTATCAATAGTCTCAGCTAGTATATATTACAATTTGCTCACAACGTATCTCAATTCATCGGACTTCTAATACTCCTAAAACAGAAACGAAGCCTGACGAACTTACTTACTTGTAATATTGGTAAGAGGTTTTTCTCTAACCAAAATTCTTCCAATGCAATCCAAATGTTGCCCTTTCTATTTTCTTTGACATTTTGAATTATCGATTTAGGTCTGCGGGAGGGCTAACACACCTTTGGTTACAAAGTTGATAATAATTTTTTCCATTGGTTTTGGTTTTGTCTACACGACGTGAAAAAACCAAGCATCAAAACAAATTGAAAATCTGTAAATATTTCTTCATTTTTCGATCACCAAATAATTTCAACATATGAAATGTCTTTGGGCTTGGCTTTGGTAAAGGGTTTGAAAAAAATATGTAAACGAAATGTTAAGTATCGCTTAATTCCGTACGCAGCGAACCGAGATCGCGGCAGACACAAAAGCATCAAAACGGAATACTTTGAATCTGTTTGCCGCGGAAAATTGCAGGTTCCATTCCCAGGCTTTGCCTCGGCCCGCGGACGAAGACGACCAGCCTCCCAGGCTACCCTGAGGCCAATAAGTACCATTCTCGCTACGGCTACCCGCTGGCGTATAAAACAAGAACGCACGCAGGGCAAGAATGCGCTGTCTCATCACTCGTTTGTTTCAGGTTTGCTTGTAGTAGAACGCAGGTGCCTCATACGCTTTATCACTAGGCTTTATCACTAGGATTGACAAAACTACGAATCGTGTGCATAAGACTTGTTAAGGGCTTGTAAGGATGTAAACGAAATACAAATCCGCGAGCCTCATCTTACACCAAATTGATGCGCCGCGCTAATTCAAAAAAAAGATTTGGTAAAACCTTAAAAATCCGGTCAACAGAGTTCTTAAAAAAAAACTACTTTTATGACACTCGACGGGTGTGAGAATCATGTGCGGGGATAATGGCAATACCCCGTTTTCATCGTTCCGCTACCCTTATTATTAAAATCCTGACCGAGCCGTTTTGTGTAAGCAGGTTGAGCTTAAGTTCGGGCAGGGGTGTATTGTAGGATCGTAAATCCTACGGAGCATAGCTATAAAAAATCTAACCTAAATCGTTATGTCGCTAAAATTCATTGCTTTACTCGCCCTGTTATTCTTCTCGCTGCTCACATGTGAGCTCACTCGCGCACAACAAATCATCGAATCTCGCCGGCAAGCATCGGCAGATCCTCTCTTCAGGAAAGACAAGAGTACTCTTGATTTACCAGACCCAAAGTTGATCCCCCTGGTCACGTCATTTGATGTTATGCTTCGCCCAGAAGATTTCGAAGCAGGGAACGTCATTGCCCCGAGGATCAGCGGAAGTTTTTCGAAAAGTTTTTTGCCCGATGAATCCAAGTTCAAATTAAACTATCAATTCAATCTGCAACTTCAATCTCCGCAGACGACTAGAGATTCGACGGCAATGTTAAGTAGGCTTTTGTCTTCTGGTGCAGTTGGAAATATTTCAGGCTCTATCAGCGGAGGGATTACCAATGCAGACAAAACCTCAGGTGCTCTTATTGCGATATTTCCAACCCTCTCCTGGCAGAATTCGCAGGTGTTGGAGGATGCGACGCCGGGCAACTTTCAATACTACTCAACGCGTGCATCAATAACGCTTTGGACAGGCCCCATCATTGGAGTCTTCCAAGCATCATACAGTACGACATTAGGTGAAGCGCCTTCTTTTATTGATAACTCATTAAATAGGAAATGGATTTGCAACGCTTTGCTGGGCATGAGCATCGCCGAAAATTTCTTCTTACAGGCAAAGCTCTTGCTGACCGACATTAAAGTCCCGGAAGGCAAAGAAGCATCAAGCCAGGAAAAGTTTGAGCTTAGCATTGTCCGAACCCTTGCTTTCTAGCATGAAACTATATTATGCCCTCATCCTTGTATCGCTGACATACTCGGCCAGAGGCCAGGAAGTCCTTAGAGTGATCAAAAGCGAGCCGAAAAGCTTCGATGTTATCATCCAGAACGACAGTGCGACTGAAAAGGATGTCAAGAGAGTTATGGATAGGCTCAAGAAATACGGGAGCTCAAAGATTGTTTTAAATTCTGATCTCTGTGTCGTGTGCTCTGCGCCGTCGAACGAACGCCAATTTGAATCCAAGATGGAGCGAATTGATGCCATGCGCGGGGTGTCTGTGATAGGTGCAACAAATGACTTCAGATATATTCTTTACGACTTCGAGGCCAACCAGCTAAATGACCAGGATATCAATCAAAAGTGGGCGGAGATTAAAAGCATTTACAGTGAGAAAAAAAGCCATCTCTTCAAGATGCCTCCGATGAAAATTGTTGATTTTGCTTTACACACGGGGTTCAAGTCTAACCTGAATTTTGCAAATGACAATGGTTCATTTATCATTCCAATTTCCGACAAATTTAAAGTGGTCGCAGAAAAGCGAAATGTCAAAACGGAAAACGGAAAAATCATTTGGAATGGTGACTTGCATGGGGAAAACGGGGTTGCGTTTCTTACTATGGAGAACGGGGAGTTAAGGGGCTTTATCAATAGCGATAGTGGAGTATTTTCAATAATCCCATTATCTAAAGGGTTCCATGCGGTGGTGCGGGAACAATCGGATACAATTCCCACTATTGAGGAGCCACCGCTGAGAAAATCGGAAACGCAAGGAACGTTTGACGCCCATGAATATGAGAGGTTATCGCCAACGGATAGTATTGAAGTCAGTCTTTTGGTATTATATACGAAAGCGGCAGCGGCTTTAAATTATAAGATCGAAGAGATTCTCATCCCCAATGCAATTGACGTTACAAACACAACCTTCGCCAACAGTGGCCTCGGGAACGTTAAATTTACTATCGCGGCGGCATTTCAAACCGACTATAAAGAATCTGGCAGATGGGAGAACCATTTGTCGAAAATAATGAATGAATCAGATGGCGTACTGGACGAAGTCAACGAAATAAGGGATCGAACGGCAGCCGATGTGGTCATATTAATAGTCCAAAAGGGGGATTACTGTGGCGAGGTATATAAAGTTGGTGGTTCAGCCGAAGATGCCTTCATGATCGTGAATCAAAGTTGTATCAAAAAGCAATACACATTCACGCACGAGCTCGGTCACATCTTTGGTTGCGCTCACGACCGCTGCAGCGATTCAACACCAGGACCTTATACCTTTAGCCATGGATTTCAAAATGCAAATTGGCGTTGTGTCATGAGCGGTATAGGTTGTTGTGAAAAAAAGCGCAGTTTTTACCTTTCGAACCCAGATGTTAAAGTTCAAGGAATGAGCATTGGTACAATCGAGTTTGAAAATGCGGCCGAGGTAATTCGCCTAAATGCTAAGAAGGTTCAATCGTTCAGGTAATTCAAAACAATTCCAATGAAAACGTTCTGTTCACAAACACTATACTCATTGGCACTAGTCTTTATCGCATTTAATGCGATTGCACAAAAGGATTGTGGATTCAAATTATCTGAAGAGGAGAAAATAAATTTTATTCAAAGTCTGAGGACAGGAGCTTTCGACAAGCACGAAGTTGATTTCGAAGACTTTGAGGTGCAGGTGGTGTTTCACGTCCTCTATGATGAGGACAACGAAAACGTCTCGGATGAAGCGATCCTTAAAGAATTGTCGGACTTAAACCGTGATTTTCAGCTCTTAAATGACGACACGAGCAGGTTGTCCGGCGCCTTTAAAAAGCTTGTCGGTAATCCCAATATTCGGTTCAGATTGGCCGCCATCGATCCAAAAGGAAATCCTACGAATGGAATTATTCGAAGAAGGGCAGATCGTAGAAAATACACCTTTGGAAAACCAATTTTCCATGCGGATCCAATCTGGAATAGTGAACTATACATGAATGTTTACATCGGAAACATCCGGAACGGAAAGACCCGCGGGTATGTAAACTCTCTCCCATGGCAAGCGAGGTCAACCGATGCCATTGCCTTGTATTTCGGCGACATCGGCGATGGGACGAGATTGCTTTCCCATGAAGCAGGGCATTGGTTCGGCCTTTGGCATATTATCGAAGGAGGGTGTGGGGAAACGAATGATGGAATAGAAGATACACCGCGCCAAAAAACATTTACAAATAATTGCCCAACATCTAAAAGTGAATGTGGTAACGATTGCTTCACAATGAACTATATGGACTATTCTGATTGCAGGGTTGCGTTTTCAAAAGGTCAGGTGGCCAGGATGAGGGAAATCATTCAAATGCATCGATGGATGCTGAATGAACCCCCGTTATAGTTATTCGCAGCCTCACTTCAGAATTCATTTCACCCCGGGAACGCATTCTTCTTTAATACGGGCATAAGGTTTGTCTTCTAATTTGTATCCTTCAAGAAGCCTCGCGAACAACGAGGCTTCTTTTCAATTCCTAACATTACTTGCGGATCTAATCCCGTCCTAAAAATTATACCCATGACGTTTACTTTTTTTCTCCCGATGCCTAGGCATTTTTTCGATGGTAGTTTGTCGCTCGACCTACCACATTCTGTATTGGAGCAGTTTTTATATCGGAGAAAGGTAATTGAACCATCCCCTTCAATCAACTAATGAATATTCTCATCCGCCTCATCCATGCGCTCTACCAACTTCTTTTTAATGGCATCGATAAAATTCGTCCTTCCACTTTTTCTAATCCGGATCTCCTGAAACGCCCGGTGAAAATTACCAAGCGCCATCCCGAACATCGTTTCAAAATATCTTGCAATCTGGGCGAGTGACGCATTAGAATTGTTGAAGACTCCGGCAGCATGGAGGCCAAATAGTAATTCCACCAGGCCTGCCCTGGTGCCGGTCCATACTAGTTTCTGATGCGGCGCTTCTATTGACTTCGCAACGTGAAATTTGTTCTGCTCAAGTTCCAGCAGGGCAGCATTTAGATATTGACGGAGCATTTCATTAGCAATGATCTTCCCTACCTTAAAGTCATGGCTCGTTGAAAAATTAGGATCGTAATCAAAAATGTAAGCATCCTGGTGCAGCCGGATATCGAAGACGTTGCGCACGAAATACTTCTCGTCATGGTATGTATTTCCGCTTCGATAGTACTGATAGAATTCAACGTTGTCCTCAAAGAAACTTTCCAGTTTTTTAAGCTGGTGATCGATATATCGCTGCTGTGTCTTCTGGCTTCCTATTGGTCGCTTTCCCTCAATCTTAAAGAGCTCAACGTTGAATATCAGCTTTGCTGTGAATTTCGGCTTGATCTGTTTAAAGAAAAGAATTTCTTCGCCAACGTTGTTAAACGTCTTGATTCTAATTGTTGACTTCAGCACATCGATTGACTGCAGTGTTGCGTCGATGCTTCTTTCAGCCTGACTCAAAACTGAATCGCTGTCGTTTGCTATTTTACTTAAAGTCTGTTCGAGTTTTTGGAATTCGGTATTGGCAAATGCAATCATTGTATTGAGTGGAGATTCACGGTTGAAAAATGTCACATACTTCTGGCAGTCTTACTGCCCGTTCCAGTTCTACCTTGGTCGTAGTACTGTGCCTGGTGCAAATCTTGTCAGGCAAAAATGTGTTCTCCTGAGAGTTGTCTCAATACAGATTAAAAGGTAAAAGAGTAGGTGTAATTCAGTATTTACTATGGAATTGGCTTATTCGGTGAGCTTGCTGATCAGCTCGTTTCTGCTTTTTACGCCACATTTGTCAAAGATGTTTTTCATGTGAACGTTGACAGTCTTGACGGATATGAATAATTCGTCAGCGATTCTCTTATAGGCGTGGCCCTTCTTCGCTAGTTCTACAATCTCCAGTTCCCTTGCAGAAAGTCCGTAAGCTTTGCAATTCACGTGGAACGCCGACTGATTATCTGGCCCGGCTGTTTCACATGATTGAATTGAAGTGAGCTCTCGCTTAACAATTGCCATTCGCTGTCGATTCGAAAATGAAAGCAGCGCTTCAACCCGGGTCAACAGAAGGTCAACCCTGAAAGGCTTTTCAAGGAAATCAACAGCTCCAGCCCGGAGGCCAACGGATTTATCTTTTGGTGAAGATTTGGCAGACAGGAATATCATCGGGATATGATTAAATTTAGAGTCTGCTGACATTATTTTGCAAAGCTCAATGCCGTCGAGGGGCTGCATCATTACATCGGAAATAACGAGGTCAAGCTGCCTGATGGATTTCAATCTCTTGAGTGCTTCATTGCCATTCGCGGCAACAATAACGTTGTAGCGATCTGACAATTTTTTCGCCAAGTAAGCAAGCATCGCTTTGTTATCTTCAACGATCATAATGAACGGCCGGTCTTCGTTTGAAACATGATCCGTTGGTTCTTCAACATCACTGGTGATTGCCAGTTCTGATGAATTAAGAATCTTCTGGCCCTCAGTGTGCGTGGCCTGCGTTAACTGCAACGAAACTTCGATGGTGGTTCCAGATCCTTTTTCACTCAGGAGTTTTATGGATCCCTCGAGATCATCAACGATCTTCTTCACAATTGCCAAACCCATTCCCATTCCTTCAGTCGGCTTCTTTTTATCAGCCAGTTGGAAATAGGGCTCGAATACCTGCTGGTGGTACTTTTCGGGGATTCCGGGCCCTGAATCGGAAACTGAAAATCTGAGCAGTTTTTCGTCACGTGCCAATGTTATGACTACTGTTTCTCCGCGAGGCGTATATCGCACGGCATTCTCGAGTAGATTATTGATGATCCGATCAATAGCACTTGGATTGGCTTTCGTCATAACGTGCTTCTGAATCGTTGATGAAAGCGTAATTCCCTTCTTGTCAGCTAACACTTTGAACAAAGGGATTTTCCACTCCAGGAGCTCAGAGAAATCGGAAAGCATACTGTGATCGTAAATATTGAACCCCATCGTTAGACGGCTCATGTCAAAAAAATTTGTAACGTCTGTGGTTATCCGATGCAGGTTTGCTCTCATGATCTTCAACTCCTTTGATTCTCCTTTCTGGCAAATGTGCTCGGCCAGATAGTTACTCATCAGGGTAAGTGGCGTCTTTGTTTCATGAGCCAGGTTTATGAATGTATTTGTTTGCCTTTCATGCGCCTCTTCAAGTGACTTTGTTCTCTCCTCGACCTTCTGCTGCAGATTGTTATTGAGATCCGTCAGGCGTGCCTGTGACTTGAGAAGGGATTGATACTCTGAGCGTGCACGCTCGATAGCTGACCTGACATAAATAATTGTCATTAGCATAAAGCCTGCATTCGTCACTGAGTGTTCGATCACCTGATAATCACCCATAAAAACAATGACCGGCAATGCTGCCCAGCATAGCATCGAGATGTATGCTACTATGGCGTGTTCATACAAGGGGTCTCGAAGTGCCTTTCCTGATTTCTTTGCTTCTCTGAACTTCGTTAGCAGCGCTCTTGATGTACAGTAGATGAAGCTGAGTCCATATATGAATGGTATTACAACGGTGAGCTTGCTGCTCATTTTACTATCGCCAGTAACCAGGTACGGAACTACAAACAGTAAGAGGAATGGTGCGAGTAAAAAAAGAAGTAACCCTTTTGTTACAAAAAACTTAAGGTGGTCCAGTTCGAATACCTTATAGAAGTAATAGACCACATACATTGACATCGTAAAGCCTACGGCGTACGCAATGATGATTTGAACCTGCAATGGTATCGGCACATTCGGATCCGGGAAGAGACCGCTACATACGTTGTAAAGAATCAGCAGTACTAAAAGAAAGAAATACCAAAGACGTCGCTTGTCGGATGGTCGCTCCAGCAAATAGATCACTTGTATGATGAGCATCATCACCTCGAACGCGGCGATGCAGAATGTGACAAGATGCATTTTTGTCCCAGGGAGAAACATACGCTAACGGCTTAATGAATTAGATAGACTGGGCTGCGATTTGCGCAGGAACAATTTGCCGAAGAGGTACTGGTGGTCTTCGCAGTAAGTATAACGTGTATCCGAGATCGATCTCTTTGTACATTTCGAAACCGAATTTTTTATACCAACTTAAATTTCTTGATACCGAGGTCTCAAGATAAATGGGTCGTTTCTCCTGAACGCTTCTTGCGATCACATCCTCCAGTAGAGCACTTCCAATCCCACTTTTCTGACTGGACGGTTCTACGCCGACAAACCATAGATAGAGGAAATGTTTATCGTTAGGATGATTCGCTTTGATTGCAGACTCGCGCGTTAGGACCTTCCGCACACGGCTGAGCCCTATAACATCGAGGGCAAGTTGCAGATCCAGGAAAATGGATCGCATGGTAGTGTTCTTTTTGTCGGGATAGAGCAACAATGCACATGCTTTGCGATTGGGTGAAAGCCAGACCTCACCAAACAGGAGGCAGACTTCAAAGGAATATCGCATCAAACCCCGTATGCGAGAGGTGCGAGATGAATCCTGCTTTACAACATGATTTACACTCTTGTTACCATCGAAAGAATTAGAAAGAATATCAACGACTATTTCTCGATCCGACAGCACAGCTCTTCTCATCTGATTTGTTTAAGGTGAGCGGTGAATCTTGCAACGAAACGAGATGAATAAAGCGAGAGGCTAAGCATCGGTCGATAAAGTGCGGATATGAAAGTTAATCCGCACTCATGTTTAAACCTAGAAATTAAAAATCTCCGTATCTGAGACGCCCAACGCTTTTGCAATATCAAAGCAAGTGGCTACAGTGGTGTTCAATCTCCCGCCTTCCAAAGTGACGATCGTATTCTCCGATACGCCAGCCAGATCAGCTAATTGTTCCTGAGTCAGACCTTTCTCGTTTCGCAGCGCACGGATATGTTTACCCAGCGCTTTGAGTTTCTTTAGATTACGAGACTTGACCTGGTGTTTTCCCACAAGGTCAAAAATCCCGTAAAAACCCTTCCTTGCTCCTACTAACTTTAGTAGCTTAGACCTGCAAATGCAGCGGAAATGGAGGAAAAAAGGTCAAAACTCTCTGAATGGCGGTCAATCCTGACGATGCGCCATCCTAAATACGACCACAACATTTTTGGCGGTCTTTTCTGGATATCCATGCTCGGATACGTACTCACGGCTATATTTGTCCTTTAGCGTTAGCAGGAATTGGCTTTCTTCTACTCGGCCACAACTTCGGTGGTTAGATTTCAATGCTTGCTTTCAATACATTCTCCTCTTGGAAATGGAGCTAGGATAAAAATATATATAGTGGACGAGGAGCCCGACAACCGAGCCCTGCAGATGAATTTGCAGGGCTTCCACATGTGCTACAGTGGTGCTCGTGTTATTAGTTGTCAAGCACGTTGATAATCTCAGCAAGATCCTTATCAAATTTTCCTTTTAATTCAGATTTTAATCGGCGAATAAGATGCCTATTCCCTTTCAAACTTTCTACTAAGGTCGTTGCGGAAATTTCGAGGAGCCACTCGACCCGAAAGATTGAGTAGTCGAATGCTGTTGGGTAAAGAAGCCACCTTTCAAAATCGTTTAAATTTACCAACGATTTAAACTCTTTTCGTTTCCGGCTAATTTGCTTTTTGTTGATAAGAAGTAAAAAGCTAAAAAAAACGACATCAGTGTATTCATTCTTTCCCCACCGATAAGTGTTCTTATCTTTGCCATTGTTAACTGACACAACATATTTCTGGAAATAGTCGCGGTTGTTTATTGAATAGTCTGTTTTGTCGATTAAAGTTTCGTAAAAGTCAGGATCAAACTGCTGATCCAATTTTTTCTCAAACGCAGTGAAAAACATTCGTTTGCAAATGTCGCTGGAAATTGTCGCTAATGGGATTACTCGGCGATAATTGGTACTATTAGTTGATCTGCATTTGAGTAGCGCTTTTTCCACCAATAGGGTATCCGAAATTTTACAATTAGGAAAGTTTTTGCGTATCACCTCTGCGAGCTTAGGGATGAGCTTGTGATATTTATTAATTCTATTCTCATCTCGATCGATCGCGATGGTTAAGATTCCTAAGAGTTCCTTCTCTGAGAACAAAAATGCCTTTCGATCAAGGAATTCTGCAAACTGATCAATATCGGGCCAGTATAGTTCCGTCTCAACAGAAATATATTGGACGAGTGACCTTGGAATATCTCTAAATTCCTCCGCCGTGAACTCTATCCGAGAGAGTGTAGCAAAGAAATTCGAGGCGAATTGACGCATCTTGTTAACAAAGTTGTAGCTTCCACGTTGTTCCTGAATAACCTTGCTTAATTGAGGATCATTAAAGAGCGTCACGGTATAATATGAATCCAAAAAGTGTTTAAAGCATTTTAGTAACTCTCCGGTCCCACCCTGAGTTACAGGTATATGGTCGATATCGGCCAATGCTTCCTTCAAATTGACTGAAGGTATATTTTGAACCGCATCCCTAATGTAAAACGCTGGAATTGCTTCAAGCTTTAACTCAGGAATTTTGGTGCTCGTCAGCAATCCAAAAAACATTTTCTCAGCCATATACTGATAGCGACGATAACTTTCATAAACAATGAAATTTTGGTGGACATGTTGATAAAGACTAATATAGTTTTGTTCCATGTCACCAATGTCTACAAATCCTTTTGGTCTCCCGGTCTTGCCTTGATAATACTCTTTGAGCCTTTCAATTTGAAAATAGGCTGCATCCATTTCATCCTGGACCCGATATATTAGGTCGTCCTCTTTAACTTGGATCAGATATGCTTTTACATCTTTGTTTACCTCGTACTCAATCTCATCGTATATTGCTTTATCGAGATCGATGTTTCTAACGTCATTTAGGATCCTTTCCTTTTCTAAGCCATCATAGTAAGTGAGGGCGTTAGACAAATTCTTAAGGCTCTTCTTGACAAGAAAATACTCAATAGCCTTACCCTGCTGTCCTTTCAACTTTCTCTCCAGCTCTTTCAATATTAAATAGCAGGTCTTGTAGTTGTCTGTGGCAAGTAGGTAATTGCCATAGGCATACTCTAAGCTTAGAAAATCGCTATCACCTTGGGCGGCCTTTAATTTATTCAATAGCCTTCGAACTTCAAATGCCCGGTAGTTGCAGAACAAGCAATCGCATCCCGTTTTATTGCGAAGGTCAATACCCTTATTTTGTCCGTTGCCTTCGTCATAGCCAAATATTCGTCGAAGTGAGAACCCGATCGTTTTTTTATTACGTTCTTCAATCAATTTATAATCCCGAACAGCGGTAATTGACTTGATGTTACATTGATTCATGAAGCGAAAACACCAGTCAAGTTTATAATGTGCATCAACCACACCCACGTGAACAACTTGGGCTTCTAGTTCGGGATTGAGGGAAAGCTGCCCATCGATGACCTCGATCATCGTTAACAACTCATAGATTTCAGTGTTTATTGTAAAGATGGAACTTCTATTGTAGTGCCAAACTGTTTCATTTAAAATGTTAAAAGGATGAAGGGTAGCTAGAAAGTTAGGATCAACATATCCGAATCCATCAAAAGGTTTTAAACAGTTGAATAGCTTGTCGATGATGTGAAAAGTAGTAGGTGCGATGGGAGTGACTCTTTTTGACAGCTCAAAGAGAATATCAGTATTTGATGCGGAATCTTTCTTAATAAATCTGTCTTTATGAAAGAAGAACAGCAACTCCCGAAATTTCTCTTCATTTTTTAAATCTGCTAGATAGAATTTCTGACACTTGCCCCAGTTTGAAGAAGGGTAAAATCTTATTTCCCTCATATTAGATACGATGACCCATTTACAGTTTCCACCTGTTTTCACAGCATAACTAAATGCCTGCTCAATCGGGGTGCGTTTGTCTTTTGTTCTATTCTGTTTCGAACCTAAATCGGTATTAAAACTTTTCATTTCAACGACTGCACGTACGTCCCCTTCCAAGTCATCGTCCAGTGAAAAAAAACCGAGCGCTGCATCAGGCTTAGTTCCATCGAGGTTGGATTTGCGTTCTTCGCGTAACAGCCACCTAGTCGAATTCCCGTAGTTGAATCCAAGGATGTCGCCGAAAAATTGGTTAATGAATCGTGACTTTACCTCCTCTTCCTTTAAGAGGCCAAGCTTGCCTGATTCTAATTCACCAATCAGCGAATGTAGCAGAAGAGATTTATCGCGGATTCCGGGGATCGAGCTTAGTCTAAACTCTTGAATGTGTCGTGATACAAAATCTTCGCTGAAAATCGCTTCCATTATATTTCATTTTGGATATGACAGGGCAGTTACCCAAGAGTTCCCCAAAAAGGTTCAAGGCCTACAAATCGGGCGTTTGGCCTAATTTAAAAAATGTGGCGATCCAGACAGCAACGGCGCGCCGAAAAAATGAGCGCTACTTTCGAATAAGGAGCTTTCGAAGCCCTTCATTTTCAGTCATTCTTTTCAGTTCTAAGTCGATTAAATGCCGAATTTCCCTCTTAACCCTTTCATAAGCGGTGAGGACATCCGCGTGAGACACATCGCGTGCAAGCGGAATTGAATGATAAAGCTTCTCTTCCGATGCAATCTGTTGATGGTTATTCAGAATTTCGCAATGGAAAGTCTTGAGACTAATCTTCTCATCTGGATTGTCTGACACTATGCCAACAAACTGACCGGAGGAAAGAGTGGCAATCTTCGAGGGCGGGATTGCAGAATCAAGTTGTGTGGATCTGCTGATCGATGTATCGGCACTGTTGATGGAGACTGACTCCCTTTGCTGAACAATTTTTCCGAAACGCTCCGATAATAGCTTGGCGGTATCACCAACTACCTGACCACTAATGATGTTTCCAGCGATGCTCATGACGACTTCGGCCTGATCGCGGCCATAGTCCTTTTTCAACTGACTGTAGTCCTGGATGCCAATGGTAGTGGCCACTTTGTTTGATCGAGCGGTAGCCATCAACGTGTCGATTCCGTTTGAATAGATAGTAGGCCATTCATCGAACACGAGACTACATTTCAATTGGTTCTTTCTGTTCACCAGTCGCATTACACGGGCAATGTAGAGTGATAGAACAGCACCATAGATTTGTTGCTTTTGGGGATTGTTTGCGACACAGACGATTTTTGGATCTTCGGGATTGTTTACATCAAGGGTAAAGTCGTTACCAGAAAGAACGTAGTATAGCTGAGGCGATGACAACCTTGCCATGCAAATTTTCGCACTGGCAATCTGTCCCTCCAATTGTTCCATAGCGTCATTGAGGTAAGCGGAAATAAACGGATTGATCAACACTTCAATTTCTGGTTCGCTCCGTAGTATGCTAAATAAATCATCGTACTCGACCTGCATCAATTCAATCACGTGTGGTAAAGTGCAGTACTTGCCATTCTGATACTTTCGAAGAAACCAAATGACGGCGGTAACGAAATTGATTGGCGACTCAACGAAGAAGTCTCCTTGCTTCTTGATCCATTCCCGATTGAGGGCCAGCATGATGGTTCTTGAAGATTCCGTTGCGTCGGTTATATCGTACATCATCGAGGGTTCCAAGGGATTACAACGATGGCTTGGAGTGTCGAAGTTAATGACGTAGAACTGGGGCTTCTTTCTGTAATTGTTTTGGTGCCGGAGCAGTGCGTTGTATGCGATCCTCGAGAGATCGTCGTACTTGAAGTCATACAGGAACATCGAGAATCCTTTCTCAATGTGTTGTGTAATCACATGCCTTATGACAAAATAGGATTTTCCAGAACCCGGTGTGCCAACCACCAATAACGCACGGAATGGATTGATAATATTGATCCAACCTTTCCGAGTCTTACCTTTGTAATCAAATCGGGTTGGTAGGTTAACCGAGTATTCATTTTCAAGTAGTCGCTCTTCCTGGGGGAAGGATTCGTTTTCCCGATTGAATACGTCCTTGCCTAATTTAAGCTGGACAAGTCTGCTAAGCATCGTCCCGCCCGACAAGATCAGGAGATAGCCAGTTGATGATAAAACAACTTCAGCAATCCCTTGAGTTAGCACCGAAGCTTGCGTAAATGCGAAACCGAAGCTTGGAAGAAAGAAGACATGTCCAATAATTAAATAGGTGGTGGCAGTGTTTCTGTTGATCTTCTCGTTTTTCTTTCCTTTCGCTCCGAGAAGCGAAATATAGAGGAGGGCGAGAGTTGATAGTTTCGCGTGGAACGGCGTTGAGAATACTTTGAACCGAATCACATGTCCAAGAAATTGATTTAGCACGGGCGCAGTCAATCCAAGTTCATCAAATGCATCAAAGCTGCTAACGTACAAATGGATCATCAAGATAAATAGACTCAGCAACCTCGTAAGGTCAATGATCTTTCGTAATCCTTGCTCGTTCTCCCCCGTGTGATGTCCCATCGCTATATAGATTTACGTTTTCGCTTCCGTCGTTTTCGTCCTGCAGTTTCTGAAGGGGGAGCGTCATTACGCTGAGGGCCCATGAGATTTTCAACAAGGTTCAGGGTACCGACAAACTTAGGATTGTTTTCGAACGTGTCCTCAGGTTTTTTTGAACTACTTTCCTTATTGATGATGGTATTGTCTGCCTTATTGGTGGTAGAATTAAATCGCTCCCGAATTCCATTCGCGTTCAAATGCTTCCCTAAATCACTTCCTTTGAATGCAACTTTCGCCGAATGATCGACATAGGTTAGACCGTATATTTGCCCGTTTTCACTTCTTGCGATGACAACATCAATGTTCTTTTTGCCCAGCTGTTTTTGAAAGGCTTCAAGTGTCGTGCAACGCCTGGAGGCAAGTACTGATTCAATTATCTCTCGCGTTTCTGGCGCAACCGCTTTCTTCAGGATTGAACCCAAATTGAATTGTCCCTCCAAAGCTTTCATTGTAGGCTTACCAGAAATTGAACTGGCTTTTATAGGAACTCCGACTCTGGTTACCTTGCGATCGATTATTGAGTAAACAAGCCCTTGGTTCTGGTGCATTTTCGATCCTTCGTGGCCTCGAAATGCCGTTACATTGTAGTGACGTAGGATAGCATTGAGCTCAGGCAAGGAGGAGTATTTATATTGACTGGTGACGAATTTCACTACGTGCGAAATCGCCTTCTTCGTCTCTGAGCGTCCATATGTAATCGAATTCGCTGGCTTAGGTACAGCAAGATTTTCGCAGGTCTTTCGACCTTCGGCTCGCACAAGGCCAAACTCCATTTCAATCGACTTACGTGCTTCCTCGGATCGCTCCCTTCCGATATTGTGAAGGTCAATTCGCTTCCCCTCACTAGTGATGTTCGTCGTGACGATATGGACGTGCGGGTGCGCAGCATCGCGGTGTTCATATACAAGATAGGGCTGTGAGCCGAATCCAATCTTGTCTACGTATGCGCTGGCGATATTGCCGAGCTCTTCTTTACTGAGCTTTTCCGATTCATGGAAGTTGAGCGAAATATGAACTGCATTAGTTTTTACTCGAGCATTCAATTGCAGTAGCTTTTCGAACCTGGCTATTTTTTGATGCAGTGTCAGCTGTTCAACGCTTAATCCAAATCTACTGGCCACGAGACATTCGGCGACACCTTGGGCAACCTTATGTTCGTTGTAGGCGATCGCTCCTTTGATATTCTTTCCGCAAATCACTTTTGCAACCATTGCTTGGCGATTTCGGATATTATGGATAACACTTGATCAACCCTGATTCCGACCTGGTTGTATTGCTCGGCAATGCGCATGGAGTGAAACATCTTTTGAGTCTCAGCACTGCTGCTGTTAAAATGACGGGTGACTTGGTTGATGTTAATTCCAATTGACCGCAGCTCCTTCTGAATCGCAGACAATACCTCCATGTATTGTTCGAGTGAGTCGTCGTGTACCAAGACCTTGATCGGCCTATTGTCAAGGATGTCGCGGATCATCTCGCTCATGGAGTGAAACCTCGATCTGTCAAGTAGATCACTTAGTGCTTGAAAGCGCTGGTCGTTAACCCGAGTTTTGATCTCGTGAATCAAAGCCTCTTGGTCGTTTGCTTTTTTTCTTGGCATGTCCTCTTATTTGCGTAGAAAAGGTCTATAAAGGCTTATTAACACTTTCACAAGAGAACCAGTAGTAACCAAGAAAATCCCCGACTGGCTACTAATTGCCGGCCGATAACCCTAGCAGGAAAAAACTCGCTTGATCGGTCATGACAGTTTTATATTTCAAATTTCGTCTTTACCTTTGTATCATCTTGTTCAGGCAGTGCAAAGCACGCCACAAGCAGGGGTAGCCAAAGGCAATAAATCCCGTGACTTGACTAAACTTACACGAATGTTCTTCCCCGAAAACGACTACGTGTAATTAGAATCCTGACAAGCCGTAAAACGATAGTTAAAAATGACCACATTGAATCGGGGCAAGTGGGCTAACCTTTTAACCATTTGTTTTATGGCGTCCAATAATGAAACGCTTGTTAAGTACCTTATTAAATGGTTGGTTATAGGAGCATTTGCAATGCCTGTTGCCAATAATATCGTACACCGCACCTTTGACTTGATTGAGAAAAGGCTATTAAAAGTTGAAGTATTGCATCAAGAATCACGAAAAGTTGAAATCCACTCCTCCCCCTAGAAAATCCAAGGCAAGTACTAACTGCATGCGATATTTGCGTTGATCAGTTAAAAGCCGAGTTCCGAGGAGTGATTTCGTGCACAAAAATACATCTTGCTTATGCTACAAGACAGGCATAGGTCACTTCCCGAAGGGAGCTTAAAGTTTATGAACTCTTCCTATGGAGCCGTATTAAACCTCATCGGCAGAGCCTTACAAGTTTAATTCCGCTTGCTTCTTCTTTGCCTTGTGGACCTTCGCGAGATGACCTTCCAGAGACTTCTTGGATAGGAACGTGATGTCACATTCAGCACAAGAGAACTCATCCTTTTCTTCCCGAACCCGTCTATAGAATAGTTCGCTCAATTGCCAAACGGATAGAGAGTGTGTTAGGCAAATGAATAGACTAATGATCGTGATCTTAATATTGGCGAAGGATGGCTCTTGTGCGGAAATGAACCAATAATCATAGTAGAAAGCGTTCAGAAAAAAGCTTACGACGGCGTAGAATTTCCCGGTAGTTCGGTATCCATTGATCAAAAAAACCAGAATAAGGAACTCAATAATGCCGGCAAGCGCGATGCCGTAGAGCCAATTGAGAAAGCTGTAACCCGAAAACGTCATGTCGATATGCTCCAGTCTCATAAAGAGGTTACCAGCATGCGGGACGTAAAGGAGCATTAAAGTTATGGCACCGTGAAAGATCGCCTTCTTGCTTTCGAGGTAGTTTACAATTTCATTCATGTTTGGAGTAAGGTTTTGTTTTTGGTTGAGGTCTGCCAGACCTTGCTTGAGGTTGAGAGTCTCTGGTGAGGTACGTATAGAATTCTGCTGACCTCGTCATCTCATGCCTAGACCTTTCGTGAGGTGGCTCTTGACCTCAGGAGAATATCTGAGGTAGTCATTGAGGTCTTTGAAATCCTTATAGAGGTCCGACCTGTCCTTGAATTGGACACCCTCATTAGAGAGAAGTGCTTTTGCTTTTTGAGCGGCCGCATCATTGTCGAGAAACAGGTCGATAGTTTTATACTCGCGGATGAAAGGAATAGCGTGTTTCATAAGAGCTACAGAATTCAGCACCAGGAAGTCGGCCTTTCTTCCAAGATGTTTTAGTCCTGGAGCCGCGCCTAAGGAAAGCATATCGAAGAATCCCTCAAAGACCGCAAGCCTGATGTTCCCATTTTTGATCAGCGACAAGTCTTTCGGTGACGTCGACCCCTTGAACCAATGATTTCTTAGCTCAAGTCCGCTTGACTTATTTTGAAAGCCAACCGCGGAATATTGCCTTCCCCCGATTTCAAATGTTACCTGATTGCAATACTGATTAGCTATGTCGGGCTGAATTTTTCGTTGCCTCAAATAGCCCAGCAGTTCTTTATTTTTCAGGCCACCCACTTCAATCAGTTCAATTTTTGGCCGTGTGATATGATCATACTTTTGGACGTGCAGTTTCAGTTCCTTTGGTGAATCTCCGGAAAGTGTTTTCAGAAACTCGTTTGCAGAGCATTGATTTAGATTCATACCAAGGTCGATGATGGTCCCACCGATTCCGGCTCCGTGATCGTACCAGAGATTGAGTTTATCATTCACTTTGAAAGAAGGTTCTTTCTCCGACCTAAATGGTGACACATACCAGTGATCAGCTTGTCGAATTCGTACTGGAGAAATTCCGAGGCTGGACAAGTATTCAACGATCGACAATTGCTTTGCTTCTTTGAAGGTCATCATCAATTTTTTCACAACGCTACCCTTACCCTCTGCGTCCTTCTCACATCAGCTTCCGTACTGGTGAAGCATTTATTAGAACTTTTTCTATCCATACTGGTGATGTTCTTGTGAAAACGAGGATTCCGTCAAGGCCAGTTTTGTCCCATAACAAATCGTTTAGTTATGGAAATAGAGATTATCACCAAACAGGATCTGCAGCAGCTAAGATTGCAACTGCTGCAGGACATGAAGGAGTTTTTCGGCTCCGGAACCAGATCAAAAAATGAATGGCTTAAAAGCAGTGAGGTAAGAAAACTCCTGAAGATTTCACCAGGGACATTGCAGAATCTCAGGATCACCGGTGTACTCCGCTACACCAAGGTTGGCAACCTACTTTACTATAAGCACGAAGACATTGTAAAAGTCCTTGAAGGAAATAAAAGCAGACAAGGATGAATTACATCAAACATTTATCAGCGTTCTTCGACAAGGTTTCGGGGGACTTGCGCTTCAACCCATCGCACATTGCATTGTACATGTCCTTATTTCAGCTTTGGAACCGAAACATGTTCAAAAGTCCGATTTCAATCAACAGGAGTGAACTGATGCTGATTTCGAAAATCAGTTCGAAAGGCACCTATCACAAGTGCATAAAGGAACTTCACAACTACGGGTATATACGTTATTCCCCTTCCTACAATCCATTCCGTGGAAGCTGGGTCTACATGTTCAATTTTGAGGCATCTGCACCAGATGAAGGGCAGTCTGAAATTCAGGCTAGTATAGGGTTAGTGATAAACGTGCATAAGACCTCTGATAGGCAAGCATTGGGGCCTTATATAAACGTATTAAACAATAAAAACTTAACAAACAATAAAAACGAGGGTGGGGAAACACCCGCCCGCGTGGATTTGGGAAATGAGTTGATTGAAAAAACGCCGGGCACGCTTGAGGCCGTTAGAAAATTCTTTCGTGAAGAAAATTTTCCAGACGTCGAGGCTGAAAAGTTCTTTAACCACTTTAAAGGCAACGGCTGGCAAATCGCCGGGAAGACACCCATGCAAGATTGGAAAGCTTCTGCTCGAAGCTGGATTTTGAAAATGCCAAACTATCCCGCCAGAAATGGGACCGGTTCACAACCTGATCAATCTTTAAACAACGTGAACTATGACGAACCACTCTGACGATCAGAAATTCGATGGTAAGATCATCGACTTCGACTGGTGCGTGAAGTTCTTCGAGAAGCGCGGCCAGGAGATGTATGGGCCGAATTTCCGGATCATCCAGGAAGACCACGACATCATTTACAAGCTCGTGGTTTACTTCCTGGGCCACGAGGAAGAGTCGAAACGGTTTGGGCTTGACCTGCGGAAAGGTATTATGCTGACAGGCCCCATCGGCTGTGGGAAGACGTCCTTGATGTCGCTGATGAGGTTAGTCCCAGCGAAGGAAAGAAGCTTCACGATGAAGACCGCTCGGGATATCAGCTTTGAGTTTATTCAGGAGGGGTATGATGTGATAAACCGTTACAGCAAGCTGTCTTTTACTGGTACAGGGCCAAAGATTTATTGTTTTGATGATCTTGGGGCTGAGCAGAGTCTCAAGTACTTTGGGAACAATTGCAATGTAATGGGAGAAATCTTGCTGAGTCGGTATGATCTCTTCAATTCCCAGGCAATGGTATCTCACTTGACCACTAATCTGGGCGCAACGGAAATTGAAAAGTTGTACGGGTCAAGAGTCAGAAGTAGGATGAGGCAGATGTTCAATGCCGTCTCATTCGTTCAAAACAGTGGTGACAAAAGAAATTAATCATTTTCCCAGGACGTTTTTTATCACGGCCTTGTAATCTCTCAGATCACTGTGGTAAACCGGCCGCACATATCCCAATTCCTTTTTCATTTGCCGATGGTCAGGGTCATTGAGATATAAGAGATATCGTTTCACGTTGGTGGGAGTCGAAATGAAGGATTGAATGGCCTTGAATCGACTGTCATAATTCTTCTGGGTAGTTTTGAAAACGTGAGTTGCTCGATTCTCGTTAATGTTTTCCCAAAGAATTAAAATTTCTCCTCTTGTCGTATATGACTGAAAAATGAAACTCTCCTCGTCAGAGTTTTTTCGCGATTCGTTTATCGATATAATTGGAAAATCTTTATGATGAGCAAGCGCTAGAGCTTTCAAGAACGGATTTCGCGATATGTGTTCTTTAAACGTGCGACTAAATTCAGGCTTAGAAAAAGATCTTTCAAAACTGTAGTGCAGTTTGGGAGGCCTAAATTCAAAGTACTGTAAGCCCTCTTCAATTGTAGCCTGTAGATGGCTCCATCCAGGAGATTCGCTTTTAACAAGCTTCGAATTGTAAAATATCAGTTTGTATGCGCTTTTTCCATGGACTCGCTGAAAGTATTCTTTTTTTATTTCGTTTAATTTTTCGATTGACCCTTCAAATTCCACGGGATATAATAGGTCGTCGATTCTTTGACGCGAAAATCTAATCACATCCTTGCCAAAAATGATATCATCCCAAATTATATAATAAGGCTTACCGTTCTCTTTGATCAATCTGTTTCGTTCCTCAAGTTCTTCCACTCTTTTACGTTCGCGTTCAAGTTCTTTTTTCCGCCTTTTTTCTACACGTCGAGCCGACTTTATCTTTCTGATTGATCGTGACCTTTCCATGTCCGCTTTCGGGATACCTTTATCGTTGGAGGTAATGTCCTCGGGAAGTTGTTTCGACTCCCCTCCTTCGATTTGCGTGGCATTTTTTCGTTGCGCCTTGAGTGCGACCTTTCGCTTTTTTTTCAACACTTGAGGAGCGGATTTCACGGTGCCCACGATTTGAAAATGTTTGTTACTGTTTCCTTTGGTCGTACCGACAATTTGCCCTATTGGCGCGATCATTTTGAGATCAGCTGTTGTTAGTATGGTAATAGGGCCCTTCTTACGAACTAATTTTATTACTTGACTGGACGGAATCGAATGCACCAGTTGGAGATGCTTCAGAAAGTGAACATCTCTGACTTCAGAATGACAGATGTTGCAGGTGAAGATTTTTCCTTTCATAGCTAACACGTTGACGGAGGTCCTACGACTTATAATCCTCAATATTTATTTTATATGTCCTGATTTGTTTTAAAAGTATTGACGGTATACCCAATCCGCTTGCAAACCTCACACTGATTCTGCGTCCTCCCGTCGAAGCCTGACTGCCAGCGATCAGCGACAATATAGACGGAAAGAGAATACGATCAAGGTTTCGCGAATGTTTAATCAAGAACAAACTACACACCAGCAGTTTTTGAGCCATTGAGATATTTCTTACAGCTTTAGCACTTGTGACAAAAGGAAATAGACATAAGAATTACGACTGACTAATACTAAAGTGGAATTTATTAGCCGGTATACATACCTAGAAAGCACACATCAGAATTAAGTATTTCCTTGAATTCCTTTAGCTGCCTCTGTGTAATGGTCTTTGTTGATCCGTGGAATTCCTCGCGAACAAAATTTGCAAAATTTGATTTTTTTCGCAAGAGCTCATCAAAGGATCCAATCCAGATTACTTCGATGTCAACACTGAACGATTTGTTGAAGGCGTCAATCAGCTGAGTGAAGTCATCATTGAGTGTAGCAGCCTGAAAAGCAGATTCATATTCTTCCATCTTAGACTGTAAATCTTCGATGTCGCTCGAATCTTGCTCGATAAATGGGAGGGCAAATTGTAAAACCTGAAGCAAAGTAGCGTTATCATGAAACCATTGAAATCCGCTTGTCATTGAATCCTTTGTCGCAATGCCCCAATTTCCAAGGTCAGGTGATGCTAATGTTTCTTCGTTTAACATTTCAAGCGCTTGTTGATTTGAGAAGTGGTTCTTCATATTCCAAAAGTTTACTTGTTATTAAATTGACGACGACAAACTAATGATCGATACTTTTAAATGAGATTGTTATCCTTCTACAATTCGACTTTGACGCTGGGGAAAATCCTGTCGTGCCACTTCGGACCACTGAAGACCGATACCGTATTCACTCCAAAGGTTCTATGATGCTTCCGTGAGACACCGACCCGCATAAAATCCGGATTCAGAATGTTGGCTCGGTGTCCTGGACTATTCATAAGATTGATAAAGATGTCCACCGCGTGACGGGACCCATACTCACAATTTTCGCCCCTGGCAATCCCGGTGAGAAGCGTATTGAAGTTTAACCCCAAGATAAGCCGGTCATTGAAATACTGATGACCTGTTTTCCCCTTCAAGCCATTACCTATATTATTGTACAAAGCACTCATATGAAGTCCGAGGCTATGATGCAAAAGTGTTCGCGGTCCGAACCGCGAGGAACGTTGCATGCTGTTCCAGGGCAAACGATCGATATAGCCTGAATCGTACCTCGTATAAATGTACTTTCTAAGCAATTCAGGGTTGGTACGCGCGAGGTTCATCAATCTTACAAATTCACGATCGTTGCTCGAATGAAAAACAGCAAAGACAGAACCTCCGCACCGTCTAACCACCTTTTCATCAGTTGCATTTAGCTCTTGGCCCAACACATCCACAATCAATAACATAAGGAGGGTTACCGCGAATACAACTTTGACCTTAATTACCAATTCTTTCATGCTCGACGTTTTCATTATGCAATTTAAAATGCCCACCCTGACACCTGATGTCACTTCACTCCGATTCAGAGCTTATTCTCTTCACATCAACCGGAAACGCATAACGATATTTATTTTCGGATCATATTTTACACTGACCAGGTTCCCCAACGTACTTATTGAAGGATCAAAGACCGTCAATGCTCGGAGATAAGCGGCGGAATGCTTGTCACTTATATAGTTGGCAACAGTGTAAGTAGCTTTGTCGTGTTTGCATTCTTCTGAAAGCAACTTCAGGCAACCATTAACCGAATTGTCGAGATCCGGCCGCTCTTTAACTGGTACCAGGAATGCACAACTTGCATTCATATCTTTGAGCAAATTGTCAAGATCGCGCGTTGACAAAACAGCAGATATCCTCCCGCCAATGTCCAACTTGAAGACCGGGTAATCCGGGATTTCCACGAGTTCAAATCCAAAGTCATCAGAATTGTTCTCCATGCTTAGTTCAATAAGTGTTTCTGGAACAACGTGCGTATGGCGCGGGCGTTCATGCTGCCATCACCGTCTTCGGCAAGGTGAATGATGAAGTCCATCTCGACGGCAAGCGCGAGATTCATGACTAATGTCAGAGAATGCGACATCACAAAGAATGCCGGCAGAAACTCACGGTCGCGATGAACATCACAAACGTGATAGTTCAACTCGAAATCAACACACAAATCAGCACAGGCACACATTAGTTCGAGAAACGATTTTGAATAATGGTCTTCGGTCAGCTCATACCGGAAAGGAATGAGAAATGCCTCATCTACGCCGTAGTCGTCCATTACGCGACAGAGATCGGCACGAGTCACCAGGTGAGTGAATTCGAGCTGCTCAGCAAAGTCATTGTACAATATGGGGTGCTCCGGCAAATTTAAAAACTTCTCGGAACGAGCAAGGTCAAGCAAACGATAAATAGACATAGAGGTTGGATTAAAGTGAGTGATAAATACGCTGTACAAACGCTCTAACGAAGATACTGCGACAGTTTATGTCACTTCAAGGGATGCTTACATACAGGCATACAAACGCAAGAGGCAAAACGCTCTGGTAGACCGATTACTTACTATAATCACAGGGACGCCGCCGTAGGGAAATCCATCCAACAGAGTGGCTGCGACATAAATTGTCGCACCGCGACCGTTCTTTACAAAAAAATTAAATGGAAATCTAATTTGTAACCAATTAACAATATGAATACGATAAGTAAAATGCGCACTTTTTTTGAATCATTTAAATCATTATCGTTCTGGAAGCGGCTCTTCTCCTGGAACTCCGTTCTATCATGCGCCTATGGGGCGTGGGAAGAGTATGTCCAATTATCAGAGTCGTTTCACAGAGAAAAGGCGGAAAAGGCTATACTTCTCTCTGAAAAACAGGTGTGGCAATCGGAGAAAACATCACTGGCAGACTTAATAGATGCGGA
This sequence comes from Ohtaekwangia sp., assembly GCA_035628875.1. GTDB lineage: Bacteria > Bacteroidota > Bacteroidia > Cytophagales > Cyclobacteriaceae > Ohtaekwangia. The sequence continues at coordinate 29,557 of DASPIZ010000127.1, read as the reverse complement.
AAAGGCGATCTCTAACAAGGTGGAAGCTAGAAATTCAAAGCTTGAGAATAGCCTAATGCAGACCGATCAACTCTTGAGGGAAAAGGAAAAGGCTTTGCAGACATTAGAACAACTAGAGGCGCAGCGTGTTAAGCAGCACGACCACCGAATGGCCCAGGCTCTCGCCATGCAGGAGAGTTTTGAAAACGAGAAAAAGCGCTTAAATGACGAACGCATTCGAGAAGTACAATTCCGAGAAGAGAAACAACGTGAAACGTGGCGCGATCATGAAAGTGCAGTTGCTACATGTATTAAGAGATTATGTGACAAGCACGCAATTGAGTACGTCACAGAATTCACCTTCCGAGGGAAACCGGACAATGCGATAAAGATTTGCGATGAAATCATCGTGTTTGATGCAAAAAGTCCTGCTGGCGAGAACCTTGATAATTTCTTCGGATATCTTAAAAATCAAACGGAGTTGTCCGTGAAGTATGCGTCGCATGAAAGTGTGCGCAAGGATGTGTACATGGTAGTTCCATCAAACACAAGTGAAGTCATCGGGAAGTGGAGTTTTGATATGGGCACACACAGAGTTTACATTATTACGTTGGATGCCCTTGAACCGGTGATCCTAAGTTTGAAGCAACTCGAAACTTACGACTTTGCCGAACAACTTAGTCCGGAGGATCGTCAGGCGATCTGTAGAGTAATAGGGAGCTTGCTTTATGCGTCCAAGAGAAGAATCCAGGTCGATCAATTCTTTAATGGCCATCTATTGGAATTGATAGCAAAGGTACAACGAGAACTTCCTGACTCAATGCTGGACGATATTTCAAAAAACGAGAAAGCCATGAAGCTGAACCCTTCTGTCGACAAACGCTCGAAAGAAATTTCTTTGGCTGCACTGAATAAAACAAATGGGCAACTTGATGGCCAGGCAAATTCCTTTGACGTGCCAGGGCTTCAAGCTCTGGAACTTGTCGAGCAATACGGAATCTCTAATGGCTAGAGTATCAATGGGAATCCAATTCACGTAAAGTGATAAGTCGTGAATCCAGAAAAAAGCTTCATCAGAATATCGGTAGAAAACTAAGCAAAGTCATAAAAAACACCTAAATGTGACCTTGGAAACGAGATTGACCTTAAGTATTTTACCAACCCCAAATAGGTGTCTCTTTAGGGGACATAACAGTTAGACGGTAATAAGCAAAGAGATCTTAAGGTATCATGTGAGTTTAGCAGCGGCTTTTATTAAAAAATATCCACAACTCTTTGAAGAAAAAAAAATGACCCCGAGTACTTGTTTACAGAATATACTACGAAGTCAGTGCCTTGAACAATTCGATGGCCGCCCACTTTATAGCTATCGACTCAGCGACAATCAATATCTAGAACTAAAACAAGTTTTGCTTACCAGTAGGTTAAACAAGGACTCGTTGCAAAACTGGGATACTTGTTTTGTTTTATTCGCGTCTGAATGGTGGAAGCGCAATTACATAAACGACTTTAGTTTTGCAGGAATTTGCAATGAGTTAAATCTTAAAATTGATCAGCAAACTCGCAGCAGCATAATTGAAAGTGGAATCAAAAGATTACGACGGAGGATTTATCAGTACAACGATGGAGCAAGAAACTTTCTTGGAACAATTGCACTTGAAGCAGGTATTCCAACGAAGACATTAGAACAAAATGGGTGGTTGAGTAAGCTCATGAAAAAACTGTACGCAGAATACGTAGCAATTAGTGCGTCAAGCGCATCTTTTAGTGACTCATTTAAGCTGAACGCAGAGACGCTAAATATTCCGCAAACTTTTAGGCAGGACGTCTTTTCTGACCTACTGGAAAGAACTATTAAAGAGTTAATTCGGCTTAAGCGAAAGTATTCGCTCGAAGAGAGGTCAAACCCAATTGAATATCTAGACGCTACTGATCTGAACTGGCGCAATACCTTTCCAATTCAAGTTGAAACAAAAGAAGGTTCAAATTTTTTGAATAATCTTTTGAGAGAGATAGCATCTATCCATGAGCCGACCAAATATCCAATTTCCTTTGATCGGTTTCTCGATTGTCAACGGAATACGTGGGCAATAAAAGCAAAACTTAATCTGCCTGCAAAGTCGATATTTCTCGCTGACTTGCAGATTATTAGCACCGACGCAGTCGCCAAATTTGAGAATACAGCAAAAGTGATTGTGGAGTTAGTAGGCAGGTGTGGGTTCAAAAAAAATCTTGGATATGCAACTATTGGAAGAAGGGGTGAGGATCGAAAGCTAGTAATTGAATTGCCTAAACCCAATGATCTTGAGATCCCTGCTGATTCGATTACTGGTAAGTTCGACCTTCACCTTAGCTCCCAAGGAGAAAGACTAGCGGTGCTACCCGCTGGTGAAGAGTTAGCTGGCAATGCTCCTTGGGTATTTGCAAACGTTGATGGAAGGTACTTGTTGAAGGCACAATCGTCATTTAAGTCAAGCGCAACCACATTGATGGTTGTTGTTAACAAAGACTTTAAAATTAAAAGCGGGGAAGCTAGTTATGTAGACAATTACGCTGGGTGGGCAAGGATTTTTCAAGTGGACAGTGAAGCAGTCTTCGGTCGTAATGATGAAGAACGCTTTCGACTCACCGCGAAATCAGGAGTTGATGATAAAGTAAAACATGAGATTTATGGTTTGCCGATACCGGAGTACATTAATTCAAATAGAACGCGGGTGTTCGTCGGTCACCCCAAAATGTTTGCTGTTGATCAAGAAACGCTGGAAAAAAAACCGGTTACTCCCGAAGTAAAAGCACAAAATGACAATGCCCTTTGGTCACAATTAGACGCCAAGGCATTAGGATATATGAACTTGCGGGTAAGAAGTTCGGGGGGCGACACTCTATTCTTGTCAAATGTTTTTATCCTACCTCAAGGTTTTGAAGTTAAACTTTACGGCGATAGTAAACTCGCTACGAATGGTCGGGTTGAATTGAGAAACGCTAAGCCATTTGAAATCCAGGTCATGTCAAATGAAATCAAACCAATCATTGACAGTACCGACGATGGTTATCGTATAACGCTGACATCTATCGCTTCTACTCCACCGACTAACATTACTTTACGGTTATTTAGACAAGGATTAGGTGAGATTATACTCGATATTCCGTTCCCCTCGTCTGGGGTCCAAATCCTTGACAAGGATGGCATCACAATCAAAAGATCAGGTATCGTTTATTTATCTCAATTGCATGGAATAAGAATTCGTCTCTACAATAATTCGAACCTTAACGAACGATTTATTATTCAGCTAAGAGTGATTGATAATGGTATCGGTTCCAACGAGTCTAAAGACTTGTATTTTAAACAAGTGAAAGAAAACCTCGGTTTTGTCACGGAAATTTCTTTAACGGGACTGAGAGAAGAAATGAACAAGCTATTCGCCGTTATTTCTCAACCTGATAAAGCCATTGCTTTGGAAGTTTTCGACCGCCAAGGAATTTTAAGAGGGGCAATTCAAATTAAACAATATTCGATCGACTTTGACGAGAAGCTGATTACAGATGATGGATACCTGGAACTAACACCATGGGATCAATCCTTCGATTTGAATGCATTTCGAGCGTTTAGATTTGACGAACAAAATCAGAGCCTAAAGCCTAAACGCTTGGAGGCTTCTGATTCAACAAGTGTCGACAAAATAAGATTTAGTTGCGCATCAAACTTTGGTTCAGATGGTACTTGGTTTGTCTATCCGAGCCATCAATCGTCACTAGCCTTCCGTCCCTTCACCAGGATTATTGGAGAAGTCAAGAATCATGAAGATGAAATCTTCAGCCTTAGTGAGGCCGCTTTTATTCGAGACCAAACAATAAGAATATCTAGATTAAGGGCCTATGTAAAAGGTCTTGCTGGGGATTACGGGCACCCCGATTGGATGGAAATTCATTGGCTATGGGAGCATACGAATCACTTACCAATGGGTTTCCTGGACGTCTGGAGAGCGTTTGAAAAAAATGATCTTGGAATTTGCGCACTCTACTTCCAAACCGATTTACGAACTGGCCCTCTAAACCGGTTAATGAGCGAATTTCCGATTTTGGTTGAAACCATTGACTTTGAATTATGGCTTCGGGCTGCAAAAGCGTATTTGACTTATTGGACAGAAAAAACAGATGTCAATACGGCGAAATTGCTCACTGAAAAAAAGATAAATGATTTAGGTGACGTATTGAATCGTAATAACCTTTGTATGTTTCTAAAAAGAGAAATTTTGGGAATAACAGATGGCAACTTTAAAATCGAGGCCGCTCTTTTAGGATCGCTTATCAAATTCGATTACGAACAGTTAACAAAAAGTCTTAATCCGGATACCTGTCCCCAATTTTTAATAAAGGAAATCAATCATGCATTTCAAGCACTACCTGAGTGGCTGAGAGTTTTGATTCCTAAAGTTACCTTTAATAACTATATACCAGTAGTATACTTACCTGCATTGCTTGCTTATAAATCGATTTATCCTGATGGCGCTTATCCGAGTGAATTAAAACCTGCTCAGTTCTATAAAATCAGGAAACTGATTGAGGTTGACGAAGGGTGGCTTCATAAGACCTATGACGCACTTCAAGGGTTTTGCTTAAATATGAAACGCTAATACAATAAACATGGCAAAAAGATATTATAGTTCAATTATTGAACAACTAAAGAATCGTTCAATTGAAGCTACACTTGGTGTGCTTGGATTAGAATCAAAAGGGTTGCGTGAACATCTGAGACAAGAGCTTACCAGGTCACTTCAGGGTAATTCTGATATCTTAGCCGATCCCGTTTTTGAGGCCGTCTTTCCATGGAAAGAGTCAGATAAGTTCATTAATGACCTTACACCACAAGTCTTAAATGAAAAATTTGTCGAAGTACTAAAGAAGCATTTTGGTGAAAGTTACAAACCGTATACGCATCAGCTTACGTCCTGGAATCTACTGTCAGATCGAAATCCGAAATCGTTAATAATTACGAGTGGAACGGGCTCTGGTAAGACGGAATGTTTTATGGTTCCAATCCTTAACGATTTAGTTAAGCAGGTTGAGGCGGAAAATGAGAAGTTGGGGGGTGTTCAAGCCCTTTTTATATATCCGTTAAATGCATTAATTAATAGCCAGCGTGAGCGATTGTCTGCATGGACAAAGCCATTCGATGATAAGGTTCGATTTTGTCTATACAATGGTAATACGCCTCACCAAAAAGAAAAAGCAGCTGATCAGAAAGATAATCCTTCAGAAGTATTGTCACGTCCTTCACTATGGGAATCACCACCTCCGATCTTGATTACGAATACGACGATGCTTGAGTATATGCTCATCAGAAATGTGGATAGACCTATTCTTACTAAATCAAAAGGTAAGCTAAAGTGGATAGTTCTTGATGAAGCGCACAGTTATATAGGTTCTCAGGCAGCGGAGTTATCGCTATTGCTACGTAGAGCACTTTTAGCGTTTGATGTTAAACCAGAACAAATAAGATTTATTGCAACATCCGCAACTATTGGTTCGGATGAAAGTTCCAAGAATCAGTTGAGAGAGTTCTTATCGAGTTTATCAGGCGTATCAATTGAAAATATTTATGTGATTGAAGGTCAACGGAAAGTTGAGCCATTGAATGGCAGTGATAAATTGAACGACCTCACGATAGAGGAATTAATGTCTGTTCCACCAGAACTGTTACTCGAATCTGTTCAGACAAATGTATCCGCACGAAAGTTAAGAGAACTTGTTTCTACTCAACCTATTTCGCTTTCTCAAATTAATCATCACTTATTTCCAGGGCAGGGTAATTCAGATGAAAATACTTTAAACCTCATTGACCTATGTTCACTTCCCCCATCCAAATCCCAAATTCCGTTTCTTCCATTAAGAGCGCATCTCTTTCACCGCGTAGTGAATGGGCTCTGGGCTTGCATTGATCCCGATTGCACAGCAAAAGAAGGCACTCCCCTTATTGACCCGTCATGGAAATATGGAAAGGTGTTTACTTATCAGCGCGTGAAATGCGAATGCGGTTGCCCAACATTCGAAATAGTTTCGTGCAACGAATGTAATACCATTCATTTAATGGCCTTCGAACAGAATCAGAAGTTTGTTCAAATTTCAAAGGAACAATTGGATGAGTTTAGCTTGGACCGCACTGAAGGTGATGACGATGATGAGGATAATGGCGAGACGGGTGCAGAAGGTGAATCAGTTCTTTTGTCTGCAACTAGGGGTGAAGATTACATCGAGCTTAAGATCAATAAAGATGCTGAGAGTGTTGGCCTAGCGAGTGACGGAATATAGATGTATCGATTGAAGGAGGAAAGACCATTTTGCGTGTCGTGCGGGTTTTCAGGGCGAGGGCAACAGCAAGCTTTCCGGCATGCTTATATAGGAACTCCTTTTTACGTTAGTAATATAATACCGACTTTATTAGAGCATTGTCCAATCGGTGTCAATGAACCCTTATCGCGACCTGCAAGGGGTAGAAACTTGATTACTTTTACAGATAGCCGACAAGGCACTGCCAGGATAGCGGCAAAGATTCAGCAGGATTCAGAACGTAGTAGAACCAGAGGAGCTGTTTTTAATTCATTGGTTTCAAGTGCAGAAAGTGCCGAACGTAATAGGCTCCTAGCGGCAATACGTAGTCTCGAGCCAAACAAACATTTAAACGGCGTTAAGGAGGTATATGACGGGTTCATTCAAGAGTTGAACAGTTTTGAAAACAAACCTGTTTCTTGGTCCGAGCTAGTTTACACTTTATCTAACCAGCAAGATTTCAAGAAACACATGTTGGACTACTATCAGAAAAAAGATTCTAGCCTTTTTGATAGTGTATCTACTCTCGCGAAGGTACTATTAGTACGCGAGTTTAGTAGGAGACCCAAACGTGCTAATTCTTTAGAGACCCTTGGATTGGTTCAAATCGTGTATCCTCAACTCCTAACAATTACTTCATCGCCAAAAGAGTGGAGTAATTATGGGCTGTCGATTGATGACTGGCACAATTTCCTAAAGATATGCTTGGACTTTTATGTGCGAGATGGCATTTATGTAAACATCTCGGAAGAGTGGTTGACCTGGCTAGGTGGCCGATTCACTCCAAAGTCTATACTTCCTCCAGATACAGCCGAACAACCGGATCGAAAACATAAGCTCTGGCCATTATACGATCACATGAGAGGCAAAAGGCAGCACAGGCTTGTTAGGCTACTGGCGCATATTTTACAAATTGATCTAGAGATTATAACGAAAGAGCAAATTGACATAATCGATTTTCTTTTGAAAAGTGCGTGGAGCAACCTTACAGACAAAACAAAGACACGACTACTTACGCAGGAGATAGGCGCTATCGGATTCCGATTATCTCTTGAAAGTCTGAGCTTCGGGAGAATAACGAAAGCATGGAGATGCCCCATTACATTACGGGTACTAGACACAACATTGTGTGAATACAGTCCGTATCTGCCAGAAGGAGCAAAAGTAGGTTCCTTTAAATGTACACCTATCCAGCTCCCCACCTACCCCGCTTGGCAGGCCCAAGACAATAAAGAGTTATTGGAAGAGATACGTCAATGGCTTAAATCCGACGAGCAAGTTAACATGCTACGCGATCAGGGACTGTGGACCGAGCAAAGTGATCGAATAGTTGAAGGAGGTATGTTCTTTCGTGCAGCGGAACATTCCGCCCAACAACCAGCCAAGAAGCTAAAACGATACGAAGAAGATTTTAAAATGGGTGATGTTAACGTTTTGAGTTGCTCAACAACTATGGAAATGGGTGTTGATATCGGCGGTCTTACAATGGTGGCAAATAATAATGTTCCCCCTCATCCTGCAAACTACATGCAGCGTGCCGGCCGCGCTGGTCGAAGGAAGGAAACAAGATCTTTAGTGATGACAATCTGTAAAGACAATCCTCTTGACCAGTCAGTTTTTAATAACCCTCTTTGGCCTTTCCATGCAAAGATGAAGCGCCCCTACATTACACTCAATAGTGTTACAATTGTCCAGCGCCAAGTAAATTCACTCATTTTTACTTACTGGCTAAACAACGTGATGGGACCTATGGATACCGAGTCAATTAAACTCGATTGTGGATGGTTCTTTATTCCGCAAACAGATCAACTTTCCATCTGCGATAAATTTTGCACGTGGCTAGAAGAAAGATCTATTTCGTTGGATCCCGAAAACGAGCTAGTGAAACATATAAAGGTTCTCGTCACGAATAGCATTTTGGAAAACAACTCTGTTAGCACGCTGTTCACTGCAGCAAAAACAATACTTATTTCTATTTCACAGAATTGGATTAATGAGTACGCGCAGCTAGAGAAAGAGCTTGAGGGTCTCACCGGTGGAAATCAAAATGATCCATTTGTAAGAAGAGTAATGCGTGACATTGATCGAACAAAAGGTGAATATCTATTAAGCGAACTCGCGTCTAAAGGGTTTCTTCCGAGTTATGGCTTCCCTTTAGGAATCGCTCAATTTGATCCGTACACGATCACGGATTATAAAAAAAATAAATTTGAACGTGAAAATAGAGACGACACGTTTCAAATCAGTCGCGATAAACCGAGCCGAAACTTAGCATTGGCTATTAGGGATTATGCCCCTGGTTCAGATATTGTGCTGGATGGCCTGGTCTATAAATCTGAAGGCTTGTCACTAAACTGGCATATTCCACAAAGTGCATCAGAAGTGAGCGAAAATCAGAAGATTGAAATTGCATGGCGATGCAATAATTGCGGAAGTTCAGGTACGTCTAAAAGCACTTTTGACGGACGTTGTAAAAACTGCCATGCAGCTGTTGAGTACGGGCACGATACCCGTTTTGAATACATAGAGCCTGCTGGTTTTGCCACTGGCTTTTACAGTAAGCCAACTAATGACGTTTCCACTCAACATTTTATACCTGCAAAGGATCCATGGGTTGATGCAGGTGGCCCACTTAAATCTTTCCCTGATTCAACTCTTGGATACTATAAGGTTTCAACTAGTGGCAACATCTTCTATCATAGCGCTGGTGAAATTGGGAATGGGTATGCATTATGCTTGGTCTGTGGCAAAGCCGAGTCTGAACCGCCAGAAGGAGGAGAAGAGCCTGCGATGGTTCGCAAGGGACACAAAAAACTAAGAGGCAAAATGGGATCAGAAGAGAAGGCCGTATGCGAGGGAACAGGATATGCGATAAAAAGAAATCTGAATTTAGGATACCAAACGAGGACAGATGTTCTCGAACTCTACCTGAAGAAACCTCACTCAAACGAGTACTTTTTAGCAACAGGTCCGGCACAAGCAGAAAACTATTCGATAAGTTGGACATTAGCTGTTGCTCTTCGTCAATCACTAGCGAAAAAGCTGGGAATTAACGTTGAAGAGCTTGGATTTGGAGTCAAAGAAACTAAGATCGAGGGATCGCCATCAATTTATGCCATCTACATTTACGACAATTGCTCCGGGGGAGCCGGCTTTTCATCTTCGGCACCTCAATTTCTTGAAGATCTATTTTTGGAAGCCAAAGAAACACTTCTATGTTCGTCTAATTGCTCTGGCGCTTGCGAGCAGTGCTTATTGCAATATGATACGCGGAAACTTTCTCATCTTTTGAATCGTCACCTGGCTCTTAATTATTTATCAAATGAACTTCTGAATCGTATTTCGCTACCAGAAAATGAAAAGATTCTCGGTAACGGCTCTACCTTCTGTTCCGAAAATCTTTTTAGCGAGCTCGAGGTAATCAGGAATAAAAATCAAAGTACCATTTCTTTATTTGTTAACGGCGATCCAGACGATTGGAATATTAGCGGTTCCTCAATAAAAAATAGAATTACGACTTTAGCCTCATCGTTTCAAGAGGTAGACATTGTTTTGACGAAAGACAGTTACGAGAAACTGGATGACTATCAACGGCATGATTTATATCGATTAATTGCTTTCTTTCCAAACGTTCACCTGCAATTAGTATTAGGGTTGAATGATCTTGCATGTGACTTAAATGGAGTTTTACTAGCGCAAGTGCTTAACCCAGCTTCTAATTCACGAGTAGCCTTTGCAACGAAGAATAATCAGGCTACTAGTTTCGATTCACATTGGGGAAATACTCAAGAAGTTCTACTGATCAAGTCTGCCATCTTCGATGTTGTGGAATTTGACGAGACAGTTGAAGTAAAAAGCATTTTACCGCAAAACCTCAACAACGCGACGTTGGTGGAAGTATCAAACCAATGTAATGGGTTGATTAAGGATTTCGGAAAGAAATTGTGGGACTATATAGAGGGAAAAGGGTACCTGGGTGAGCTATCTAAGGGGCCAATTCAACGAATCTTGTATAGTGATCGTTATGTGAAGTCGCCACTCTCGACCTTACTTCTTTATAGTCTTTTGGAGAACCTTGTCGAGAAGGTTGGAGTTACGGACGGTTTTACCTTAGCCATTAATACAGTTGTTTCAGATGAGTTGAGGAATTGGAACAGGCGCGATTTCCGTGTGAAGGCTAATTGGATTCCCCAAGAAGACAATGAGAGACTTGCCGCATTGAAGCGCATTTTCAGCGAGCTTTCACCAAAGTGTGCAATTAATCTTAAGCCGAGAACGAAAGATTTACCACACAATCGCGTTTTGGAAATTGTATTGGCGACTGGAAACACCATAAAAATTCGGCTCGACCAAGGGGTTGGATATTGGGATTGCAATTCGTCAGTAGAATACCCCTACGACGAAGATGCCGCTTATCAAGCTGAATGGCTTTTGAATGAAGGCATGGAGTTACGTGTTACTAATGGACAAGATCACCCCACTGAGTTATTCATTACTAAATCATAAGATGGTCATGGAATGTTCTGTTCCGGAATTTCTCGGTATTTCCAGGAGGATTTCGCATTTTTGGAGCAGTGACTATTTGAAAAAAAACAACAAACTGACAGGTTGAGGAGAAATTAATTATGATAACAGGAGACTTAAAGAACAAGATTGATGCGATTTGGGATACCTACTATTCCAATGGGTTTGGAGAGCCGTTTTCGGTAATACAACAGGTTACATATCTGATCTTCATTAAAAGGCTGGACGAGGAACAAACGCTGAAAGAAAACAAGGCGGCGAGGCTGAAGAAACCGATCGAAAAACCTATTTACACACCGGAGCAGCAGGAGATACGTTGGAGTACATTCAAGAATTATGATCCGGATAAAATGCTCGAGGTGTTTACAAAGACAACCAAGAAAAGACCAATTACTGCTTTTGACTTTATCAAAAATGTCGGTGGAGAGAATAGCCAGATCTCGAGGTATTTTGAAAAAGCTACGTTTGGCGGATACTCACCATACTTGTTAGACCGCGTGGTGCAGATGATTGACAAGCTCAACATGCACGACAAAGATACCAAAGGTGATATCTATGAATACATGTTGGGCAAACTCAGTTCTGCCGGGCGAATGGGGGCTTATCGTACACCCCGACACATCATACGCATGATCGTGGAAATGATGAAGCCTAGCACTACCGATAAAATTTGCGACCCCGCTTCGGGTACTGCGGGATTTCTTGTGATGTCGGAGGAGTATCTTCGAAGCCATTATCCGGACGAATTTTACAAAGCAGCATTTCAGAATTACTTGAATAATGAAATGTTTACAGGCATTGAGTTCGATCCTAACATGATGCAGGTGGGTGCGATGAACTTAATTCTTCACGGTGTAGAAAATCCGATACTACATAGGATAAACTCTTTGAGTGATGATAATAAATATAAAGAAGAATTTTCACTAATACTGGCAAATCCACCTTTCGCAGCAAAACTGGATACCGATCAGGTCAGTAAAGATGTATTGAGCTTAGCGAAAACGAAAGACACCGAGTTGCTCTTTATTTCTTTAATACTTCGAATGCTAAAAGTTGGAGGGAGAGCAGGAGTAATTATTCCAACCGGCGTGCTCTTTAATTCCAACAAAGCATATATAGCAGTCCGCAAAGAACTTATCGAAAATCAGAACCTCGAAGCCGTTATTAATATCCCATCAGGAGTTTTTCAGCCCTATACTGGCATTAGTACCGCTGTATTATTTTTTACCAAGACAAACTCAGGCGGTACCGGTAAAGTTTGGTTTTACGACATGGCGGCCGATGGATATTCACTGGACGTAAAGAGAATTGCGACTGACTCAAACGACATTCCAGATATAATAAACCGGTGGAAAAAACTAAAGGAGGAAGAAGGACGAACGCGAACAGATCAGTCTTTCATGGTTCCTATTTCCGAAATAATTGAAAATGATTGGGATTTGAACATTAATAGATACAAGGAAATAACTCACCGGGAAATTAAGTATAGCCTTCCAAAGAACATAATTGAGGAAATTGAAAACTTGGATGAGGAAAGGCTAAAAATATTGAAACTATTAAAGGCTTCAATAAAATGAATAGTTGGAAATTGGAAAATTTAGGTCAGGTATTAGATTATATCCAACCTACAAAATACCTCGTAGAAAGCACAGACTACGATTCGTCATATGAGACCCCCGTCCTTACTGCAGGAAAATCATTTCTGCTTGGTCGCACGAATGAGACAAACGGAATTTTCAGTAATCCGCCCGTGATCATATTTGATGACTTCACAACCTCATTTCATTACGTTGATTTTAATTTCAAAGTAAAATCGTCAGCCCTTAAGATTCTTAAGGCAAAAAACAAGGACGTAAATATTAAGTATATTTATTATGCAATGTCCACTTTAAGGTTTACACCAGTTCTACATAAACGATATTGGATCTCCACATACTGTAAATTTCAAATTCCCCTCCCCCCACTACCCATCCAAGAACGCATTGCTGCGATACTCGATGCTGCTGATACTTTACGCCAAAAAGACCAGGCCCTGCTCAAGAAATACGATGAGCTAAGTCAAAGTTTGTTTTTTGATATGTTTGGTGACATTCTTTCGAATGACAGAACCTTTCCCACTGAACCCTTAGGTAATATTTGTGATGAATTATTTTTAGGCTTGACTTCAACGGTGGACTATGTAGAACAAGGGGGATATCCCCTTATAAGAGCGACAGATATCAGGGGCGGGAAGCTTTCATTTGAAAATGTCAAATACATTTCTGAACAGCAACACAAAAAAATAACAGCAAGAAGAATTACTAGAAAAGGAGATGTTCTTGTCAGCAAATCGGGGACACTTGGCACTTGTGCCATTGTCCAAACTGACACAGAATTCACGACTTACGAGAGCATTTTTACTATTAGGTTGAAACCTAATAAAGCCACAAATATTTTTCTAATGCATTTAATTAGAAATGACCGATTTCAAAAAAGATTGCTGGGTGAAAAGGTTGGAGTAGCTGTTTCTCATTTGAATTTAAAGATGTTTAGGGAATTCAAAATCCCGGTACCTCCAATGGAAATTCAAAACAGATTTACCAAAAAAGTTCAGCTGATTGATGAACAAAAAGAAAGAGTCATGAGCATTTGTACAAAGTCGCAAGAGCTATTTCAAAGTTTACTCCGACGGGCCTTCAAAGGAGAATTAATTAAAGATTGAAAAACAATACAACCCGTGGTAATGAGCAACTTTAACTTCTTAAGTTCAGCGTTTTCTGAAATCAAAAGCATTGCACAATCCGCAGAGAAATATGCCATTTCGGATCCTAGAGCAGCCATCATCTATAGCCGTTTATGTTTGGAGCATGGGGTTTACTGGCTTTACAATAATGAATCTGCGCTTCCCCGTTTGGATAAATTAAAGTTTCAATATGGCCATTATCTCAGCTTAGACGAACTCATTAACCTTCGTGAATTTGACGACTTGTTTAATGACTCCGATCTAATTGCTGCGTTGCATGAGATACGTTTACTCGGCAATAAAGCTGTTCACCGAGGCACGGAGAGATTTACCAAAGAAACGGCGATCACGGTGGTGGAGCTGCTCTATGGCTTCCTCTTGCAACTTGCCATGAACTATCAGGATGATATTCCTGACGCTATACCTTTTGATATTGCTAAAGTTCCCACTCAAGCACCTGTCATCTCCGATAAGGAGCAAAAGCGTTTAAAAGAAAGCGTAGAAAAAGCCGAGAAAGATTTGCAGCAGCTTCAAGATCAGCGCATGCAACTACAGAGTGAGCGCGAAGCATTTGACTTGGAACGCGAAAACTTCAGACAGCGAAGACTAAAGAACGCACAGCACGCCAGGTACAAACCGGGTAGTTGGACAGAAGATGAAACGCGAATACGGCTCATTAACGTACTCCTGCTAGAAGCAGGATGGGATCCATTTGCAGAAAATACGCATGAATTTGAAATAGATGGCCTTCCAAAATCGGTGTTCCCAACGGGCAAGGGCCGAGCCGATTACGTCCTTTGGGATGACAACCATAAACCATTAGCGGTGATCGAAGCGAAACGCACATTCAAGAGTGCAGAAAACGGAAAGCACCAGGCTAAGTTGTATGCCGATGGCCTCGAGAAAGCGTATGGCCAACGTCCAATCATCTTTTACTCTAACGGATTTAACACCTGGTTATGGGAGGACCATTTTTATCCTTCCAGATTAGTGATGGGTTTCCTCACCAAGGAAGAATTACGTTTGGCTTTACATAGAAAGGCGAATAGAACCCATTTGTTAGATATTGAGCCGAATAAAAAAATTGTTGGTGGTCAGGGAAGAGCTTACCAGATTTCTGCCGTTACCCGTACGATGAAGCGGTTTTGTGACAAAGATCAGCTAATCGGCAATCATCGAAAAGGTCTTTTAGTAATGGCTACAGGTGCAGGAAAAACAAGGACTGCGGCTGCCATTATTGAAGTACTAGCTAAGGCCAATTGGGTTAAACGAGTTCTTTTCCTTGCCGATAGAAATGCACTGGTTGATCAGGCTAAGAAAGCAATTGCAGAGTACCTCCCTTCCTATTCGTGCAGAGATATCACAAAAGAGGATGACGACGAAAGCACCAGAATTGTGTTTTCAACTTATCAAACCATTATCAATAGGATAGAAAGAGACGACAAAGATTATAGCATTGGTCATTTTGATTTAATCATCGTCGATGAGGCCCATCGCTCAATCTATAATCGATACAGGTCTATCTTTGACTATTTCGATAGCATGATTTTGGGTCTGACAGCTACTCCAAGGAACGAAGTCGATTTTGATACATTTGTATTTTTTGGTCATGGCCGAGGCGAACCGATCTATAGCTATGATCTCTTTGAAGCGGCAGAAGATAAGCACCTTCTATTGCCGAAAGGTAAAAAAGTAGATCTCGGTTTTATCAGAAGCGGAATCCGATACAATGATCTTGTTGGAGAAGAAAAGCTTCGGTATGAAGAGACCTTTGCAGATGAGCATGGAAATGTCCCAGAAGAAATCGACGCGAGTGCCATCAACGAGTGGCTCTATAATGAAGACACCATCGTCAAAGTACTTGAAGTGCTGATGAGAGGCGGCATAATGGTAGCGGATAAGGTTGGAAAAACGATCATCTTTGCCAAGAACAGAACACATGCCGAGCTCATCACTAAAACATTTGAGAAACAATACCCGAGCTACGGCGGCGATTTCTGCCAGACGATTCATTATGAGACCGAGAAATCAGGCGATCTAATCGACCGTTTTAAAGACCGCATTAAACTTCCAAGGATAGCAGTATCAGTAGATATGCTGGACACGGGCATCGATGTGCCTGAGTTGGTAAATCTGGTATTCTTTAAACCGGTATACTCAAAGGCAAAGTACTGGCAAATGGTCGGTCGAGGTACTCGTAAGTGTGAAGACTTGTTCGGGCCGGGACAAGACAAGGAGTATTTTTACATTTTCGACTTCTGTGGAAACTTTGATTTCTTTGAACAGAACCCAGAGGGATTGCCGGGAGCGACTACGCAATCTTTGTCTCAGCAAATATTCACGTCCTGGCTGAACATTATTTTCATTCTGAGTAGTGAAACGTTTACCAAAAATGAAGATGCGCAACGTTACAGAAGACAACTTTTAGATAGAGCACATTTCGAGGTAAAGCGTCTCGAGGAAAATAAAAATAATGTCTCTGTGCGCCGAGTTTGGGAGAGCGTGCTCAATTACTTAGACAGGGCAGACTGGGATAATCTTGAGGCCGCTGATCGAGTTATTGTATTAAGGGATCTTGCTCCGATCGTTGAGATTCGGGAGCCAGATCAATATGCCAAACGATTTGATCACTTCGTCCATCAGATGCAGATTTCACTCCTCGAAGAAAATCCGGATTTCGAAAACTTTAGGATGAAACTGGTGTCCACTGCATTCTCGTTGAATAAGCTATTTAATGTCCCGGAAGTGCAAGAGAAGAAATCGGTCATCCAGAAGATCCTGAAAGAGTCCTTTTGGCAATCACCGACAATCAACGCACTAGAAGAAGTCCGTTCAGGGATTAGAAATTTAATCAAACATATCGATAAGAACAGACGAGCTATCTATCATACTAATTTTACTGATCGAATTGATCAGGAGATCGAAGTTGTTGATCCTTTGGGGCGCTATGCATCTAATAGCGGCTATAATTTCGAGAAACGCTTAGAAAGTCTACTCGAATTAAAAAGCAATCATTTAGCTGTCCAGAAAATCAGAAGAGGTGATACAATTACCAATGCAGAACTGAACGCGTTACAAGAAATTCTATTGGAGGATGTACGGGAAGATCAAAAGCAGGGCATGAAGGAATATTTAACTAAGCTTTCCCTGGTTGAATTTATTAAAAGCACAATGGGTATGGATCGAAATGCTGTCAAGGGCATGTTCGCTGAATTCGAAAGGAAGCACCGATTGTCCGATATTCAGACACGGTATCTTCAGGCAATTGTAAATTCTATTTCTATTAATGGCATTATTGATGTGAGTCATATTTACGACGGGCCCGAGTTTCGAAGGATTCATGACGGCGGCATCATGGCTGTTTTCAGCGAGGAGGAAGTTGACGAAGTGTCGTCCATCGTAGAAAGGTTGAACAGATTAAATAGAAATGCCGGGTGATCATAATACATTTGGCGAATTCAAAATAAACAAGTTTGACTAATTTTGATTCAATTCTTAAGGCAATTACCCGTTCAAAGAAAGGTGAAGGATACCGATGTGTTGTACTGGGTGAAGTTCAAAATATTAGCAAAATCACAATTTTTTATCCTGAAAGTTATGACGACGACTTTGAGGCGCTTAAATGCCACATTGGAACTAAACTTACGAATTCCAAACATCGTTCTTCGGAACAGATCATACTGGCGGTATTAAACCTAGTACTTGATCTTTGTGAGAATTCCCCAAGCCCTGTCAGACGTATGGAGGAATTTCTTGAATCCTTTTGTAAGGCAAAGGTCAAAATGATCTATTCGTCAAGAGGCAAGGGACAGATTAAGGATATACTTTTCGGCAAGTTTAGGATGGGTGTGCTAGACTGGGAGCAAATCTCACGACTAATAAGCACACAAACACAATCTGATTATCATTCTAGGTATTCTCACTTATTGATTGGTGCCATTGTCGTAGAGCAGAGCCCAATGGATATAATTGTATTAAATACGACTCAATACTCTGCTAAAGTCAATCACAAGAACAATTGTAATTTAGACTACTATTTTGAATCACTTCGGTTAGTGCTGTTTAAAGATTTCTTGCAAGAACTGGAACAACAGAGCAAACTCTTAACTGGACTGATGGGAGTATTTTTTGATCCGGATATTTTGTTTAATTTTTTAGGAGGCGAATCAATAGCCATCTTTTATCGAATTGATGAAGAAAAAGGATTAGGGTGGGTAAATGCCGGAGCATATCGATTACAGGGCATTAATCTTCAAAGCTTCAGGGAGATAGAAGACGGTCAAGCGCTCTTAGCTCGGGTGGAGAAGGCCTTGGGGATAAATAGTGGCTTCAGTTCAATCCTCAAGCTTTTTACTCAGTTCATGGCCGACGCTGAGATGCTTGCCTACAAAAAGCGGAGGAGTGAGGCATTCATGAATTTTATGGTTGGTCTTGATGCGATCTTTAATTTTGACACCGACCAAGCTAGTTCCTTCAATTTGAAGAAACGAGTTTCCGTCATCACTTCATTAAAGAATGGAAAATCCTATCAAGATGAGTTTGCCGCGTTGACAGTCTTGTACGTGAATAGAAGTGAGTTTGTGCATGCCGGAAAGACAATCGACGAGGATTTGCTGAAACAGATACGGCAGATATGTAGAACCGTAGTATCGGTGCTGATCAATGTCTCCTTGAAGGAGAGTATGGGCGTCGAGGAATGGTTGCAAAATCTTGATATTGCGGGTGATCAACTGCATAGGCGATTAGCTGTAAACGCGATGCTAAAGGAGAAGTGTGGAATAGAGTAGTTGCTTCTTGTAATATTTTTGAACTGTGCCACCAGTAGGTGGCATACTTTGTCACTTCATTCATTTAACTGTCCTATTGAGTGACGGGAATCCGAAAATGTATAAGGCTATGGTTTTGCGAATTTCACAGAGCGAATAAAGTGCAGATCGAATAGTTGAATGGAGTATCGAGCGAATTCTACTCAACCTAATTAACAGTTTAGATAATGCCAATTAATAAAAGAAGTTACGAACGCCATCTTTTGATTGATAAGTTTTTGCAGAATAAGCTAAAATGGGAGTCGACGACAAGTTTGTTTGGAGCGCTTGAGGAGCAGATGCACCATGACTCACTGCCGAAAATAAGCTTCAGGACGTTTCAACGCGATCTAAAGGATCTGAGGGAGCTGTATTTGGCTCCATTAAATTGGAACACAAAGGGCTATGAAGAAGATGATCCAACTTATATTGGGTATACTTCAGATTTCTCAATCAGGAATATCTCCGTTCAGGAACAAGATATCGAAACGTTACGAGATGCAGCAGAAATTTTAAAGGGAATAGCGGACATCAAAGGTCTCGTCAATATTGAGAACGCCATCGCCGGGATTACTGATAGTCGTAACCAGGATAGCAATAAGAAATCAAAAATTTATTTTGAGAGCCATACTCGAGTCGATAACCTTGATTACCTTCCAACATTAATTAGTGCGGTAAATCAGGAATTTGCACTAGATGTTTCGTACAAGCCCTACAATGAAGCAGTTCGCAAATACTTGTTTCATTCCTATGTGTTGCGGGAGTACCGAAACCGTTGGTTCCTAATCGGTGCGGCAGATGGAAATTCAAAACCACTTACTCTGGCAATTGACAGAATCCAAGATGTAAGAAAAGCAGTTGCCGATTTTAAGCCTAACGAAATTTTTGATCCTGAGAATTATTTCGAAAATCTAATCGGTGTATCACCGCCTTACCATAAAGAACCAGAGAGAATAATTATTAAGGTTTATCCAAAATCAGCTGACTACATATTAACTAAGCCGATCCATCACAATCAGCAACTACTCGATGATTCTGCGGAAGATGGTTCAGTGATTATTGAATTAACTCTTTACAACAACTACGAGCTTAAACAAACGCTCTTATCCTACGGCGATGGAATTGAAGTGTTGGAGCCTTCTCAATTAAGGGTCGAGATGAAGGCACTTTTTTCAAACTTGATTCAATTTTATAATAGAGAGTAGGCTCGTCTCGTTCGAAGAGGGGATCAAAGTGGAGCTTGACGAGCCAGTTGAGTCTTCAATGACGTATGGCATAAACTTGGTTGGAAAGTATGAATATGCATATGAGATTGACTAAAAAGTCAGAGATTTTATCTCTGCTCCAAATTTTTGGCACCGGAACTAATAGTTTTGAAATCCCTGACTATCAAAGAGCATATTCATGGGAAGAAAGTCAACGGAAGGATCTGATGACAGATATTGAAAACGTCATTCAACTCTCCAACTATAGACACTTTGCCGGAACAATCGTTGCCCAAGAAAAAGAATCGAAGAAGACTATAAAGGAATTCTATGTTGTGGATGGGCAACAACGTTTAACCTCGTTGGTCATTGTTCTTTCCGTGTTAGCACAGTCGGAACTGCTGAGTGAAGAGGAAAACAGGGAAATTAACGAGAACTATTTGTTCAAGGGAAAAGATACTGGTAACACTGTACGACTGTTCAAACTGAATGGTGATCTCGACAAGTATTTCTACCGTAAATTGGAGAAATGGGGTTATACTTCAGAAGAGCACACAACTAAGGCGCATACGAATATTGACAATGCTTTCAATGAATTCAGCAAATGGCTTGAGGATAAGGCCAAAAACAACAAGGATTTTCCGAGTCAAGTATATACTGTCATTACCCAAAAAATTGGGTTTCTATTTCATGTCCCGGAGACTTCAGCAGAAGTTGGATTGATGTTCGAGGTGATTAACAATAGGGGTAAGAAGCTAAGCGAGTTAGAGAAAATTAAAAACTACTTAATCTACTATTCAGAAAAGTCTGGATACTCAGACATCGCTGTTGCTGTTGAAGACAATTGGGGAAAGATCCTTTACAACCTAAATGCGTGTGGACAAACTTCAAATGAAGAGGAAGATTCATTTCTTCGATTTACCTGGATTGTATTTGAACAGACCAACAAAAGCGAAAGTTATTATGTCTATGACAATCTCAAGCAACGCTTTCCTGCTAAACCGGGTTCAGATTGGAGGCGGCTTAAACGATATATTGAATTTATAGGCGAGGCCGCTGAGACGTACCATAAGCTGCTAACTAGAAATCTCATCGAGTCGAAAGATGAAAAGAAAATTGTCGAACAAATTTTCTTCCAATCTTCAACTGCATCTATCCTTCCTTTACTTCTTTCAATTTATTCTAGAATAAAAAATACCAAAGAAAGGCTGGAAATTCTATCGATAGTTGAGAAACTGAACTTCAGATATTATGGCTGTGGCATTGCCACACGATCCGATACTGGAAACGGGTTTTTATTTGGCGCAGCTCACGATTTTTTTAACGACTCCAATTATTCAGTGGAATCTCTGAAAACTCGACTGCTGAATTTTATAGAAGAAAACTGCAACGATCAGGCCTTCATAAAAAGGTTGACCCTGGGAAAAGATGAATCTGGAGATTTATATTACTGGGCCAATTTGAAATACTTTCTAGCGAACTACGAGGAATACATTGCCAATTTGTATGGAGGTGTTGATGATTTCACGAGATTTCTAAATAAGCTCGACACGAAAAGTAAGAATGCACATTTTGAGAAGGAACACATCATTGCAAAGAATGAATTATCAGCGATCAGCGAAATCGATGACGTAAACAAAAGGCGACTTGGAAATTTTGTTCTATTAACGCCAAGTGTTAACAAGTCAATTCAAGATGCACCGCTATACAAGAAGCTGCTTGAATATAAAAAGCACCATCACAAATACATTACCCCAAGGTCCCTCTCGGAATTAGAAACGTTCTATGGTTTAGAGAATATTGATAAGGGGGCGATGGTATATACTAGGGATTTTGTCGTAAACTTTCTAGATAAAAGAGAAGAGGCGCTATTGTCTTTTGCTATGACGCGATGGGGTCTCAATGGGCAGACGAAATGGAAGGTCAAAATAGACTCGCTTACAGACGACGCAACAGTTTACAAATTACAACACTTGGAGTAAGGTCAATAAGTCTAACTTTTTTTAATCAATTTATCAGTTGCTAGCCTCCAATGACGAATTGTATGACAAACACCAAGAGCGTGTCAAAAATATGGACAAGCTCAAATGATTTGTATACTTTTGTGTTAAATAAGTTCTGCAGCGTTCAAAATGTTGTTCCTTAAATGGAGCGTCACCTTTGAAGAAGCTGTTAAGATATTGAAAAACAGTAGCCATAGGGTTGGGTTCATTTCCCTCCTCCTCTGCTGGCATCACGACACAAATTCCCAATAGCGTATTTATCGCGCTGGACCGCACGGCTGAAACGCCACGGCTGGACTATCAGCCACTTCCATCCATCGGTTTTCCGGAAAAGCATTTAGTGAGGGTGTTGAGATTCATACGGTAGACGGAATAGAGGTGAGGGTTTACAGTGCAGAGAAGACGCTCGCAGATTGTTTCAAGTTCCAAAAAGAATCGGAATGGATGTTGCTCTTGAAGCGCTGAAATTTTACCGGTCAAGAAAAAAGATAAAAATGAAGGACATATATCACTTCGCCGCGGCACTGGATAATAATTTGACATTGCCTCGGACTTGGCGCGCTCCAGGGCCATGGTTCTAAAGGAATTTGTAACTAAACGAGTGTAGATTATTTTTTCTGACTCCGTATAAGTATCTAGATAAACAATAAAATGAGTGACTTTGATCTCCTGAAACATACCTGCGAAGCAAACTCAAAACTCTCAGCGGCAGTTGTTGATGATTTCATCATGAACTATGCTGCAGGCAAAGATGGTGTTGGACGAGAGGTAGAAGCACAGTTGAAGAAATACAGACACGTTGACTTAAGGTTTCAATCTAGCCTGGCGAACATGCTCAAGGCACAATACATAATTCACAAGGTTTTCAAAAAAGGCGGACTTATCAATAAATATATTAACCAGGCTGAGATAAAACGTAGACCCGCTGAAGAACAAACTTTTCTTCACCATCAATTGAATAATCCTTGGAGATTTTCCTTCAGCAAAATTGTTGGTTCACCTGCTCAAGACTTCTATAAGATGGAAGACATGTTCACAGGCGAAAGGTTTTTAATGTATTCCAAAAATATTTCGGTAACACTAAAAGAAGCGTCAGTGATGCTTTGGTTTAACCTCATTGCTTACAATGGTACGTGCTGGCAATCGTATGGTCCGATAATTGGGTACACAAGCTTTGATGACGATGATATCTTTTTCTTTGGAACTGAGTTGAATAACTTCATTACCGATGACGAAGATCTGGTGATTGATATTGAAAAAAATCCCGTTCCTTACATGTTGTTGCTTACCGGGAGCAGATACCCGATAACAATGAACAAAGAAGATGAACTTGTTCAATGTTATGCCGAGCACATTTTGGAAGTTGAACTTGATGTGAGGAAGCTATCCACAGCCTTTAGGGTTGAACACAATAGAGGTGTATACAAGCTTGCATTAAATGAATGGGATAATCCACCACATTTTGCCGTGGCGTATTATCAGGAAAGTCAACAAGAAGTTTCGTTGCATGCGATGACCGATCTGGGTTTCAAAAAACTTGCTGGTGCTCTCGTAATGAATGGAATCATGATACCGGAGGAACCACAGCTTCGCGTCCATCCTTCCATGCTCGCCACGGCCGGAAAGATCCTGAAAAAGACTGTGCGAATTGAATCATTCGATTCGCTCTTTGAGAAAAAAAAGCAAAGTGAAAACAGCGACGTGCCCGACAGGATGAATGCTCTCATTGGAAAAATTCTTCCTGAGATAAATTCAGGTAGAACACCCGATCTGGAAAAATTATCGAAGGAGTTTGATCTTGAATACGACAATGTAAAAACGCTTGTATCTCACATGATGGAAAGAGTCGAAGTGCTAAGAAGAGGCGGAAAGCCAAAATAGAGAATGTCATCACATTAACCCGAGCAATTTCCTTATGTCCACTCCTCGTACTAAAAGAATGAAACAATTCCAGCGGCTGGATTCTGCTTTACACTGGATAAAGACCTATAGCGGGAAGAGTTTAGTTAGAGGTTATTCCAAGAGATACGGAGTAGATAAGCTTTGTGCTATCAGAGAATTACGTATGCTGGGCGTTGAAATATCTGAAGAGTATGAAAACAACTTGCGCAGATCACTGCAGCAGTTATGGGATCAGCGTCGGTTACGCAAGCAAAAGCGTGAACAGCAAAATAATGTAGAGCCGTTCGAGAGCGATTGGTACCATGCAATAATAATCGGGTATACTGACGGTGGTGCATCATATGGCATAACATGGGAGCAAATGGAAGAAATAGATCGAGCGGAAAATAGGTTTGTTCATGCCATCGATGCACCGCCTCCATGCAGTGATGACGAGCCGCCGACGGTTAGTGAAATGATGTCTTAATTGTTCCATCGGAATAAACATCCGCCCTTTCTCCAATGGAACAAAACCGAACCTTCATAGAATGCTCGAGCTTTTTCACTAATTGGATCGCTTACACAGCCCAGGCACCTATGGAAGAGCCAGCTTGACAAGCACGTCTCAGGGATAACTTTCCAAAGAAGGCTCTTCTAACGTGAACAGATTTTCTTTTGCGAATAGTTTAACGCTACTGTGTGAAGCATTTATTTCTTCGAGTTGAATTCACTATGCTTCTTCATGGCCAGTTTCAATTTATCATTTGGCGCAGGAGGATTCACAAGTGCATTAAAAAATGTCTTCCGATCGTTTTCGGAAGTGAGCCAATTTTTGTGCTTTTCCATAATAGTCATAATAGCTTCTGCTTTTAATACTGATTGGCTTTTTCGAATACGGTCTTCCAGGAACGTTCGCCCCTCCATAAGGTTGATTTTGCATTGGCCTGAACAAAAATTGACTTGCCATCATTGCTCAACTTCCAGACCTCTGTTACGTAAACAAATTGTTGTTTCTGAATATTTATATTAAAAGGAACGGCAGCCATGAGGTGTACAATTGAATTAACAGTCATAGTTTGTCCATCAGCTGACAACTTTACGGTAAACTTTTTTCCTCTTTCCCGGCCATGATTAATTTCGCTTTCTTTACCGTCGAAGGCTAGTTTCTCCTGGTTTGTAGCCAGCGCTGCGCCAGGAGACGGGTTTGGTACTTCTATGCTTAGAAAATCTGCATGCGCTACTATTTTCATTGTTTTAGAGAGCATGCGATCACCCTCATCATAGGAGCAAACAATATTTCCGCCCATACTTATCGACTCTTTGGATTTCCATTCGCCAGAAAAATTAGTTTCCGAGTTGGTATTATCTTTTTGCAGGCGTGTATCGTTTTGTTCGTTACAGGAGGTGCAAAAAATAAATATAAAGAGCAAACCAGATGTGTATTTCATCATTTTTCTCATTTTAGTTTCAATTCCAGCAAACCTACAAGTCTTTGTGCTCGGCTTTGTAAAGCGCTTGTAAAAAGATGTAAACGAAATGTAAAAGTTGCTTGGATGGCAAAATGTGAACTCACATTCGTTAAAAGATCAATCCACAGGACAAGACCGTTGCATCTTTGACAGATAAAGAATTGCGAGAAATGGCAGGGAAAGAGTGGGAAAGATGCTTGGTCATCGAAATCTATGAGTTGAGCGTTGACACCAGCGAGTTGAGAAAAATTGTTGTCGATGCTAAACGAACTTTCTAAAAAATTCCGCACTAACATTTTCACATTGATTTTCTGCCCGTAATGGAGAGCCTCAAATCATTTAAAAAGAGTAAAGGCCATGGGCATAGTCTTTAATTTTCAGATGAACTGTTATGTTTTTAACATATTATCAAAAGCAACATAATTACAAACACAAACAAGGATGAAAGGATTACGGCAAACAGATTTGTTTTAGAAAGGTATAAAAGTAGTAGAACAAAAAGTCTTTACGATTGCAATGTTTCTAAATACACTACGTGTGGTATACTTACCCAGATGTTTGATGTTTTTATTTCATAAAAGAAGCTCGGGGCTGAACTACATCGATTGAGAATTCCTTTAGTCAAGGCAAAGGAACTCTCAATCCACCTCCTGAAACTTCTCATCACCACACATTCTCACAATCTTCGGCATAAAAGATCCGAGCACTTCTACGAGTTCTTTTTGATAGTTCATTACCTGATGAATATCCTTGTAAGCCATGGGTGCTTCATCCAGTCCGGAGCCAATTAATTCTACGCCGGCTTCTTTTAAAAACTTGTTTACGTGTCCTGGAAGAATCGACTGCTTTGCTTTTGTTCTTGACATCGTTCTGCCGGCTCCGTGTGAGGCTGAGTTTATAGATTCTGCTAAACCTTTACCACGAACGATAAATCCAGGTGTAGCCATAGAACCCGGAATAATGCCAAGCACACCTTTGCCTGCAGGCGTTGCACCTTTACGGTGAACGATAATTTCGTTGCCGTGAGTATCTTTTTCCTTCCAGGCAAAATTGTGGTGATTCTCAATCATAGCAAGTGGTGTCTCACGTAGACCAATGGCCATACGTTCATGGATCTGATGGTGACAAGCTGATGCGTAGTCGCCCGCGAGATTCATGGCCAGCCAGTACTCCTGGCCTTCTTCCGTGTCGAGGTCAAGCCACGCCAGATGTTTTGCTTCTTGCGGGAGCTTGCAAATGTTCATGGCAACTTTCGTATAGTAACCAGCGATGTTTGCACCGAGTCCGCGTGAACCGGAATGCGAAAGCACAGCTACATATTTACCGGGAGCAAGATTGTGTTCATTGATCGGGTTTAGGATTTCAACAATACCAAATTCAACAAAATGATTACCTCCGCCCGAAGAACCAATCTGTTGCCATGCGCGATCTTTCATTTCACGCACAATCTTAAGTTCGGAAAATTCTTTCCGCTCAAAGATTTCGTGATCCTTTGGTTTTTTGAAAGTAGATCTCCCGAACTGCGTATTGTTGATGAGCATTTTTTTAAAGTTCTCTTTTTTGTCGTCTAATATGCCCGGAGGCATGTTATAAAGCGTCATACACATTCTGCAACCAATATCGACACCAACGCCATATGGGATGACGGCGTTATTCGTTGCAAGCACACCGCCGATGGGAAGTCCATACCCTTGATGGGCATCCGGCATCAACGCACCCGCAACGGTGATGGGCAATTTCATCGCTGTTTCCATTTGTTGTAGAGCTCCCTGCTCGATAGCTTCCGCGCCGTAGATTTGGTAAGATTTACCTTCAACTTCAAGCGCAATTGTTTCGTCAACCGGCTTTAATAGCGCAGTTGCAACAGGCGCGAGTACAGCATCGTTGATAAAAGACGAAGGATTGTCTAAAATTTTCTTAAGCAGAGTCAGCTTGTCATCGAAGCTTAATTCTGGACAGTGATTTTCAACCAAATCAAGTGCAAGACCAAGCGCCTTACCTTCTGTAAATCCAATCTGTTTTAGGTCGTTTCCTGTTATGTTCATGGTTCAATTTATAAGTCATTTTAAAAAATCACCTCACCCACAACCCGGAATTCTTTTCAAGGATGGGCGGTTTAGGGTTTAGGGATGAGGTGACTTACTTCTTAGGCACGAAAATATCTTTCAGCTGATCAACAATTTGGTTGCCACCGGACAACGAGATGCTGTTAATCTTGTCTGCGATCTTTTCCACGTACTCCATTTCTTTCAATTTAAACAACATGGAGTTTTCTTCCATCAATTTGGCAGTATTCAACAAGCTTCTTGTCGAAGCTGTCTCTTCCCGTCTCATGATGACGTTGGCCTCTGCTTTTTTCTGGGCCACCAATACCTGGTTCATAATTTCTTTTACTTCACCAGGCAGGATGATATCTCTCACGCCGCAATCTCTAACCTCCACACCCAGGTTGTAAGCTTTGTCTTTCAACGTAGCCAAAACATAGGCGGAGATGGATTCTTTTTTCTCCAACAATTCATCCAAAGAAAGCGTACCAATAAACTCCCGCAGAGCCAACTGCATCAGGATATACAATTGTTTCTCGTAATCCTTATTCTCAATCAACGCTTTGATAATATCAACAACTTTGTATTGCGTGTAGAAGTTGACTCTCAATGCAGCTTTGTCCTTCGTCAGGATTTCCTGGCCGGAAACTTCCAACTGGAGTTGTCTCAAATCAGCTTTCAACACCGAGATGACTACAGCATTCTTCCAGAGGTAATATACGCCGGTATCCAATACCTTCGAGAACTTACCGTCGATCAACAAAATTCCTTTCTCAAACGACTCTACAGCATACACTCTCACGTATGGCAATACTTCTTTCCGCATGATCGTATTCGTATCGATACTCTCAGTAACCTCGATCTTGCTTAAGTCGGCTTTAATGAATGAGTAATCAGTCACGCCTTTCCAGTAGGCATATCTTCCTGGACCCAGAACATTCTTGAAGTTCCCATTCTCATATTGTAAGGCGATTTCGTTATCCTTTACCTCAACAACAGTCAGCATGTTAGCCAAATGTTCATCCTTCAACAGGATATTCAAATCGATGGAAGAATGGAAAGGCTTTGTCAGATCGTATTGGAATACGTCCTCGTTCGGAAGCAACCAATAAGCGCCTTGCGTAAGTACTTTTCTGTAGTTACCGTTTCTGAACACCAAACCAATTTTGCCCGTGTTAATTCTGATCCTTTTCATCGTTATAAAAATTAATTAAATAAAGTCTTTAAAAGAAAGTAGTTCGCGACACATCATCCTCTGATAACGGGAGTGTAATTGAGAATAGTGCTATCTGTTTAGTTTTCTGCACCGCACCAATCTTCTTCAAGAGCGAGTCTTGACTAAAGACTGGATTTAAGTGCAGAAAAGTAAACTGACTTACTATCCGGTATCCTTACACCTACAAGTTTTCAAATGACTGGTCTCTCCTGCACGTACCTCGATGGTACTGCCTGGTTAAGACCGGACGTGCCCCAAAACTACTTTCAGGGTGTTTCATCATTTTTAGAAGCGATGTACTTCTTCGTAAGAATGGATTTACATCCATGGCTTGTTACTCTGCCAACTGAGTTATCCCGCGTTTCCACGGGAGAAGGATTCGAACCCTCGACCCACAAGATCGGGAAGACAACATCGAGCTAAGCAGCATGTTATACTGAATTCTCAGTACAACACTATGGCGCTATACAGAAACGCACATCAGGTCTTATACTTCCTGTTTCTTCCGCGCTTTCTCCAGACATAATCATGGAGAAAGATTTTATCCGCCAGTTGACGGAAATATTTTTATCAAAGAACAAATGTGGCCTTACCGGGATTCGAACCCGGATTCCTTTACAGGCAGCATGGCTCTAAATGCGCTTCCCTACTAAACTTCTTCGAGCGGTTTTTCGGTGCATCTGCAAAATCTATCCGTTATAGCGCGTAGCAGTAACGGAATCATCCATGCACTCTACGGAACGTCAATACTTTTACCGTAGGCTTTTCCTTTTAAGCTATAAGACCCTCAACCTCCCCTTCCATTTGAAGGGGAGGGCATCTCACGTTTTATCACTTCCGCGTAAATGATGATTCAAAATTGCAAGTGAACTGCGCAGTCTTTTTGCGTAGTGAATATTTTTTACGTTTTTTATTAGAAATTTTTTCACATGCCTGTCAACAGGAATGCCCTCATACGATACAGAACCATCGACAACTGCCTGAAAAACAGGCAAAGAAGGTGGACTTTGGAGGATCTGATCGAGGCATGCTCAGAGGCTCTTTATGAATATGAAGGCATCGATAAGGGCGTTAGCAAACGGTCCATCCAAATGGATATTCAATTCATGCGCAGTGATAAGCTGGGGTATAATGCCCCGATCATTGTGCTTGAAAAGAAGTATTATACGTATGAGGATCCGGATTACTCCATTGCGAATATCCCTTTGACAGATCAGGATCTGGGAAAGCTCACAGAAGTAGTAGGAATTCTGAAGCAATTCAAGGGATTCAGCCATTTCCAGGAATTAAGTGGCATGGTTCAGCGCCTCGAAAACAAAATTTATGCGGCCAAGACCAATACGGAACCGGTCATTGATTTTGAGAAGAATGAAAATCTCAA
>DASPIZ010000126.1:0-19257 GCA_035628875.1 Ohtaekwangia sp. | reverse complement strand
GATTTTAAGGTGGCTATAGCGACGGGGATCACCTCTTCCCATTCCGAACAGAGAAGTTAAGCCCGTCAGCGCTGATGGTACTGGGATAACACCTGGGAGAGTAAGTCGTCGCCTATCTTTATTAGAAAGCCCTGTAGCAATGCAGGGCTTTTTTTGTTTTATAATGTCCGAACAGAGAAGTTAAGCCCGCAGCGCTGCGGTACTGTCCCGAAGCTTCGGGATGGGAGAGTAAGTCGTCGCCTATCTTTATTAGAAAGCCCTGCAGCAATGCAGGGCTTTTTTTGGTTTATAATGTCCGAACAGAGAAGTTAAGCCCGTCAACGCTGCTGGTACTGTCCCGCAATTTCGGGATGGGAAAGAGCCCTCCTATGTTAGGCAGGAGTTTGCGTCTAAATTTTGCTAAATAGCACATCAGCCGTTCTCTTCCTTTGTGATAACTAATTGATCAAAGTGGCGGAAAATTGTTTTGATTATCTATTTTTGTACCCCTGAACATGAGACGCAAAACCTATCGATATGGCTCCCTGATCATCGGTCTGCTTGCAGCCCTTTGTATCATCGTGTCTCATGCTTCACAAGCAGATCAGAATGTTAAATCCAATCCTGCTAGTCTTGTAGAACCTTTAGGGGATAATGGCGAACCTGACGATAATGAAGAATCAAAAGCTTCAATAAGTATTTCAGCCACGAGTTTTCCAGTGGCCAGCGGAGTCGGGTTTATGCAACAGGCAATTTGTATCTTCGAAATCATTTTTCCCCATGAAGAATCCGTCACCCGCACGGATCAGATAAGTCTACCGTTAACCAAATTTTTTACAACGATACTGAGCGTTTTCATTTCCCCCAATGCTCCTTAAACAACGGCTTGACTACACGTTGTATCATTAATTTTTTTATTCAGTATTTTATTTAATAACTATATGCAAAACAAAGGTCTAGTAATTTTTCTTACGGTAATTATTACAGCACTGTGTCTGTATTATTTATCATTTACCTATAAATCGATCAGTATTCAACAAGCTGCTGTAAGCCAGGCTACTGATGAAAAAGGAATCGTTAATCTTAGTAAAAAACAATCGTATCTGGACTCTGTATGGAATATCCCTGTTTACAACCTGTTTGGAACGGAATATACCTATGAAGAGGTAAAGGATAATGAGTTGGCGCTCGGGCTCGATTTGCAGGGAGGAATGCATGTTACACTTGAAGTTTCACCTGTTGATATCATTAAAAGCCTCGCTGGCCAAAACCAGGATTCCTCATTTTTAAAAGCTTTAAGCACTGCACATCGGTTGCAAAAAAATAGCCAGCAAAGTTTCAGTTCTTTATTCTTTGAAGCCTACCGGGAAGCTAACCCGAACAAGAGACTTGCTTCTATTTTTGCGAACTCCGTAACCAAAGGACGAATATCACTCAATGATACCGATGACCAGGTGATTGATGTGGTGGAAAAGGAAATTGAAAATGCCGTTGATCGTTCGTTTACGATTCTTCAAAATCGTTTGGATCAGTTTGGAACGTCACAACCTGTTATTCAACGTTTACCAGGTACAAGCCGGATTCAAATAGAGGTGCCCGGCGCAGACAATCCGCAACGTGTTCGCAAGTTGTTGCAAGGGGTAGCACGCCTCGAATTTTGGGATGTTATTGAACCAGGTACATTAAACAGTTCCCTCATGGCAATCAACGAACTCCTGGTAAGAGAACAACGTGCTAACGGGACAACAACAACAGTTCCGCAGGAGAAAAATGAAACAGAAGACTTATCAACACTACTGGGAGACTCAACACAGGCTGACACAACACAAAGCAAAGGATTGGATTCCCTGCAAAATATTAACGATAATATTTCTCCGCTCTTTGCCTTAAGTACCCCTCCGGGGACATTCCGCTATAGCACAAAAGATACATCTAAGATCAACGCAATCTTTAAACGTGCTGATGTTAAAAGTTTACTTCCAAAAACGGTAGGCGTGTATTGGGCAAACAAGCCTGAGGCAGATCAGACCGGTGGAAATACAGCGTTGGAATTATTCTTTTTGGATATAGGCAGAACAGGTAAGCCGAAACTTGACGGTACGGTAATCACCGATGCTCGGAACGATCTGGATGAGCAAGGCAGTTATGCAGTGAGCATGAACATGAATGCATCTGGAACACGGACCTGGGCAAAATGGACAGCAGAGGCTTCAAGCAAAACACCGCGCGGAAGAATTGCCATCGTGCTGGATAATTCTGTTTATTCTGCACCTTCTGTAAATGGTGAAATACCCAATGGAAACTCACAGATCTCCGGAAATTTTACGGATGAAGAAGCAAAAGATTTGGCCAACGTATTAAAGGCAGGTTCTCTTCCAGCGCCAACCAAGATCGTTGAAGAAGCGATTGTTGGGCCAACACTTGGCCAGGCAGCGATGGATCAGGGATTTGTTTCATTTGCCTGTGGCTTAGCCCTGGTAATATTGTTTATGATCGCGTATTATGGTAAGGGCGGTGCGGTAGCCAACATTGCGCTGGTCTTTAACATTTTCTTCATCCTCGGAATTCTGGCCCAACTCGATGCAGCACTAACCTTGCCGGGAATAGCAGGTATTGTATTAACCATGGGTATGGCTGTGGATGCTAACGTTATTATTTATGAACGTATCCGTGAAGAAGTTCGCACAGGTAAACGTTTACGCGAAGCCATACGACTTGGATTTCAACGCTCTTTCTGGACGATCTTTGATTCGAATATCACGACTTTCCTTACAGCACTCATGTTGTACTTGTTTGGCCAGGGACCAGTTAAAGGATTTGCTGTAACACTTATGGTAGGTCTTGCCACAACGTTTTTCACTGCAGTGTATATTTCACGTGTTGTTGTAGAATGGATCATTGCACGGAAGGGTGATGAGGCTAAGATTAGTTTCTCAACGATTATTTCAAAATACGATATATCCCATCTTGGAATAGATTTTATCGGTAAAAGGAAGATGGCATATATCTTTTCTTCCATTGTTATTGGGATAGGGCTCGTTCTCATTGCTGTTCAGGGATTGAACATGGGTGTCGATTTTAAAGGTGGTCGTTCTTACGTGGTAAGCTTTGATCAACCAGTAGTTGCTACAGACATGAAATTATCATTAACCGAAAGTTTTGATAACGTCGGTACTGAAGTGAAGAATTATGGAAGTAACAATGTTGTCAAGGTTACGACCTCTTATTTGATTGATGAAGAATCCGAAGATGCTGATGAAAAGGTAAAGGCAGCGCTTATTCAGGGCGTTGAAAAATTCACCGGTCTTAAATACGTTTCCGATGACTCTAAAGTGGATGCGCAAAGCTTTACCATATCAAGCTCATCCAAAGTCGGGGCAACTATAGCCGATGATATAAAGAGTGCGTCGTTTAATGCCGCGCTCCTGGCGCTATTGGCTATCTTCCTATACATTCTTCTCCGTTTCAGAACATGGCAATTCAGTACAGGTGCTATTGTGGCCCTGGTTCATGATGCGCTCTTTGTATTTGCTGCTTTTGCAATTGCCAATGCATTTGGACTTGCTTTTGAAATTGATCAAGTATTCGTGGCCGCTATCCTCACGGTTATCGGTTACTCCATCAACGATACAGTAATTATTTTTGACCGTATTCGGGAATTTTTAGGGTTGGGCACAAGCCATGATCGCAGGCAAATTTTTAACGATGCTATTAACAGTACGTTGAATAGGACAATTATTACTTCTGGTACTACCTTGCTTGTGGTGCTTGCCCTGTTGTTCTTCGGCGGTGAAGTATTGCAAGGATTCTCTTTTGCCTTACTCGTCGGAATTGGTATCGGTACTTATTCTTCTGTATTCATGGCAGCACCTGTTGTACTTGATCTCGATAAACCTGAAAATCCAAAGGCAGAATCTAAAAAAGCGGTTCACGCTTAAATGTTTTTGACCTGAAAAAAAGCCGTCCTTTCGAGACGGCTTTTTTTTGGTCTTTTCAGCGCATGACACTCAAGCCTTATTGCTATTTTGAAGTTGGACTTTGAGTGCGTCCGCAACAATGTTTAACGCGGCTTTCATGTTGCTGTTATTGGGAATAATAAGATCTGCCTGGTGTTTCAATGGTTCAATCAATCTTTCGTAAACAGGCATTACATGGTGTTCGTACCGGTACAGCACATCGTGTACATCATAGCCACGTTCCAGTTTATCACGGCTTATGCGCCGGCTTAGTTTAAGATAATCTTTGGCTTCTATAAAAATGCGCAGATCCAATTCCTTCTCGATTTCCTGAAAATATTGAACAAACAGACCTTCAATGATGAGGATCGGAGAAGGACGAAACGTGTACATTGCAGGGATAACACCCGACTTGTTGAATGTATATTCCTTAAGGGATACACTATTTCCTTTTTTTAAGGATTGGATATCGGCCAGGAGTCTCTCACGATCGATGGCTTCGGGCAAATCAAAATTTTCAACGCCGCGTTCATCAATTTCCTGAAGGTGAATGGGTTTATAATAGTGATCTTGCGAAAGAAGGCACACCTGTGACGATTTGAAATGAGACGAAAGCTCATTAATGAAGAAAGTTTTTCCAGATCCGCTTCCACCGGTGATGCCAATTGTAAAAGTTGAAATCATAGCCATACCAAAATAGTGCGCTATAGTCGATAAAGAAAGGGAAGTCTGAATTTACTTTCTTTCCCTTCTTCGGAGATACTCAACGAGCTTTTTCACGGCACGCGCGCGGTGACTTAACATGTTTTTTTCGGCAAGTGTCATCTCGGCAAAGGTCCGAGAATGGTTTTCAGGAATAAAAACCGGATCATAGCCAAATCCATCAACCCCTCGGGTATTCGTTTCAATAATACCATCAACTCTTCCTTCAAAAAATATTGGCTCTGCTTCAATACCTACCAGGGTGATTACGGTTCGGAAGCAAGCTTTCCGATTGGTAATGCCTTCCATGTTCTTTAATAACAACTCAATATTATCGTGGCTATTCCGTTGCGGTCCTGCATACCGGGCGGAGTACACGCCAGGCGCACCATGCAACGCTTCAACCTCTAGTCCGGTATCATCCGCAAAACAGGGGATGTGGTAATTGTTGAATACATAGCTGGCTTTTTGCAGCGAATTGCCTTCAAGCGTTTTATTGGTTTCAGCCAGCTCTTCATGGCATCCTATTTCCGATAAACTTAAAAGCAAAAAGTCTGGCTGTAGTAACGGCCAGACTTCTTTTACTTTATTTTCGTTGTTGGTTGCGAAACAGATTTTTTTCACTTTCCAGCCGCGGTCAATTTTATTTCGAATATCAGGTTAGCATTAGCAGGTATCTGCCCCGATGCAGTCGGGCCATACGCCATCCCCGACGGAATATAAAAAGTGTATGTTTCTCCGACGCTCATTTCCTGTAGACCAATTTTCAAACCATCAATAAGCCCAAACGGAATTACATTGGAAAGCGTTGACGATTCAATGACGTTATCCGGGCTAGCCAGTGTGCGTAATTTATACTCGAAAGTAACGGGATTATATGGCTTTGGAGATTGACCTGAAGCGCTCACATCAACTGTATAGAACAATCCACTTTCGTGTTCAACAACATCCTCAATGGACTTCAAAACGAAGAAATCTTTTATTGCAGTTGTATCTTGTTCAAATCGGGATTGTTGTGTTGATGTTCGTTCCACTTCATCTAACGTTATCCTGTATTCGATTATGGCATTCGCGGGTATACCAAGCGTTGGTTCGCCCTTTGCACCATAGGCATACCGGGAAGGTACATAAACAAGCGCAGCTGAGCCCTCAAGCATGGAGCGTAAAGCGTATTGAAGCCCTGCGGGAGTAATATCCTCTAAATCGTCAGATTCAGAAGTATTGATAAACGGCGCAGATGGTCCAATACTCGTCAGTATAGAACCAGTCACCGTATAGTTTACTTTTTGGCCATCTCTGGGAACGATACCATTTCCGTAACCTAAAAAATAAAAACGTATCCCGGAACTATTATCATACACGATGTCATCAGTGGAAGCGCCGGAGGCAGTCAGGTAGTTATCAATTGTTTTGAGTTCATTATTTAAATCTTTGTTGGGATCCTCTCCTTCTGACAAACATGAGATAAACAATGCGGATAAAATCAGCATTGCCATAAATGAAACATATTTACTATTCATAGTCTAAAATTGATTACGAAAAAAACTACAAGTTACTTACAAGTGCGCGTCTCTCTATCAAATTCCTTTCCAATGCCAAGAAGTTCTACATCGAAAATCAAGATTGCATCGGGAGGAATTGCACCTGGATATCCCTGTGGTCCATAGGCTAATGCAGAGGGAATATAAAACGTAGCAGAGTCACCAATTCCCAGCTTAGGTATTGCCAACTGCCATCCTTTAATAACACCTGTCAATGGAAATGCAATCCGGTCATTTTTGTCGAATTCCTCTTCTGTCTTTAAAAACTTGCCAGCATATTCTACTTCAACGCAACTTCCTGGTTCAGGCTTTGCACTTCCTTCATTGGATTTATGAATCACATAATGAATGCCACTTGAATCGCGTTCAGCCGTGATGTTGTTTTTCTGCAGATATTCGGCGATGCTCTTTTCATCTTTGTCAATCTGTTTTTTTGCTTTTGCTTCCATCAACTTCGGCTGCAATTCCCGGAAACTATCCTTACTCATAATGTCTTTCACCTTAATGAGGTAAGAAATGGATAAGGTACTGTCTACAGATGGTGGTACTGGTGCCTGAACAAGGTCTTTGAAGAATTTTGCCACAGTCATGCTTACCACCACACTATCACCTTTAGAAAGCGAACGGAACATTTGTGTCATGCCGTCCTCTTTTGTTAATGCACTTGTATCAGCAATCATGACAACACCCGGCATACCACCTTCGTAGGTGTCATTCCAGACTGAGTCTTTTGAATCTTTCATCACAAAATCAAACAGCACCATATCATCTTTTTTAGGAAGGGTGCCGTCACCTTTCTTTACAATGGTATATTTTAATCCACTGGGTGTTTCTTTTTCTTCAGCATTCTGGCATCCTGTGCAAAACGCAAGAAGACCTATCAGCACGGGGGCAATTCGTATCATGTTCATGTTTAGACTATGGTTATGGTTATAAAGTTGGAATGTATGCTAAGTTATTTTTCATCTGCTAAAAGCTCCTCCTTATATTGAGGTAGCAGCGCTAGAAATTTTTGAAGGGTTTGTTCAAGGGAAAGGTCGGTTTGTCCGCCAGCAGCATTGCGATGGCCGCCACCCTGAAAATGGGCGCGTGCCATATCATTGACCGAAAAACTTCCTAATGAGCGAAATGATAGCTTTATATTGTCTTTTCTATCGGAGATAAGAACAGAGAGTTTTACCCCTTTTACGGATAAGCCATAATTAACTAAACCTTCGGTATCGCCTGTTTGAGAGCTATAACGTTTCAATTCGTCAGCCGACAGGACGATATACGCCGTACGATATTCAGGGAGGATTTGTAATTTCTGACCCAATACATAACCCATCAACCGTAGCCGTTCAATGGAATTCGTATCGTAAATCAGTTTGGAAACCTGATAAGGATTTGCACCGGCCCCAACGAGTTCTCCGGCAATTTTAAAAACCTTGTGATCTGTATTGGAATGCCGGAAACCGCCTGTATCGGTCATGATACCGGCATACAAACAATTGGCGATGTCGGCGTCCACTAAGGCAGCGTCGCCCAGTTCAACAATTAATTCGTATACGAGCTGTGCCGTTGACGCAGAAGTAACATCCCATTGTTCAAAATCAGCGAATCTTTCAGGTTCAAGATGATGATCAATCATCACTTTTCGGGCGGAAGATTTTTGCACCATTTCACCTAAACCGTTAATGCGGCTTAAATTTGAAAAATCAAGGCAAAAAACGACGGTAGCGTTCTCAATTAATTCGGCTGATTTCTGAGGTTTGTCTGGTTGGAAGATCTGCACATCTTTATTACCCGGCATCCAGGAAATGAAATCAGGATAATCGCTGGGTGTAATAACATTCACCTGATGTTGTTTTTTTTTCAGGTAGCCAGCTAGTCCAAGTGATGAACCCAAAGCATCCGCATCAGGCTTAAAGTGCGTTAGAATCACCACACGTTGTGGCTTTTCAAGTAGTGCTTTAAAAACCGAAATGTCTTTCATGCCCCAGGTTTAGCAAGTCGCAAAAATGGCGAAAATAACCCAGATCCAATAAGCAAAAATATGAATAGTTGGAAGGCCGGCAGAAAAGGAAATCTGATAAATACCTTAGGTGATGCGCTG
Organism: Ohtaekwangia sp.; assembly: GCA_035628875.1. Lineage (GTDB taxonomy): Bacteria > Bacteroidota > Bacteroidia > Cytophagales > Cyclobacteriaceae > Ohtaekwangia. Next base: position 10,984 of record DASPIZ010000126.1, on the reverse strand, counting down.
TAATCTGTTATTTTTGCGGCCGTTTATATACAGTCTAACCGACTACTAATTATTAAAAAACGCATATATGGCAGGCAGAAAAACTTTTACAATGATTAAACCTGACGCGGCTGGCGCAGGGAATACCGGCGCAATTTTAAAGTTAATTGAAGAGGCCGGGTTTAAGATTGTTGCGATGAAGAAAACACAGTTGTCGCCCGAGCAAGCGGGGAAATTTTATGCTATCCACAAAGAGCGCCCGTTTTATAAAGATCTTTGTGCCTACATGTCTTCTGGTCCTATCGTTCCTATTGTCCTCGAAAAAGATAACGCGGTTGAAGATTTCAGAAAATTGATTGGAGCGACAGATCCTACAAAAGCGGCACCTGGAACGATACGTAATCTATTTGCAAAGTCGATTGAAGCAAATGCGATTCACGGGTCTGACAGCGATGAAAATGCAGAAATTGAAGGAAACTTCTTTTTCTCCGGATTTGAAAAATTCTGATTGATCAATCAAAAAAGGTCTAAAACAGCACGATACCGTGCTGTTTTTATTTAATCAAAAAGGCCCCGCGTTTTAGAGGCCGGGGGGACTACTTTCAGATGTTTGTAAGCTAATTCAGTAGCCTCTCTCCCACGGGATGTTCGTTTTATGTAGCCTTCCTGAATCAGGAAAGGTTCATACACTTCTTCTATTGTTTCGCTCTCTTCACCAACGGCAGTGGCAATGGTAGTAAGTCCGACAGGCCCGCCTTTAAATTTTTCAATTATGGTGAGTAAGATGCGATTATCCATATCGTCCAGCCCGTTTTCATCAACGTCGAGCGCGTTTAACGCGAGCTGCGCAATGGCTTTACTGATGGTACCATCTCCTTTGATCTGTGCGAAATCACGTGTTCGGCGAAGGAGATTATTCGAGATACGTGGTGTACCGCGGCTTCTTCGGGCAATTTCAAAAGCAGCATCATCATGAATTGGCGTATTCAAAATTTTGGCAGAACGATTCACAATGGTGGTAAGTAATTTTGAATCATAATATTCAAGCCTTGCATTGATTCCAAACCTGGCGCGTAACGGAGACGTTAATAGCCCCGCACGCGTCGTTGCGCCAATTAGGGTAAATGGATTCAGACTGATCTGTACGGAACGGGCATTGGGACCGGAATCAAGCATAATGTCGATTCGGAAATCCTCCATGGCGGAATAAAGGTATTCTTCGACAATAGGATTTAACCGATGGATCTCATCTATGAATAAAACATCGTGGGGTTCGAGGTTTGTAAGTAAACCTGCGAGATCGCTTGGTTTATCCAACACAGGTCCCGAAGTGATCTTAATACTGGATTCCAACTCGTTGGCAATGATATTCGATAAGGTTGTTTTACCTAATCCCGGAGGTCCGTGTAACAATACATGATCCAATGATTCTCCACGCTGTTTTGCGGCCTGTACAAAAACCTTGATATTATCTACCACCTTTTGCTGCCCTGTAAAATCATGAAATGAAAGCGGACGCAGCGCTTTTTCTACTTCTTTTTCTGAGGTACTTAACCCTTCACTGTCCTGGTTCAGATAATCTTCACGCATAAAATAAAATTAAGACTTAATCCAACCTCAAATACAAAGTTGCCAAAATTTCTCTGATGATCGCCGGGCATGACCTCAATTCTATTTACAACAATGTTGCATTTGGAAAATTTTTATAACTTGCCGCACCTTTGTAAACACATGAGTAATCGGGTTAAGAACATTCTTTATAGCGCAGTACTATTACTTAGTATCTATCTTGTTTGGAATTACAGAAAAAGCAATAGCGATTCAGGTAAAGAGGTTATTAACATTGACGGCCAAACGATGGGCACGACTTATCACATTACTTATTTTGATAGCCATGGAAGAAATTTTAAAGAGGCTGTCGATTCGTTACTCCAAGTTGTCAATAAGTCTATTAACAACTACGACTCAACTTCAGAGGTATCGAGGTTTAACCGCAGTGAACGGGGCATTGCCGTAGATTTGCCATACTTGTTGCCTCCGCTGCAAAAAGCGAGTATGGTATTTCATGCAACTGATGGCGCTTTTGATCCAACGGTAATGCCACTGGTAAATGCCTGGGGATTTGGACCAAATAAAAATTTACATCTCGACAGCGTGCAGATTGACAGTATCAAAAGTTTTATCGGATTTGAGAAAATAATTATCCGGGAGGACAGTGTTTTGAAAACCGACCCAAGGATACAGCTTGATTTCGGTGGTATTGGTCAGGGTTATGGTGCTGATGTAATTACAGATTTCCTAAAGTCCAAAGGCATCACCGATATGCTCGTAGAACTTGGTGGTGAAGGAATGGCGATCGGACAAAATTTAAAAACCAACAAGGGCTGGCAGATTGGTATACTTGATCCGGCATCAACGCGTGATCATCAGTTTTTTAAAGCATATGCGACCCTAACAAACCAGTCATTTACTACATCGGGCAACTACTTTAATTACAAGATAGAAAATGGCGTTCGTTATTCTCATACGATTGATCCCGTAACGGGATATCCCGCACGCAGGGCGATACTAAGTGCATCTGTATTTTCATCTGATTGTACAACAGCCGATGCATGGGGAACTGCATTAATGGTTATGGGCCATGAAAAAGCCATGGAGATTTTGAAGGATCATCCGGAAATAGATGTGCTTCTCATTTATTCAACCCCCGATGGAAAGCCGGAAAGCTATATATCGCCGGGCGCAAATTCCTATATCAATATTGAACCAAATAAGTGATTTTGTATGACGTCGAAACTTCTGTTGTTATTTTTTACGCCATTGATCGCTGGCTTATTGATATACCTGGTTCCCAAAGGCAGGAATACAAATTTTAAATTACTACTGGTTTTTGCCGGATCATATTTATTTTCTATCACTGTTATTCATATTCTTCCCGAACTGTACCATCAGACCGCCGGGGCGGAATGGATCGGATTATTTGTTCTCGCTGGTTTTTTCTTACAACAATTACTCGAATACTTTACTTCAGGGATAGAACACGGCCATATCCATGCGCATGATCATTCCGGCCCTCACCAGGCACACTCGCATCATCATGCACCGCGTACAATATCTGCCATAGTACTGCTCATTGCGCTTTGTGTTCACGCGTTTCTCGAAGGCGGTATGCTAGCCCAGCCGTTGCATCACCATCATGGTGTTCAATATGACCTCGATGCTATTTTAATTGGCATTTGCCTGCATCGCGCCCCTGCCGCATTTGCGTTAATGACTGTACTTACCGTTCAACTTGGATCACGAAAAAAAGTCATCCCCTATCTGATCGGATTTTCTGTGGCGGCTCCGGTTGGATTATTATTAAGTACATACCTAACATCGATAGAAGTACTTACAGGGACAGGAATGGTATTGTTGTATGCGCTTGTCAGCGGAAACTTCCTTCACATTTCGACCACCATTGTATTTGAAAGTAGTCCGGAACATCATTTCAATGGTAAAAAAATGGCGGTGGCACTCTTCGGTGCTGCAATAGCTGTAATTACAGAACAATTTATTTGATCGGATTAGTGCATCTCCATCACACACCTTGACCAAGTTCATCGGTGAATAAAACATGCGTTCCCCTTAAGGGCTAGGCTCATCGAAATCTACGAAGTACATTGATAATTAATTCTTTAGCTGGAGATCCAAAATGAAATGATCAGACACTTCGGCATAAAAGGAATTTCGGCTCAGTGCATTCTCAAGGTTAGTCAATCGAAGCAACATGCCCTTCTTCCGGAGAAAAAAACTACTGAGGTGCATCGGCGGTATCACAACGCCCACGGGAATAACGTTTACGATATTAAAATATGAAGTCGCCCATTTTTGAAGGGTCGCTGGGCGATAGTACCAAGTCTTTAATATGTTGTCTTGTATAGTTACGCTTACTTCTTTAGAACTCCACCGGCGAAACGCTTTTCCAAATTGAAACTTGATCAAGTGATACAAGCATTCCGTCATGCAAAATCGCGTCATGATAACACCAATAAAGCGGCCGTTCGGATTCAAAAGTGTTGGGAGTTTTGCAAAGAATTTCTTAAGCGACTCCGGACTAATACAATTAAGGCCACCAAAATTCGAAAAGATAAGATCGTATTTTTTATCAAGAAGGATTTCATTAACACAATCCAAATCAAGATACTGTGAACTTATCCTGTTGTGTACTGACGAATAGGGGTGCGCTTTCTCCTGTGTGACTTTAGCCATTTCGATCGACACATCAGTTGCAATGATGTTATACCCTTTATCGCTGAACATCATGGCATCTTCGTTCGAGCCCCAATTCAACTCAAGCATTTCTAACCCTTCGAGATGTGGGATCACATTTTCCAGATACTTCCAGACCTCTTTACGCTGTAATTGACCCATTGCGCTGCGAGACAAAACCGATTCGTATACAGATGCGATATGATCAAAAGGTACAGCCATCCTAGAGAAAAAGTGTAAATCAACTTTGTAAAAAGGGTTAAAATTTTATGCCCAATAAAGTTAAGGAGTTGATTAAAGATTATCGCCAACTTTAAATATAAATTGAGGTGCGTGTGTCACGCCGGGATATTATTGCTTGTTTTCAAGAAATATTGGTAAAATATTAAGTGTGTGCGAACACATGAATAATTTTCGTTTGCTTTTTAGCAAAAACATTCGAATTTTATTCCCTTATATTATTTACGATTTAGTCATCATGAAAAGAATTCAATCAACCGGGGATTATCAAACACAGTACAGCAAAAGCCTGGAGCAACCAGAAGAATTTTGGGCCGAAGTAGCAGAAACTTTTACCTGGAGGAAAAAATGGGATTCAGTTTTACAATGGGATTTTCATAAACCTGAGGTGAAATGGTTCGCCAATGGAAAACTAAATATTACCGAGAATTGTCTCGACAGGCATTTGAAATCAAGGGGAAATCAGGTCGCCATCATCTGGGAACCTAATCATCCGGCTGATCCAGCATTATCGATCACCTACAAACAACTTCATGCAGAAGTATGCAGAACCGCCAACATGCTCAAAGCGAATGGCGTGCGGAAAGGTGACCGTGTTTGTGTCTATTTGCCAATGATTCCGCAATTGGCTTATACGGTGTTGGCCTGTGCCCGAATTGGTGCAATACACTCCGTAGTCTTTGCAGGATTTTCCGCCAAATCATTAACAGACCGGATAAATGATGCAGGTTGTAAAATTGTTATTACCTCTGATGGCAGTTATCGCGGTGAAAAAGTCATTCAGCTAAAGTATATCATCGATGAGGCGCTGAAAACTTCACCATCCGTTGAGCGTGTTATTGTGTACGAGCATACGAAATCTAAACCAGCGATGGAAAAAGATCGTGACGTGTGGTGGGGCGATGAAATCAAAAACGTAAGCGCCGAATGTCCGGCAGAAGAAATGGACGCGGAAGATATGTTGTTCATTTTATACACTTCTGGGTCAACCGGAAAACCGAAAGGCATGGTACATACTTGTGCCGGATACATGGTGTATATGTATTACACTTTTGTGACGACATTTCAATATCGTGAAAACCAGGTTTATTGGTGCACAGCAGATATTGGGTGGATAACGGGCCATTCTTACATTTTATATGGACCGCTTTTGGCCGGCGCCACATCGGTTATGTTCGAAGGAATTCCTTCATGGCCGGATTGGGGAAGATTTTGGCAAGCCATAGAACGTCATAAAATCAATATATTTTATACTGCACCGACGGCGATTCGATCGCTGGAAAAAGCTCCGTTAAGTTTCGTTGAAAAATATGACCTTTCCTCTCTTGAAATACTGGGTACGGTAGGTGAACCGATTAATGAAGAGGCGTGGCATTGGTATAACAAAAATATAGGCAAGGAGAAATGCCCGATCATTGACACGTGGTGGCAAACAGAGACAGGAGGATTCATGATTTCTCCCATCGCGCATGTCACGAAATTAAAACCCTCTTATGCAACGCTACCCCTACCAGGTGTTCAACCGGCGATCATGAATGAAGGCGGATTGGAAATCCAGGGAAATAATATCGAAGGCAAACTCGCCATCAAATTTCCATGGCCAGCCATGGCGCGTACGATTTACGGTGATCATCAGCGATTCAGAGAAACATACTTCTCCACCTTCCCGGGGAAATACTTTACCGGTGACGGATGCAAACGCGATGAAGAAGGATACTACAGAATCACCGGAAGGGTAGATGATATTATTATTGTTTCGGGCCATAATCTTGGTACGGCTGAAATCGAAAGCGCTATTGATGAACATGCAGCCGTATGCGAAACTGCTGTAGTAGGATACCCGCATGATATCAAAGGGCAGGGTGTTTATGCTTTTGTTATTTGTTATGAAACACCTGAAGATGAAGATAAACTTCGTGTTGAAATACGGGAAACAGTTTCCAAAATAATTGGCCCGATTGCAAAACCAGATAAGATTCAATTTGTGAGTGGCTTACCGAAAACACGTTCCGGAAAAATTATGCGTAGGATTCTGCGTAAAGTAGCAGAAGGCGAAACTTCAAATCTCGGCGATACAACGACGTTATTGGACCCAGCCGTCGTTGATGAAATCAAAGCGGGGGCTGTTTAGCAGTTGCCCGCCCTGATACCTTTAAAAACAGTCTTTCATTACATTGCATTTTCCTGTGGATTAATCATTCCTAACTTTGGCATGTAATATCATTATGTGTAATCGGAAGGCATATTTAATCCGTTTTTACAGTGATGGGCCAAAAAATCTTTTCATGAAGCGTAAAATTGTGTTGCTCGTTTCCGTTTCGGGAATTTTTATATTTACCCACTCATGAAGACTAATTTTTTATCATACGCCGTTGGATTGTGTTTGATGGTTATTCTTCTCCTCGGAATTTTTTCAAGCGTGCCTCCTTTCACAATAGGTGATAAAACTTTCGATAAAATTGATTTGCTTTCAGCGATACGCCAGGAGAAAAAAAGTGAACCTCTGATCGAAGTGGATTTCCCGGAATTAGATTCGTTACAGGCAACAATTGATTCTGTGGCAGAAGAATCTCAGGAGTTTTGCAGGGCTGGGATAACCTGCATCGAAGATTACAGCCCGGACAGTACCGCGTTGACCCGTTTTCTTGACCACCTTGTGAAGGTAAAACAAGATAATCATACCATGCGGATTGCATTCTATGGTGACTCATTTATTGAAGGAGACGTTTTTTGCGGTAGTGTAAGGGATACATTACAAACCTTGTTTGGCGGTCGCGGAGTAGGCTTTGTGCCCATCACTTCTCATGTTACAGGATTTAGAAATACGATTAAGCACGAATTTGATCATTACAAAACATATTCAATCGTAAGTAAGAAAGATTCCACGGATGTGGTTGACTTCGGGCCAGCTGGATATACGTTCAGACCGCTTGAGGGCAACCGGGTGACATATAGGGTTTCCCGTCAGCGTTATATGCGCGAGTTTTCTGTGATGCGATTGTACTATAAAAACTCTGGTAATGCTGTTTTGCATTATAGCATCAATGATACGGTGACAGCTTCAGGCATGTTGAAGAAAGGATTAAAACTACAGGAATGGAAATTATGGAATCCGAAGGCGAAAAGAATCAATTATCAATTCGAGCCCTTCGACAGTTTGTATCTGTATGGTGCCAGCTTTGAGAATGGACACGGCGTTTATGTAGATAATTTCTCTATGCGGGGAAATTCAGGGATCGGCTTGTACGCTATTCCTGATAAAATGTTCCGTGAATTTAATTCGTATCGCGATTACAAATTAATTATTCTGCAGTATGGACTAAACGTAGTAGGTGCTGACTCTGCGCGTTATAATTGGTATGCAGATCGCATGATCACCGTGATTAACAAAATGAAAAAAGTCTTTCCCCGAGCAAGCATTTTACTGCTTAGCGTGAGTGACAGGGCAACCAACGAAGGAGGTGAATTTCATACCATCAACACAATTCCTGCACTGCGTAACGCACAGCGTTATATTGCACAACAAACAGGTATTGCGTTCTGGGATTTGTTTGAAGCTATGGGTGGTGAAGACAGTATGGTTCGCTTTGTTGAATCAACACCTGCACTTGCGGCTAAGGATTATACCCATCTTACTTTTAAAGGTGGAAAGAAACTAGGTGGAAAACTGGTGAAGAGCTTACTATTTGAATTGGAACAATACGAAAAAGAAACGAAGGCACAGAAGAATGATTAAACTGCCGATCATCGGATTGATATTGATGTTGACGAACTGTCTGCATGGGCAACCTGTGCCAGATAGTATTGCCTTATCTTCCTTCATACCCGCGGAACAAAACGTAATTCGAAATGAAGTTCACCTCGATGTTTTTTTTGAAAAACTTTATCAACTAAAGAAGTCGGGTGAGGGATGGGTAAACATTGTGCACTTGGGTGACTCACATATTCAGGCAGATTTTCTTACCGCGGTGGTACGAAGCAAATTACAACGTGAGTTTGGTAATGCCGGAAGAGGTTTGATCGTCCCTGGAAAAGTGGCAGGTACCAATGAACCATTAAACATCCGCACATCGTCGGCCGACAACTGGTCGTCTAAGCGAATGATATATGTTAAGCAGCCACTACCCATTGGCATTGGCGGAATAACGATCAATACCGAACAAACTGGCGCAAAGATTAACATCAGGATGAATGATCCGTTCAATCAATATCGCTTTAATAAAGTAGCTGTTTTTTTCCAGTATGATCCCGCAAGTTTCAATCTGTCTGTTCAGGACTCCCTATCAAATGAACTTGGGATGATCATGCCATCGAAGCTTGATTCAGGTACTTACTTCTCCACGGTGACCTTGCCTGAATTGTACAATCAAATTTCAATACAAACCGTTAAAGCTTCTGAAACGCAACGGTTCGCTACCCTTTTTGGTGTTAGCTTTGAAAACGGGCAAAGCGGAATCCTTTATCACGCGATCGGTGTTAATGGTGCGAAGTACTCACATTATAATGCGGCGAAACTTTTTGCGCAGCAAACACGCGCATTACAACCCGATCTTTTTATTATTTCACTGGGTACTAACGAATCGGTTGATCATCCCTATCTCGATAGAAATCTCTATCAGCATGTAACGCAGTTAGTAGAATCTCTATCAGCTCAAAATCCTGCGGCATCTTTTATCCTTGTTTCTCCTCCGGACGCTTTTCTGAAAAAAGTAAAGCCAAATCCTGGCATTGAACAAGTTCGCAATGAAATCATTCGCTATGCTGTTGAAAACGGACATGGATTTTGGGATATGTTTAAGGTTAATGGTGGCAAAGATTCGGCGGGCGATTGGCGATTACGTGGTTTTCTTCGCCCGGATGGAATTCATTTTTCAAAAGAAGGATATGCTTATCAGGGAAACTTGTTGTTTGAGGCAATCATGAAGAGTTATAATAAGTATGTTTCAGGTCGATATCCATAAAATAGTACAACAGTTCTTTTATGATCCGGACGCACCGCTGATTTTTAGCAGTGGGTTATTCTTATTTTTATTCACGGCATTCATCATCGTTTATTATTTTCTTAGCCCTACCAATCGGCCCAAAATTATTTTCGTCACACTTTTCTCCCTGTACTTCTACTATAAATCCAGTGGATTATATTTCGTTTTATTGTTAAGTGCAACCGTAGTTGACTACACCCTGGCCGGATTGATCTTTCTCACAAAGGATAAATTAAAAAGAAAGCTGATGTTAATAGCCAGTCTTTCGATTAACCTCGGCGTTCTTGCTTACTTCAAATACACTAATTTTTTATTTGATACTGCATACGGTTTAACAGGTGGTTCCTATGAACCAATGGATATTTTTCTCCCTGTTGGTATTTCCTTCTTCACATTTCAATCACTCAGTTATACCATTGATGTGTACCGCGGCAATCTTAAACCCGTGAACAACATTCTTGATTATGCGTTTTATCTTTCGTTTTTTCCGCAACTGGTAGCAGGTCCGATTGTAAGGGCCGCCGATTTTTTACCACAGATTCATAAACCAACCTTTGTGTCAAAAGAGATGCTGGGGAGGGGTGTGTTCCTCATCTTCACGGGGTTATTTAAGAAGGCTGTTATATCTGATTACATCAGCATCAATTTTGTGGATCGTGTTTTCGATGCGCCGTTACTTTATACCGGATTTGAAAATCTCGTCGCTATGTATGGTTATGCTTTGCAGATCTATTGCGATTTCTCCGGGTATTCTGATATGGCCATAGGCATTGCATTGCTGTTGGGTTTCCATTTCAATATCAATTTTAATTCGCCGTATCAATCGCTGAACATATCGGAGTTTTGGCGAAGGTGGCACATCTCATTGTCGAGTTGGCTCCGCGATTACCTCTATATTTCCCTGGGCGGAAACCGGAAAGGAAAAGTCCGAACATACATCAACCTGATGATCACCATGCTGTTGGGTGGGTTATGGCATGGCGCTTCCTGGAAATTTGTAATCTGGGGCGGGCTGCATGGTCTGGCACTTGCGGTTCACAAAGCTATAGCACCATTTACGTCGGTTGCCTTTCGCGGAAAAGTATGGGATATATTCAGCGTATTGCTAACGTTTCACTTTGTGTGTTTTTGTTGGTTGTTTTTTCGCGCGCCCAGTATCCACGCCGTTGGAGAAATGTTGAACCAGGTATTTTCGAACTTTCAGGGATCTGTCTTCACGGAATTTATTTCAGGATATACCTGGGTTTGTATTCTTTTACTCCTCGGCTATGTCTTACATTTTGTGCCCAATAAAATTCAGGATGAGACGGAACGCGCGGTTAAAAGAATGCCTTTGATCTTTAAGGCGTTGTGTATTGTACTTGTTATCGTTTTGGTAATTCAAACCAAATCAGCAGATGTGCAGCCATTTATTTACTTTCAATTTTGAAAGTGTTGTGATGCGGTTGGTTGAAGATGCGCTGTCATGAAAACAAAAAAGCCTGATCAAAAACTGACCAGGCTTATTAAATCCAAATTCGCTTAATTAACTT
>DASPIZ010000125.1:0-8394 GCA_035628875.1 Ohtaekwangia sp. | reverse complement strand
TTTTTTATCATTTATTCCGTGTTGGTATACAAACGAATCAACATTGCCATTGCTGGTGTGGCGTTTTTTATTGTTGTCTATTCCCTCGTATCATTTAAATCGGATTTTAGTCTTGTGATTAAGCAGTTAATTAATGTCCTTTCACTCCTGCTTGCATCGTATTTCTTTATAGTTCATGAGGATTATTCATTTCATAAAATCTTCCGAAAGTATATCCTGGTTGCCAAATACATACTGGTCATTGGACTTATTCAGAGTTTTATGTTCGTCATGGAACATGGGAATGCCTTTTTAAAGATCTTTCCGTTTTTAAAATCTACAAATATTTCGGCGCGGTTTCAATCGCTTTCTGATGAGCCGTCATTCATAGCCATTACGTTCGCGCCAATAGTATTTGTTGCAATGCATAATTTGTTTTATCGGCGTAAACATTTCTTAACCCGTACTTGGTCATGCTTATTTCTATTGGGTTATTTGTTGACACTCTCTTCGAGTGCTTACGTCGGTATTGCCCTTATGTTGGTATTGCTCTACTTCAAGAAGCTTACGGAAAAGAAATTAATTCTAGGTTCCGTTGTTTTAAGTTCAATTTTCCTTTTTGTGTTAATTTCATACGAAAGGATTGATCTAATTAAGGTTCGGGTTGATGATACCTTATATGGATTGACACACGATTTTGATGATCCGCGCGTATATCAGTCCGTGAATCTGAGCACGTATGCGCTGTTATCAAATTGGTATGTAACAAAAAAGGGCTTTACGGACTTCCCCTTAACTGGCCGTGGATTGGGGACGCATGCAACTACTTATTATACGCACTTGCCTGATGCCATGAAAGAGTATGTGATCTTAAATGATAAAGATGCAAACAGCATGGCACTGCGGCTATTGTCTGAAACAGGGTTGGTTGGATTGCTTTTGTTTACTTTGTTTTTGATCAGGTACAAAATAAAGTTCAACTTGGTGGATACTTGCCAAGAAGAATTTTTATGGGTAATCAATTCGGCGATATTCGTAGTGATAATAATCGTGTTATTAAGAAACGGAAATTATACAAGCAGCGGAAAGCTTCTCTTTATACTGCTATATTACTTTTCATGGCTTTACGTGAAGAAGAGCCGGCGATCTTTCGATGATGGAATTAAAACAAATAAATGCATTCCTTAAGCTAAATGAAAATTTCGGTTTCAGAAGATAAGTTTGATCGCATCGATATAATTTTACATTGTGCTCTCTTTGTGGCCCTACCCGTTTCTGTCAGGTTAACGTCCTGGGTGGTTTGGTTGCTGTTGACGATCTGGCTGCTACGCCGCGGATTGAAGAATAGAGTTAAGTATGCAGTTAGGAGTAAGTCGGTGTGGGTTCTAGCAATGCCTGTCTTTTACATGATTACCACTTTGTTGTATACGGAACAATTCAGTGAAGGCATCAGGTCCCTCGAAAATAAATTTTTTCTTGTCGTGTTCCCGGTCATAATGTCATCGGCCGTTTTCACACAACGCAAAATAAATACGCTCTTGAGGGGCTATACCATTTCAATTTTTTGCTGGTCCCTGGTTTGTCTCACCATGGGCCTGTATAATTTTTTTAGCGCCGATGCCTCATTTGCAAATATGGCTGGCGATGTTTACAATAGGGTTGTTTCGCCCTGGGGATTTCTAACAAACATAAAGCTGGTAGAACCTATTTCACTGAGTCCGATTTATATGTCGATGTTCGTTGGGCTAGCGGTATTTATTTGCTTGTATTTGTATAACGAGTCTAAGGCATCGCCGCGACAACGGTTTGCCATAGCAATACTAATTCTGTATTTTCTAATTTTCGATTTATTGCTCGGAGCCCGTATGGGAATCATCGCCTTATTTTTCGCTTGGTGCTTTTATATCGTAAAATTTCTTCTGAAAAATCACACGAAGGGGGCTTCGTTCCTTAAGGTTTCTGGTTTTTTAATTCTTCTTTTATTACTGACTTCCTTATTGATTTATAATCCGGTCTTGCAAAAACGTTTCCTTAAAGACTTTGCAGAACACGAGATACCCGAGGAGGTAGATGGTTGGAATTCAGTTAACCTGCGTTCCGCAATTTGGAGGTGTAGTATTGGACTCATCAAAGAACGTCCTTTGTTAGGGTATGGAATTGGCGCTCTCGACACGTACCGTGAAAACTGTTACCAGCAATACAGTTTTTATGGTGTTTTCGGAACCGATCTCAATAGCCATAATCAATATCTGGAATACCTTATGATCGGGGGTTTCCCACTATTGTTAATACTATTGATTTCTTTAGCGTATAGTTACTATCAGGCAAAAAGTATGCGGTCAGGTTTATTCCAAATTTTTATTCTTTTTTTAGCCATGAACATGCTTACGGAATCTCTGTTGAATGTTCAGAAAGGATTAATATTTTACAGCTACTTTTGTTCTCTATTTATGTTTGGATTAAGATTCAAACACCTAACAAGTCGCCATATAGCTTAATGGTATTATTTGATGTTTTTTCCCAGGTGAACTGTTGGGCGTAAACCCTTGCTTCAGATTTTCTCTTCTGGGTAAACTCAGTAACGCCCGCCAGGGCATTTTCAAATGATTCAACAGAAAAATCGTTCATTAGTATAGCATGATTTGAAGAAACCTCCTTCATCGAGGAGAAATTACCGCAAAGCACAGCGCACCCGCACGCCATGGCTTCTATTATTGGTAGCCCGAAACCTTCATGCAATGAAGTGTATGCTAATGCAAAGGCATTTTCATACAAATATTTTAATTGAAGGTTGGTAGTGTAGCCGACATGCTTTACAACATTTTTTAGTTTGTAAGATTCAATGTCTTGTGATTCCTTCAGGGTAAAATTTCCACCGCCCACGCATAAAACGTTTAATTTACTCTTCCAGCTTGTTAACGCTAAGAATCTCAACAAGGAATTAAAATTCTTATAGCCACTCCGTTGGCCAACATAAAGTAGATAAGGCTCACCAAGCGCAATTTCCGCGGCCTCGCCTTCTAATGATGATAAAAATAAACCGTCGATGCCCTGGTAAATAGTATGCAATTGTTCTTCGCTAAGCCTGGGGAAGTGTTCTTTTAATTTTTGCTTTGTGGAGTTCGAAATGCAGATAAAATGATCTGCTCGACTTATTGCCATCCTCAGCATGATTTCCCTTGACTTATTTCTAAGATTAAAAGGGTTTTCTAAATTGATAAGGTCATGAACAGTAAGGAGATTAAAGCGTTTTGAGCCCTTGGGTGGCAAAAACATATAGGGCGAATGAAAGAGATCGACCGATTCAGATAGCCGTCCGAAGATTAACGAATTAAAGAAATCACGTTCAGAGACCAATAGAAATTTCGACTTTGGAAGGCGTAGTTCCTTTATAAAAATATTCTTGTCATAGCCGTTTCTAACCATGACGCGGGTGTTAAAATTCAACGCAGGTTCTGGCTGGCTTGAATACAACACGAGGTTGCTTAAATAGTTGCTGATTCCGTTGGCAACCTGTTTTGATAGAACCGAGCCTTCAAGTAGTATTGTTTTCATTTGTTTATATCGAAAGCAATTTCAAAAATTTAAGGAACATTTTTATTTTTTTAATATCCTGCGTCGATACCAAAAAATGTGATCTCGTATGCTGTTTTGGAAAAGTTTTTACTGTCAGGTAAGGACTTTAAAGGAAAAGAAAATATAGATTTGCAAGATTTTTGGCAACTCTTTCGTTTTATCAAAATGGCTAACAAGAAATTACTCGTTACTGGATCGTCTGGTTTAATTGGATCGGAGGTTTGTGTGTATTTTTCAACCGTTTTAAACTGGGACATTCATGGAATAGACAATAATCAAAGGGCCGAATTTTTTGGCCCGCAAGGGGACACCAGGTGGAATCAAAAAAGGTTGCAAACTACACTTCGAAACTATACCCATCATGAATTGGATATTCGAAACAGGGAAGGGATTATCGCAAAAATTAAGGAGATAAAGCCTGATGCGATTGTTCACACCGCAGCACAGCCAAGTCATGACCGTGCTGCCGACCTTCCCTTCGAAGATTTTGATACAAATGCGGTGGGAACCTTCAATCTGCTGGAAGCAACAAGACGATATTCAACTAAAATTCCATTTGTTCATTTGTCGACTAATAAAGTATATGGGGATGCACCGAATGAAATAGCACTAACAGAGTTACCGAAGCGATGGGACTACGCAGACCCTGAATTTGAACGGGGAATTCCTGAAACGTTTCGAATAGATCAAACTAAACATTCTCTTTTTGGGTCATCAAAAGTTTCCGCGGATATCTCCGTTCAGGAATATGGTCGGTATTTTCAGATGCCTACGGCGTGTCTCCGTGGGGGTTGCTTAACAGGACCTAACCATTCAGGTGTGGAGTTGCACGGGTTTCTAAGCTATCTGATAAAATGCAACCTGGAGCAAAAGGAGTACACTGTGTTTGGGTATAAAGGAAAACAGGTACGAGACAATATTCACTCGTACGACGTAGCCAGGTTTATTGAACAATTTATTAAGAGCCCTCGAATTGCAGAAGTTTATAACATCGGTGGCGGAAAAGATAATTCATGTTCTATTCTTGAAGCATTCGACATGATATCGGCAATTTCTGGGATTGAAATGAAATGGAAGTATGACCCAAAAAACAGAATAGGAGACCACATTTGTTACTATAGTGACCTTTCCAAAATGAAATCTCATTATCCCGAGTGGACGATTTCCAAAGCCTTACGTGAAACGTTTGAAGAGATTTACAAAGCATGGAATCAAAAAAGCCGCCAATAGTTAACATAGTTAATAGAATTTATCCGCCCACCAAGGGCATTACAGGAGAATCAGCCGCTGAATTAGCCGGTTATTTAATTGCACAGGGGCTTACGGTTAACGTTGTCAACGTTAAAGCTCAATATTTTGGTGGCCCTGAACCCCAAAAGATCGTCGGCAATTCATACTTCGTGAAAACGTTCTATAACGGAAAAAATAAGATTCTCCGATTAATCTCTAACCTGTACGAAGGTTTTAGTTTAATCTATCGTTCAATTCGGTTAAAGAGCGATGTAACCATTTGTATGACGGACCCACCGCTACTTAATTTTTGGGCGTCGTTATTTTTCGGAAAAAGGCACCCGTGGATATTGTGGGCTATGGATCTGTACCCTGAAGCATTTGAATCCGGACAGTTGATTTCAAAACACAATTTAGTTTACCGGGCTATCAATAAGGTCCTCATAAGTGGTAAACCCAAACACATTATTGCATTAGGCGATATGCAAATGCAATTCTTAAAAAGGAAGTATGGCGGACAAACTTCATTTACAATTATACCATGTGGTATTTACAATGATTCGGATCACCATGTGCGACCGCAATGGTTAAGGGATTCATCTAGGATTTATCTTGGATACTGCGGAAACCTGGGAGAAGCACATTCAATTGATTTTTTAAAAGCGGTAATTGATTTTATGGATCCGAAGAAATATCACCTGATCCTATCTGTATACGGCTCTCAAGGACAGGCTTTAGTTGACTATGTAGCCGGACGTGAAAACATATCAATTGTTACCAGTGTAAAACGACATGAGCTTAAATACATCGATGTTCATCTTGCTTCCTTGAATAGTAAATGGGTTAATGTTTGTGTTCCGTCTAAAACAGTAAGTTCGGTCTGTGCCGGATCAGTATTTTTATATTGCGGCAATGCTAATTCTGATAATTGGGGATTACTAAAAGACGCCGGTTGGCTTGTTTCAGACAATGAATTGGATGGCGTAAAACGAATACTGGATTCGGTGGATAAAGATCTTATAGCTAAGAAAAAACTGGAGGCCGCAAGAATAGCACAGGAACTAAACCACAGAAAGAAGCTAGCCTTTAACGAACTATATCACCAAATTTTTAATATCACAGGTCGAAAACTTTAGTTGTTCCTATTCAAGCATTATTCCTTAGCAGGAAGCCGTTATGGGAACATTCGTGATTTGTAAGCTAATTTTACAAGCATTCCAGATCCATTATAAATATTTCCCTTAATCCTCTATTTTTACCATTTTTTACCACCACATGGCCATCCAACTCGCTGCGGCGATCACGTCTTTCGTTATTGCTTTTCTCATCGTTCCGGTGATAATTAAATTCTCCCTGCAAAAAAACCTCGTCGACATTCCCGGCCGCAGAAAAATTCATAAGAAGGTAACGCCATCCATGGGTGGAATTGCAATATTTATCGGCTTTTTTATCTCATCGCTTGTCTGGATCGATCTTCAGGGATGGGCACAAATAAAATTTATCCTGGTTGCGTTATTTGTGATTTTCTTTATCGGCGTACGCGATGACCTGGTGCCTCTTCGGGCAACAGTAAAACTGATGGGCCAGATCATGGCTGCTTCCTTACTCATTTTTCTCTTCGATCTGCGAATCAAATCTTTTTACGGCGTGCTCGGTATTGGTGACCTTGATCCGATAGTAAGTATTCTAATAACCTTCTTTACCATCATTGTAATTACCAATTCATTTAATCTCATCGATGGCCTAGATGGTCTCGCTGGAACGATTGCGATAATAGCTTTACTTTCTTTCGGAATCTGGTTTTTTCTGATAGACGATACCTTCTTTTCAATTCTTTCCTTTGCCATGCTCGGATCTATTTTTGCCTTTCTGATCTTTAACTGGGAGCCATCCGAAGTCTTTATGGGCGATACGGGTGCACTCGTCATTGGTATGATGCTCGCTATTCTGGTCATTCGCTTTATTGATGCGAACTATACCCTCGATATCGATGCGCCATATAGGTTCTATGCGGCCATAGGCACCGCAGCTTGTTTTATTATCATACCGCTGATTGATACGTTGCGTATTGTCATCCTGCGATTAAGTCGCGGTAAATCTCCGTTCAGCCCCGATAAAAGTCATATTCATCATGCCATCATGCGACTTGGTATGACCCATGCACAAACCACGTTGATACTGGCTGGAGTACACATTCTTTTTATTGTTCTCGCTATCGTGTTTAATGGGCTCGGTGAATTAAGAGTTTTGGGAGGCGTTTTTATCTTTGCAGTGATTCTAAGTGTAATTTTAGACCGGCTCATCATCAGGCGCCTGTCCACTAAGGAGTCAGAGGACATTTAATTTTTGAAGATCGTTTTATGAACATGGAAGAAAAAATAAAGGCGCTGCAGGAAGAAATCGCGGCGTATACCGCTGCCGATAAAGAAGGCGTTGAAGCGTTTCGGTTAAGATACATCAGTAAGAAGGGCGTTATCGCCGAACTCTTCGAGGCGTTGAAACAAGTTCCTGTGGAGGAGAAAAAAAGTGTTGGAAAAGTTCTTAACGATTTAAAAAAAGCTTCCGAAGAAAAACTTGCTTTACTAAACGCGGCTTCAGATAACGGTTCATCTGGCGTTTCCGACATTGACCTCACGCTTCCGCCCGTTCCCAACAAGACTGGAAATCTCCATCCGCTTTCCCTAACCAAATACAGGATCATAGAGATCTTTGAACGCCTTGGCTTTAATGTAGTCGAGGGGCCAGAGGTGGAGGATGACTGGCATAATTTCTCTGCGCTGAATTTTCCGGAGAATCACCCGGCCAGAGAAATGCAGGACACGTTCTTCGTTCAGAAAAAAAATGAACAGGTAACACAGGACATATTGCTACGTACGCATACATCGAACGTACAAATCCGGATGATGGAAAATCAAAAGCCACCGATCAGGGCCATCATGCCCGGACGGGTTTATCGTAATGAAGCCATCTCGGCACGGGCGCATTGCTTCTTTCATCAGGTAGAAGGTTTGTATATTGATAAAAATGTTGGCTTTGCGGATCTGAAACAGACGATTTATCACTTTGTGAAAGAAATGTATGGCAAGGATGTGCAGATTCGTTTCCGTCCGTCGTATTTTCCATTCACTGAGCCAAGTGCAGAGGTTGATATTTCATGCCTCATCTGCAAAGGTAAAGGTTGTAATGTGTGTAAACATGCCGGTTGGGTAGAGATCGCTGGTTCCGGTATGGTGCATCCGAATGTTTTAAAAAGTTGTGGCATCGATCCGGAAGAATATTCCGGGTTTGCGTTTGGCATGGGGATCGAACGCGTGACCATGTTGCGTTACCAGATAAACGATCTCAGGTTGTTCTCCGAAAATGATGTGCGGTTTTTAAGGCAATTCCAGTCGGTCATGTAACTGTAAAGCGTTAGACACACTTCAATAACTGACAAATTTTTCCCGGTAATGTCGTTATGAATTAATTAGTGTCCGGGAAAAAATGGAAACATTAAAAAAATTACGTCTAGAATCGAAAAACAAACTATTTTTCAGTAACCCCAGAACGAGGGCGCACCCACACCATCCTTCAGCATACTGGTATTGTCGCATAACATTATCTTTGGCC
>DASPIZ010000124.1:0-53202 GCA_035628875.1 Ohtaekwangia sp. | reverse complement strand
TATTCTGCCTTACGTGATAATTTCTATCCCCATTATTTTATTTCGTATATACGACAATTTTTCTTCACCAACACTCCCAGAAGATTTTCAACAGCATTCCCCTGTTTATCAGTTTTTTTATCACCTTTTCGTAGGGTCGCATCTTGCACCATTCTGGTTTATATCAGCGATAATTGTTTTTTATATGACCTCGCCGATCTTTCGTGCAGTTGATAACGCATGGTTCTTCCGCTATATATTTCCTGTAATACTGGTCGCAGGGATGTTTACATTTCGATCGTTGCACAATGGAAATCCATTGCTTTCTTATGTTCATTTTGTACCGGTCTACCTGCTGGGAATGTGGGCCAGCCGGAACAAAGCAATGCTATTAACTCATGATTTGCTCGGCTTCTGGACCCTGTTTATTGTATACATGTCGATTACAATTGCTGATGTTAGCGGCGCCATTAACCTTCCTGATAAAATAAGCTTTGAAGAAGTAATTGATAATGGCCTGTTGCTTTTCAATGTATACATCTTCAGGGCGATTATACTTTGTTTAATGTTCTTGTTTCTGCTTTACCGGTTTCGGTACATACGCATGCCATTCCTGGAAACATTGGCGGATTATAGCTTTGGTATTTTTTTCATTCATTTTATTCTCATCGCTGTAACGCGTAAAATATTTTCCATCATGCACATCACCGTTGATTTTAATGTCGTTACGTTTCTGAGTTACTTTACGATTGTGTTGTTGTTGTCAACAATAGTAGTATTTGTAATTAAAAAACTTACAGGTCGTTTTAGCCGAAATTTGATAGGGAGCTAAGGATAGTGCATGACTGCGCACAAACACTACAACCATTGTTCCGTTGATGCTTAATAGCAGCAAACCCTTACGTAAGAAGTGTTCAGATTTGTTTTTTATAAATTTTAAAAAGGAATGATCGTTGATGAATTTACGATCCATGCTTCAGAACCTTTGCCGGGGAGCGCAACGCCTCTTGCATCTTGGATGGTGCTGGTTCAGTAAAGTAATTTTGAAACGATACCTGTTTCGTTTGCTTACGTTCACAGCAGTTTTCCTTTAACTTAACCACAATTCGTCCGCGTGTCTGGCCCGAAAGAATAGCGTCAATATAGGTGTCTTTCAATTCTTCCAAATGTACTTCATGAGCGATGGCCGGAAGCTTGTCACATACGTTCCATTCGTTCATCAGCTTATTCCATAATTTTAGTCGAAGCGACATAGGTGTGCTGCCTGCGCCAATTCCGAGTAGATTAACACCATTCAGAATAAACGGGTAGATAGGCGTCTCGAATTTATTGGAAGCGAGTAGACCGGTTGCCACAACACAGCCGTCGCGTTTGCATTTCTTTAGTAACGTTGTAAGCGTGTTCCCGCTTACCGTATCAATGGCGCCACTCCATTGCGCATGCGCGAGTGGCCTTCCTGATTTATCGTCAACAAAATCACGTGATTCTACCCGCGCCGCCCCCAAGTATCTTAGATATTCGTGTGCATCTTTTTTTCCAGTAACGGCGATAACTTCATACCCGGCTTTTGCGAGTATGGCTACTGCGAGACTACCCACACCACCTGTTGAACCTGTTACTACAATCGGTCCATGATCCGGATGCTGACCCATCATTTCCATTTTATACAACGCATAGGCTGTTGTAAGTCCGGCGGTACCGATGGTCATGCAATCTTTACACGAAAGAAACGCCGGCTTAGGTAATACCCACGACGATGGAACACGGATATATTCTGCAAAAGCACCTGACGTATTCATCCCCAGATCAAAACCGGTTACAAAAACTTCAGTACCTGGTGGGTATCGATCTGTATTGCTTTCTTCAATTACTCCGGCAGCTTCAATCCCTGGTGTATGTGGAAACATCCTTGTAATTCCTTTGTGTCCCGTTGCTGAAAGACCATCTTTAAAATTCAATGCAGAATAGTGAACACGAATAAGAACATCGCCTGGCGGCAGACTATTAGTTTCCCGCTTCACAATACGGCGTTCGAAATGACCATGTTCATCTTCAGAAATTACAAGTGCTTTGTACTCCATGTAAATAAGATTGGTGTTGAAGCATGATGATATAAAAACAATACCTGAACGTTCTATTCATGATTGTTTTTAGCATAGGCCACCCGTTATTTCGGTGAAATCCGCTTTTTCGGGTACAAAATTGATACATAGATGTATACATCGAAGTCTTTGTCCAATGCTCCTCAGCGGTTCATAAACGGAATACCATGTTTGTTTACTTTTTACTACATATTAAAAAAATCAGACGCTCGATTGATTTCGCTGCAGTTACCGAAAGCCCGGTTGGCATCTCCTTTTTATACTCAAGTTCAGGTACGTATAGGATTGGTTTTTTGTCAGGGCAATACTTAAACGTGCGAGTTGAAATCTAATTCCTTTCACATCTCGATTAACTATGTTAAATAAGTCCTTTACGGAGAAACAACTCTTTGTCTTTGAAGTATTAATTATCGTGGCATTTTGTTTCAGTCCGTTGTTGTTTAACAATCCCTATCGCCTCAACATATTTCTTTCATGGGAAGGAGCATACAGAATGTCAATAGGGCAAATTCCTTTCCGTGATTTTTCCTTACCGATGGGATATGGTCATTGGATTATACCCGCTCTCTTTTTTAAAATTTTTGGCCCGTATATGTATACCCTGATAAAAGCGCAGGTTTTTATCAATCTCATTTCGGTGTTTAGCTTTCGTGCCATACTAAATAAAGTCGGTGTAGCGCCTCCACTGATTCTTTTGTCCGTTCTGGTTTTTTGCTTTTCTTATGTTTCATTTAATTTCTGGCCATGGTACAATCACCTTGTCATTGTGCTTCAATTCGTAGCAATCTATTTTGCCCTTGTAGCCATCTTCTCGACACAATTGTGGAAAGTTTTAACCGGTCTTGCTTTAGCTGCGATTTTTATCCTATATGCTTTTTTTACAAAGCAGGATGGCGGTGCGCTCGGCCTGATGATTATCTATGGCATGCTTGCATATGATGCATTCATGAGCAGATACTGGAGTAAGCTCTTAATCTTTACTGGTTTTGTATTAGTCTTTTCAGCGATTTTGATTCTTCCGCTACTTCAATATGATTTTCTATACTGGTTTAACTATGGGCAGTCACCACATGATAGCAGGCTTGTTTTGATGGATTTTCTAAACCAGCTTGTCGGATGGGCGTATTGGGAAAAATTCTTTTTACTCATTCTGGTGCTTATCTTTCTTGATAAGTTACGGATAGGCTATGCGTTTCTGCATAACAAAAAGGATTTTCTTTTTTGGTTTATCAGTACAGCGATGGTAGTTGAAGCCATGATCATCCAGGTGACCAGTGATGAACCAGATAAAGGTGAAGTGTTTTTTTATGCCTTTGCTTTTGCGTATACCGTCAGTCATTTACGTTTGTCTTTCGACTTTTCAAAATTGGGATATCTGTTTGTTTCGATAGTGCTTATCACTTTTTGGTGGACAGGAATTTACTGGAGAAATATCAAACGATTAGTCGCAGATAAACCGGTGATTGTAGAAAAAATGGAAAATAAAGAGCGGGAGAAATACAGACTTGCTACGGAATACAAAACGCTGGACCGACTTTATCTTGCTGAGTCTACGCTTGAAGGAATCAAACAGATTAAGTCCATGGATGTATTCAGGCAAAATAAAGATGTGAAAGTACTGAATATGACAGAGCTTACGTCCCTCGCGTACGAAGTACCATTCACGCCGCTAACGAACCAGCCTATGTGGTTCCACCAGGGGGTTTCCATCTTCCAGAAAGAAGTCGATGAGTTTTGTGTGAAGATCAGAAACCATGAATACGATGTTGTGTTGTTTGAAACAATTCCGGAATCAGAGGTGATTAATTTTTTTCCGATGGACGTGAAGCAATGTCTTGATGAAGTCTATCAACATGAATTTACGTTCCTGGCGCCACGAACCCCGGAAGAATCCTTTATTCACGTGTATACCAAAAAATAAAATGCAATCAATAAAAAAGCTGCGAACCAAAATTGAACGCAGCTTCGTTGCTTTTGTAAGCCTTAACTTATTGGATGATAATGGTTACTTTATTGATCTTGTTTTCTTCAAGCTTTCCTGTTTGTTCGCCACCACCTGAATTATCTTTATCATCTTTTCGAACGATGACGAAATAAGTAGTGGCCTTTAGTTCTTTTAATTTTAAAACACCTTTAGCATTGGTTACACCTTGTGCTGCAACATTTTCTTCTTTGGTATAATCCTCTTCGGTTTCAAATAATTGTACAGAGGCGCCTTCTACCGTGTTGCCCAGTTCATCGCGAACGGTGACTGATAGGGTTGTTTTAATAATTTGAAAACTCATGGCCAGCAGGATGACTGCACAACCGATTAAGAATCTAAGTTGGTTTTTCATAGGATTAATAAGCGTTTTTATTGAGGTAAACATAATCCTCAACTATTGTGCTGAATTACTCACTTTTTCCACATTCGTCAAAATATGTTTGGCATAATTTACATCCCATTCGTCTAAGCGTTCGGCATGTTCTTTCATACGTTTCAAAAAACCGTCGTAGTTGCGCTTTTCTTTTGGTGACCAGACTACTTCTGCCATGGCGCAGGCACGCGGGTAAACCATGTATTCGGCATGATCCGTAGTGGGAACGTACTCCGTCCATAAATTCGCCTGAGCGCCGAGTACATATTGTGTTTCTGATGCATTTAACTGAGGAGGAACAGGTTCATAACCATAAACTTTTTCTACTGTGATCATGTTTCCGCTGGCAAGTGGCTCACCTTCCGGTCCGGCCTGGTAGTAATCAAAGTAACACCAGTTTACCGGCGTCATGATCACATCGTGATGCTGCTTAGCTGCTGCAATTCCACCTTCTTCTCCACGCCAGCTCATTACGGTTGCGTTGGGAGCAAGCCCGCCTTCAAGAATTTCGTCCCATCCGATGATCTGACGACCTTTACTGTTGAGGTACTTTTCGATGCGTTGGATAAAATAACTTTGTAGCTCGTGTGTGTCTTTCAGGTTTTCGTTCTTCATGCGCTTTTTACAATGCGGACATTTTTCCCATTGCGTTTTTGGACACTCATCTCCGCCGATGTGAATGTATTCACTTGGAAACAGTTCGACTACTTCATCAAGTACACCTTCGAGAAAATGAAAAGTTTCTTCTTTACCGGCGCAGTATACATCATCGAATACGCCCCAGGTTGTCGCCGCTTTATAGGGACCGCCGGTACATCCGAGGGTTGGATAAGCAGACAATGCTGCTAAGGCATGCCCGGGTAATTCAATTTCCGGAATGATGGTAACATAGCGATCCTGTGCATACTTTACGATGTCCCTGATCTCTTCCTGTGTATAATATCCGCCATAACGTTTGCCATCAAAATTTTTCAGCTGACTTCGGGTTCGTGTTGTAGCATGGCCAATAACAGTCTCATCCCGGTAGGCTGCAGTTTCCTGAAGCTTGGGAAATTTTTTGATTTCAATCCGCCACCCCTGATCTTCCGTAAGATGCCAGTGAAAGCGGTTAAATTTATGGTGAGCGAGTAAATCAATGTACTTCTTGATGAAATCTGCAGGAAAAAAATGCCGGCCTACATCAAGGTGGAGACCACGGTACGAAAAACGTGGTGCATCTTCAATTTCCATGTAGGGGATTTCTTTTTCATACGCCCCTGCAATTTGTATCAGGCTTTGCACACCGTAGAATAATCCGGCATCTTCGCGTGCTTCAATGCGTATACCCTGATCGTTGATCAGCATGCGGTAGGCTTCCTTGTTCAGCGTAGTGTCGTCGACGTGTACGAAAGTAATAAGGTGATGCCCTTCACCTTCCGTGCTTAATGAAGAACTCAGATTTTTGGTATCGAGATATGCTTTCAGAAACCCCGCAATTTCTTTTTGTGATTCCGTTGCCGTACGAATGTGGATCGGCCCGCTCCATTCGAGATTTCCATCCTGAAATGCAAAGGATGCGGGTTGCGGGATTATTGGTAAGGTGGTTCTATCCACAACCTTTTGTTGTACTTCTTTCGAACTGCAAGCCCCCACGAAAAGAAGCACAAATACGTAAAACATTGATTTACCCATGAAGCTGTATTTTGTTTCAGACTGCATTTTAATAAAAAGTGCCCGCACACACTACAAGTTCAAGGTTTAAAGTTTAAAGTTCAAGGTTGGATGCATGAATGCGCGTTTGAGATTTGAGGTTTGGGGTTCGAGGTAACGGTGTTCTCGAACACATCTACGTATTTTATTAACTTTTAAGGTTAGGTTTGAGATTGACGTTTGTAGCTTGTTGGCTTTGAACTCGTGTGTCTTAACCGCAGAGTCGCAGAGCCGCTAAGTTTCGCGAAGCAGTAAGCCCCTTCAACACCATAGCCTGTCAGTTTTCGCAAAACCAACCTCAAACCTCAAACTTCAAATCTCAAACTCCAACCTCCAGCAATTCCGCAAGTGCTTCTTTTCACAAACTCAACCTTGAACTTTGAACCTCGAACCTTGAACTATCTCAGTAACACCACGCCTCCGCGTTTTTCCTGTACGCCTTTTTCAGGTTGATCTTCTATTTTGTATCGCACGACATAGGAGTAGGTTCCTCCGGGAAGAATTTGATTGACGTTGTTTTTATATCCTCCGTTCCAGGCGAAATTGATGTCATCGGATTCGTAGACCATTTCACCCCAGCGGTTGAAAATAATAATTTCGAAATTGTTGGGATCAATGAAGAACGTGAATAACCGGAATGCAGTATTTGGTTCTAATTTACTTGATGGCCTAAATGCATTCGGTCCGGTAATGATCGGATCACAGTCTTCGATTACTTCAACGGAAGCCGTGCTCTCACAACCCTCTGGATTTACTGCGGTGACGTTATAAACACCAGCCATGGTCGCGATGAATTCTGCATTGCCCGGGACAGGGATTCCATCTGGTGGTAACCAGGAATAGGAAGTAAGGTCTGCCGGTTTTGCATTCAGCATAACTTGTTGTCTTTCCGCCGGTGCTTGTGGAAAAGGACATATTCTTTTTAAGACACCGAGATCTATTGGTGTGGGCAACAACGGCGCGATGTTTATTTCGGCCGGTAATGAGCGACATGTTGATACGATTGCAACGACACTGTAAACACCTTCGCGTACCGGTGTAGTAATAGTAGCACCGGTTCCTGCATTTAAAGGTGATTGATCGAAAGACCATTCGAAAGTTGCATCAGGTCTTGATGAAGCGGTTAAGTCAAAATCAGAACCTTCGCATGCGAGGGTAGGAGGGTTGAGCGCTACCGTGACAGTTCCAACAACAGGAATAAGACGTTCTTGAGAATTATCCTGGCAACCATTGAGGTTGTTTATCACCTGTACTATAACACTGGAGTTATGATCAGCTATCCTAAATGTCCTTTCTGGTCCCCAAGGACCGAAGGCCCCGTTATTAATGCTCCACATGTAACGGTAATTGTTACCCCTTGGATCCACGGTTACCGTCACGGTATTAGCACAAGGTGTTGATGGTGTTATTTCGGCATCAATGGGTGGCGATGCCGTTCTTGTTTCTGTTGTTGTGCCCGGACAGGCCCCGGCTCCCGAAGCGGTTACCTCAACGACGAAAGTGCCTGGGTTTAAGGTAACGGTAGGGCCCGTACCAGGAGCAACGATACCGTTTGCCGGCGTACTCGTCCATGTAAAATCTGTTGCACCCGCAGCGATCGCAGTAAGTTGGTTTGTTGCACAATCTATAGGACTAATTACGGGTGTATGTGCTGGTAAAGTTTGGAGCAGGTCAGCTGATCCAGATGCAAGACATCCTGTGATGACATTGGTTACCTGGACCGTGTACGTATCACCACTTGGTAAAGCGTTCGTGTTGAATGTAGTAACGACGTTTGGTGAGGTGCTACCAAAATCAACTTGGACCCCCGCTGAATTTAACACCACATATTCGTATTCACCGGCGCCTCCCGGATTAACTTCGAAAAATAAATCCGGATCACATGTGCCCTGTTGTGTAAGGGTTACCGATACACCCGGATTATTGATTGGTACTACTTCTGTAGCTGCACATCCAGTCAACTGATCCGCTACACGCACGGTATATGCACCGGCGGATAAATTAGGGATGGATTCTGAAAATGCAGCTATTCGATCTGTACCATCCGGAACTGTTGACGGACCAGTAACACTGTAAACCAATGGTGTTCCCACAGGAGTTGTTACATCGAGATTGATGCTTCCATCAGGTTGGGAGCAAGTAGCATCGACGCCAACTGCTGTAAAAACTGGTGTAGGATTAATGGTGAAAGTAACCTCATCTGTCGCGGTACAATTTCCATCATCGATTTCTACACTGTATGTGATGTCTCCCGGCGTACTGGTGTTAACGGGCTGGGTATACGCTGTATTTCCGGTAGGCACGCCGTTTTCAAACCAGGTAAACGTAATGCCACCCTGAATGGTTAGTGTGACTTCCTGTTCAGTATCCTGACATACATTTACATCAGGTCCAAGGTCCAGATTAGCAAACGAAGGGAAAAGCTCTGCAGATTTTGTTGCTGTACATCCAAACTGATTAGTAACGGTTACGGTATATGTTCCAGGTGTAAGCACGGCAATTGTTTCTGTCGTTTCTCCGGTCGACCATAACCATGTTGTTGGGGGGTCACCAGGGGCTACAGGAGGATTAGAACCTAATAGCGTAACCGGACCATTACACGGTACAACATTACCACCGGGATCATTGGAAGCAAACAGAGATTCGTCTGGATCTGGAGAAGGATTGATAGTAACTTGAATATCAAGCGTGATTTCTTCACACTTGTTCCAAATCCTCACTTGAACAGGATAAGTTCCTTCCACGGCATAGGTGTACGACATTTCAGCACTCCCTTCTACTTCGGCTGTTCCATCGCCGAATGTCCAGAAGAATTTGTCGATACTTGAATCTTTGCCTGATGCTGTGAATTCCGTAGGAGCACCTAAGCAAAATCCATTGGCTGTAACGCCGGGGCCTTGAATAGGATCTCCGAGTGATTGAATAAAATTCGGAAGCCCCAACGTACTGGATGTTCCAGCTAACAATTGTACCGCGTTTTCATTAAACTGTGAAGGAAGCGGAACAGGAGTATTGACTTCAGAGGGTGTGATGGCGCCGAGGGTTGTACTGCCCTGCAACGCCACGTAGATTTGTCCGTCAGGGCCGCGCTGAATAGCTCCAGGCTGAGCCGTGGTGGGCATTGGAGGTAGTTCGGGTCTGGTGGTGTATGTAGATAAGGTTGAATCGTAAGCTAATTCATAAATAAAATTTTCCCCCAAAATAGTGGCGTATAATCTTTGACCTCCAGGTGAAAACCCAATGCCATAAGCCTGTCCAGGTTGTTGCAAATCAACAGAACGGAAGTTGGTTACTACGCCTGAGGAATCAACAAAGTCGAATAACTCGACAGTATTATCCAACGCAACGGCTATCTGATTTTGAGGACCAAGGATCATATATCCCTGTCCCTGATTGGCGTTAGTAACGGCGTGGTCAGAACCAACTCCGGATATTACAGGGCTACCAATTCCCTCTGCCGTTATTTCGTAGGCCCGGAATGAGTTGTTGCCATATTCGTGCGCGATCAGCCAGTTTGCACTTGCTGTAATGCGCTCTGTACTTCTTGTAAACAGTACACTACTGGGAGAACCTATACCGCCTGTGCCATTATTTAGTTTTAAATCAAAAAGAACATAACGAAGTTCATAAGTTCCGGCACCGTGTACCTCTTGCGTTGTGAAAATATAAAAAAGTGTTTCATCGCCTGGCACAGGGATGATGATGGCTGATTGAGTTGATTCCTTGTCTCCTCCAATGCCACTTGCAACCTCTACGTTTTGTCTGTTCCATACTTTGTCACCGTCTGTATAGAAAATTACCTGACCGTTGCGGTCTGACATGGTCGATGTTCCTTCCGGTGCATTCATCGCGCCTCCATTGCTAATCGGTGTAGGGCCGGGTGTAGGCGGAGTCCAGTAAAGTGAATTGAAGTCAAGCCCAGCACCATTTCCGAAATACCACATATTAGAGCGTGGATCCTGAACAGTATATTCTTTAATGTTCACCCCAGCGTACGTGGAGCAAACTCCGGGTGGGGGTTCAGATGCAACCAAATAATAATATCCCGCAGAATCAGGCATTAATGCAGGAGGTGAACTTGCAGGCGAGCCAATAACACCCGCAGGGCCATACCATTGATATTGAACCGATGCTGATCCTTGCGTTTGTGCCGTCAACGTGAACGCTTGGCAAGGAGGCGCAGGTTTTTTAGGAAAAGGAAGTTCGCAACTACATGCTGTTGTGTCACTCACCAAAGTAATCTGCACATCAAAGGGTTGAATAATCACATTGTGCGTAGGGGAGGGTGTAGGAACACCATTCAGGTATGCGGTAACAGTGACCGGAAATGTTTCCCCTTCTTCATAAGTATGCACGGGGCTCCACTCACTGGAGGTGGCACCGTCACCAAAATCCCAAACAAGACTATCGGCCTGTGGCGATACCGTTGGATAAAAAGATGTTGGTGCGTTCTGGCACAATCCTGAGAAGGTGAAATCTACGGTTAAGTCAATATCTGTTGCAGGGGCGAATGAAGAAAGTTGTTGTCCCTGAAAATCACCGGCGAATGCAATGGGCTCATACGTAAGTTCTGTTGCCACGGTATCGGCATCGAGGATCTTGCCCAACAGAATTTGTCCACCGCTTTCATACAGATGATAGATCGCGCTATCAGCAGCCATTTGTAAACCGAAGCTTCGTGTTATTGTATTGGGCTGCGGCAGAATGGAAACCGGAGAGATTGGTGTTTCCGCGGAGCTTGTCAAATCATATTGTATGAGATCTGGCTGGCTACCATTTTCTCCTGCTTTAGAGACATAAAGATATCTTCCGTTATTACTCCACTCCACATCATATACGGCATTGGTGGTCATGGCAGATACCGATGAATTCAAAACAGTTGTGGCGAGCGTAAACTGACCCGTAGCGTTATCAAAATCAAAGATCTCTACATTTCGGGAAGTCTCCTGTGGCGAAACAGCGACCTGTTGTGTTGTTGGATTATAAGCAAAATTTCCGGCGCGAAGAATTACACCGAGGTTTGGAGCCGTTACAGTTGTCGTTGGTCCGGTAGCAGTAAAAAGCGTAGCTGTATATTCAGGAAAACCAATTGACGCATGTGTGATCAACCAGAAATCCGTTCCGTTTGCATGTGGAATGGTGATCATGGCTTCCGAACGATTGGATAGGCCGGGAACAGGTGTATTCTTCGCAATAATAGTCTCGTCTACATTCCCTAACGGCAGTGGTGATGGGTTTCCAGGAAGGGCCATATCGACCATCGTATAACGAATATTTCCAGGCGTTGTAAAATTCGCGTCATTCGTGATTACATAATATTTGTTGGGTTCACCAGGCACTTTGCCAGCGACAACGGGCTGGTTACCTGCCGGATTACCAATTAATCCGCCACCATTTGGCATCGCTGTGTGCGTGATATCGTAGACTGTATTACCATCCGTATAGAAAAGAAGATCGCCATTTACAGGATTGCTAACCACGGCGCTTCCACCGGTACCCAGTGAAGCTTTATTTGTAATAATGGTCGCAGTATGATCAGACCGGCTGAACCGGATGGAATGGTCTGTTGAACTTCCAAAATACCAGTTGTGTCCTTCTAAAGTTTGTGCCCGGCTCATAAAAGGGCCAAAAATGAAACACAAAAGGAAAACCAGGTTTAAAGATCTTACACTCATTTTATTATGCTAATCAACTTACGGTCACCTAAATTACGCAACTACTGTAAAACGCTCAAGTTACCGTAAAGTATACAATTTGATCCAAAATTACGTTAATTGTTGAGTCGTTATTGCCGATGAAATAAATCTGAACACAAGGTTTTACTTTTTTCGTCGAAACGGATTAACGAATAACAAATAACTTTTCATTAATTTGCTCCGAGTGCATACAGTAAAGAAATACAACCCGATGTACAGGATCTTCCTGCTGATGGTATTTATACTTTGTTCGAAAGGTGTGGTAACAGCCCAGGACCCACAATTTTCACAATTTTATGCGGCGCCGCTTTATTTAAATCCGGCGCTTACCGGTGCAACGGGCCAGGCACGTGCCGGCCTCAATTACAGGAACCAGTGGCCGGCTATTGAGGCCAGGTTTACCACCATGTCGGTTTACTTTGATTATTTTATTGAAGATAAAAATAGCGGTGTTGGTGTAATCCTGACACGAGACCAGGAAGGTCTTGCCGGATTGCGCAGTCTCAACATCGGTTTACAATATTCTTACGAACTGGAAATCACCAAAAACCTCGGTTTCCGCCCTGGTGTTCAGGTGGCTTTGTTTAACCGGGATATCAATTTTGATAAGCTTACGTTTGGCGATCAGTTTGATGAAAACGGAAACATTGTCGATGTAACTCAGGAAGTTTTTATAGATAACTCAAGCAAAACGTTTCTTGATCTTTCATTTGGTGGCGTATTCTTTACACGAACAGCATGGCTTGGTGTTTCCGGATGGCACTTAACGCAACCCAATCAAAGTCTGATAGGAGAGACCAGTCGTTTACCTGTTAAACTCTCCGTGCACGGTGGATTTAAAATACCATTAAAGCCAGGACATGTAGGAAGTGGTGTTTATGCCCGTTCGTCGGAGCGAAGTATTTCGCCGGCGTTTCAATACCGGCATCAGGGAAAATTTGATCAGATGGATCTCGGTGTTTACTTTACTTTCGAACCTTTGGTATTGGGTACATGGTACCGCGGTGTGCCTTTCAAAAACTTAGGTCCTTACGTAAACAATGAATCGATTGTATTGTTACTTGGCTTCACGAAGTTCGGCGCCAAAGATGCGATCAACATTGGCTATAGCTTTGATTATACAATTTCAAAACTCGGCCCTCAAAGTGGCGGCGCTCACGAATTCAGCCTTGTCTACACCTGGCCCATGCGCAACCCCCGCAAACCCCCCAGAGATAAACTCGTAATCCCTTGTCCGGATTTTTAGGTTTGATGTTTGAGGTTTGATGTTCGAGGTTGGAACGCTGTAAATCTTGAAACTCCCAACCTCAAACATCAAACTTCTAATCTCAAACAATTAATGGTGGTGTCCACCTTCGCCGTGAACGTGGCCGTGTGAAAGTTCTTCTTCGCTTGCGTTGCGAACTTCCATTACTTCTACTTCGAAGTTGAGTTCGATGCCCGCCAGTGGATGATTTGCATCAACGGTAATATTTTCAAGTCCTACTTCGGTTACCGTTACAACGCCACCCTGATTGGTGGAAAATTTCATTCCGGTTTTTACTTCCTGATCACCAAAGGCAGAGCGCGGTACTTTTTGAACCATACCGGGATCTACTTCGCCATATCCTTTTTCGGGTGAAATCTTCAATTGAAGTTTATCTCCCTGTCCTTTTCCTTCCAGTCCTTCTTCCATTCCGGGGATAAGGTTACCGGTGCCGTGCAGGTAATACAACGGATCGCGGCCATCGCTGGTGTCAATAACAGTTCCTTCATTGTCGCGCAATGTGTAATGGATAGCAGCAACTTTGTTTTTTGTGATTTGCATAAACTTTGGGTTTTAAATACTTGAAGATCCTAACTGAATGAGTGCAAAAGGCTAAATAGCAGGCAGGCACACAGTTTTTTTCAATGGGTAAAGGTACGAAACGAATGGGCAGATAAAAGTTTTGTAATAAAAAATGGCACCTGAGCGAGGTGCCATTTTCTTAACCTATTTCCCAATAAATTTTTTAGCTGATGTCTTTTTCAAGTTCATCTACTTTTTCCTGCGCTTCTACCTTACCCAAAGAAAGGGAAAGCTTATACAGTTCAAGCGCTTCGCGTTGTGTTTCTTTTTTCTTGCGTGGGGCAAATTTAGTGCGGTCAGCTGCAGTTTCCAGGGCCTGTGCCTGTGCAAAATAAAGATCGGCTTGTGAGGCTTTTGAAGAAGCATTGATCTCTTCAACCTTGGTCTCCAGACTAGCTACATCTTGTTCACGCATTTTGATGGTTTCATTGTTTAGCGTGAGAACAGAGTCACGTTGCGAAACCTGACGGCTCAAGGCAACATTTTCACCCTGGATGCGCTCTACTTCCTGTTGGAGTGCCGTGATCTGTTGTGAGCTAAGTTCCAGCTCGTTCTTTAACCTGCGAATGGAGGCGGTTGAAGCATTGTTCTTTTTTACTTTCGATTCAAGTTCAGCAATTTTGTTTTGTGTTTCCTGAATGTGTTGGTTGATGCTTACAAGGCGTGCTTTGTAATCCTTGTAAGATGTACCTTCAACGACATCCGCCCGCAAAAGCTGACGGCTGGCATCGATCGAATCGATCAATGATCCTACTTCTTCTAATTGTTGTGCAGTTTGCTGACTTACCTGAAGTTCAGTACGGAGAGAGTCTACCTGCGATTGAAGTCTCTTTTCTTCTTTGTTTTCGCAACTCATTAAGAACGCTACCAGCGCCATTCCTAAAATTATTCTTTTCATCATATTAACAGTATTTAAGTTCTTCCGGTATACCATCAAATCCAGCAGCAGCCATCCCGCCATTTTCGACTTTGCCAGTCTAATGAACTATTTGACAGTTAAAACGTATGTTATTACGATGAATGAAATTACTTAGGTAAAAGGAATTCTATTTTTATGTAGATTTTTTCTACATATTGGGTTGCTTAATGGTTCAGTTTCAAGTTTCAAGTTATTAGTGTCCGGGAAAAAATGAAAGATTGTTAAAAATCACATTTTAGAATCGTAAAACAAAGTTTTTTGATCGTTTATAGAAAGAGGGCACACCCACGCCATCCTTCAGCATACTGGTATTGTCGCATAACATTATCTTTGGCTGGAAGGGGCATGCGCGGATCATGTTCAGCGACAATGCCAGTATGCTGGGCCCAGCCGGCCCGGGAGGCGAAAAAAACGTGAATGAAAGATCATCAATTAATATTGATCAACACTGAAGGAGGCATACCACTCCCTACACAATTTTTCAGAAAGTGATTTGACGCTCTTAGTGAGTTTATCCCGGACACTAATAGTTTCAAGTTCAAGGTTTGGAGACACTTAGCGGTGATGACTGTCCAGGTTTTGAATCATGGAAACTTGAACCATTGACCTTGAAATTGTTTTGAACCTTCCCCATTATGCAGTAACATTGAAGAATAATTCTGTCGTATGCTTCGTGTTGTTTTTTTTTCTTTTTATTTTTTTATTCTGTTATCGGGTCCAACAATTCAAGCTCAGTTCAAAAACATAAAGCTGGATGAGGTAAACCCATCCGCGAAAGCGAGTGTGCCTTCGATTACCATTAATTCAAAAAACACCCGAAATATAGTAGCCGCCACGGTCGCAGGTTCCACTCAGGTTACCTTTGATAATGGAGAGACCTGGGAGAGAAATAAAATAATATCTTCCGATAGAGTATTTGCTGATCCTGTATTGGTTTCGGATGAAAAAGGAAACTTGTATTTTTTTCATGTAGCAGACTCTGTCACTGAACGCACGGTAAAACATATTGTAAGTTATGTATCCACAGATGGTGGCAAAACATGGAGCACCGGAACTTCAATCGCTTTTGATCCGCAACACGACCAGCTAAAGCCTAAGGCAACCACCGATAACAAAGGAAATGTTCATGTAGTATGGACATCCTTTGACGTGTATGGTAGTAAAGATCAGGGTTGTCGTTCTATGATCATGATGTCATCATCATCCAACGGAAAAAAATGGAGCAAGCCTGTTCAAATATCACAAATGTCGGGGAACTGTTTGGATGGGGATAGCACAACGGTGGGGGGATTTCCTGCCGTAAGTGAAGATAAAAAACGTTATGTAGCGTGGTCAAATGCAAACAAGATCTTTTTCGATCGTTCTTTTGATGGTGGAGGAATGTGGTTACGAAACGACATTACAATTACGGACCAGCCCGGTGGGTGGGATCTTACTATTCCTGGCCATGGCAAATGCAATGGAATGCCGGTGCTTGTTGTAGAGAAAACAAAAGGGCAACGCCAGGGAATGTTATATATCACCTGGGCCGATCAACGCAGGGGTGCAGACGATACGGATATCTGGTTTATGCGTTCATCGAATTTTGGAGACAACTGGAGTTCACCGCTAAAGATTAACGATGATGGTGTGGGAAAACATCAATATCTTCCCTGGACAACCATTGATCAGACTACCGGAAATATATATGTACTGTATTATGATCGCCGGTCTTATGATGATAATCAGACCGATGTTTACCTGGCATATTCCATCGATGCTGGAACTTCATTTAAGAACGTGAAGATCAGTGAAACACCATTCATTCCGGAAACATCCTCACCGTTTGCAGCTCATCTGAACATTACAGCGCATAAAGGCATCATCACTCCCATCTGGACCCGCACCGACAATGGCAAAACAAGTATCTGGACAACAATCATCAAGCAAGACCAGCTGAAATAGGAATTAGGGATTAGGCATTCGGTATTAGGAATTAGGAATTAGGAATTAGGAATCAATGTCGTTTACTTAAGCTTCCGTCAACCTTCTCCTTCGGAGAGGGCAGGGTGAGGCAAAAAACAAACAAGCTTAAGTAAACGACATTGAATTAGGATTTAATGCAATGCCTAATCAACGCCGCTGAATTAAGCTTGTTTTTTATGGCCTCAATGCTCAATGCCCAATGCCCATCAATGCCTAATGCCTAATGCCTAAAATACCCAATACCTAATTTCCTAGCGATCCGCTGGCATCAAGTTTATACGGGTTAAGGTAAATTTAAACACATGAGAACATTAGCAATTATCCTCATTGTGATCGGGGGCCTGATGACGGTATTTACCGGATTTAATCTGATCACGAAAGAAGAAGTGGTTGATATAGGGCCACTTGAAATCAATAAAGAAGAAAAAACACCAATAGCATGGTCACCTATTGTAGGCGGAATTCTGCTTGTAGCAGGTATTGTGTTATTTGTGACGAACAAAAAAACGTAAAGAAAAAGTGTTCTGTATGATCTTCAACAGAACACTTTTTTTAGCAGTTTTTATCATCCACATCACAGGATTCTCCCCACCATCGATGTTTGCGCGGAGGCATCGCGTAAAGCGCGTACAAAAGTATCGGTAGGCTGTGCACCTGAAATTCCATATTTACGATTGATGATGTAGAACGGCACACCGGTTATACCAAGTTTATGCATTTCCTGTTCTTCCAAAGCAATCTGTAAAAGTGCTTCTTCATCCCTTAGCGTATCCTCAGCAAGTTGCTTTGATAAGCCCGCCGTAACAGCGAGTTGAATTAGATTTTTATCACTGGAAAGGTCGACACCATCGGTGAAATAAGCTCCGAATAATGCTTCAACCACTTGTGTTTGCACACCCGATTCTTTTGCAGCCTTAATTAAGCTATGGGCTTTGCGCGTATTAGGAGAAACGAGTTGTTTATTGAAGTCAAAGGTTAAGCCTTCAGTTTGTGCTACTGCCGTAACGCGACCGGTGATTTGTTCATAATGTTCTTCACTACCAAACTTCTCACTCAGATATGTTTTACTGTTCACACCCGAAACCGGAATCGCGGCATTGAGCTCGAACGGGTGGTATTCAACGTCGAATTCAAACGCTTCATTCAATTCCTCCAGCGCCTTCTCAAGCCTCCGTTTTCCGATATAACACCACGGACAAACCACATCAGAGATCACATCTATTTTTATTTTGGGCTTCATCTTTATTATTTTTAGCAAAACAGCCTTAAAATATCTAAAAGTTCCACGGTGATTGCTTAAAAAGACAAACCTCAGGGCATTTTGCCTTGTATTAGTGACATATTAAAAGCTTTATCTTACTTTTGTACCGCGATAAATTCTTAAAAAATGACGGTAGACGAAAAACTGAAATTCAAGGTTAAAGACCTTTCCCTCGCTGAATGGGGACGTAAAGAAATAACGTTAGCTGAGGCAGAAATGCCCGGTCTGATGGCCACACGTGAAGAATTTGGTAAACAAAAGCCATTAAAAGGTGCACGCATAGCCGGATGCCTTCACATGACCATTCAAACAGCGGTGTTAATCGAAACACTGGTTGAACTAGGTGCTGAGGTAAGCTGGTCTTCATGCAATATTTTCTCAACACAAGATCATGCGGCTGCCGCCATAGCAGCAGCCGGAGTTCCGGTATTTGCCTGGAAGGGCATGAATGAAAAAGAATTTGACTGGTGCATAGAACAAACCCTGTTTGCATTTCCCGATGGCAAGCCATTGAATATGATATTGGATGATGGGGGTGATCTAACCAACATGGTGCTGGATCGTTATCCCGAACTGGTTGAAGGCATTCGTGGTATTTCAGAAGAAACCACTACTGGTGTTCATCGTCTTATTGAAAGAATGAACAACGGCAAACTTCCATTGCCTGCGATTAATATTAACGACAGCGTTACAAAATCAAAATTCGATAACAAATACGGTTGTAAGGAATCTTGCGTAGATGCTATCCGCAGAGCAACAGATGTGATGATTGCCGGTAAGGTCGCGGTTGTAGCAGGCTATGGTGATGTAGGAAAAGGATCAGCCGCCTCATTGCGTGGTGCCGGTGCCCGCGTTATTGTAACTGAAATCGATCCGATCTGTGCACTACAGGCTGCCATGGATGGCTTCGCCGTTAAGAGAATGGATGATGCCGTAAAGGAGGCAGACATTGTTGTTACCTGTACTGGTAACTTTAACATCGTTGCAGACCGTCATTTTCTTAATATGAAGGATAAGACCATCGTATGTAACATTGGTCATTTCGATAACGAGATCGACGTAGCGTGGTTAAACAAAAATGGTCAGAAAGATACGATCAAACCACAGGTAGATCTTTACACACTCAGCAATGGACGCCAGGTGATTTTATTGGCTGAAGGTCGCCTTGTTAACTTAGGATGTGCAATGGGTCACCCTTCATTTGTGATGTCGAATTCATTTACGAACCAAACCTTAGCACAGCTGGAGTTGTGGTTACATTCCGATAAATACGAAAACAAAGTGTACATGCTACCAAAACATCTCGATGAAAAAGTAGCGCGTTTGCACCTCAAAAAGATCGGCGTAGAACTCGATGTATTATCCGATGCTCAGGCAAAATACATCGGCGTGGAAGTACAGGGTCCTTTCAAACCTGAATACTACAGATATTAATCTGCACAATTTTATAACAAGGAAAACCCTGGGAAACACTCAGGGTTTTTTTATGGTGAATGGTTCGTGGTTCAAAGTTGGTGTTCGGTAGCGACGGGTATTGCTAAAATTGTTTGAGGTTTGATGTTTAAGGTTTGAGGTTGGTTTCGTGTTCTTGTCTGGGAGACGCCCTTCTCCTTTCGTGGCCGTCATCCTAATGCGTCTTTGTTATATGCAGAGACATGCGGAAGGATCCCACCGATTGGAGGAAAAATGCTTCGTAAGAAAAAACAAAAAATCTTATAAGTTAACGTAAACTGGAAAAGTTACAGATCAAACAAACTCAAGGTTCGTACAATTATCAAAAAACACATTAAGTTTTAAATTGTCCTAACCACCCTGATCCTCCGACTTTGTCGAAGGATCGTCCCTCCTGAAACCAGGAGGGAAAAACCGAACTCAGCTCGTAACTCACAGCTATTCTCCCCCTTCGTTACCGTCATCCTAATGCGCGCATGTGCCACGCACAAAGCATGCAGAAGGATCCCCTCGATCAGAAGAAAAAATGCTTCGTAAGAAAAAACAAAAAATCTTATAAGTTAACGTAAACTGAAAAGTTACAGATCAAACAAACTCAAGGTTCGTACAATTATCAAAAAACACATTAAGTTTTAAATTGTCCTAACCACCCTGATCCTCCGACTTTGTCGAAGGATCGTCCCTCCTGAAACCAAGAGGGAAAAACCGAACTCCTGGTATTACTGTACAACAAAACTCGCGGCTCGCAGCTCGCAGCTTACATCACCGGCTCTCGACTGTTTTAAATTTTTACTTCCGCCCAAAAATAGCGATCTTGCCCGCGTAAATTTTCTAGTTCAGATAACGTTTTTGTAAATGAAAAATATCATCGTCCTGGTCCTTGTTTTCGTTGTATTTAGTGGATTCACATTCACCCATGAAACTGATTTGTCGTCGGTGGAATTTATCTGCCTCAAGAATGTAAAAAACAAAAATACGTGTCATTTTAATTTCAAAATCGATGGCGCAAATTACCGTTATGTGGATATCGGATGTAAATACCTGAAGAAACGAGATAAGCTGATTGAAAAAGTACAGGAAGGAGAAATTTTTCTGGCCAAAGAATGGGAGATAGCATGTCCTGAGCCTAAAGAAAAAAAGGAGACTGACGGATTATAATTATTCTTCAGTATAACAAATGATTATTTAGTCTCTTCGCGTTTACCACCACTGGTTTCGATATCTTTAAGGATAAGGTTGATATCAGCTTCCGTCGTGGTGAGTTTAAGTTTGCATATTTTGATCAATGCAGTGGCGCGTTTCACCTTTTCAGATAGTTCATCCACGGTAATCTGACCACTTTCAATTTCAGTTACGATTTGCTGAAGTTCTTCAAATGCCTCTGTGTATGTTGGATTTTCATTCATCGTCACGGTGATTTAATACATCTTCAATCTTACTTACGACTTTTCCCGATGCTAAAATAGTAGTTATTGTGTCACCGGCATTCAGTTTAGCCGAATCCTTTATGGCTTTTCCATGCTGATCCAGGGTTATTGAAAACCCACGTTTTAGAATGTTTTCAGGGTTTAAAAAATTAACGTGTTTTTCCACCTGCTGAACGGACTGTTGTTGCGCCATGATGAAATCCGCAGTCTGCTTTAAAAATCGGTTGACTATTTCCGAAGTTCGTTGCCTTCGATATTGAATTACCAACGGCGTGAACTTCAGGATGTGCTGCCTGTTCCTATCAATGTTTTGGTCTGACTGAAGGAGTTGGAATTTTGCCTGCTGAGTAAGCGCACTGGTGAGCCCGGCGATGTTATTGTGGTTTTTTGAAAGCTGGTGTTGTGTTACAGACTTGAAATATTTCATCGTGTTGTGAAATTTCAATCGTTCATCTTTCAAAATACGCAATGACCTTTCTGTTATAAATTCTTCTGCTTTTTTAACCGGCACCGAAAAATTATGAAACATTTGAATCAAATAGTCGGCAAGTTCCGTTGGCGTGATGGCATTCTTAAAAGAGACCATTTCCACAACCGTTTCATTGGTGGAGTGGCCGATTCCGGTAATGACAGGCAGTGGAAACAACGCAATTTCTCTGGCCAATTCATAGTTGTTAAACGATGATAGTCCAACATCACCACCACCGCCCCGTATGATGGCAACAGCATCGAAATGATGGATAACTTTTTTGATTCGCTTAAGCTGGTTAATGATAGAGGGAATTGCGCGCTCACTTTGCAACAATGAAGGAAAAAGAAAATTAAAAAATGTGTATCCCCATGGATTGTGTTCTAGGATTTTGAGGTAATCAGAATATCCTTTACTTGTTTCTACAGAAATCACGGCGATCCGTTGTGGCAACATGGCCATCGCAACCTTTCTGTTTTGATCATAGATACCTTCACGTTTCAGCCGTTCAATGGTTTCCTGTTTTTCACGTTCCAATTCTCCCAATGAAAAAACCGGATCAATATCAATTATGCGCAGGCTTAATCCATGCATAGGGTCAAAGGATATGCTTGCGCAGAATAAAATGTTTATACCATCTTTAATCGGTTCTTTTAATATTTTATGGAAGCGTTGATCAATTCTGTAAAAATCATTTTTCCACAGCATTGCCTTCATGAGTGCGATAACTTTCCCATCTTTTTTTTCAACTAATTCTGGATAACAATGTCCCGAATGTGCGTAGTGGTTCAGCTTATTCATTTCAGCCTTCACCCAAAATGAATTCTTATATCGCTCCGCAATTGTTTTTTGGATGCTTGCCGTTACCTCAAGCAGGGAGAAAACTTTTTTATCGGATATTATTTCCGGCATCGATTAATTCAATATGTGGTTTAAATCCGACTCATATTTAATTTACTTAAACATCAGATTTCAATGCTCCTCCTGGAAGCTATTTTTCGCCAGGTAGAACATCTCGATTATATTGTTACGTTACGTTTTGACGTAAATCAATGTATTCCGAGATCCCGCTGAATTCCTTCCAGCGATTTGCCTTTAGTTTCAGGTAGAACCCGCCACGCAAAGATGCCATGTAACAACATCATTACGGCAAAGAGCAGGAAGGAATAGAAACCGCCGTTTTCGCTTTCAGCGATGATGGGAAATGAAAGTGAGATAACAGCTGCCATAATCCAGTGGGTGAAGCTTCCGAGTGTTTGACCTTGTGCGCGCACTTTGTTTGGAAAAATTTCCGACATATAAACCCAGATCACAGCACCTTGCGAAAAGGCAAAGAAAGCAATGAAGCCAACGAGATACAGCATGACAGCATATCCACCAAAGTCTTGGGTATAGAATGACCATGCGACAAGACCAAGAAAAAAGACCATTCCAAAAGAACCTACAATCAGCAGATTTTTTCTGCCGAATTTGTCAATTACAGAAATGGCAAGTAGGGTAAACACCATGTTTGTTAATCCAATAGAAACAGCCTGGAGCAACGCCGTATCTTTCGCCAGGCCAGTCATTTCGAATATACGTGGCGCATAATACATGATCGCATTAATACCGGAAAGCTGATTAAACATTGCGAGTACGACCACATAAAAAATAGGTTTGTTATACAACCCATTAAATAAGCTTTCCTTTTTAAGGCCAATTTCACTTTCAAGCGATTCTTCAATTCGTTTTGTGGCCATGTTCGCATCGGGTTCACCAATGGACGCCAATACATCACGGGCTTCGGATGACTTACCTTTTTTGATCAACCACCTCGGACTTTCAGGTACAAACATCACCATAATCACAAAGAGCAGGGAGGGAATGGCTTGTACACCCAACATCCATCGCCATGATTCTTCACTCACACCAAAGAGAAGATAATTTGAAATAAAGGCGATAAGAATCCCGCTCACAATATTAAACTGGAACAATGCCACCAGTCTGCCACGGTTATGGGCAGGAGAAATTTCAGAGATATACATGGGACCAACCACCGAAGAAGCACCTACTCCAATACCTCCCAGAAAACGGAAGATCACAAATAAAGACCATGATGGTGTTAACGCTGTAATAAGCGATGTGATCAGATAAAGCAAGCCGATTACCTGAAGTACGCGTTTTCGTCCCCATTTCTCGGCGGGGATTCCGGCTGCAAGTGCACCGATCACGGTTCCAAAAAGGGCAGAGGCTACTGTGAAACCATGTTCTACGTCAGTCAGGTTCCAAAGCACCTGGATTGATTTCTCTACACCGGAAATAACCGCAGTGTCAAAACCAAAAAGAAAACCGCCCAGGGAAGCGATGATTGCATTGCGAAATGCCGTGTTGGATTTATTCATGTAACAGCAAATTGTTGAGTAAGGTAACAAGTTTAAACAGAAGGCAAAATAAATGTAAGTGCCGCGGATATCAACACCCTGTTGAAACATTCTACAGTAATTAGAATCGCTGAGAACGTAAAGGCTTGTAAGTCAAATCTGTTTCCGTATTGTTCGCTGTGGCATTGAAATAATAAGAACCCAGTAGTATACCATTAAACTAAAATATCATGAAGAAAGTAATGTTCGCTTTTGCTGCCATGTTA
Organism: Ohtaekwangia sp.; assembly: GCA_035628875.1. Lineage (GTDB taxonomy): Bacteria > Bacteroidota > Bacteroidia > Cytophagales > Cyclobacteriaceae > Ohtaekwangia. Next base: position 29,432 of record DASPIZ010000124.1, on the reverse strand, counting down.
GGTGCAGTAGCCGTTAATGCTCAAACCACACCAGAAACGAATCCATCAACAGAAGTAGTTACACCGGCACCAACACCTGATGCCGATGCTGCTGAGCAGGTAGAGATTAAAACTGAAGAACTTCCTGAGGCCGTAAAGAAAACCTTGGAAGATCAGGAATATAAAGGTTGGCTGATTAACACCGCCCGCCACGACAAGAAAAACGATCAATACGAAGTGGAACTGAAAAATGGCGCTGATACTCAGGTGATCAAATTCAGTAAGGATGGTCAACGACTTGACGATTAAGCCATTCGAAGAACCTGAAAACAAGTAAAGAAAGAAAGCTGGAATAATCTCCGGCTTTCTTTTTATTTTTCAGCCCATATGGCTGCAGTTTTATTGATTGAGGACGACCTCACCTTTTCCCGGATACTGGAAGGGTTTTTACAGAAGCATGGTTTTCAGGTTACCACCAACCATAATGGTAAGGATGGCCTGAAAACTTTTTTGGCACGTTCCTACGACCTCGTCTTACTCGATTATCGTTTACCGGATACCACCGGAATGGATATGCTGGTGGAGATGAAAAAAGTCCGGCCTGAAACTGCGGTGATCATCATGACAAGCTTTTCTGATATCCGAACCGCTGTAAAGGCAATTAAACTTGGGGCTTTCGAATACATCACTAAACCAGTAAATCCGGATGAACTTCTGATGATTGTTCAACAATCGATGAAGAAGGATCGACCTGCTGTATCAGGGAAGAAAGCGTCGCCGGTAAAGCAATTTGTTCAGGGAAAAAGCGAAGCTTCACAACATCTCCATAATTATGTAAAACTTGTCGCCCCAACGGCGATGTCTGTTATTATAGAAGGTGAAAGTGGTACGGGAAAAGAATACGTGGCGCGTACAATACATCAGTTGAGTGCCAGGGCAAAAGCCCCTTTTGTTGCTGTTGATTGTGGAGCACTCTCGAAAGATCTTGCAGCCAGCGAATTGTTTGGGCATATAAAGGGCTCGTTCACCGGGGCTGTTCAGGATAAGACAGGTCAGTTTGAAGCTGCGCATACAGGTACATTGTTTCTCGACGAGGTAGGAAACTTATCTTACGAAGTTCAAATTAAGTTATTACGCGCCATCCAGGAACGGGTTGTTTCTCCAATTGGTAGTAATAAAGAAATACGCGTAGATGTGCGCATTATCACGGCTACAAACGACGACCTTGCAGAAAGTGTTAAACGTGGCCAGTTCCGTGAAGATCTGTATCACAGGTTAAATGAATTTAAGCTTGAAGTACCCGCGTTACGAGAACGGTCATCGGATCTTAACGAGTTCCTTGATTTCTTCAGGGAGTCGGCAAATCAAGAGCTTGGAAAAAATGTTGTCGGGTTTAACGATGAGGTGCTTCATTTATTCAAAACTTACGATTGGCCTGGTAACTTGCGTGAATTGAAAAATGTTGTCAAGCGTGCTGTGTTGCTAACAACGGAAGATGTGGTCTCGATTCAGGCGCTTCCGGTAGAAATGATCACCGCCGCACGTACGCCGGTAACCAAGCCAACGCCTGCGGTACCTGTTTACGATCTGAAGGCGTTGCAGGAAACGCAGGAGAAAGAGATGATCGTGAAGACACTTCAGGAAGTACGTTATAATAAATCAAAAGCGGCGCGAATTTTAAACATCGATCGTAAAACGCTGTATCTGAAGATGGAGAAATATAATATCCAGTGATGTTATTTTAGACTCAAGTATAGCCCTATTGAGTTTCAGGTCCCTTTCTATCGATCTTTAGAATCTAATATAGTTTTTTTTACCGCGGAGTCGCAAAGACGCGGAGGCACGCGAAGTTTTAAATCGGTTTTTACTTAGCGAAACTTAGCGTCTCAGCGCCTTCGCGGTTAAGAAACCATTGACATATAATCCGATTCTTGTTGTGGATGTAAGGGCGGATGGGTAAATTGAATTACCGTTGTTTAAATCATTGCCAATATGGAAAAAGTACAATCTCAGGATTCAACTTATTTGAATCATTTATCCTCAATTATTCTTGACTCTGCAATCGCTGTACATAAAGAGATGGGACCAGGATTATTGGAAACTGTTTATCAGCATTGCCTGGTAAAAGAACTTCGTAATCGGAAAATTAAAGTAAATACAATGATACCGGTAACGTTGCACTATAAGGGTGAAGCTTTAAATAAAGATTTTATCATTGACATACTGGTAGAGAACGAAATTATATTGGAGCTAAAAGCCATTGAAGGGATACTTGCTGTCCATGAGGCGCAAATCATAAGTTATCTTAAACTTGCGAATAAAAAGCTCGGTTTTTTAATTAATTTTAATGTGCCGCTCTTAAAAAATGGCTTTAAGCGATTCGTACATAACCTCTGAGCATTTTACTGAGCGTCTCAGCGCGTCCGCGTTTAATTGCACCAGCGAATATAGCTACTCAATTTTGGTTTCTTTACCGCGGAGTCGCAAAGACGCGGAGGCACGCGAAGTGTTAAATCGGTTTTACTTAGCGAAACTTAGCGTCTCAGCGGCTTCGCGGTTAAGTTCACGGGAAACCAAGAAACCTCAACTGTTGGATTTTTCCAGGGACATACTTTGTACGGTGGCAAGTAATTGATCTACTTCCTTGCGTACGTTAACAAGCGGTAAAAATATCGCATCAAGGGTTTCGCCTTCTTCTATTTTAGTTTCAATCTGACGGAGTTTTAAGGAGAGCGGAAGAATTCCAATCTGACCAACACGGCCCGCGAGTTTATGAACGATCTCCCGTATGGCGACGTTGTTCTTTTCATTTAGTTTCTCATTCAAGTCGGAAAGGTCCTGCTGTGTTTCTTCTATAAATTGCTGAAGCACCGACTGGAATAAACTTTCATCATGCAATGTCATTTGGCGTAAAGGTGTTAGATCAACCACGTAAGCTTGTGCATTCAATTCCGGTTTTTGTTTCGCGCGCGAACTTATCCCCAATAAGGAGAGAAGATCTTCTTCATGAAATGGTTTTGACAAGACCACATCAAATCCCTGTTCATACAACAGCTGTTTATCCTGAGGAAATACATGCGCTGTGAGTGCCACAAATTTTGTTTTTTCACTATACTTTTTTCGCAACGCCTTGCACAATTCAATTCCACTGACACGAGGCATGCGGATATCCATGAGAATAACCTCCACGTCATCGTCAGCGTCGGCATGTAGCAATGCTTCAGAATCGTGATACAAGGTATGATTAACTTCATTTTTGGCAAGGATCAAACCACATAAACGCAAGATCATCGGATCGTCGTCAACCACAAGTACTTTTCCGGTAAAGGGTTGGTATTCCGCAACGGCAGCTGGAAGTTCATCATGACCGATTTCACCGATACTTGTTTCAAAGGTTAAAGAAATCGTGAATGTAGACCCATGGCCTGGCTCACTGGCAACCTGCAGGTTTCCGCCTTGTGCTTCGACGAGGGTTTTTACAATAGTAAGACCAAGTCCCGTTCCACCAAAGTGTCGTTCAATGGATGTGTTGGCTTGTTCAAACTGATTGAAAATTTTGTGAATATCATCTTTTTCAATGCCAATGCCAGTATCTGTGATTTGAAATTCACAATGTACTTTTTCATTCGCCGCTTTTGTTTTGACAGCAAGTTTAACAAAACCCGTTGTTGTGAATTTCACTGCGTTACCCAATACGTTATACAGTACCTGCCGTAAGCGAAATGAATCTCCAGTCAGTGTGTAATCAGTTGCTTGTTCTGAATCAATGACAAGGGTGAGTTGTTTGCGTTCAGTTTGAATGCGCATGGCCGATTCTATTTCATGGATTACTTCCATTAAACGAAACTTGTCGTGGGCAAACGTGAGGTTTCCGGAGGAGATCCGGCTGTAATCTAAAACTTCATTCACGATGTGAAGCAAGTGCTCTGAAGAACTATAGATTGCATCTACGGCTTCACGGTCAACGGATTGTTTTTGTTTGATCTGCTCGGCAAATCCGATAATAGATTGAAGGGGAGTGCGTATTTCATGGCTCATGTTCGCCAGGAAGCGTTGTTTTATCTGACTCAGTTCTTCAGCTTCGTCACGCGCTTTTTCGAGCTGATCTTTATAAAAATTACTTTTACTAATATCAATCCAGATTAAATATACAAGTACAGCAGCACCAAGAAAAAAGGCCAGTAACAAAATACTGATACGTTTGATATTGGAGTTCACAACGATACCTGCATCAATACTTTTCTTCTGCATTAATTTAAGTTCCTGCGTTTCTACTTCGTGAAGGATGCTCAGCAATTGGTTGATGAGGAGACTATTCGTGTTGATGAGTTGCAATTCGCGAGAGAGCAGTCTCTTGTTTTGCAAACGCTGATCAACTTCCAGATGTTGTACAATTTTTTCAACTTCTTCAAGTGCCTGGTTTTGTTTTGCAATCGCAAGGGTATCCACGCTCACACTCAGTTCTTCCTGTACTTTCACCTGAACAGAAGGCTCTGTTTCTTTTTTCTTCTTACCAAAGATTTTTCCAATGAACGACCGGTCATCTTTTTCTTCAATGGTATCATGTACGAAGGTTGTTGTGGTTCTTCTTTCGGTGGTTACTACACTGGTATCAATTTGTAATTTTTTTTGTTCGATGATTGTGGAGAGTGTATCAATTCGTCGCGTCAGACTTTTATTATCAATAAGGTTGGATTTTAACTTAAGATATGAAAAGAAAAGACTGTCCCGGTCTTTCAGGATATTCTTCATACTTTCAATGCGTTGCAACTGTTTTGGATCCCAATCCAGCAGCCGCAATGAATCTGTCATCGCGATTGTTACCTGCGATTGATTAAGGAAAGCATTATAAGGTTTTTGTGGGTTCTTAATCGCTTCCGCACGTTGCAATTGGTCCAGCCGGGTGATTTCTTGAAAAACGCGGTTCAGGCGCGTAAGTTTTTCACTTGGCTCAGAAAGATCTTCAACCGTTCCAAGCATATCCTTAAACGCATAATTCGTGATGGTGAATGCGAGCAGAATAGCAGCAAATGCAAGTAAAAATCCCGCGAGAATTTTACCCTTTACAGAGTGAGGATGAAGTTTTTTCTTCACGTATTGCATGCATTAAAACGTTTATCATGAGGGTGATTAACCAAAAATACCGGTTTCTGCTGGTTGCCCGACTGTCTATTGTGTAAACGCAGATAAGCGGTATAAAATTTCTTTGATTAGTAATTAAACCACATCCGCAACAAGCAACGCTAAATTTTCCTGCCTGGGACGGGGAAGGGTTCAAAGTTCAAAGTCCAAGGCTCAAAGTTTATGGTTTGTCAAAGTTCAGGGTTTTCGATAATGAAGGGCTTGTGCCATTTGTTTGAGGTTCCATGTTTGAATACTGAATACTGAATACTGAATACCCGGCACTTTTCTAAACCACTACGTTACAGCCCCAACAAACTCGCAGCTCGCAGCTCAAAGCTCGCAACTATTTCGATAAACCTATTATTTATCAAAATCACCTTGAAGCTTGCCGCCTGTAGCTTACGGCTTATCTAAAAAACCATCAGCAGCACCTCATCAAAACATCCACCTCACCAGGGTAAGCGATGCGATAAGAATAATAATGATTGAGACAATGTTAAGTAAAACACCGGCGCGCACCATGTCTTTCATGCGTATGTAGCCACTGGAATACACGATGGCATTTGGCGGCGTTGCAATTGGAAACATAAAGCCAATACTGGCACTAAGGGTTACGGGTAGTGCAAGCATCACGGGGCTAACGTCTAACCCGTCGGAAATGCCGAAAATTACCGGAACAAAAATTTGGACAAGGGCCACGTTACTCATAAGTTCAGACAGAAAGACACTAATTACAATAAGTAGTAAGAGCAGTAAAGCATTGTATGTACTTTGAGCAGCAATCCAGTCGCCAACACTATTAATAATCCCAGTAACCTTTAAAGCTTGCGCAAGACAAAGTCCGCCGCCGAATAGGAGCAGGATTCCCCACTGCATGCGTTCGGTATCTTTCCAGTGTAACAGGAATTCCATTTTCTTAAGATTTGCCGGAACAATAAACATGAGTAGTCCGCCACACATGGCAATGTTTGTATCATTAAACACTGGCTTACCAAACACGTAGGCGTTGAGTAATTCCTGGAAGATCCATAGGAAGGACGTAAAGATAAAGATTGATAAAACGCGCTTTTCTTTTTTTGAAATAGGACCAAGGTCCGTAAGACGGGAAGCGATTAGTGCATCAGTTCCTTCTACCTTATGAAGACGGTTTGGAAACAAAATTTTTGTAATGATCAGATACGTACTTGTTAACAATACAATGGCGACCGGAACACCGATTATCATCCAGTCAGCAAAACTTATTTTTTCCTGATAGAATTTGTTGAGTAGTCCGGCAAAAACCACGTTGGGAGGCGTTCCGATAAGCGTTGCCATGCCGCCTAAGGTAGCTGCATATCCTACCATGAGCATAAGGCCAAGGGCAAAGTTTCTTTCCGATTTATTGAATTCGTGAATCGCCTGGCCTTTGTTCTTCTTAAGGAGATCCACCACCGACATCGCGATGGGCAACATCATCATGGCTGTGGCAGTATTGCTGATCCACATACTTAATCCCGCGGCAGCGACCATAAAACCAAGAATGATCCCATTACCAGAAGTGCCAGTGATACGAATAAGATGCAATGCGATTCGTTCGTGCAGCCGGTGTTTTTCCAAAGCCAGTGCAATAAGAAACCCGCCCATGAAAAGGAAAATAATTGGGTTTGCATAAGGCGAAGCCGAGTCACTCATATCCATAATTCCCAGGAAAGGGAAAAGGACGAGGGGTAGCATGGCTGTAACAGGAATTGGTACCGACTCTGTAATCCACCAGGTTATCATCCAGGCTGCCACGCCAATTGTTTTTACAGCATTATCCGCAAGCCACGATTCCGGTATAAGCAAGATAATTCCAATAAAAAGAAGGGGACCGGAAGCAAATCCAATAAGGCGGTGCATGCAGTTTCGTTGGTGTTAATTTGAAGTGGACACGATCAAGGCTATGCCGTTGTTTTTCAAAATGCGATCGAAAGAATAAAATAAAAAAGTCTTCCGGAAGGAAAGACTTTATCCTCAATAATAAGAAAAATTTTTATTGGTTTCTGCTGTCAGCCGGACGTGGATTTGCGGGGTTTACCACAATTACCCTTCCATCAAACTCCTTTTCATTGAGTGATGCGATCGCTGAATTCGCTTCTTCATCATTCGGCATTTCAATAAAACCGTATCCTTTAGAACGACCGGTTTCTTTATCTCGAACAATCTTACAGGATGTCACTTGACCAAATTGAGCAAACGCAGCTTCAAGGTCTTCTTTGCGTGTATTGAAATTCAGTTTAGCGACAAAAATGTTCATGATTTAGAGATTAAGTAAAACAAAAGCATTTAAGCAAAACCGCTTTAACAAATATAAAAAATATCATTAATAAACGGATAAACTGCTATAGGGGAGGAGGTTAAGTAAATAAAATCGGGACGTGTAAAATTAAAATGTGGTAACCGGGAATTCCCAATCTGGCTATCTGGGCCGTCAATTATGGAATAATTTATACACAGTAAGAGAGCGGTTTTCTTTTATGATAATGGAAAAAACGCAAGGAAAGAGTCCGTCCGCGGGTTTAGCGTTAAAGCAGGGATAAATGGCACTAATTTTTCTTTAGTGTTTTCAAAATGTAACATTTATGGACTTACTACCGCTTATACTCACATTCATTGGTGCATATGGAGTATTTCTGGTTCTCGCTTACGTATTAGCCCGGGTTTTCTTTCCAACAATGGATGTGGACGACGAAGAAAATACCGCGAAACGAAGCAGAGAACGCCATCACAAACGTTTGGCAAGCCGTTAAACCGGATTTTTAATAAGTATAAAAAAACCTGATTCTTTAGAATCAGGTTTTTTGCTTTTAGGTTAATTCAGATTTATCAATTTTATCAATTACCTGCGGCTAGATTAAACGCCAGATAAATTTGTGCGACAGAATTTTTAGTGTCACCTAACATGGCTTTAGCGCCGCGGCTTTCCGCAATTTCATTCAGTCCATAACTATACCGGGCACCTAGTTGGGCGCCTTCGCCCAGATTAAAACCTAATCCACCCACAAGTCCGTAATCCCAATCGTCAAAGTTCTCGCGGTCTACCCTGCGGAAGTCATCACCAAGATCGCCATCGGTATCAATATTGGCACCTACCAGGTAAGCCCAGTATGCACCAGCATGTATTTCGGCAGCGCGCCCTAATTTAAAGACCGCTAAAATCGGAATATCGATATAGCTCAGGTTTAGTTTCGTTTCCTGTTGAATTACACCAACATTGTAATCGGCTTTGTTACCTTTTGTTGAAAAATTTACCTCTGGTTGAAGAGCAAATGCCTGGCTGGAAAAGAGCTGGCCATAAACCCCCGCATGGAAACCAAATCTTGCATTGCGGTCATTCACATCATCCACAATCAGGTTACTCATATTCAATCCGGCTTTAATACCAGCTCGTGGCGAAGCAACATCCGTCGTTTCATCACGACCATCGTCATCATAATCATCAGAGTAGGTATCTGAACTCGAAGTTGTTGTTGTTGTTTGTGTTGTATTGCTTCTGTACGATACCGAATCCTGTGCTTGTGCATGATTAGAGAAAATCAGTATTCCTCCTATCACAGTAAAAACAAGCATCAACTGCTTTTTAATTTCTCCTTTCATAAAATCATTTGTTTTGTTCGACATATAAGTTTTAACCAGTGTATAGAAAGTGACATGCCAGCGCATTTTCGAATCAATGTGGCGCGAACGGTTTCCTTTTAAAGATCACGAATTCAAGTTTTTTCAATGGTTTCATCAGTCGCTTTTAGGTTTTAGAATCCTGCCTTCTGCTGTGGGAAGTTTGTTCAACATGATGTAGAAATTCCCCACGGACAAGCTTTCAAATCGAATAAGGCCTCGAAGTACGGCAACCTGCTCTTTCTGTTGGCATTAATATTTGCTTAGCTGATACATTAAAGACTAAACTATAGACAACATGAGTGCTTCATCGAAATTTTTAGGCGGATTATTAGTAGGAACAGCCGTTGGTGTTGTAACCGGAATGTTATTGGCACCCACTTCAGGAAATCAGGCCAGGCAGAATATTGCTAAACGGTCACGTGTTTACTCACAACAGGCCATTGATGCAGTACGGCAATACCTGGAGAACATGAGGGGAAAAATGAAACAGGGTGACATGGGGTATGAAGGCAGCCGGGAGTTGTTGGATAAATTGAAACACGACACAGGTTCGCGTTTTTAATCTCCGCTGAGCCCAGGCAACAAAATTTATTCAGCTAAAGGGTCGGACTAAAACTAAACCATTATGAAAACTTTGCTTCGATTAGCGGTCAGTATCCTGCTAACCTATGGCTTGCTTAATCTAACTGCTTGCAATTCATCCAATACCACGAATTCAGAAACTGCAGCGGTAAACGATGATTATGAAGATGAACGCATTGAAATTTCTGAAGACCTGCGCGAGTTGCGTGAAGACGTAAGTGACCAGATTCAGAAAGTAAGTCAGCGGATGGAAGATGCTACTGCCGACTCAAAAGAAGAATTTTCGCAGCTGCGTGATGAACTTGTACAAAAACGTGAAGACGTTGACGTTGAACTAGAACGAATTGAAACAGCGTCTGAAGAAAATTGGAATGAAGTGCGGGAAGGTGCAAGAAACACCTTCCAGGATGTGAAGAGAGAATTTAATGCGTTAAGAGACCGTGTTAGCGGTTGATTATTTGTTTTAGAATCATTCCAGTTTAAACCGTCACGCCCGCCTTCGTGACGGTTTTTTTATGGCAAAATTATTGGTAGATAATTAAAAGACAAGAAACAGGTTTATAGTAGTGTGTTTTTAAAGAGTGATATATGAAGAAGAAATTACTTAGCTTATTGATTGCTTTTTCGCTTTTTCTGCTATTGATGGGTGCACAAATCATTCAATGGTATTAGCAAAGCGTCTTAGAAGATAGGGTACTCTACACCTTGTTGTCATTCAATAAGGATTGAAATAATAAAATACAGAAAGATCATCAGGATCAACGAAGCGTACATGATCAGGTCCACCCTGATATACGGTTTGTATGCTTTATACAATTCCAATAATTTTTTAAACATAATCCATTTTTTCTAAGTATTCCGTGCCTATTGCAGGGGATAAAGGTAACCATTTCTTTTTTTTTACGTCAGTAGGGGCAACTGTACGGCTATGCCTATTAATTTTGTTTTTTTTTTGATTGGATAGGGGCAATAGCCGGTAAAGGTGTCTGGAACAAAACAATTAACATTTCAATGATTCGTATTTTAATTCTGTTAATGCTGATGGGACTCAGCACGGTGGGCAGGTCCCAGGAAAAAGTTACCCTAAATGGCTATGTCAAAGATTTCACTAACGGCGAAGAACTTATTGGTGTAACGGTTTATATCCCTTCACTGAAAGCTGGGACCGTTACCAACGCATATGGATTTTACTCCATTACCATTCCGTCTGGACAATACGATGTGCAATACAGTTACATGGGATATAAAACCATTGTCAATTCCATCGACCTTCAGGACAATCGCCAGGAAAACATCCAATTGGAGACGGAGGCCACTGTAATTCAGGAGATTGAAATTACTGAAAAGGCCATTGACGCCAACGTTGTAGATATTCAGATGAGCAAAAATTCTCTTAACATGGACCAGGTACGTAAACTGCCTGCCTTGTTCGGTGAAGTTGATATTATTAAAAATGTACAATTATTACCCGGAGTTATCTCAGCCGGGGAAGGAACTTCAACTTTCTTTGTCCGGGGTGGAGGTGGAGATCAGAATTTGATTTTGATTGATGAAGCACCGATTTATGATCCTTCCCATTTGGGTGGTATGATTTCGGTTTTCAACGCTGATGTTATCAAAGATTCCGAACTTTATAAAGGAGGAATCCCTGCACGGTTTGGTGGAAGGCTATCCTCAATCCTGGAAGTACGAACAAAAGATGGGAACAATAAAAATTTCCAGGTCGCCGGTGGAATTGGTTCGATGGCAAGCCGCATCATGGTGGAAGGGCCGATAAAGAAAGAGAAGAGTTCATTTGTTCTTTCCGGACGGACTTCAAATATTGGACTATACCTGAAGGCCGCCGACACGGACAATGGTGTGAATTTCTATGACATTAATGCCAAGGTAAACTGGCGGGCAAATAACAATAATCGTTTTTTTGTAGCGGGTTATACCGGACGCGATAAAATTAGCTTTGATGGCGGCGATGCTGCCTTTGGATGGGGTAATTCCACAGTAACCTTTCGTTGGAACCACCTCTTTAATGAACGCCTCTTTTCCAACATCAGTCTGATCGCTTCCAACTTTGACTATGCCCTGGAGATAAACGATAATATCCAGGGTTTTAAATGGACTTCTAATTTGCAGGAGCTAAGCCTGAAGAATGACCTTACCTATTTTTTAAATACATCAAATGAGATGTCCTTCGGATATCATGTTACGGGGCGCAGGTTTTCTCCGGCAACGATAACGCCTGATTCAAAAACTTCAATGTTTGAAAAGAATGTATTTGAAAAACTATACGCCCTTGATCATGCATTGTATGTAAGTAATCAACAACGGTTGTCAGACGCGATAACATTGGATTACGGAGTTCGGTTGTCGTTTTTTCAAAACGTCGGAAAAGGAGGCGTGTTTTTGTATGCAGATCCGAAAGACAATGCCGATGTCAACAGAACAGATACCCTGCATTACGGTGCTTTCGAGAACATCAAGAGTTACCTCAATCTTGAGCCGCGTTTTGCGATGCGCTATATGATTTCACCTGAACAATCTCTTAAGCTTTCTTATAATAGGATGGTTCAGAATACTCACCTGATTGCAGCAGGCACAATTCCCCTACCATTTAACACCTGGAGTCCAAGTAATTATTACCTGGAGCCGCAACTTGCTGATCAGGTAGCCCTCGGTTATTTCCGCAACCTTAAGGGTAATATGTATGAAGCTTCCGTTGAAACTTATTATAAAGACATTCAAAATGTAACTGATTTTGCAGACAATGCGGAAATCATGTTGAACCGCGACTTATCCACTGAACTAAGACAGGGGCATTCATGGGCGTATGGTGCTGAATTCATGTTGAATAAAACAAAGGGACGGTTAACCGGGATGTTGACTTACACATGGTCAAAGGCAAGAAGAAAGATCGAGGATGTTAATCAGGGCAAATCGTTTGCGGCAAGTTACGACCGCAGAAACGTATTTAATATTGTTGCCGCTTACGATTTGAATCCAAAGTGGTCTTTCGGTGCTACGTTTACCTATAGCACAGGCAGGCCCATGACTGTGCCAGCGGGAAAGTATGAGATTGGAGAATACAACGTAGACCTGATAACAGAACGGAATGGTTATCGCCTTGCGGATTTCCACCACCTCGATATTTCTGCAACCCTTAATCCAAGGAAAAATGCCAACCGTAGATTTAAAGGACAATGGGTATTCTCTATCTACAATGTTTATAGCCGTGAGAATACATTCTCTGTATATACACGAACCAGGCAAGACGACGATGGGAATCTGATCGGAGATGGAACAGAGAAAGAAGCCAGGCTGATCTATCTGTTTCCCATTATGCCATTCGTTACATATAACTTCAAATTTTAGTCCCGATGAAAAATATATTTATCAGTATAATTACGCTTTTTGTTCTCACATCTTGTGAAAAAACAGTTGAACTGGATCTGGAAGATTCAACGCCGAAAATTGTTATTGAAGGATTGGTTACGGACAGGGAAGGTTACCAATATGTAAAAGTCAGTCGTTCTGCAGGATTTTACGCCACGGGCAAAACACCTCGTGTGAGTGATGCCACCGTGATGATTGTCGATGATCAGGGAAACACATTCTCGTTTGTCCACAATCCAAACAGTCACGCTGATTCGGTTGGTTACTATCTACCGGGAACTCCGTTTACTGGCGCGATTGGCAGAACGTATACCCTAACCGTGGTTGCAGATGGCCAGACCTATGAAGGTTCGGATACCATGTTTCGTCTTACGCCCATCGACAAATTAGAGTACAGGATCAATGAAGAAGAACAGGAAGATCCTGAAGATGACGGAAGATTTTATGAGTTGTTGCTTTTCGTGAAAGAGCCACAGGATACAAAAGACTATTACCTTTTTAAATCTTTTCGCAATGGCGCTATTGAATATCAAAATGATACCGATGTGTACTATGCAGATGATGAACTGATCGGTGAAAATATCGACGGGATAAGCTTACCACTTTTTTATGCTGCAGATGATGTTGCTAAAATTGAAGTGCAAAGTCTTAGCCGGCAGGCGTTTGTTTTTTACCGCGACCTCAGTAAGCTACTGAACAACGATGGGGGAATGTTCGGTACGCCACCGGCAAACCCGCGCACGAATCTTTCAAATGGTGCTGTAGGATTTTTCCAGGCAAGTGCTATTCAATCTGCGGAGCTGGTAATTGCTGAATAACGTTCGCGCAGCACATCAAGGAGCCCAATGATCGACCCCGTTTGCCGATAGTTCAATTTTCAAGGCAAATGGGGTTGATTTTTAATACACAGAAATACAATTTGCTTCGGTCTTTCATACGGATATAACCCATGTTCGGATAATTCTATCCGGGCAATTTGGTTTTCCCGAAAAGCCATTCGATCTTCATGTGGTAACTTCGGCCGATGAGAAAAATATTTTTTCTGTTGTTCTTCACCAGTGTTTATCTTTTACACGGGCAAACTGTACTCGAAACAAATCCAACGTCATTAAAATGGTTTCAGGTTAAAACACCTCATTTCAATGTTTTATATCCTGAAGGGTTTGAGGACCAGGCGCAACGTATGGCCAATACGTTCGAACATATCCGTGTTCCGGAATCAAATTCTATGGGAACTGCACCAGGAAAAATTTCGATTATTCTTCAGAATCAGTCCGCCATCTCCAATGGTTTTGTATCAATGTTTCCGCGTCGGTCAGAGTTTTACACCATGCCTTCACAGGATTATAATTTTTATGGTACCAACGACTGGCTTAATCTCCTGGCATCGCACGAATACCGGCATATTGTACAGTACCAACATGCGCTACGCGGAATAAATCGTGCTGTATATTATTTATTCGGCAGCCCTACCTTTTCCGGATTGGCACATGCCGCAGCACCAGATTGGTTTTGGGAGGGTGATGCAGTGGCCACGGAAACGGCGTTCACGCCGGGAGGGCGGGGTGGTATTCCGAACTTCGGCTTACTGTTCCGTACCAATTTACTGGAAGGAAGGAAGTTCAATTATCATAAGCAATACCTTCAATCTTATAAACATAATATTCCGAACCATTATGTATTGGGATATCACATGATATCGTATCTCAGACATAGAACTGCGGATCGCGACATTTGGGAAAAAATTATGAAGCGGTCGTGGAGCGTTCCTTTTATTCCTTTTGCTTTTAGCAATGCCATAAAAAATAAAACAGGACTTTACGTTACTGATCTGTACAATGAAATGGCCAGCGATTTGAAAACGCAATGGCAGGCTCAGGTCGACTCATTAAATTTAAGCAGCTTTGAAACCGTTAATAAACGAACATCCAAAGCATACACAGATTATATGTATCCACAACCCCAGCCTGATGGTAGTGTGTTGGCATTGAAACGGGGAATAGGAGAAATTGAAAAGTTTATCTTGTTAAAAGATGGAAATGATAAACCGGCTTTTACACCAGGGATGTTAAATGAATCGGGGATGTTATCATCAACCGGTGGAGTGGTGGTTTGGAATGAATACGGATTTGATGAACGGTGGCAGGTAAGAAATTATTCGCTGGTAAAAGCCTTCGATCTCAATAAAAAAGAAAAGATTGTTGTCTCAGGAAAAAGATCACGACATGCCGGCGCTGCGATATCTCCGGATGGTAAAAAACTCGTTACGGTACAAACCGATACAAAGTATCAGCATCGGCTACAGGTTCTATCCTTCCCGGATGGAAAACTGATCATGGAATTTAAAAACCCCGAAAATGATTTTTATTCCATGCCGCGGTGGCGTAACGACGGGTTAAAGATTGTAGCATTGAAGACCACCTCTTTCGGCAGAAGTGTTCACGCACTGGACCCGATTACCGGCGAAGACGAAGTGTTGTTAACCGTAACAAAGGAGAATATTGGTCATCCGGTGTGGCACGATCACTATTTGTTTTTTAATACGCCTGCCAGTGGAATTGATAACATTCATGTTGTTGATCTCCATACAATGAAACGTTACCAGGTAACAAGCAGTAAATACGGTGCATACAATGCTGCCATTAGTGTCGACCAGAAATTCATCTACTATAATGAACAAACCAGCAACGGAATGGACGTTGTGCGCATTCCGTTTAACCCTTCGCCATGGAAGGAGTATAAATCTGGAATAAAGCCCGATCCTTTGGCCGAGGTTTTAATTGAACAGGAGGGAAGACCTGGACTATTCGATAGCATTCCGAAGCAGGTCTACCCCGTTCGTAAATATGCTAAATTGTCGCATGTAATCAATCCATTTAGCTGGGGGGCATTTGTTCAAAATGATTTGGCCAATGTAGACATAGGGATAAGTTCGCAAGACCTTTTAAGTACGACAAGTATTGGATTAGGATATCGTTATGATTTGAATGAACGAACCGGAATGTGGCGCGCTGGATTAAGTTATCAGGGCTTATTTCCAATCATTGATGTGACGTATACACAGGGTAATCGCTCAGTCGATGAAGGCGATGTACGCATCTCCACTATACACAATGGTGATACAACCCATGTAATGCGCAACGTTACTTTTACGTGGGAGGAAAAAAATGTTAATGTAGGGCTTCGCGTGCCATTGAATTTTACAAGTTCGAAATATTCGTCCGGGTTAACATTCGGTAATGAAGTGGGATACACGCGGGTTACTGATTTCAGAAACGATTCAATTCCAGATCGTTCCTTCCCAGGTATAATCACTGATGAAAATACTTTTTATTATAATTTTCTGGATTATATCGGCAATGGCAATTTAATTTTCAATCATGGTCATATTTCTGCTCATCGTTTATTGAAGAGAAGTAAACGGGATATTCACAGTCGTTGGGGACAAGCTTTTTATTTTAATCATTATAAAACTGCTTTCGGTGGCGATTTTGACGGCGAGTTACTTTCCGCAACGGCTTATTTATTTTTTCCTGGCTTCGCGAAGCATCATTCCTTAAATGGTTATGTGGCATTTCAACGAACAAGCATTGGCAAAAGCCGCGAGACTAATTATAACGACTACGTATTTAGAAATACAATTCCATTGCCGAGGGGTCAATCGATCAGTCAGTTTGAAGATGTTTTTGCCACCTCCGTCAATTATACTTTGCCGGTCTGGTACCCGGATATTGCTTTAGGACCGATTCTGAATATTCAACGGTTCAGACTAAATGTATTTTCTGATTATGCGATGGGTAAATACGCATACTTTTCAGGCGGAAGAAACACAACCTATCATGTTGTTGGCGGTGAGTTAACGGTGGATTTCAATATTCTTCGCTTTTTACCTCAATTCAACCTGGGCGTCCGGTATTCTTATGGCGTGTCACCCTCCTTCACAAATGTTGAATTGATTATCGGTACTTTTAATTTTTAGCCGAAGTATTTTACGAACAGCGTTAGAATACCGACACTTTTTGAGTTTGCAAAAAGCTAGGAGCTACGAGCGCGGGGCCGTGAGTTGGATTAATCCTAATGCAATGTCGTACTTAGCCTTTGTATGCTCAACCTTACTACAGCGTAAAGGTTAAACCGTGCCGCACGCGTCGTTTTTCGATTCACCTGATCTTGACTTTGAACCTGGAACCATGAACTTTACACTAAAAGCCGAAAATCTGCTTAATGGCGGTAGAAAATAAACTTTTATACCCTATTTTTGGATGCTAAAATCAGCGCGGCATATTCCGAAATGGTTTGCAAAGGCTGAATTCATATTCTTTTTATTATAAAACTATCTAGAACGCAATGGCAGAAATAGTACGCATGCCCAAAATGAGCGATACCATGACGGAAGGTGTGATCGCAAAGTGGCACAAGAAAGTAGGCGATACAGTGAAGTCGGGAGAGTTAATGGCTGAGATTGAAACTGACAAAGCCACCATGGATTATGAGTCATTTAACTCAGGCACTGTACTTTACATTGGAGCTCCCGAGGGCCAGGCGATAAAAGTAAATGATGTACTGGCTGTAGTAGGAAATAAAGGAGAAGATTACAAAGCCCTTCTTGAAGGTGCCGGAAATGCGGCAGCGACAGGAGGCAAGGCGGAAGAAAGTAAACCAGCTGAAGCACCAAAACCAGCTGCATCAGCAGGTCCTGTAATTGATACTTCTGGCATTAAAGCAGACATCGTGCTTATGCCGAAGATGAGTGATACAATGACCGATGGTGTGATTGCGGCGTGGCATAAGAAAGTGGGTGATGCTGTTAAAACAAACGAACTTTTAGCAGAAATTGAAACAGACAAAGCCACCATGGAGTATGAGTCGTACAACACTGGTACATTATTATACATCGGCGCTGAGGCTGGTAAAGCAGTTCCTGTAAATGGTGTGCTGGCTATCATCGGAGAAAAAGATGCAGACTGGAAAACATTGTTGAAAGCGCATGAAGCAAAAGGTCAGGGTGGCGGCGATGCTGGTCAAGAAGCACCTGCTGAAACCCGTAAAGAAGAAACGCCTACTGCTTCTAAAGCGGAGGTTGTTTCTGCAGATCACAGCACAAATGGCCGGATAAAAGCATCTCCGCTGGCTAAGAAATTAGCGAAAGATAAAGGCATTGACATCTCAAAAATAAAAGGCACTGGCGACCAGGGTCGTGTAACAAAAAGCGACGTAGAAAACTACAAACCTGAACCGCAGGCAGCTCCTTCCAAAGGAGAAGGCAAAGCACCGGTGGTATTGCCGAAGGTTGTTGGAGAAGAAAGTTTTGAGGAGGTTGCAGTCTCTCAGATGCGCAAGACCATCGCAAAACGATTGGCTGAAAGCAAATTCGCGGCGCCGCATTTTTATCTCACCATGGAGATCAACATGGACAAGGCGATTGAAGCCCGTAAAAGTATCAATGAAATCAGCCCGGTAAAAATATCATTTAATGATATGGTGATTAAAGCAGTAGCCGCAGCGTTACGTCAGCATCCTGATGTAAACGTGAGCTGGCTGGGCGATAAGATGCGCAAGAATCATCACATCCACATCGGCGTAGCGGTTGCTGTAAAAGATGGTCTGCTTGTTCCGGTCATTCGTTTTGCAGATAACAAGTCGCTTTCACACATTGCTGTTGAAGTGAAAGATCTGGCCCAACGTGCACACGATAAAAAACTTCAGCCTGCCGATTGGGAAGGCAGTACCTTCACCGTTTCTAACCTCGGTATGTTTGGTATCGAAGAGTTTACTGCTATCATCAATCCACCGGATGCGTGTATCCTGGCCGTTGGTGGAATCAAGGAAACCGCCATTGTAAAGAATGGTCAACTTGTTCCCGGCAACGTAATGAAAGTTACCTTATCCTGTGATCACCGTGCTGTTGACGGCGCGGTCGGCTCGGCATTTTTGAAAACATTCAAGGGCTTACTGGAAGATCCCGTCCGAATCCTTATCTAATCCTAATACATTACCATGTCGTTTACGCTGGCCCCTATGCCGGAGAACGACATGGTTTTTCTTTTAATTCAAATCTACTCCGCTCATCCATGTTTGAAAAGATACACGCTACAACTATTATCGCAATATTACACAATGGCCAGGTAGCTATTGGTGGAGATGGCCAGGCTACAATGGGAAACTATGTAGCAAAGAGTAATGTGCGAAAAATTCGTAAGCTGCAGGAAGGAAAAATCCTGACTGGTTTTGCGGGATCAACTGCGGATGCGTTCACGTTGCTGGAGCGTTTTGAAGAAAAGTTGAATACCTACGGAGGAAATATGAAACGCGCAGCCATAGAACTCGCGAAGGACTGGCGCATGGACCGTTACCTTCGCAGACTAGAAGCGATGCTCATTGCTGTGAATAGTGAAGAACTTCTGTTACTTTCAGGTAACGGAGATGTGATCGAACCAGACAATCAGGTTTGTGCAATCGGTTCGGGCGCGATGTATGCACAAGCAGCTGCACTTGCCCTGAAGAAGCACGCCCCGCATTTAACGGCTGAAGAAATGGTACGTGAAAGTATGCACATTGCAGCTGATATCTGTATTTACACAAATCATAACCTGGTGGTTGAGAAGTTGTAGGTCTTACATGGATTGCTCTTCCGCCGCGCACGCGTAACTGAAAGGAGTACACACATTTTGATTAAAACAGAATCGATGTTTGCCCTTCAGGGGCAGGGGTTATGTGAAATCAACGTGTATTGCTACACCACCGCGCACCGTCTACTTAAGCTTCATCAATTGCCTGGAGAATTGTTTCACACGATTCCTTTATCTGCTCTGTCGTGATCGTGAGTGGCGGCGCAATGCGGAAGCTATGCGGATGAGATAAGAACCAGTAACAGATCACACCAAGCTCTTTGGCCTTCATTACAATTTTGTTCACGCGTTCTGCTGAATCAAAGTCGATCGCAAACAACATCCCAATTCTTCTTACTTCGACTATTTTAGGATGGACGAGCAAGGATTCAATGAGTTTGCCTTTTTCTTCAACCTGCGCCACGATATTTTCTTGCTCTAATACTTCAAGCGATGCAAGAGCGGCAGCACAGCAAACGGGGTTACCTCCAAACGTGGTGATGTGGCCAAGCATCGGATCATGTGTGAACAATTGCATTTTTTCAAAAGAGGAAATGAAAGCAGCAATCGGAAGGCCACCGCCAAAAGCTTTACCGAGGGTGAGAATATCCGGAACGATATCAAAATGTTCAAAAGCGAAGAGTGTTCCCGTTCGGCCCATGCCACATTGAATTTCATCCAGGATCAGTAACGCACCTGTCTCATCACAGCGCTTTCGCAGGGCTTTCATATACGCTTTGGAAGGTATACGAACGCCGGCATCGCCCTGAATGGTTTCTATAATAACACATGCTGTTCGCGATGTAATTTGTGCAAGGTCTTCGGTGTTATTAAATTCAATAAATTTTACATCTGGCAACAACGGACGGAATGCAAATTTTTTGACTTCATTGCCGGATACACTCAAGGAACCATGTGTACTGCCATGGTAAGATTTATGACAAGCGACAATCTCGGTTCTTCCGGTAACACGTTTAGCAAGTTTAAGTGAACCTTCATTAGCCTCTGTTCCTGAGTTAACTAGATAGCAACAGTTCAGGTTTTGCGGTAGGTGGTCCGTTAGCTTTTTTGCAAGCCCGTTAGATGCAGATTGAATGAATTCACCATACACCATGACGTGCAAATGTTTATCAAGCTGATCTTTGATTGCCCGGATTACATGGGGGTGCCGGTGCCCGAGGTGACTCACACCGATACCTGAGATAAGATCGGTGTATCGTTTTCCTGTTGTCGAATAAAGATAAATTCCTTCCGCATGTGATACAGAAATTAAATACGGGTTGGCTGATGTAGGGGCAAGGTGCTTGAAGAAAATGTCCTGGTTGAAATCCATAATAACAAACCTAAATGTATAATGAATACCGCCCAAGAAATTTTGATCGTTACAGTGATTCTTTATTACAGTTAGTCAATGCGTTTGAGCCGCGCATATTCAAGGGCAAAAAAAAGCCCCGACTTGCGTCGGAGCCTTTCAACCCATTAAAACTAAATAACCTTAAAAAATGGACGTATGACCTAAAAAATAGTGGGTGGAGGCGGTCATTATCTTGTTTGTTGTTCTGTATTCACTGTCATTTTTGCTGCTACTGGCGTTGACTTAGAAGAAGGCAGCGCATTTACGGTAGCAGAAATAATCATCCCAATAACGATGGCCGCAATTAGCGCCATTAGCTGATTGTACCTGGAAGCTATTCTTGAGCTTGAGATGCCTTTGTAGGAGTAGTTCTTCGTGTAGGCCATGGTGATTAGTGTTTGATTACGAATCAAAATTCGTATATCCTGAAGGCCTGTGCTACCGAAATAAGACGTAAATCCTACATTCGTAGCATTCACATAAAGTATTGAATTTGATTAAGTTATTGCGGTGCGCTGAAGGCTTACTTTTGTAAGCCGTTGTTGTAATTTTCGACCAGCTTAATAAAATCGCCGATGATTTCATTGGGAACCGTCACGGATAAGTGATATTGGGCAAATTTCCAGCCTTCGTGAGTCCTAATTAAAATTCCAGAACCGCGACAGACACCCATCCAAGTTGTTAAAAGTTCCGAAAACCATACAATGTTGCCGCCTGATGTTACATGAAGGTCGCGATCATACGGCTTAAAATCCCACGCTTTTCCTTTATCAAAATACGGTTTAGCAAACCGGATAAATTCGGTTTTTGTCCAGCGTTCGTAATCCGCAGTTCCGATATAGATACATTGGTCACTCATACTGCTAAAAAAGACATCTGCATTTGCTTCGGCAGCGGCCTGATGCCATCGGTCGATAAATTGATGAATATCCTGATTTGATTGACCCGATACCGTAGGTACCATAGCAATTAAAATAATAACAGAGAATAAAAATCTCATGAAATCAGACTTCGTTAAGCTTCAGGAAATCAAGGACCTCGTCATGGACATTGCGCGGGCCTTCGTGCTCGTCGGTGTCACGGGTGGCGATGGATTTAAAAAGTTCGCTCACTATGTTGGGCTTAAAACCCAGTGTTTGAGCAAAAATTGTAGCGACCTCCAATTCGATGTCCTCCACAACTTCATCGAGATAAATCATGTAAACCAAATGATAAATCGCTTCCAGCTTCTGAACCGTTTCAGATGGATGCAGATAACTGAGACTGCTTAGATCGATATTGGCGGTACGCAAATCTTCCGGACTCAGGTTTAACTGAAATCCCCATTTTAAAAGACAGCGCAGGTACCTGCTTTCCATTTTATCTTCATGAAGAAAAAGGGCCAGAATATTAAAATAACTCTTCTTTACGGAAACAAGATGGTCCTTATTCAGATGACGTTTCATAGCGTTCAAAATTTACAGTAAAGCGAAGGTAGGGAATTGTTTTCGAAATTCTCATCGATTTTGATAAGCTTCAGGTTCCGCCTACTAGCGATTGTGCAGAACCATAAGCATTTGAGAACTTACTGTACCCAAGATCGCCAGATAAGTTATTCGCGTTTTACTCGGAACGTATCTGCCGATTGGATTATTGCTACGAATCCCCTTTCTTTGTTTCATAATCGCATCGGGGTGCTGCTTAACAGTGGCTGAGATAATACCCGCGAACCTGATCTGGATAATACCAGCGAAGGGAATGCACGCTACGCTGTTTTTATTTTAGCAAGCTATAGCCGCTATTCCTATCAGGCATATGCGGCTTTTTTATTTGCTAAAATTTGACTTCTATGGCATTTGAGTTAATCACACCGGAAATGCGTAACTGGCAGAACCGGAAAGAATGGTTTTTCAACCGCGAACATACCGATACCTATGAACTTTGGTATGAAGGCCGATACAAGCGCGCCGAAATCTGGCAAAAAAAAATTATAGCTGATTTAATTCTCAAAGATGAACGTGTTAAGTCTCTTTTAGAATTCGGTTGCGGTACAGCTCGCTTTACGCGATGGTGGCACACAATCGGCATAGAGGCTTCTGGGGGTGACTTATCTCCTTTTATGCTTGCGCAGGGCAGACACCTTTTTAATGGCGACCTTGTATTGGCCGATTCCCATTTCATGCCTTTCAAAGATCACACCTTCGATGCAGTGGCTTTCATTACGACATTCGAATACTACAAGGATCCTGTTCGGGTAATTCGCGAGGCAGCGCGTGTAGCTAAGCATGGTATCGTGATGGGAATGATGAACCGTAACTCACCCAAAATTGTCCGAAGAAGAATTCAGCAGTTCTTTGGACGAAATCCATTCTATGTCACAGCCACATTTTGGACTCCAGCAAGTCTAACTGCGATTATTCACAAGGCTCTTCAAGGAAGAGATTACAGCATCGAATGGAATTGTACGGGTCTGCCAAAATGGTTTCCTGTACAAGAATGGAAAAAACCGTATGGAGATTTTTTTGGGCTTCATGTTAAATTCAACGATTGATGGAAGCGTTTCCTCTTGCCGGTAAGATACAGAACAACTTCTTCAAGTCGCGTGTGTTTCCATTTTGTGGTAAAACGCGAAGCGAAGTAATTGTTGGGCCGGAATATGGTGTCGATACTTCGATCGTTCAACTTCCTAACGGACTGGCTATAGCAATGACCAGCGATCCGCTTTCGTTGATTCCTACTTTGGGATTACAGGAGTCTGCCTGGCTTTCCGTTCAACTCATGGCCAACGACATGGCTACTACAGGTTTTGCGCCGCAGTATGCACAATTTGTTTTAACCTTGCCTGCCACCTTAAACGCTAAAGATTTTCAGGAATACTGGCAATGCATCCATCGGTACTGCGAACAATTGGGTGTTGCCATTACAGGAGGTCACACCGGGCGATTCGAAGGTTTGAATTCGACGGTTTCGGGTGGTGGAACGATGATTACAATTGCTTCTGCTGAAGACATGATTACAAGCAAAGGTGCCAGGGCCGGCGATGTGGTGATCATGACGCAAGCGTGCGCTTTTATTTCAACATCGATTCTTGCATTGAGTTTTCCCGAGACGGTAAAGAAATTTTGCGGTCATGAAATTCATCAGCAAGCCTGTGATTTGTTTTACAAGACAAGTGCTGTCGAAGCGGGACTGGCCGCCGGTGAATTTGGAAGGCTTACGAGAGGAGTTACGGCAATGCATGATGTAACTGAGGGGGGCATTATAGGAGCGCTCCTCGAAATGGCACACGCTTCTGACTGTGGATTTGTTATTGACGAAACGAGGATACCCATTGGTGATGCACAACAACGGATAGGTGAATGTTTCCAGATTGATCCGAAGTATTGTATTGGCGCAGGAGCGATGGTGATTACAGCGAAGGTAGATAAGCACGAATTACTGTTATCTCATCTTCATGCAAAAGGGATCAGGGCAACAGTGATCGGTACGGCTGTCGATGCTTCAAAAGGACTTATCCTGATGAACGAAAAGGAAGAAAGAACGGTCACAGATCCAGGTGCGGATCCGTATTGGGAGGCATTCTTTGGCGCATTCAACAAAGGGTTGAGATAATTGCTATCACAATGAGAAACATTGAAGGAGGTCTTTATCTGGTTGTCGATCCCATGCCTGGTTTGAATGAAGTACTACCAAAAGTAAAGGCTGCACTGGAAGGCGGCGTAGATGTTATTCAACTTTGGGATCACTGGAGCTCAGCGCAGGACCATGAACGTTTTGTTTTGGAAATATGCCGGGTTGCTCATGATCATCATGTGCCTGTTATTGTCCATCAACAATGGAAATGGTTGAAAACACTTCCGCTGGACGGCGTTCATTTCGATTCGATTCCTGAAGACCTTGAACAAATTAAAAAAGAATTTGACAAACCTTTTTTAGTCGGACTTACGTGTGGCAATGATGAGGATAAAATTGAATGGGCGATTGAAAACAAGATCGACTACATTTCTTTCTGTTCAATGTTTTCTTCTCCAACATCCAACAGTTGTGAACTCGTGAACCCGGAAATTGTCCGAAAAACACGCGCACAAACCAAAATACCAATTTACGTGGCCGGCGGAATTACCCTTCGGAATGCATCTTCTTTGCTTGACCTCGGAATAAATGGAATGGCGATCGTATCAGGTATTATGAAAGCTGAAGACCCGAAGTTTGCAGCTTACCAATTCAAGCAAAGAATCTTACGGGTTAGTCAAAGCGGTAGCCCAATCAAATCAAAAAACTAAGGTACATGAAACAAAACTTCTTAAATAAACTAGCGTGTCCTTTTGATAAACGCGATTTATCTGTAAAAATATTCAAACAAGATCAGGAAGAAATTAAGGAGGGTATTCTAATCTGTTCTCATTGTCAACGATATTACCCAATTGTGCATGGTATTCCCGTCATGTCGCCGGACGAATATCGGCAAGTTGAGTTGGAGATTCCGTTACTGGCCAGGTGGGGAGAAACTTTGCTGATCAAAAATGGTAAGCCGGTATTTGAGCTCGCAGAAGAAAACCAACTCGAAAAATGATTTTACGAGGTACGAGGTACAGGGTATAGCGTATAGGGTACAGGGTGAGGTTCGAGTTGGGATGTGAGGTTGTAAAGTTTTTTTTTGATAACTGTACAGATGCGGAGCACATCCGCGCCATTACCAATGACAATGAGTTGACGAATAACGAATGAGTCGATCAGGAAAATGGTTTTGACTTCCTGTCGATCGCAATTTTCATATGTGTGCCATGGACGCTTTTCTTTCCTGATCTACACGCATCTGTGGCACACGTTAATATCGCAATATGAGCCACGAGCTGCGTTCATGGCTACCCACATTTAGCTCCTCCGGAGCACTGATTTAGTTAGCGAAGCGGTTCTTCGATCTGTCGAAAATTCTTCAGCTTGCCTTGCACTTGTGATCTCAACTTTTTGAGCCGCGGGTTTAAATTCTTACAATAACGGTAACGATGGGGGCTTTGGAACACCCATCGTTATCGAAACACTAACTGTCCTTGAACCTTGAACTTTGAACCTGGAACCTCGAGCTTTGAACCTACCGATATGCACAGAATTTCTTTTCCAGGTCCTGCGTATTCTGAATACCGTTCATTTTCGCTTTGTACAAGTCGTTACACACTCTGTTTTTTTCATTTAGCGCGGCATATGCCTGGGCGCGAAGGTAATAACCGGTTCCCTGATGTGGTCGAAGAAACACAGCCCAGTTCCCATCGGTGACCGCCTCATTATAATTTTTAAGCTTCAGGTTGCACCTCGCACGGCCTTCAAAAATATCGAAATAAATATCCGGAACATCCGGTGGGTGAACGATAAGTTCAAAGGCTTTGCCATACACCTCCGTAAGATTTTCTTTGAATATTTTTTTGCCAAGCGTAAAGTATTGAAGTGCTTCTTCAATATTTTCGAGATAGTCCAAATTAATGATACCAATCTGATAAACAAGTTCTAGGTCACGTGGCCGTTGATGATGCAATTGCTTCAGCGCTTGCAGAGACTCTTTATAGTTACCCAGATAGAATTGACATAATGAAATCCGTTGTATGGTCTCAAAGCGGTTTGGGTCTTCATACATTTTCAATGTTAGATAGAATGAGATGGCTCCGGCAAAGTCCTTTTCATTAAATTTTGTTTCCGCCATGTCGCGGAGTTCTCCAACCAGACTATCGCGGGCATACAGAAATCTGAATTCATAAGGATCGTCCTTTTTGAGAGATTGGATAAGGTTAAAGGCATCATCGAATTTTCCAGAACCAAAAAGTGTATTTACCTTTTTCAGCGAAATACTGTTTTCATTCCAACGCTTCAGGTTTTGTTGTTCAACGATATAATGTGCGGTATGGACCAGTGCAAAGCAAAAGCCGGATATCACAATAAAAACCAGAAAGGCGAGGCCTTGAATTTTGAAATACTCTTTGTCGAGTTTATACGGTCCTTCATGATGTTTCTGAAAATAATACCAATATCGCCGCCGTTTCATTTCACGCTTGTATTCAGCTTCTGAATACAGTGGAAGCAGCGTGTGCCGTGAATCATATTTCAGTTTTTTTAACGGGTCGGAGAGGGTATGATATGCTTCATTAATCTGTTTGAAAATTTCTTCTGCTTCAGGAAAACCCGGATTGCGGTCAGGATGATACTTTAAGGCCAGTCTTTTATAGGCTGCCCTGATCTGGGAAGAATTTGCTGTGTTTGCAACACCAAGAATTTCATAAAAATTATCCACGCCCGCTGATATATTGCTATAACGTAAACCGGGTCAAAATCTTTCCCTTCCCCCATCACTTTTTCGCCCGTTGCTTTTTAGACGGACTGCATAAAAAAAGGTGCCGAAGCACCCTTTTTGAAACTAATTTTTTAAAAGATTAAACTTTTGCAAGGTGTTGAACCAGGTCAATCAGCTTGTTGGAATAACCCCATTCGTTATCGTACCATGCTACAACTTTCACAAAGTTATTATTGAGGGCGATACCTGCTTTTGCATCAAAGATAGAAGTACGTGAATCACCCAGGAAATCCTGAGACACAACCTGATCTTCGGTATAACCCAGGATACCTTTCAATTCACCTTCCGAAGCATCCTTCATGGCTTTTTTAATATCCTCATAGCTGGCGGCTTTTTCCAATCGTACTGTAAGATCGACTACAGAAACGTCGGCTACAGGAACACGGAATGACATGCCGGTGAGCTTGCCTTTCAATTCAGGGATAACCAGCGCTACCGCTTTTGCTGCTCCCGTAGAAGAAGGGATAATATTTTGATAAGCGCCGCGACCACCTCTCCAATCTTTCATTGAAGGGCCGTCTACTGTTTTTTGTGTAGCGGTTACTGCGTGAACAGTACTCATTAAACCTTCCAGAATTCCAAAATTATCATTCAATACTTTCGCGATAGGCGCGAGGCAGTTTGTAGTACATGAAGCGTTGGAAACGATTGTATGCGATGCATTCAGCTTTTGATGATTTACGCCCATAACAAATGTTGCCGTATCATCTTTGGCCGGAGCTGAGAAAACCACTTTCTTCGCACCTGCAGTAATGTGCTTTTGGCCATCAGCCTGCGTAAGAAAAAGTCCTGTTGATTCAACAATGATTTCAGCACCCACTTCGTTCCATTTCAAATTCGCAGGGTCTTTTTCAGCAGTTACCCTGATTTTTTTCCCATTTACAATCAGATTACCATCCTTTGCTTCAACCGTCCCCGAAAACCGGCCATGAGTAGAGTCATACTTCAGCATGTAGGCCATGTACTCAGGGTCTACTAAATCGTTAATACCTACGATTTCAATATCTTTACGATCGATAGCAGCGCGGAAGGCCAGGCGCCCAATGCGCCCAAAACCATTAATTCCTACTTTAGTCATTGTTCTAATTGTTTGGTTAAAAATTCAAGAAGCCAAAAATAAAGGAGATGGTTCGTTAAACCAATGAAATAAAATGTTGATTTCGAAAAATTTTACCGCACAGGTTTGCAATTCTGAATCACGAATCTATCTTTGCACCACTTTTTAAAACAAAGGTAGAAACACACATCACACTTGCCGATTAAAAAGACGGTCTGTTCGTCTAGGGGTTAGGACACCAGATTTTCATTCTGGTAACACGGGTTCGATTCCCGTACAGACTACAAAAAATTACATTACCGCTATGGTATTCCGTAAAGGATTATTGTAGTGGTTTTTTTATTTGGACTGAGTGCTGGCTTTACCAGAATACCAACAGCACCTTACTTTTTGACGACTTTTCCGGCCGATCTCATACCTGAAACAGTTGATTCCTGTTCAGGCATTGATTTTTATACCCGTTTGACTAAATGTTAAATACTGATCCTTTTGGAAAAGTGTCGTATTTAACTTCTGGTTTATTTATCTTTTTACATCAGAACCTTAACGCTATGATCATCCTTGTGGTTGATGACGATGCCGAAGACATAGAATTATTTTGTGAGGCCGTAAACGAAATCGATCCGGGAATTAGTTGCGTCGAGGCATATAATGGTGTTGATGCATTGAAAATCCTCCAGCGCGATTCACTGCTTCCGGATTTTATTTTTCTCGATATCAATATGCCTTTCATGAATGGACAAAAATGCCTGGCGGAATTAAAACGCAATGAAGTATTTGTCGAAATTCCGGTGATCATGTACTCAACCACCACTGATCAAAAACAAATCGACGATTGTAAAAAGCTCGGTGCTTCTTTTTTAACCAAGCCAAATTCCTATGCCGAGTTGGTCACTGCACTCCGAGATATTATGGCAGAAAAAATAGCCAAGTAATAGTTCGAGCAACATTCCGTGTATTCTTCTGTGTATTCCGAGTTTTCCGTGAGCTGAAATGCATTTTTTCTCTCACGAAAATCACAGACACCACAGAAGATTCGAGCAACATTCCGTGTATTCTTCTGTGTATTCCGATTCGTCTGTGAGCTGAATGTTTTTTTCTCTCACGAAAATCACAGACACCACAGAAGATTCGAGCAACATTCCGCGTATTGTTCTGTGTATTCCCAGTCTTCTGTGAGTTGAATGTATTTTTTATCTCACGAAAATCACAGACACCACAGAAGTTCGAGCAACATTCCGTGTATTCTTCTGTGTATTCCGAGTTTTCCGTGAGCTGAAATGCATTTTTTCTCTCATCGAAACCACAGAATAACCCGCGGAAAGATTCGGGGAACATTTTTGTATCAATGCAGCCCTACCAGTTATAACCGGTAGAGTTTCATCT
>DASPIZ010000123.1:0-4571 GCA_035628875.1 Ohtaekwangia sp. | reverse complement strand
AAATTGAACCTGCTCATCTAACTTATACTATTGTTAGCATCCTTCCGGTTAATATTGGGACGTCCAAAATTTGCAAATAAAAAGGTGTTTGTCTTGAAGAAAACCGACACGAGTAAAATTAATCATAACGATAAGGCTCATCCTTGGCCAGCAGTAGACCTTTAATAACCCTTGCTTCTTCACTTCCCGGTTTGTTTACCAGATTCGCATATTCAGACACTGTCATTCCGGAAAATTCCCTGAAGTCGCGGGCGAAGTGTGGCTGGTCCGCATAGTTACAATCGAAAGCGATTTGTGCAAAAGAATTAGCATGACCAACAAATCGTCTTTTTGAATACTGGAACCTGAGAATTCTGGAATACTGCTTGGGTGATAACCCGACAGCCTCCTTGAACTTGCGCTCCAACTGACGTTCAGAGATTGACAGTAGATTGCATAAGCTAGTCATCCTCTCCATGCCATGTGTTTCAATCATTCTATGAACTGCACGCTCCAGGAGCGTTGGCGCTTTATCAAATTTCCGTAATAAACAGCGACAAAAAACTGAAACGCGTTCAGCGTGGCTTTCGGCTTCAGTTATTCCATTAACAAGATCACGCCCCAGGAAAGAGTGAATGTCATGAACGTTGTTTGCTACCTCATGACTCGCTATACCAAACATCGGGAAGATCGCATAAGGATACAGCCGAACTCCAAACAGGCCAATGTTCTCGCCAATTGTTAACGTTCTATGATTACTGTGCTGTGGTAACACATAGCCACCATAATTGTAATATTCTTTAAAACTTCCATTGATCGAAAACACCACTTCAGCATATCCATCAGCCATTGACTTATATACAGGCGGTAAAGCTTCACCGGCTGATTTATCAAGGGACCAAAAATATTTAATGTATTGCCTTGTAGCCACAGGCGGCAAATAGAGACGGTATTCCATGAATAAACATTTTAATTATCGACCGTTTTTTACTTGAGGAACCCAGATTACGAAACATCCATTTAGCGGCATGATAAAGAGAGTCAAAGGTCAACTTCACCTTTAAGAAACTCCTTTGCACCAATTGGACCGGTAATATTCAATAGTGCTGTTTGGTCTTCAACCGTGATTTGAAACGTGAAGAAGTCACAACACATGCGTTCAGTTTTTATGAAGTCGTTGAGTTTGTCGAGAGTTTCATCAGTTCCTTCAAACCTATAGGAAAATCCGTTTTTAAGTTCTTTTCTTTCAAGAACTAACCTTTTCAGGTCCGCGATTACAATAGCCTTTCTTTTCTGAAGTTCAGGCGTAGTGAGTTTGCAAGTGATTGATCTTGTTGCTGTTTCCATTGCAGTATTTTTCGTTTGACCATTGGCCGTTGGGCTGATAAATCCCAGCAGGCCGATGAGATAGAATTTAAGTTTCATGGACATATATACTGCATGAACTATAGTCCACGGTTTCGTGAAAAAGCTAAGATCTATCAACAAAGGCAGGAGGGAATCGTGTTTTCGAATTCACAGTCGTCATTGTTGCATTTTGTGAACGAATCGGTTAGCCTGGTTTTGAGCTCATTGAGCCGTTGCATTTGCTCGGTAATCAAAGTGATTTTATTTTCGAGTGTGAATTTGAGATTCTTGCAGGATGCATCTTCTTCGCCCCACAACTCAAAGAAAGTGTCAATTTCATTAAGTGTAAACCCCATGTCCTTAAGCTTTCGGATGAGCATCAGTTTGTCCAACACTTGTTCGGAGTATTCTTTGTAGTTGTTTTCTCGACGACTTTTTCTGTCGAGTAAAATCAAGCCTTTCTTTTCATAGAATCTGATAGTGTCTTTAGTAAGACCGGTTCTTTCAACAAGCTCTCCAATAAGCATACGAAAAATTATTTAAAATTCTCTTGACCGCGGCCTATTGTCCACGGTTTACTTTTGATTGATCAATAACAAAGATAACGATTTAACGACTATGAAAGATTCAAACAATGTATTCAAAAAAGCAGGACTTACCGGCGTTGGATTGTGCGCGGCTTGCTGTCTATTACCCATTGCAGGATTAATTTTTGGAATGGGCCCTCTCAATTACATCGCTGGGTTCCTGGAATGGGCTTGTATTGCTGCGATGACGAGTGCAGTTATTTTTTTTGGGGTTTATCTATTTAAAAAAAGGAGGCCAGCCACCTGCGATATCGATTGTGAATGTAAGGAGGATAAACAGGCTAACGTGTCATGACCGCAGTAGATAGCGAACTACGAACCACAGCTTACATGTAGGATTTCGATTTTCCGACGTGGATGTTTAAATCCGGATTTCAACATTAAGCAATTTATTGGAATTCACTCTAACTTATGTGGACAATTGAAAGAATCTTCCATTCCGGCAGAGATATTGGTGTGCATCCCTTGAAGAGATAAATCGACTCTTATAGCCTCATTGCAATTAGCTCCATAACTGGAGTTTTTTTCTAAAATGTGCATCTTTTTCGATCGGCCTCGTCTTTAGGGACAAAACGCAAAAACATGGAGTCATTGAAATCATTACCTGTCGCAATAATAGGTGCGGGACCAGTCGGACTGGCTGCTGCTGCTCATCTGAAAATGAGGAATCATCCATTTATCCTTTTTGAAGCTGGAGACACAGTCGCAGCAAACATTCTTTCATGGAAACATATCAGGGTGTTTTCGCCCTGGAAATATAATATTGATAAGGCTGCAAGAGGTTTGTTGAACGAGACGAATTGGAAAAGTCCTGACGATGAAAGTTTGCCTACTGGTGAAGAACTTTATCGTGAATATTTTAAGCCATTTTCTGAGTTGCTTTCCATAAAGCCAAGCTTACACGTAGGCGCGAAAGTCATTTCAATTGGCCGAAAGAATATCGATAAGATGAAAACATGGGGACGTGATGAAGCTCCTTATGTTGTTCAGGTTCTGAAAGCCGAAAAGATTGAAGAATATGAAGTTAAAGCCGTGATCGATGCATCCGGTACCTGGAATAGTCCGAACCCTATTGGATCGGCTGGCACATATGCATTCGGTGAAATGGAGAACAGCGATAGAATCTTCTACGGTATTCCTGACGTCTTAAGTCAGTACGAAGAGCGATACAAAAACAAAAGCGTTCTTGTTGTTGGTAGTGGTCACTCTTCAATCAATATTATTCTTGAATTGGATAAGCTGAAGGAAAGGTATCCGGAAACTGAAATACACTGGGTATTGCGAAAAAAGAAAATCAGCGATGTATATGGAGGGCAAGAGGATGATGCACTTGCCGCCAGGGGAGCATTAGGAATAAAGATTGAAGAATTGGTTAACAACGACCGCGTTAGTGTATATACTCCATTTCAAATTCAGCAGGTACTTAAAAAGGATACACGATTAACAATCGTTGGTTTTCAGGATAACCAAAAACTAGCGCTACCAGGAATTGACGAAATTATCAGCAACACGGGATCGCGTCCTGATTTTTCCTTCATCAGGGAAGTAAGACTAAATATCGATCCATCCCTGGAAAGCGTTACGGAAATTGCTCCGTTGATTGATCCTAACATTCATAGCTGCAGAACCGTAAGACCACACGGGGAAAAGGAACTTCGTCACCCGGACAAAGATTTTTACATCGTGGGATCAAAAAGCTATGGACGCGCACCAACGTTTTTGATGGCTATCGGTTACGAGCAAGTTCGTTCAATTGTTGCAGCCATTGATGGTGATATGGAGGCTGCTAGAGACGTAGAACTCGATCTGCCGGAAACAGGAGTTTGCAGCACTGAAGTAGGGGGTGGCAGTTCCGCGTGCTGCGGAGTTGAAGTAACACCCAAAAAGAAAGGAACTGCGGCAGCATGCTGTGGATAAATCAAAATACGATTAAGGCTCCGGTCTTTGCATCGCTGGCTCTTGCTTTTGCTAGCTTTGGCGATGCATTCTTATATCCGTTCCTGCCTGTAAACAATAATATTGTCGGAGTTCCGGTTGTGTGGGTAGGCGTACTTCTATCCATCAACCGGTTCGTTCGCATTATTTCAAATGGATGGATGGTGCATCTTTTTGCAAAGTATGGTCTTCGAATGATCATGATATTTGCAGTAACCATAGCCCTCATGTCTACGGCTGGATACGCCTTTGCAAATTCGATCTTCATTTGGTTATTCCTGAGAATCTGCTGGGGACTTGCGTTCTCAGCGATGAGGATTGGAACCATCGGCTACGCTATTCAGCAAAAGCGCCAGGGTTTTTCACTCGGACTTTCCAAAAGCCTGCAGGAGACCGGCCCAATGCTGGCACTTTTTATCACTCCATTTCTTTTAAATGGTTTTAACGCTAGCACTGTGTTCCTCGTGTTATTTGCACTTTCGCTTCCATCTGTGATTTTTGCCTGGAGCCTTCCAATAACGAATGACAAAACGCAGCCTCGCGCGGAACGGAAAATTTTGAAAGTCCCTTCGACATACAATTCGATAACCTTGATCTCGGCAATTTTGATTGACGGCATTATGATCGTTGTTCTTGGAGCGTTGTTTTTGCGATATCAAATGGACATTACAACTTTGACCGCCACTGCCCTCGCGGCATTTTATTTAGGCTACCGAAGAATTT
>DASPIZ010000122.1:0-26049 GCA_035628875.1 Ohtaekwangia sp. | reverse complement strand
GCTTGAGATGAATGATATACAGGAAAGCCGTATGCGGGAAAACTGCACGTACGGTTTGACGAGGGGGAAGAAGAAGATGAGGTCTGAAAATGAGGTGACCCTTTACCTTTACCGCTAGTCTTCTTCTTTTCTACTCTACTGGCTATAAAATTTATTATTCATTGTGAATTTCTTGGCGGGATATTAGGCCATTAAGACATAAGAGCACAAAGAAAAATTAAGTTACTTGGTATTCTTCGTGTCTTAGTGCCTTAGTGGCTATAAAAATTCATTATTTATTGCGAATTTCTTTGTGGCATGCTGTGCAGCAACTACATGTTCCTCCGGTATTGTCCACCTACCTCGAAGAGTGCATGGGTAATCTCACCGAGGGAGCAAACTTTACACGCCTCAATCAAAGTTTCAAAAATATTTTTGTTTTGAATCGCGGCCTCCTGCACTAACGTGATTTGTTGTTTTGCCTTTTCGCCTCGGTGTGCGTGTAAAGATCGGAGCATCTTGATCTGGTATTCTTTCTCCTCCGTTGTTGCGCGGATTACTTCCTTAGGGATGAGCGTTGGTGAACCTTTCGAGCTAAGAAATGTATTCACGCCAACGATGGGATATTCTCCGGTATGTTTTCGCGTTTCATAGTACAGGCTTTCCTCCTGGATCTTACCACGTTGATACATTGTTTCCATCGCGCCGAGTACGCCACCACGTTCCGTAATACGGTCAAACTCCACCAGCACAGCTTCTTCAACAAGATCAGTCAGTTCTTCGATAATAAACGAACCTTGTAAAGGGTTCTCATTCTTTGCGAGCCCGAGTTCTTTGTTGATGATTAATTGAATCGCCATAGCACGACGAACTGAATCTTCTGTAGGTGTAGTGATGGCTTCATCGTAAGCATTTGTGTGCAGTGAATTGCAATTGTCATAGATGGCATATAATGCCTGTAGCGTTGTACGAATATCATTGAAGTCGATTTCCTGCGCATGCAGTGAACGGCCCGATGTCTGTATATGATATTTTAGCATCTGACTCCTGGCATTTGCTCCGTATTTAAGCTTTAATGCTTTGGCCCATAGTCGGCGCGCCACTCTTCCTATGACGGCATATTCCGGATCTATGCCGTTGCTGAAGAAGAATGAAAGGTTTGGAGCAAAATCATTGATGTCCATACCACGACTGAGGTAATACTCAATGTACGTGAAACCATTCGCTAAGGTAAACGCAAGCTGGGTGATGGGATTCGCACCCGCTTCAGCAATGTGGTAACCGGATATTGAAACGGAATAAAAATTCCTGATCTTCTGTTGAATGAAATACTCCTGTACATCACCCATCAGCCGCAAGGCAAATTCAGTGGAGAATATACAGGTGTTCTGCGCCTGATCTTCTTTCAGTATATCGGCCTGGACAGTACCCCGCACCTTTGTCAAGGTTTCTGCTTTTATTTTTTCGTAAACTTCCTTCGGTAATACTTCATCACCCGTTACCCCTAAAAGCATGAGACCGAGTCCATCGTTTCCTTCCGGTAAATTTCCCTGGTAAGAAGGACGTTCCTTCCCCTCGTATGCTTTGTTAATTTCTTTATTAACGGTTTCTTCCAATCCATTTTCATGGATATATCGTTCACATTGCTGGTCAATTGCGGCATTTAAAAAATATCCTAATAACATGGGAGCCGGCCCATTGATGGTCATTGAGACAGATGTTCTTGGATTGGCAAGATCAAATCCGCTGTATAATTTTTTTGCGTCGTCCAGGCAGCAAATACTCACGCCTGAATTTCCAATTTTGCCATAAATATCCGGACGGTAATCCGGATCGTTACCATACAAAGTCACAGAGTCAAACGCAGTAGATAGTCTTTTCGCTGGCATCGTTAGACTAACATAATGAAACCGGCGATTGGTGCGTTCGGGTCCGCCTTCACCAGCAAACATACGGGTGGGGTCTTCACCTTCTCTTTTGAATGGATAGATTCCGGCGGTGTATGGAAATTCTCCTGGAACGTTTTCCGTAAGGCTCCACTTCAACAGCTCTCCCCATGCTTCGTAACGTGGTAATGAAACCTTGGGAATTTTAAGATGCGACAGTGATTCACTATGGGTTTCGATGCCAACTTCTTTATCGCGCACCTGGAATTTAAAAAGTGGTTGTTTATACTGATGGCGTTTGTCATTCCA
This sequence comes from Ohtaekwangia sp., assembly GCA_035628875.1. Taxonomy (GTDB): domain Bacteria; phylum Bacteroidota; class Bacteroidia; order Cytophagales; family Cyclobacteriaceae; genus Ohtaekwangia. The sequence goes on along the minus strand of DASPIZ010000122.1, from coordinate 23,875 downwards.
ATTTCCTAAAAGCTTCCAGTTTTTTGGATCAAGTTGCAGCTTTAAGGTTTCAATATGTTCCTGCAGCGTAGTAATCAATCGCTCTTTATCGTTCACTGCGGTGGATTGTAATACCGCCACAGATTTTTGCAGTGCATACAACTGTTGGGCTACCTCGCTTTGTTGGTCTACCCACACATCATAGCTCCGGTTATTTTCGGCGATCTCGCTCAAGTACCGGGTACGATGTGGCGGAATAATGAAAACTTTTTCCGACATCTCTCCTGTAACCGCGAACGTGGAATGAAACGCACTATCGGTTTTAGTCGCAACGGTATCCATGAGCTTTTTGTAAAGCTGGTTTGTGCCCGGATCATTAAACAGAGAAGCGATGGTGCCATATACCGGCATATCATCAATGTTTGCATTCCACAATTGATGGTTTCGCTGAAATTGTTTCCTGACATCCCGCAGGGCATCGAGCGCACCACGCTTATCGAATTTGTTAAGCGCAATGATATCGGCGAAGTCCAACATGTCAATTTTTTCAAGCTGTGTCGCTGCGCCATATTCGGGAGTCATCACATAGAGAGAAACGTTGCTATGGTCAAGAATCTCCGTATCACTTTGGCCGATGCCCGATGTTTCGATTATGATTAAGTCATAAGCAGCGGCTTTCAATACGAGAATAGCTTCTTTTACAAATGCAGACAAAGCCAGGTTGCTTTGCCGGGTGGCAAGAGAACGCATAAAAACACGGGGATGATTAATAGCGTTCATGCGGATTCTGTCGCCTAACAACGCGCCACCGGTTTTACGTTTAGATGGATCAACGGAGATAATACCAATGGTCTTGTCTTTGAAATCGATGAGAAACCGTCTTACAATTTCATCAACAATGGAAGATTTTCCTGCGCCGCCAGTACCCGTTATTCCCAGGACAGGCGCTGTTGATTTTTCGGCTAATGCTTTCACCACTACAAAAATTTCTTTGCTCTGATCGTAAAAATTCTCAGCGGCAGAGATTAGTCTTGCGATCGCGAGCGGATTTTTATTTTTGAGTTGGTCAACTTCATTAGCGAGTTGATTGCCAATGGGAAAATCACTTTGTTCAATCAGGTCATTAATCATTCCCTGCAAGCCCATGGCACGGCCATCATCCGGGGAATAGATTCGGGTAATCCCATAGGCCATGAGTTGTGTGATCTCTTCAGGTAGAATAACACCACCACCACCGCCGAATATCTTAATGTGGCCCGCGCCTTTCTCCTGCAAGAGGTCATACATATAACGGAAGTATTCATTATGCCCGCCCTGGTAACTCGTAATGGCAATGGCCTGTGCATCTTCCTGTATCGCTGTATTAACGACTTCTTCCACACTTCTGTCATGACCCAGGTGAATGACTTCACATCCTGTAGCCTGGATAATCCTGCGCATGATATTGATTGCGGCGTCGTGTCCATCAAATAAACTTGCGGCTGTCACGATACGAATCTTATTTTTTGGTTGGTATGGAACAGGGGCTTTATGCCCTGCAAGACTTACAGCCGGTGCCGGTTTATCACGCTTTAAAGCAGGCGAAGTACTCATGAAATATCGTTTGTTTAAGCTCAAAAATAGTCACTCCTGTTTGATTTAACTAACAGCCAGAAGGAGCCAACTGATCCAACTCAAGCTTCATACATCTAACCTCAAACACTTTTGCGACTTCCTTCGTTGTCGAAACGACAAACGTTGAAGTTTAACTTTGAAACTGGTTTCTTAAACGCAAAGCCGCAGAGCCGCAAAGTTACGCTAAGCAGTAAGGCCCTGTTCAGTATATGTATTCCATCTGTTATCGATCAACCAACCTCAAACCTCAAACAATTGCACACGTCCGTCGTTATCGAACACCAACTTTGAACTTTGAACCATGAATTTTGAAACCATGACAGGCATCATTCTTTTTTGGTATAGCGTATTGCTTAATATGTGGAATTTAAACCGACAATTATGAAAACGACAGATGCGAAAAATTATGAAGTGGATAATGCCACCGGGTTGAATCACGAAGGTCCAAATGCGAATGTTCCGGTAAGGCGCTTGACAGCGACTTCAATTATTGGGGATAAGGTTGAAAATCCACGTGGCCAAAGCATGGGTAAAATTGACAACCTCATGGTTAACCTGCTCGATGGTCAAATAGAATATGCTGTAATTGAATTTGATTCATTCCTGGGAATTGGTGGAAAATTATTTGCCATCCCGTTCCAGGAATTACAGATTGATCCCGTAAAGGAGATTTTTATACTTAATCGTGACAAAAATTATTTAAAAGATATTCCGGGTTTTGATAAAACGCATTGGCCCGATACAAATGCCCATACATACTTCAATGAAGTAAATACTCACTGGAATACATCAAGACAGTCTAAAGATTTTTAGCTTATCTGCGGACTAGCAGAGCATCTTCGCTGCCCTGCCTGGTTTAGTTGTAAAGCACCTGACATTGTTCACAATAGAAGCTTCTTCGCTTGGTTATGCCCGTATATTTTAATTGAATGGCCACGTTGCATCGGCGACATATCTTTTTCTTGTAGGCAAGCCAATGTTTTCTTAAGATAAATTCTTTTTTCCAATGGAGGAAATCAAAACTATAGAGGCGTGCTTCTTTTATCAATTCTCCAAGTTTGCGGGGGGGTAGGTTACCAATGTTGGAATCCGGATGCACTTTGATGCGGTAAAGTACTTCCGTTTTAATAATATTTCCCACGCCGGCAAATATTGTTTGATCCAATAGCGCATCGCCTACATTGAGATGCGGAAGTTGTTTTAATTTTTTACGTGCCTTCGTGGGGTCCCAAGCATCTGACATAACATCGCAAGACCAATCGTAAATTTTATCAGGTACTTCTTCCAGGATGGTTACGGCACAACTATAAAAATTTACCTCTTTACCGCCACATGTAATGGTTAATTTAGGCGCACGGTCTTTCCGTTCATTAATCCGGTAACTTCCAAATAACAAAAAATGTATTCGAATCGTGAAGCCGCTAAAGACCAACAGAAAATGTTTTCCCCATGTGTTAATCTGATTGATTTTTGCATTGGTTAAACGTGAAAAATCCAGCTTGGCAGTACCCCCGACCTGCATAATTTTTTTCCCTTTAAGGGAAGCAAGTTCTTCTTTTAAAATTACCAGCGATGGGCCTTCCATATCTATGGATTTTTTTTCTTGTATTTGGCGCCCAGAATAAGCGTAATAATATTTAGCAGTAACGAGAACGAATTGGTAAGAATGATGGGAAGATCATCGCGAAGGAATCCATAATAAACCCATAGACTCAGTCCGCAAAGCAGAATGATGAGATAAAACAGTGAAATGTCTTCTGCCTTTTTATGCTTCACCAATTTTATCAGCTGAGGAAGTAAAGATACGGCAGTAAAAACTCCTGCAGTGACACCTACGATTTCTGTGAATTCCAATAACGGTAATGTTTATTTATACCTGGTTATAAAAAATGCCATGCCATGAAAAGCTACCAGGTGATCTTTTTGTTTTTCGGAATCGCTTTTGTCATGTCCTTCAACAAAGTTTCCCGAAACGGCTGAATGTATTTTATCCAGGCAAACCGCTTTCTGTTCTGAAGGTAATTTTGATCATCGTCATGATGGTAGGCCTCGAGCTCGAATGGGTTATATCGGTATGCGATGTAATGTCTGTGTCTTTTGTAGCGTGAAATCATATAAAACAAAGCATACAGCATCCAGTGAAAAACGAACAGCAATTCGAGCTGCTGTTGAAAATGAATTTTCTCATGCCGAAGCAACCTGACTTGATTTTTTTCCAGGCGACTTACCCAAATGAAGATAAAAAAGGAAAATCCAGTATAAGATTTAAAAATTTTTCTGGATGTAACGAACACAAACGGAAACATGTCGCATAAACAGCTTTGTGAGGCGATCAGTTCCCTGCTTTAAAATTTCATTTTAAAAAATAAAATTTAAAAAAGCATTGTCGTAAGACTACCCGACATCTTGATACGTTTTAGGCCAAACGGCCATTTGCATTAGCAATTATTACAATCGTAATTTGTAACATGCTTCACCGAAGATTACTGCCTAACTTCAACGTTCATAATGCAAAGCCCGGCATTATTGAGCCACCGGTAAAAATTAAACCTTCCATAGACGTCGAGATTCTGTCGGCAGTCGCTGCTGAAACTCTGGAAGACTCGTTTGTTTATGTGCACTGTTACCTGGATAATAAAATGAAAGACATGTTGATCCGGATATGGCGAACCACCTTTCTCGTAGACCAACATTCCGGTTCGCGGTCTAAACTAATTCATGCTGAAAAAATTACCGTTGCACCATCGTGGACGATGGTACCGGAGAATGTTATGTATAATTTCCTGCTGATATTTTCAGCGTTACCGAAGTCGTGCCAGCATTTTGACCTGGTGGAACAAGTGCCGACATCTGGTGGTTTTAACATACCATCAATTGAGCGCAACATGCGTGATGTTTATCATCTCAACATCAGTCAATAGCTTATTGAGTTTGCGTTTCTTAATGTGTATGCGATAAGCTGCAAGCGACAGGATTTAAGTTGTAAGTTGTTTCGATTTTTGATGTTTTTAGGAATAGCTTCGAGCTGTAAGCTTCGGGCTACGAGTTTGTTTGGGCAATAACTTTAATTGATTTGTAGCTTAACGTTTTCTCGAAAAGCTGTAAGGTGCAAGGTACAGGCTGCAAGTTGTTTTCCAATTCGTTCCTGGGTAATCAATCAGTTTTCGAAAACCAACCTCAAACCTCAAACATGAGACCTCAAACCATTATCGATAACGCCTCGTTTTCGAAATCCAACCTTGAGCTTTGAACTTTGAACCTTGAACTATTTGATGCCTAGTTTCTTAAGATTGGCTTTGCGAATTCTTTCACGGATCACGTTTGCTATGTCAAGCGTAAGACCGATGGAGGTACAGACGCCAACAAACATAAAGAATGGTCCGCTTGAAGATTTGCTTTCCATGCCGAGAAAACCCAGATAGATCATGAATGCTACGGCTATTAAGGCTAGGGTCAATTTTTTCATGTTATTTGGAATTGCAGGTCAAACTTAAAATTTTCGCCGCTAAAAATTTCTTGAGTAGTCAGGCAAAACTTACACTGTAAGAACCTTTCCCGCCATTTCGCTAAACCCTTTTTTAGGTGACGATCATTTCGATGCTGGCATTACTGTTTAGCATTTGCACTGCATCTACCTTTTATCTTCTCAAACCTACGTAGCGGGCTGGCGGTCCGTAAATTTTTACTCTTTACCATTATCACTATGAAATCAGAAAAGAAAGACACTCAAAAAGAACCAAATGCAACAACAGGGCCAGATTCTGGTTCTAACGAATTGACTACACGCCAGGGCCACCCGGTAACAGACAATCAAAACCTTCGCACGGTTGGAAATCGCGGACCGGCAACATTGGAGAATTATCAATTCATTGAAAAAATTTCACACTTTGACCGCGAGCGTGTTCCCGAAAGGGTAGTGCATGCGCGCGGAGCTGGAGCACATGGCACCTTCGAAGCGTATGGCAAAGTTGGCAATGAACCTATATCAAAATATACCCGTGCTAAACTATTTCAGCAAAAGGGAAAACAAACGCCCGTTTTTGTAAGGTTTTCTACGGTAACACACGGAAATCATTCGCCTGAAACGCTTCGGGATCCGCGCGGATTTGCGACCAAGTTTTATACGGAAGACGGAAACTGGGATCTGGTTGGCAACAACCTGAAGATATTTTTTATTCGCGATGCTATAAAATTTCCGGATCTGATTCATGCTTTTAAACCGGACCCTATTACAAACCGGCAAGACGGCGAACGGATCTTTGATTTTATAAGTGGTACACCGGAGGCTATGCACATGATTACATTTTTATTTTCGCCTTGGGGAATTCCAGCCAATTACCGGCAGATGCAGGGATCGGGTGTAAATACTTACAAATGGGTTAACAATGAAGGAGAAGCTGTGCTTGTTAAATACCATTGGGAACCACTACAGCAGGGTATTCGTAATTTAACGCAAAAGCAGGCGGAGGAAATCGTCGGAAAAAACTTTAATCATGCTACACAGGATTTATATGATGCGATTGAACGTGGTGAATATCCCCAATGGGAATTGTGCGTCCAGATCATGAGTGACGATGACCATCCTGAATTGGATTTTGATCCGCTGGATGATACAAAGATCTGGCCTGTTGATCAATTTCCTTTCTTACCTGTTGGTAAAATGACGTTGAATAAGAATCCGGAGAATTATTTTGCTGAAGTTGAACAAGCTGCGTTTGGCACAGGTGTGCTGGTTGATGGTCTGGATTTTTCTGACGATAAAATGCTGCAGGGAAGAACATTTTCCTATTCAGATACGCAACGTTATCGCGTCGGACCTAATTATCTTCAGCTCCCCATTAATGCAGCGAAGAGAGCTGTTGCTACAAATCAACGCGATGGACAGATGACTTATCATGTCGATACTGCCAAAGGACAAAATCCACATGTTAATTATGAACCATCATCGTTAAACGGATTAAAGGAAGCGGCTAAGGCAGGAAAGGATCATACACCACATTATAATGCACACCTTGTTCGTGAGAAAATTTCCCGCACCAATGATTTCAAACAAGCTGGTGAAAGGTTCAGGGCCTTGGAAGATTGGGAACGTGAGGACCTGATTCTAAACCTTACAAATACGCTAGCACCGGTTCAAAAGCACATTCAGGATAAAATGATCTCTTTATTTACGAAGTGCGACCCCGAATATGGCAGACGGATTGCCGAAGGTCTTAAAACAGCGTCTAAGGATGCCAGTCAAAAAGGTCCGGTGGGTAGTACCCGTGCTGGTGAAGGTGTGAAGCAAGCGGAGCAAGAATCAAAAAAAGCAAACCCGTATTGAGATATCATCGGTAATTTTAAAAAGACTGTTCTCAAAAAGAGCAGTCTTTTTATTTTTACACAAAGGGTTAGTTGCTTGCTGTATATTGCAGTTTTCACTAAGCTATGAAGACGCCACGCCATTATTTGTTAGTCTATGCAATTGCTGCACTTGTCTCCGCCTGTGCAAAAGAAAATCATCCGGTTACTGCTTCTGCCGATCTATTGAAAGATATGGAACATTCCATGAAGGCCGAAATTCTTGACGTGTGGTACCCGAAAGCCATGGACCAGGAATACGGTGGGTTTCTAAGTTCGTTTACCTATGATTTTATGCCAACCCCTTCGCAGGATAAAATGGTAGTAACTCAATCGCGTCATGTGTGGACAAGTTCAAAGGCGTGGTTGTTATATCCGGAAGTCCAAACATACAAGACTTGCGCCTCACATGGTTTTCGCTTCTTGAAAGACAAGATGTGGGACAACGTATACGGTGGCTTTTATACCCTGACAGATCGCCAGGGCAATGTTAAAACACCTGAAAAGACGGCATACGGAAACGCTTTTGGCATTTATGGTTTGGCGGCATATTATGCAGCTTCGCGCGATACAGCAGCGCTTAACCTGGCCAGGAAAGCGTTTAGGTGGTTGGAAAAACACAGTTATGATTCAGTTAATAATGGATATTATCAACACCTCAGGCGCGATGGTGGCGTAATCGTACGTGAACACACCATTGGAAGCACAGCAGAAACCGGATACAAAGATCAGAACAGTTCAATTCATTTACTGGAGGCCTTCACCGAATTATATCAGGTTTGGCCAGACGCTCTGCTACGAGAACGTTTGAAAGAAATGCTGTTTCTTATTCGGGATAGTATTGTGCAACCTCAAGGTTACATGGTATTATTCTTCCAACCCGATTGGACTCCCGTATCCTTCCGTGATTCATCGCATGCTGTAATTGAAAAGCATCATCATCTGGATCACGTATCTTTTGGTCATGATGTAGAGATCGCTTATTTGATGCTGGAAGCATCCCATGTGCTGGGACTTAAGGCTGACACTGTTACCCTTACCGTTGCGAAACGACTGGTTGACCATGCGTTGGATAATGGGTGGGACGAACCACTAGGCGGTTTTTACGATGGAGGATATTATTTTAAGGATTCTGCGGCGTTAACGATCACCCATCCTACAAAAAACTGGTGGGCGCAGGCTGAGGGACTGAATACGTTATCACTGATGGCAACCTTATTCCCTTCGGATAGGCACAGGTATTATGATAAATTTGAACAACTTTGGGCGTATGTCGATATGTACCTTATCGATCATGAATATGGCGAGTGGTATCAAGGTGGATTGGATAAGCAGCCTGAACTTAAGACGGCATTGAAAGGTCACATATGGAAGGCTTCGTATCACCAGTTCCGTGGTCTCGCAAATTGTGTCGCGCGCATCAAAGCATCCCGCGTTGATCGATGACTTTCACGATTATGATCCTACGGATAATTGGGCGGACATAAAAGAAGTAGTTGAGTTTTATTTCTTTTTCTCCTATTTCTTTTTATCCTCATCATCCTTCTTGTCTTCATCCTTCTTCTTGTCTTTCTTGTCATTGCCGCCAAAGACTTTTTCGAGGAAGGTTTTTTTGTCGTCTTTCGGATCATCCACTGCGGAAAGGCTGATCTCATGATCGATGGAAGGTTGCAAGGCCTGGATGAAGGCGTTCTGCAAAATGTTTGAAATTGTATACCAGATGTTGGCTTTCGGATCTTTAATCTCACCCTTCAAGGGAATTTTTGTTGCCACTTGTTCCTTCGGTATATTTTCAAAGAGCTGACCTACAGTACCAACAAAGCCTTCCCATAATTTGCGAAACACATTGTCGTCACGATCTTCCTTTCCAACGATGGAGATGTCTTTCAATATCGGTTTTACATATCCGTTAAAGAATCCTTCCTTAGCCGCAACTTCCGTATAGAGACCAAATGTTCCTTTATTAACGTCAACTTTCGCGTAAGCCTGAAAGAAATCATTAAGCTTCACAAGATTGGTGTTTTTTATTTCAGCGTTCATGTCAAACGTTGGAGCATCGGCCAATGGATTAAGTTTCATGGCAAAATCGATTGTTCCTTCGTATACGTCAGCAGATCCATTAATGGATGCCGGTAAGACACTACTGCTGTCGTACGCGTTTCTAAGGTTCAACGCCACTATATGTGTGTTCGATAATTGAACATCAACCGGCGGATTTGAAAATTCGTCGATATACTGAATTTTGCCCCCGATGACTTCAAAGCGGTTTACTTTCAGCGGCATGAAATCTTCCAGTAATTTTTTAAAATCGGTCGAGTCTTTTTTGATCTGATCAGGTTCAACTTTGTCCTTGGTAAAACGCAACATGGGTTGCCCAAACTCCAGTTCACCCACAATGGAACCTTTGAACAGAGACTGCCACTCAATGGATAAGTCGATGGTTTTCGCCGCAAAAAAAGGTGTTTGCCTTTGAGATGACGAATCATATTTGTTCAAATAGATGCTGTCGATATTGTATGCACCGCGGATTATTGCCAAATCAATATCATCAATATGGCCGCGGTAGCCATCCATGGTGGCCAGGGTTTTATTTGCATAATGAAGAATGACATAAGGTAGTGCAATGCGGATCGCAATGACCAACGCCACCAGTATTGCAATTAGAATAACCCATTTTTTTCTTGAAGATCGGTGTTTAACCATACCAAACAGGAAATAAAAAACAATGCCATTTTGCTTCTGATAGAATCCGTTGCACCTAACGACATTGGATCGAATGAAAAAAGAAACAGGTTGTCTTCATTTTATCCTGGGAAGTTATCATCTTGTGTGTTATCAACATTCCCGGACTAAGATGAAACTGCCGCTTTTAATAATATTTATTTTTATCAGTTCCATAGTTTATGGTCAACCTTTTATTGAAGAAATTCAAGCGTTCAAAAGACAGGACAGCATCTCGGCGCCACCAAAAAATGCTGTTCTTTTTGTAGGTAGCTCATCCTTTCGAATGTGGAACGACCTTAAGCAAAATTTCCCAAAATATAAAATTATTAATCGCGGATTTGGTGGATCCACATTCAATGATCTGATACGGTATACAGATGTTATTGTACTTCCTTACAAACCAAAACAGGTTGTCATTTATTGTGGTGACAACGATATTGCGTCTGGCGTATCTCCGGAGGAAACCGGAGAGCGATTTGATACCTTTGTAAAGATAGTACGCAGCTATTTACCGGGTGTCAAGATAATATTTGTATCGATAAAGCCAAGTCCGAAGCGTTTGCAGTTTGAGAAGCAAATCATGGCCGCCAACGCATTAATTAAATCGAAAATAGAGCGAATGAAAAAGGCGCATTATGTCGATATACACACGCCGATGTTGTCGCCGGAAGGAACCCCGCGACAAGAATTGTTTACCTCCGACGACCTTCACATCAACGAAGCGGGATATGCGATCTGGCAGAAAGCACTGCAACCTGTTTTAGCAAAATGATCAGAACAGATCCCAGCGCCAGTCGGCGAGTTGCTTGATAAAAAGCGAGACCGATGCCGGATAAAGCACAATGCAAAAGAGCAAGCCAAACAATGCACCATATAAATGTGCGTCGTGATTAATATTATCACTTGATTTTTTTCCCTGCCAGTAAGAATAGACCAGATACAAACCACCAAGGATAAAACCGGGAACACAAAGCGCAAAGTAAAGACAAATTTTTTCTGTAGGTAAAAATAGGATGAAAGCAAAGATAACCGCTGAAACCCCACCGGAGGCTCCTAATGAATTGTATGCCGGATTTAGTTTATGTTTGAAAAAACTTGGCATATCCGAGATTCCAATGGCCAGAATATACAGCGCAATAAAGTGGAGCCCACCCAGGTCAGCGAATACATAACCGAATAACTGTTCTGTGATGGTTCCAAAAAAATAAAATGAGATCATATTAAAGATCAGGTGCATGTGGTCCTGATGAATGAAACCAGAAGTAATAAATCTATAGTATTGTTTGTGATGGTGAACCATATAGGGATTCATGATGAGCTTACGCATCAGTGTCGGATTATTGAAAGCTGCCATGCTCACCACTACGGTGAGTCCGATTATTATATATGAGATCAGCATGTTTTCTATGTCTTAAACCACAATGTTAAGGGATTTTAATCATTGAAGCTTGGTTGAGTTCGGAATCTTTCGTGAAACTATGCTCGGATGAACCTGAATGTTGACCTTAAATCAAACTTCCGTTGATCTTATATTTTGTTTTTTTTGATATGGATCCCGAAACTGCTTAAGAATTTTATTTCATTAGGAAGTTTTTAGAACAACGCACACATTTGAAGCAATGAAAGATTTTAAGAAATATTACAGTATTGCAGCGCAACCATCCGAAGTATATCTGGCGCTTACACATCCGCTTACAATTCAATTGTGGACGGGTGCAAAAGCAGAGATGTCAGCGGTACCCGGAGCTGAATTTTCCTTGTGGGATGGTAGCATTGTTGGAAAAAATATTGCGTTTGAGAAGGATAAAATGATTGTACAACAATGGTATTTTGGCGATCAGGAAGAGCCTTCTATTGTTACCATTAAACTTCATGCAAAGGATAACCAAACCTCTGTGGAACTGCGGCATACCAATATTCCGGACCATGATTATGACGAGATTGTGGACGGTTGGAATTCAATTTATTTTGCTTCCTTACAGGAGTTTTATGAGTTGTAGTTGGGTGGCCGATGGAAAACAAGCTGATGGCATTAGTTTTTAATATCCTTACTTAAATTAAACTTTTTGGATATGAAAAAATTATGCACATTATTTATTATGGCCACATTTTCCGTGGCATTTATATCTTGCGGTAACCAGAACAAGCAAGAAGATTCTACTGAAGTTGCTGAAGAGCAAAACGAACAAAAATTCGAAGAGTCTAACCTGGAGAAGGATACTGATTTTGCAGTAAAAGCAGCGGACGGTGGAATGTTAGAAGTCCAGCTTGGTAAGTTAGCGGCGACAAATGGTGCTTCGCCCGAGGTGAAAAAATTTGCTCAGATGATGGTCGACGATCACACCAAGGCCAATGACGAGTTGAAAGCACTCGCCCTTCAAAAGAACATTACGCTACCAACTGCGTTAAGTGATAAACATCAAAAGAAGTATACCGATCTTTCCGAAAAAACAGGTGAAGAATTTGACAAGGATTACATCGATTTTATGGTATCGGATCATAAAGATGTAATTGACTTATTTGAAAAACAGGCTGAGGACGGTAACGATGCTGATATAAAAGCGTGGGCTGCCGGTAAAGTACCAACACTTAGACATCACCTTGAAATGGCACAGGCTGCAGAAGACGTGGTAAAGAATAATAATAATAATAACTAAGGGACGAGAGATGAACGAACTTGTATAAGTTCGCCTTCATTGGGAAATAAGCAAAAGAGACTGTTTGTAAAGGCAGTCTCTTTTTTTGTATTTGTTAACTGGAAATTAAACAGGTTCTTTTTTCAATGCCTTGTGAAGTTCAGCTTCGTTTGTAAGGTCAAGGCGAAGCGGGGTTATGCTTACATAATTTTGTTCAACAGCCCATCGGTCAGTACCTTCTTCTGCCGGTTCGAGGGGAATAACAGTAAACCAATAGTGCTTCCTGCCCATCGGATCGGTTCCGGGAACCACCTTACCATCGTATAACCGTACCGATTGACGGGTCCATCTTAGCCCGATCGGATTGACAGGGAAATTCACATTGATTAACGTTAACTCCGGGCTATCAAACAATAACGAAAGCGCTTGTTCAACATATTTTTCAAGTGAAGCAAAATCAGGCTCTGTCTTTCCTGCTGGTGTACTTAGCGCAATTCCTCGCATACCCAGAAGGACAGCTTGTTTCGCACCCGCCAACGTTCCTGAGTGCCACATCGAATTTCCAAGGTTTAATCCCATGTTAATTCCGGAAAGCACGATATCAGTTTTGTCCCAAAGATGTGAGCCTAGCGCCACACAATCTGCGGGTGTACCATTTACACGATATGCAGGAATGCCTTCAAAACTTATCGGAGATTTTTTGTAAAACAAAGGACGCGATGCGGTGATGGCATGCCCCATGGAAGATTGTTCTACATCGGGCGCTACGATTCTCACTTCGCCAAATCGGCTGGCCACTTTTGCCAGGGCGGCTATGCCCGGACTATAGATACCGTCATCATTAGTTACTAGTATTCTCATAACATTTCTTTGGTTACACAATCATTATATACAGCTATTGTATACATTCTTATTCCAGTTTAAACTGCTGGTATGTTAATAGTATAATGATGAAGGCAACTATAGCCGATGTATAAGCGATTCAGCACTTGCCTAAAAAATAATCCATAAGTATAAAACGATGAACCCAATTATTTGAATATGAGATATGCCAAAGTATTGCATAACCCAGGCGCTGGTGAAGGTGAGTTAGGAAAGAAAGATCTCATCACACTTATTCATTCAGCCGGCTTTGGATGTAGCTATTCATCCACAAAAAAGAAAGGCTGGGAAAAAATTGAGTCATCAGAAACCGACTTTATCATTTTGGCAGGTGGCGATGGAACTGTACGGAAAGTAGCCAGCGAGTTGTTAGACAAAAAACTACTGGATAAAAAATTACCGATCGGATTATTGCCTTTCGGTACAGCGAATAATATCGCGCGAACCTTGGGGATAACAGGCGAACCAATCGAAATCATACACAGCTGGACGAAAAAGCATCTGAAAAAATTTGATGTTGGCCGATTGTTTGGCGTACCGAAGAGTCATTTTTTCCTGGAGAGCTTTGGTTATGGCATTTTTCCAATCTTAATGGAGCAGATGAAAAACCAACCGGAAGACGATATTGATACTCCGGAAAAAAGTTTGCGTACAGCCCTTACGTTACTTTTAAAACTCATTAAAAATGCTGATCCCACGTACTGTAAGCTAATCCTGGATGGCGTTCATCACGATGGCAGCTATTTGTTAGTAGAAGTGATGAATACTTCTTCCATTGGACCAAATCTCAAACTTGCACCTTTGGCCGATCCGGGCGATGGCGTTTTTGAAATCATACTGATCACCGAAGGCGAACGTGATGCTTTTGCAGAATATGTTAGCAATAAACTGGAAGGCAGAGAAATGCCAAGTGTCTTTACGACATTAAAAGCTAAACAAGTTGAAATTTTTTGGGATGGATCAGAAGCGCATGTTGATGATGAGCGTATTGAGATGAAGAAGCCGGCATCTGTAAGAATTGAACTATTGCATGGCTTGCTTGAGTTTTTCGTGCCTGATTCAATTTTGGCGTCCGCATGAAGAGTGCTAGCCTTAGTTTATCTTTGTTTATCTTAGACCAGCGTTATGCTTATGAAGCGAAAATTTACATTCACCGGTGTACTTGAGGAAGTCAGGATTAGTTTTATCAATGCCGTCGTGTTTATTCCAAAACCGATCATTTTAGAACTGCCAAAGGGGAAACATAAAGTTAACGGATTGATTAATGGTACGCCGTTTTCCATGGCCATTCAACATAGGAAAGATGGGAATCGATTCTTTCCGGTAGGCGCTACGTTGCGAAAGATGGCTAACATCAAACCTGGCGATACTGTGAAATTGGTCTTTACATTAATGGAAACAGAACGCGTAGATCTCCCTGAAGAATTTGAGACGACACTTTCGTTGGAAGACAAAACACATCAAAGTTTACGGGGTAATACTACCTATAAAAAACAAAGTCTTGAACAGTACTTGAGTGTTGTAAAAAACCTTGACAGCCGAATAAGAAAATCGATTGAAGTAGTTCAACGGTCCAGGTTAGGCAGGTTGCGTCCACAACAGCAGAAACGAAAAAAGATGTGATAGGATTTTTATCGAAGAATGGTAACGACACCCCTCAGGTTATCGGTTGAAGACGTAAGATTAAAGTCGATGGTATAGAAGTAGGTATCCGGTGGTAGAAATTCGCCATTGTATCGGCCATCCCATGGCTTATCGAAGCCCTTTGATTCATATACCAGCATCCCTTTTCTCGAAAACACGCGAATGATTGTATCGTTGAAACGATCACTCGGTTTTAGTAATTTAATGTTCCATGTATCATTTGCCATGTCGTTATTCGGTGTGAATGCGGTAGGTATGTCGAGATCCACGGCTTCCGTCATGTTTATTTTTCGCTCATACGTTTCACTGTGGTCCTTTCCGTCGAAAAGCTTAAACGAAAGCGTTTTGGTTTTATTTGGTTCAACGCCTTCCATATAGTTGTATTCATATTGAATGGTATTTAATACAGTGGCATATTCAGACAGTGATGCATTTCCATTCAATGTTAGGATACCGGTTTGCATGTCAAAGGTTGCCTGAATATTTTCTGCATCTACAGTTAAATCTTCAAATCCGCGTTCGTAACCATCCGGTTGAATGGCAATTTCTGCTACAGTTAAAACTTTATCATCAATATCGATTACAATTGGTTCTTTCAAGACATTGATTGGTCCTGTATTGGGGTTGTAGCGTATCGCCTGCGTAATAAAATTTTCTATTTCAGGAGGATCATTTACCGGTGTCACGGTAATGATGAACGTAAATGGATCACTTGTATCATCGCCATTTGAAATGGTGACCACCACACCCAGGGTACCGGAGTAATTTTTGGATGGAATTACTTTTGCGCCGTCATAGGTATAGTCTTCCCCATCCAATATGCGAAGGCGGAAATCTTTCGGATATTGATTATTGGGATCATACACATGCAGATGATTGAGGGTAATTTTGAAAGATTCTTCTTCAGCGATGGCTGCTACTTCCTGACCTGTAATTTGCAGTTCATCCGTAACAGTAACTTTAAGGTTGAATGTTGCACTCGTGGTATGACGGTCATTAACAGCAACAGGAACGGTAAGTATCCCCGCGTAATTGTTTGCCGGAATAATCTGGTCATTCGACACGGAATAGTTTTTTCCATTGTAAATGGAAAGTTTAAAATCGTCGGGATAATCGCTGTCAGGGTCGCTGACAGTAAGATGTGTTAACCCAATAGTCAAAGGTGTATTTCTTGGTGTTGTTAATGCAGTTTGCCCTGTGATAACGGGTGTTTTGTTTGCGCTGATAACAACAACTTTTAATGTATACACGTTGCTGTTAACCGTTCCATCGTTAACCATTACCGAAACATTCAGATTTCCTACAAAATTTGGTGCAGGGGTTATTGTAGTTCCATTCACGACGTAATTCGTTCCACTGTTAACGATTAAGGTGAAACCATCAGGATAATTATCATCCGCGTCTGTAACGCTAAGCTGAGCAAGAGATAATGCTAACGATTTATTTTCAATCGTTTGGATTTCCGATTGACTGGTGATTACCGGCGCATCGTTAACTGGATTTACGGTAATCTTTAACCCATACACGTCGCTCTCGTGTCTGCCATCGTTTACCGAAACATTTACGCTCAATATTCCGGTAAAGTCTGTGGCGGGGGTAACCGTAAATCCGTCGTAATTATAATTTTCGCCAGGATAAATTGTAAGTGTAAATCCCCATGGATAAAAAAAATCGTCACGATCGTAAACACGCAGATGCGACAACCGGATGGTGATTGGTTCTTCCTCGTTTGTATCCAACTCCGATTGTCCGACAATGGTAGGGTGCGGGCGTTGTGCCTCGGCCATCACTGAGGAGGTGAGCAATATCAAAAGTATCAGAGGCTTCATGCAAAGGAAGCACTAAAAATCAATACCCGTTTGTTCATGAAAGACTAAAACAAATGGTCCCATTAATTTCTATTAAAAGGAAGGGATTTAAAGTTCTGTACGCATTTTAATTAGAGTGTAGATTTTGATCCACACTCTAATTAAGCACCTCAGATTGTAATGAGGATTTTGAAGTGTTGTAGTAAGCATCTAAGATCCAGCTTACCCGTGAGCGGATGTCCAGATCTTCATCCTTCACAAATCTTAATAGCTGGCCGTCTTTATATAATGCAAAAACACGGTTTCCAGCCAACTCAGCGATTTCATAATCATAGGCCATGCCTCTGTAATATACTTTGTTCATAGTAGTGAAATTTTGTGTCAAGACAGATTAAAAATGATATGCCTGGGAGGGAAAGTCCGAGGGGAGGTCCGAGTCAGAAGGTACAAGGTACGAGATATGAGATTGCAATAGCTTTGAAGAAGTTATGTGAAAGACTCGATTGATTTATTTTAAGAGAGCGGCATTACTTAAATTGCCTAAATTATGGTATTCAAATAAAACGTAATGATGCGAATTCTTCACCTGCTTTTTATACTTGTTGTGTCGTCCTGTACGCCCGCGGCAACAAGTCTTCAACAATCGGATTTTGTTCTTCCTTCGGATGAAAATATTCGAATCACTGGGCGTGTATTGCGTACTGCAGATTCGGTCGAAATTTATTGGTCGGGTACCTCTGTGCTGATGCGGTTCTCCGGACAGGAAGTAAAAGCCATCATGAAAGATGCACATGGTAAGAATTATTTCAACGTCGTGATTGACGGTGATAGCATACGCCATATCAGTGTAGATTCAGTGCGAAAACATTATACACTTGCTTCAGGACTTCCGCCGGGAGAACATACGGTAGAATTGATTAAAAGAAACGAATGGGATAAGGGCAGCACCTGGTTTTATGGTATTGAACTTTCCGAAGCAGAGTTATTACCACTTCCTGCTCCTAACAAAAGGGTTATTGAATTTTATGGTAACTCTATCACAGCGGGATACGCAATAGATGATACAACGGGAGGCGATTCCCCTGACAGTCTGAATACCAACAACTATTATACGTATGCAGCACGCGCAGCACGCCATTTTAACGCAGACCTCTATTGTACCGTAAAATCCGGAATTGGAATTACGGTAAGCTGGTTTCCATTGATCATGCCTGAATTGTACGACAGACTTAACCCAGAAGATCCGGATTCAAAATGGAATTTTAATTCCGTTACACCACAGGTCGTCGTGATCAACTTACTGCAAAACGATTCATGGCTTGTGAACATGCCCGACCATCCTTCTTTTAAAGCACGCTTTGGTAATAAAGCACCCGATGGAAAACAAATCATTTCCGCCTATAAATCTTTCGTGAAAAAGATTCGGGATGTTTATCCGTCAGCCAACATCATTTGTGCACTCGGGAGCATGGACGCTACGAAAGCAGGTTCACCATGGCCAGGTTATGTGGAGACCGCCGTAAAAGAACTTAACGACAAAAAAATTCACACTATATTTTTCCCCTACACCAATAAGCCCGGTCATCCCAGGAGAGATGACAACAAAAAAATGGCAGAACAGTTGATCCGGTTCATCGAGGAGCGCGCGATGTTTCAGGATTGAGGGTTTGACGTTTGATGTCTGAGGTTTGAGGTTTGAGGTTTGAGGTTTTTGGTTTGCGAAAACTTATGAGTTGTCGAAGGCCTTTAAATTATTGCCAAACACACTCGAAGCTCGCAACTCGCAGCTATTCACCGCCCCTCTCGTTACCGTCATTCTGATGCGCGCATGTGCTCGGCACAAAGCATGCAGAAGAATCCCCCGGAACAACGGAAAAAAACTATTCAACAGCAGAAACAAATTTCAACGTGACATCGATAACGACGAGATTTCGAAACTGTTTGAAGTTCGATGTCTGAAGTTCGATGTGGTTTGCCAAACCTTCATGCGATTATCAAACGCAACTTGAAGACCGATTAGCAACAGAATTCGAAGGCTATCGCCAAATACTTAATCTCCTGCCCATCAAACTCACGGCTCGCAGCTCTTCCCCCTCTTGTTACCGTCATCCTGATGCGCGCATGTGCTTTGCACAAAGCATGCAGAAGGATCCCCCGGAACAACGGAGAAAAACTACTCAATAGCAGAAACAAATTTCAACGTGACATCGATAACGACGAGATTTCGAAAGTGTTTGAAGTTCGATGTCTGAGGTTCGATGTTGGTTTTGCGACACCCTTATACGATTGTTTTTCAAGGAATTATTTCTGCCATCGGAAAGGATTTTTTAATATGAAGGAGATTAATTGATCTGGAGCTGTTGTGGATTTTAAGGGGTATGGAATAAGTTTATAACCGATGTTATTGATGAGCCTGAATGAAACGACAATGTATGCAGTATTTTTATTTTAATTTAAATTTATAAGAAAAGGATTACGTGGCATGCACAAGAATTATCGGTCATTGTATGCTACCACCAAACCCATAGAAAAAATAAAATATGAAAAAAGTAATTGCTGCAATGAATATGACGCTTGACGGGTTTTGTGACCATACCTCTGGCGTGCCCGACGAAGAAATACATCAGCATTACGCTGATTTGTTGAGAAGTGCTGGTGTTGCTCTGTATGGCAGGATAACCTACCAGCTTATGGAATTCTGGAGAACCGTCCTGGAAAACCCCACAGGCGATAAAGCAATGGACGACTTTGCAGTGGCAATAGACAACAGCCCGAAAATTGTTTTCTCCGGCACACTGAAAAGTGTAGATTGGAAAAGTGCGAAGTTAGCAAGCCAGGACCTTGAGAATGAAGTTTTGGAACTCAAACAACAATCGGGTAAAGATGTTTTTGTGTGCAGTCCGAGCCTGATTGTGGCTTTGACGAAACTTAATTTAATAGACGAATATCAACTTTGTGTTCATCCTGTTATTGCAGGGAGTGGTTTGCCGTTATTTAAAAATATTAGCGAAAAAATTATGCTTAAACTCATAAAGACTAAAATATTTAGCGGCGGTTCAGTCATTCTTTATTATGAACCGACAAAAACCGAATGAACAACGAACTGAACAAATTGTACTGGCATACCGCCTGAGTTATTTGAAGCACATTGATATTGGAGGACAATTAAATCTGTAACCCGTGGAAGAAGAAGTAAAACACATCGAACTTGAATGGAATAAAGCCATTGTGAAAAACGATGTTAACGCTATGGCGAAATTTATGTCTGACGAGTGGATAATCTTTTCGGGAGACGGGAATATCACTACGAAGGAAATGTTCTTGCGACTTGTCGAGCGTGGTGAATTGATTCACACCGAAATGGATTTTGAAATATTGGATGTGAGAAACTTTGGTAATACCAGTCTTGTAATGGCGAAGGGAACAAGTTCAGGAATTTGGAAAGGCCAGACTTTTAGTAATTATGAAGTGTCCGCGACAGTATTTATTAAGGATAATGACCAGTGGCTTGCCGTTCAAACAATGGTTGCGCCAGCAACTAAAAAGTAATACGAGAACCTTATGGTGGTAGTTTATCAACTTTCGCAGGTAATTTTATGATCAACGGTTGACAAAGTTTAACTATGTGGGCTACGGTTTATAATCTATTGTGATAGCATTTTCAGTGGACGAATTCTCTACATACATTTTTAAAGAGAACGAAATAAAGACCAACAATTTAAAGGTCAATAAGGAACGACCATTTTACATTGGCATCCTGATTTCTCTGATTGGCGTTCTTCTATATTTATTGGATGCTGACTACACATTACATTTTTTGTTAATTGGCTATGGAGCGTTAATAATCGGGAGAATCACAATGTCCGGGCGACTGCCGTCAATAGGACACAGACCATTATCACTCAAGTTAACCCAGGACTCGATTTCCATAGGGAAGGAAAAATTGGAAATTAAGGATAAGAAGGATGTTCAGATACTGATTGTAGGTTATCAGGGACAACCGATTAATCAGAGGACAGCATTCTATCAAGCTCACAACGGAAATGATAATCTGATGAGAATTCGATACGGAGGCAAAGTAACAGAATTCAAATTCGTTCTAGACTCAGAGACGCATAAGGACAAACTGATTAATTTTTGTAAAGCGAATGGATTTGAGACTTTAAAAAGGAAAGCACGTCATAATACAAAGCTATAACAATCGTTACAACGACAGAGCAGTAGAAATTAATGACATAGTGGACTAAAACATTGCAAAGAAAATCACGATGACAAAAGGTAAATTACTTGAAATGAACAATGTTGGGATTGTGGTTGAATCCCTCGATAATGCAATTTCTTTCTTTTCAGAAATAGGACTTAAACTTGAAGGACGCGGCATGGTGGAAGGCGAATGGGCTGGACGTGTAACTGGTCTTGGCAATCAGTCCGTAGAAGTTGCTATGATGGTTACTCCCGACGGACATAGCCGTTTAGAGCTTTCCAGGTTTCTAACACCAACAACCATTTCAGACCATAGGACTGCTCCAGTGAATTCGCTCGGCTATTTACGCATCATGTTCAGAGTTGACAATATCGATGAGCTGGTATCACGACTGATAATGCACGGAGCTGAGCTTGTTGGAGAAGTCGTTCAGTATGAGGACATGTATCGCCTCTGCTACGTTCGTGGCACAGAAGGTCTTCTTATCGGATTAGCCGAACAACTCGGTGATAAGACGGCGATGGATGCTTTAGAAAACGCCTAGCGGAAGTGAACTTGTAACCATAATTTAGGGGTGCAAAATTACGCTGTTAATCGAAAACTTATAAATGATCGAAAACAACTTGTAGCCTGTAGCCTGTAGCTTGCAGCTTATTGAAAACGCTTTAAAGCCACAACTCAACCAATCACACTTTCTCTTCGATAAGTTTTTGCAAAGCCATATACTCGTCTCTTAGTTTCGCGGCTTCCATGAATTCAAGTTCTTTTGCTGCTTTCTCCATTGCCTTACGGGTACGGTCAGCCATTTTTGTTAGTTCGTCTTTGCTTAAGTATGCGACCACCGGATCTGCTGCCAATGTGGTTTCTTCACTTTCAACATAATATTTCTTCCCGGACTTTTTAGAATCGGCAACTTTTGTTTGTCCCATGATGGCCTCTTTCGACCTGATGATTGTCTTCGGTGTAATACCGTGCGCTTTATTGTATTCGATCTGAATGGATCGCCTGCGATCTGTTTCCTCAATAGCTTGTTGCATTGAGTCCGTAACAGAATCTGCATACATGATCACTCTTCCGTTTTCATTACGCGCTGCGCGTCCTATGGTTTGTACAAGTGAGCGTTGGTTACGAAGAAAACCTTCTTTATCTGCATCAAGGATGGCAACAAGTGAAACCTCCGGAAGATCAAGTCCTTCGCGAAGTAAATTTACACCCACTAAAACGTCATACACACCAAGTCTCAGTTCCCGCAGCAATTCAACACGGTCGAGGGTTTGTACTTCCGAATGAATGTATCGGCACTTCACACCCACGCGGTCCATGTATTTCGTCAGTTCTTCGGCCATGCGCTTTGTTAATGTTGTAACGAGCACACGTTCCTGTTTTTTTACACGCTCATCAATTTCTTCCAGCAGGTCATCAATTTGATTTTTACTTGGTCGTACGTCGATTTGCGGATCAAGCAATCCGGTAGGTCTTATCAACTGCTCCACAACAATACCTTCAGATTTACGCAGTTCGTATTCACTCGGTGTTGCACTTACATAGACAACCTGGTTAATCAAACTTTCAAATTCATTGAACGTAAGTGGGCGGTTATCCAACGCAGAGGGTAGGCGAAATCCAAAGTCAACCAGGTTCACTTTTCTGGAACGGTCGCCACCCCACATGGCACGAACCTGTGGAACGGTAACGTGGCTCTCATCAATGATCAGCAGGAAGTCATCGGGAAAATAATCAATCAGGCAAAAAGGTCTTGCGCCAGGTTGTCTGCGATCGAAATAACGCGAATAGTTCTCTATACCCGAGCAGTATCCCAATTCTTTCATCATTTCGAGGTCGAATTCCGTTCTCTCCTTTAACCTTTTTGCTTCAAGGTGTCGCAGTTCTCCTTCGAACATGCCTACCTGTGCTACCATATCATCCTGGATTTCGCGGATGGCTAGGTGAAGGGAATCTTTTCCCGTTACAAAAAGATTTGCCGGAAATATGGTAACAAGTTTTTCATCGGATATTTTTTTTCCGTTGTATGGATCAATGCGTTGAATGGATTCAATTTCATCACCCCAGAAATAAATTCGGATGGCATAATCAGCGTAAGCAAGAAAGACGTCAACAGTATCGCCCTTAACACGAAAAGTGCCACGCTTGAACTCGAGTTCAGTGCGGCTGTATAAGATGTCCACCAACCCAAACAAAAGACGATTTCGCGCAATAGTTTCACCAACCTTAAGCTTAATCACATTTTTACCAAATTCATCCGGGTTGCCAATACCATAGATACACGATACAGAAGCGATGACAATCACATCACGTCTTCCGGTAAGGAGCGACGAAGTCGCACTTAACCTTAGTTTTTCAATCTCTTCATTGATAGAGAGATCTTTTTCAATATATACGTTGGAGGACGGAATGAATGCCTCTGGTTGATAATAGTCGTAATAGGAAATAAAATATTCAACTGCGTTTTCGGGGAAGAACTGTTTGAATTCACCATACAACTGTGCGGCTAGGGTTTTGTTATGGCAAAGCACAAGAGTAGGTCGATTGGTTTGAGCGACCACATTGGCCATGGTAAAAGTTTTGCCTGACCCCGTTACGCCGAGCAGCGTTTGATGCATTTCTCCTCCTTCAATACCCTTCACCAATTGTTCAATGGCCTTAGGTTGATCGCCGGTAGGAACATATTCGCTGGTAAGTTTAAAATCCATTGTGTTAATTTAAAATAATAGATTCCCGCTACAAAACATTTGTCAACATAACGGCCGCGCCTTCTTTAAAAACCACGTGAAACCATGCGGAATAAAAAAGTCCGGATGTAAATCCAGACTTAGACAAATTATTTCGTGAACGCTTTATTAGTTATTCCAGATCTTCCAGGATTTTTCTGCCTGAACATGCAGCATTTCGAGTCCGTTCTTTATGGTAGCCCCCCGCATTTCTGCCTTTTGTAGAAACAAGGTGCGAGCTGGGTTATAAATCAGATCATATACATAATGGTCCTGACTAATTTTTTCAAAATCAATAGGTGCTGTGCTTTCTGT
>DASPIZ010000121.1:0-38269 GCA_035628875.1 Ohtaekwangia sp. | reverse complement strand
TGATGAGGTTGTCAGGATTGCACTTTCACGTATGATTTAGTAGCTTTTTTCAATATTCTTATCTGAATATTGAATCCACTAAACAGGAGGTTCAATATTCTGACAATACCTTATTGTATGTTCGAAAAAATGCTAATTTTGCCCCGTTCCTAAATTAAGATCGCCATATTCATGGGCAAAACAATTCGATTAAAGAAGGGCTTCGATATTAACCTGGTTGGAAAACCTGAACCAAAAATCGGAGTCACTGAACAGCCGGAAACATATGCCATCAAGCCTACTGATTTCCACGGTATTTATTTACCCAAAGTTCTTGTTAAAGAAGGAGATGTCGTAAAGGCGGGATCCGTTTTATTCCACGACAAAAGAAATGAAAACATTGTTTTTACTGCGCCTGTTAGTGGCGAAGTAGTGGAGATTAAACGCGGCGAAAAGCGCAAACTGCTTGAAGTAAAAATTCTCGCCGATAAAACAGTTGAGTTTGTACAGTTCAATAAGGTATCACCCGCCGAGTTCGCAGGTTTAAGCCGTGAAAATGCACAGGCACAAATGCTCACCAGCGGTGTATGGGTGAACCTTGTTCAACGACCTTACGGTATTGTCGCAGATCCCGCGGAAACTCCGAAATCTATTTTTATTTCCGGGTTTGATTCTCATCCACTCGCACCCGATTATGCTTTAATTTTCCAAGGGCAGGAGCAGTATTTTGCTGCCGGAATTGAAATCTTAAAAAAATTCACCACAGGTAAGATTTATTTGAATGTTCATGCCGACCGAAAGGCGCCAGAGATGTATTCAAAACTTACCGGAACAGAAGTCAATACGTTTACGGGGCCACATCCTTCCGGTTGTGTTGGTGTTCAGATTCATCACCTTGATCCGATTGGAAAAAGCGATCTTGTATGGACGATCAATCCATTTGGTGTAATTCAAATCGGTAAACTTTTCCTGAATGGTATTTATGATACTTCTAAAGTAATTGCTGTAGCGGGATCAGAAGTTAAGAACCCGCAATACTATAAGACTTACACCGGTGCGTCGGTTAAAAAATTCCTTCACAATAATCTGAAGAGCGACCATGTAAGGGTGATCTCCGGAAATGTACTTACAGGTTATCGCATTGATAAAGAAGCACACATCGGATTTTTTGATCATCTCGTATCTGTGATACCGGAAGGTGATTATTATGAATTTATGGGCTGGATCAATCCTTCGGCTAAAAAATTAAGTAAAAGCCGCGCATGGGGATTGTTGTCATTCTTTAATTATAAAAAAGAATTTGTCGTGGATAGCAATATGCATGGTGAGCCAAGGGCTTTCGTGCAGACTGGTGTTTTCGAACAGGTAACTCCAATGGATGTTCTGCCGACACACTTGCTAAAAGCGATTATCTCGGAAGACTACGACGAGATGGAAGCCCTCGGAATTTATGAAGTAATCGAGGAAGACCTGGCACTCTGTGAATTTGTTGATGTCTCTAAACACAATGTGCAGGAAATACTTCGTGAAGGAATTGATCTAATGCTGAATAGTTAAAACGTATGAAGTTTTTACGGAACACGCTCGATAAAGTTAAACACGACTTCGAAAAAGGTGGTAAGTGGGAGAAGTATTACTATGTATATGAAGCACTCGATACGTTTGCTTTTGTACCCAATACAACAACCAGTGCAAAAGGTGCCCAGATTCGCGATGCCGTGGATATGAAACGCCTGATGATGACGGTGATTATCTCTATGATCCCCGCATTGTTATTTGGGATTTACAATGTAGGTCATCAACATTTTATTGCGATCGGTGAACAAGCTGAATTCTGGGATAAAGTATTGATTGGCGTTCAGCAAGTATTACCGGTGATAGTAGTTTCTTATGCTGCCGGTCTTGGCGTTGAGTTCATCTTCGCGACGGTGCGCAGACACCCTGTCAATGAAGGCTTTCTTGTAACGGGACTGCTTATTCCTTTGGTTATGCCACCAGACATACCGTTGTGGCAGGTGGCTGTAGCTACGATCTTTGCCGTATTGATTGGAAAAGAAGCTTTCGGTGGAACTGGAATGAACGTATTAAACGTTGCTTTAACAGCCCGTGCATTCCTGTATTTTGCATATCCGGTTAATATGGCCGGAGAGGTTTGGACTTATCTTCCTGAAGGTGCACAAACGGTGGCCGGATATTCTGGTGCAACACCTCTGTCAATTGCCGCTAACTCAGCTACCTCCGGAGAAAACGCAGTTGCTGCGCTAAATAATTTTGGTAGTGGTTGGTTTGATGGAATGTATAGTGTCTCTAATTTATTTCTTGGCTTTATACCAGGTAGCGTAGGTGAGACTTCGGTGTTGATGTGTTTGTTGGGTGCTTTAATATTGGTATTCACTGGAGTAGGAAGTTGGAAAATAATTGTGAGCGTCTTTGCCGGTGCTTATGGTATGGGATTGTTTTTGAATGTGGTAGGTGGTAACGCTTATGTTATGCTTCCGGCACACTACCATCTGTTAATGGGCGGATTAGCTTTTGGTGCGGTATGGATGGCAACTGATCCCGTTACCGCAGCACAAACCGAGACAGGTAAATGGATTTATGGCTTTCTCATTGGGTTATTTACCGTTCTGATCCGCGTATTTAATCCTGCGTACCCTGAGGGCATTATGCTGGCAATACTTCTCATGAATGTGTTTGCTCCACTCATTGATTATTTTGTAGTTAACGCGAATAAAAAAAGAAGAATACAACGTGCGACAGTCTAATACCTATATAATTCTTTATGCCGCTGCACTTACTTTTGTATGTGGTGGTTTACTTGCGCTCGCTTCCGAAGGTCTGAAGGAACGTCAACAGGCTAACATTGAATTGGAACGCAAACAAAATATTCTGGCAACAGTTTTAACGTTGGAGGAGGAGGTAAACATTGACTCTTTGTATAATACAAGAGTAAGGTCGTTTGTTATCGATTATGAGGGAAATGTAAAATCCGGAATGGCCCCGAAAGATGTAGATGTTGCAGCCGAATACAAGAAAGCACCGCAAGATCGTCTCCTACCCGTGTATGAGTTCAGGGATGAAAAAGATTCTACCAAAGTGACTCATGCGGTACTGCCTGTTTATGGTTATGGTCTATGGAACAATATATGGGGATTTGTGGCGCTTAAATCTGACTTCAATACCATTCAGGGTGTTAAGTTTCAACATGCCGGCGAAACGCCAGGGTTAGGAGCACGTATCGAAACGGACGATATCCAAGAAAGATATAAAGGGAAAACAATTTTTGAAGATGATAAAATCGCCTCTGTTAAGATGATGAAAGGTGAAGGTAATGACTGGTCTGATGATCCACACAAGGTAGATGGAATGTCAGGCGCAACGTTAACAGCGGTAGGTGTAAATAACATGCTTAATGATTACCTGGTGTGTTATCAGAACTATATAAATAAGAAAAAGTAAATTTTAATCAGAGGCTTATGAGTACGGAATCAGCAGAAGTTCAGGAAGTAAAGGAGCAAAAAAGTGAGCCGCTTTTTTCCAAGCGTAATAAAAAACTGATCAGTAACCCATTGGACATCGATAATCCGATTACTGTGCAGGTGCTGGGTATTTGCTCGGCACTGGCTGTAACAACACAGTTAAAGCCGGCTTTTGTAATGTCTATCGGGTTGATGATTGTAACAGCTTCATCCAATGCAGCGATTAGTTTGATGCGTAATACAATACCATCACGCATTAGGATCATCGTTCAGTTGGCGGTTGTATCACTATGGGTAATTCTCGTAGATCAGGTGCTTAAAGCATACGTTTACGATGTGTCTAAACAGCTTTCAGTTTTTGTTGGTTTGATCATAACGAACTGTATTGTGATGGGGAGATTGGAGGCTTTTGCGATGGGGAATAAACCATGGCCTTCGTTTCTTGATGGCATTGGAAATGGACTTGGTTATGGTTTAATTCTGATGTCGGTTGCATTCTTTCGTGAACTTTTGGGCGCTGGTTCACTCTTCGGATTTAAAGTATTTGAAGCCGTCGGAATACATTATCAGGGCAATGGTCTGATGTTGTTACCGGCAGGAGCATGTATTATCATCGGCCTGATCATCTGGGTACAACGAACCCTAAACGGTTATCGTGAAGCACATTAATAGAAATTGAAAATGGAAAATCTTATCAATATTGGTGTCAGGTCAATTTTTATTGACAACATGATCTTCGCTTACTTCCTGGGTATGTGCTCGTTTCTTGCCATATCAAAGAAAGTAACTACGGCGTTTGGCCTTGGTGTAGCAGTTGTATTCGTACTAAGTGTCACAATTCCAATTAACTGGATCATTCAAAATTATGTACTTACCGCCGGAGCATTGGCATGGCTTGGCCCGCAGTTCGCAAGTGTTGATCTTAACTTTCTGCAATTCATTGTATTCATTTCCGTAATTGCAGCCGTTGTTCAATTAACAGAGATGGCGGTTGAAAAATTTTCACCAGCACTTTATGGTACACTTGGTATTTTTCTTCCGCTTATTGCTGTAAACTGCTCGATCTTAGGTGGGGCACTTTTTATGGTAGGCCGTCCTTATAACCTTACTGAGGCCACAGTATATGGATTTGGTTCAGGTATCGGATGGCTACTTGCCATTGTTGCATTGGCTGGTGTCCGTGAAAAAATGAAATACTCAAATGTTCCCGGGCCGTTACGTGGTTTAGGAATTACATTTATCCTCGTCGGATTAATGTCTCTCGGATTTCTTAGCTTTTTAGGTTTTTCATTGTAGTAAAAAAACAATACTAATAACTAAGGCTTCCGGTTTAATGGAAGCCTTTTTTTTTGTTGAGTTATGTTTAATAAATCAGATATGGAAAGTCCTTTCAGAAAAATAGCGCGGTACTTTTTTAGTGGCACCGTCTTCATAGTTCCGCTTGTAGCCACGATGTACTTTATCTTTATCTCCTTTTCATGGCTGGATAGTTTGCTTGAACTGCCTTATCCAGGTCTCGGTTTCGCAATCATTTTTATCGCAATCACCGGATTTGGATACCTCACTACCCATTACGCATTTAGAACATTTACGCAGTGGTTTGATCATGGCATGAATAAAATACCGCTCGTGAAGTTAATTTATTCCGCGGTGAAGGATTTACTGGGTGCCTTTGTTGGCGATAAAAAGAAATTCAATAAACCTGTTTTAGTGCGGATCAATAAAGACAATAATCTTTATCAGATCGGATTTGTTACGCAGTTCGATCTTACTGATCTCGGATTAAATGATATGGTGGTTGTTTACTTTCCACATTCTTATGCATTCTCCGGCTTTCATTATTTTGTTGCCAAGGAGAATATCAAACCGCTTGATATCCCCGGACCGGTAGCCATGAAGTTTATAGTTTCCGGAGGTGTTTCCGGATTCAAGGATGCGTAAGGTGTTACGTTAATTATGAAATCTAATAATTTGAACTAACTCCCTAAACTCATATTAATTTACGGAGTGAACGTCCTGAATTTTCGATAATTTATGGATTTTATTTTGACGTCTTCAGCCGATCAGCTGATCACACCAGATCCAATCAGCTCTTCACCATCATACCACGCTGCAAATTGCCCAGGTGTAATGCTTTTCATGGGTTTGTCGAAGATAATGTAAAGCCCTTCTGCTTTTTTATACAACACACAAGGCGATAAAGGTTGACGATAGCGAATGCGCGCGCTATAAGAACGTGATTCACCAATATTGAGTTTAAAGTCTTCACGAATCCAGTGTTCATCTTCATTTGGAATAAATAATCCCTTGCGGTATAGTCCGGGATGGTCTTCACCCATTCCCATGTAAATGATATTTCTTTCTGTATCAGTGCCAATAACGAAAAGCGGTTTTGCGGATCCGCCTATATTCAACCCTTTGCGTTGACCGATGGTATAATAATGCGCACCGTTGTGTTCGCCAATTTCTTTACCAAGCTCAGGATTATATAAATACGAGGCACTTATCTTCACTAAATCGTTTGGTTCAAAACCGTTGGAGAACACAGCGTCAGATTCAGGAACCTCAATTATCTTTCCCTTTTTTGGTGTAAGTCGTTGCTGTAAGAATTCAGGTAAATGTACTTTTCCTATAAAGCAAAGGCCTTGTGAATCCTTCTTTTCTGCAGTGACTAAACCGATTTTTTTAGCGATGGTACGAACTTCTGGTTTCAGTATGTCACCGATAGGAAATAACGATTTGGATAATTGTTGTTGCGTAAGCTGACACAAGAAATAGCTTTGATCTTTGTTTGGATCTTTTCCGCTTAATAAACGATACGTGGTTTTTCCATTCTCTGTAAATGCGGCTTTACGAACATAGTGGCCAGTGGCTACATAATCCGCACCCAATTTCATTGCGGCATTCAGAAATATATCGAATTTGATCTCGCGATTACAAAGTATATCAGGATTAGGTGTTCGGCCACGCTGATACTCATCAAACATATAGTCAACAATACGGGTCTTGTATTCTTCACTCAGATCAATGGCTTGAAAAGGAATACTTAAATGCTGCGCAACGATCATGGCATCGTTACTATCATCCAGCCATGGGCATTCATTACTGATGGTAACGGAGTCGTCGTGCCAGTTTTTCATAAACATACCAATCACTTCGTAGCCTTGTTCTTTTAAGAGATAAGCAGCTACACTTGAGTCAACTCCACCTGAAAGTCCGACAACGACGCGTTTCATTTTTTGATCTATTCGTTTATGCTGATTGTATACAATGTTGTTTAGTTATGCTTTGTCTTTTTTATTGCCTTATTTATCGAAGCTTAACTAAAGGATATGAAACGATAACACTTAAGTGTTATGGCGTTTCTTCTTTTAATAAATTATTTATCGTTTCGTTAAATTCTTCCTTAAAGTGTTCATAATAGACACCCGTACCAGGACCCGAAAACCCGGTATGGATTTTTTTTACTTTCCCGTCTTTTCCTATAAAGATGGTAGTAGGGTATGCACTTACATTGGTGAGCATGGGTAATGCTTCAGCGGTACTCTCTTTATTGTTTGTGCCGGCAATAACGAAATCATAGTCAACATCCAGTTTATCAATCATTTTTTTGACACGTGTGCTGGCGTAATTAAAATCTGGTTTCCGTTCAAAGGCAAGTCCGATAATTTCAACACCGCGTCTGTGATTTTGCTTATACCATGGTGCCAGAAATTTAGTTTCGTCCATACAATTCGGACACCAGGTGCCAAAGATCTGTAGAATCACGACTTTCCCTTTGTACTTGTCGTCACTTAAGCTGATGTTGTTACCATTGACATCTGGAAATGTAAAAGAAACTTCATCATACCCGTCTTTTAAAAACGTAATTGATTGTTCAGGTAACGAAGCGGTATCATCCCGGTGAGCCACCCAGGGTCTTAATGAAGTTTTTCCTGAATAGAAATTTCCTTCCAGGGTGCTGTCGTTCTTAAAGCCGGCTTTAAACAAATACATGTTGTTTCCATCGAATGTACTTAAGAACATGCTATCGCCAATAATATTTCCCTGTAAAAAACGGTAGTCACCTGTTGGTGTAAGGAAGGTTCCGGTGACACTGTCTGCGGTTTGTTGAAACACACCAACTGCTGGTGTAGTGCCTTTTTCTTTAAAGATCGTTACACTATAAGTGCCGGTGTAATTTTTAGTGACGACATTATCGTCACTAACTTTAAATCGATATGGCTTACCATATTCTGCATGGAACGGAACACGATAATCTTTTTCGTAGTGTTTGGTGTAGGTACCGGTAAGATTACTTCCTTCAATTTTAGCCCTGATCGATGCATCGAAAATGTGGAGTGGTATAGTGACAGAATCTTTGCTGAAAGAAATGTCGTCCAGTTTCAGCCGTTCGGCCGCGTTGATAAGATAAATAACGTACTGCCCTGTCGAATCTTTCCTTATCTCGAAGTTGAAAGGCAACTCCTGATGTTGGATGGAAAGGGTGGCCCTCCATAAACCTTCCTTTAACACAGTACTATCTTTTTCTGATGGAGATGTACAGGCGAGGAGGATCAGGTTTAGAATCAGTGCCGGGATTAATCGGATCATGAAG
Source organism: Ohtaekwangia sp. (assembly GCA_035628875.1). Classification (GTDB taxonomy): domain Bacteria; phylum Bacteroidota; class Bacteroidia; order Cytophagales; family Cyclobacteriaceae; genus Ohtaekwangia. Next base: position 30,214 of record DASPIZ010000121.1, on the reverse strand, counting down.
TGTTTTTTATTTCCTGAAAACACAAAAATGCGGGAAATGATTTACAATTTCGGGTGAACTTTTGATTTTAGGTAATTTAAATTCACTTGTGGATTTTTTTAACAACATCCGGGTCTTAGAACTTGCTTCCGTTTTGGCTGGTCCAAGTGTAGGGCAGTTTTTTGCGGAACTTGGTGCAGCGGTGATTAAGGTGGAGAATATGCATGGTGGCGATGTGACCCGTCATTGGAAAACCAAAGACGAAAAAAGCGATGATCGGTCTGCTTATTTCTGTGCTGTTAATTGGGGCAAACGTTCAATTGCGCTTGACCTGAATTCACCTGAAGGAAAGGCCATTGTACATAAACTCGCCAAAGGATCTCAAATTGTTATCTCGAGCTATAAACCCGGAGACGCCGAAAAACTAGGGGTAGATTATTTAACGCTTTCATCGTTAAATCCATCCCTGATTTATGGGCAGATCACAGGGTATGGACCAGATGTTCACCGCGTTGGCTACGATGCTGTTATTCAGGCTGAATCTGGTTTTATGTTCATGAACGGTGAGCCGGGTGGTACATCGCTTAAGATGCCTGTGGCTTTAATTGATGTGTTGGCTGCGCACCATCTAAAGGAAGGTATCTTATTGGCACTTTTAAACGCGTATCATTTTAAAAAAGGAGGTTATGTATCCGTGTCATTGGTGGATGCGGCAGTTTCCTCCCTCGTGAATCAGGCAACGAATTACTTAATGACCGGAAAAATTCCTACGAAACAAGGTTCATCGCATCCCAATATTGCACCTTATGGAGACATTTTCAGAAGTAAAGATGATGTGGAGCTTATTCTCGCTGTTGGGAGTAATAAACAGTTTATTTCTTTGTGCGAAATTCTCAACATCGCTCATCTTGTTGCCGATGAACGCTTTTCTTCAAATGTTCAACGCGTGCGGCACCGGGAGGAATTGAATGTGGTTATTCAAAATAGAATTATAGATTTGGAGGCTGCAGACTTAATGACTTTGCTCGTAAAACAAAATATTCCCGGTGGTGTTGTACAAAATTTGCACGACGTGTTTTCTTCTCCATCGCTACAGCATCTAATATACAAGGCAGGTTGTGTGTCCGGAATCAGAAGCTATGTTGGAAACTCGAGCGTAGTTAAGCCCGATCTTAGCCCGCCACCGCATTATGGTGAACATACGATTGAGATTTTGAACGAATTGGATCGTTAGGCTATTTCTTTCTTTTTCGCCCCACTTTCTTCCACTCAACGCTTTATTGTTGATGAAAACGGCTTCCGGAGGCTGGATTACCAGTGTCTTTAATTTTTTAATTGATTATTTGAAAGATAAATATGGCATTTTAAAGGACTTTTCAGGCTAATTACAAGTTTTTTGTAAAAAAGTGGAGGAAAGTGGTGTAAAGTGGAACAAAAATACATAAGTTTGCTTAGGAGGAAAAGACAACCACTACACGTCTATGACTTTCTTCACCAGTGAATATGAGAGTAAGCTAGATTCCAAGGGCAGACTTGTTTTGCCTTCGCGGATTAAATCTCAATTGCCCGAATCAGGAGGCAATGAGATGGTGATTCGCCGTGGATTCGAGCAATGCCTCATTCTTTACCCCATGGTGGAGTTCAAAAAGGTCTTCTCGAAAATCTCAGGATTGAGTGAGTTCAACGAAGAGTATCGCAAACTCCAGCGAAACTTTTTTTCCGGAACCGCCACTGTCGAACTCGACAACACAGGCCGTTTCGTGATACCGAAGAACATGCTCGCCTATGCGGCACTGGATAAAGATGTTATCCTTGTTGGCATGGGAAACAAAGTTGAGGTTTGGAATCCATCCATCTACGAGAAGTATTTAATCCAAGACCCCGGTGAGTTGTCGAAACTGGCAGAGAAGTATTTGAATGAGTAGGTGTATGATGATCTATTTCATCTGGCTTCTGCTAAGCTGCAAGCTACAAGCTTTAAGCTTCAGGTAATTGCCGATAAGTGATAGGAAAGTAGACAGTTCATTGATATGCGTACAAACCTGAGGTAGCAGCGATGTTACACTTTGGCATGGTGCAACGAAAAGCGTTATCTGTTATGAGGAATTTTAAGAAACTATTGATTTGGCAAAAGGGTATGCAGCTAGTCGACAAGTTATATACGGCTGCGGTTTATTTTCCGGATGAAGAAAGGTTTGGGATGCGTTCTCAAAGTACAAGAGCAGTAGTTTCAATTCCAAGTAACATTGCAGAAGGCAGTGCCAAGCGCAGTCAAAAAGAGCTGTTAAAATATGTTGAGGTTTCGTTGGGTTCTGCATTCGAACTTGAAACTCATTTACTGGTAATTCAAAACCGTAAGTGGTTTCCAAACGAAGTGATTGATGAACGCCTCGAGTTAATAACTGAAGAACAACGGATGATATCGAAGTTTATAGATAAAATATCTTGAAGCCTGCAGCTTGCAACTTATAGCTATGGATAAGTATCATCAGCCGGTAATGTTAGAGGAGTGTCTCAACGGGCTCAACATTGATCCGGAGGGAATATATGTAGATGTGACGTTTGGTGGCGGTGGACATAGTGTTAAAATATTGGAGCAGTTGAAGGAGGGAAAGCTTATCGTGTTTGATCAGGATGAGGATGCGAAAAAGGAAGCGGAGAAAATAACGAGTCGTTCTTTTACATTTTGCCAGACAAATTTCAGGTATCTCAAAAAGTATTTGAAGTTACACGGTGTGTTTAAGGTAAATGGGATATTGGCTGATCTGGGGGTTTCCTCGCATCAGATTGATTCGCCGGAACGCGGTTTTTCAACCAGATTTGATGGACCGCTGGACATGCGGATGGGTACAACGGTATCACTAACTGCTGCTGAGGTTTTGAATGAATACACTGAGGAAGCATTACACAAGGTGCTCGGCATGTATGGTGAGTTGAGAAATGCAAAAACCGTAGCCAGGCTCATTGTACAACACAGAGTGAGTAAATCTTTTCTGCGTACGGAAGATTTGAAACGTGCGTTGGTGCCTGTGGCGCCTCGTGGAAAAGAGAACAAATATTTCGCCCAGGTGTTTCAGGCGTTGCGCATCGAAGTAAATCAGGAGATGAAAGCGCTTGAAGATTTTTTGCACCAATGTGGCGAAGTCATCGGGACGGGTGGTCGATTAGTGGTGATGTCGTACCACTCGCTCGAAGACAGAATGGTGAAGAATTATATCAACAAGGGAAAGGTGTTTGGCGATGTTGAAAAAGACTTTTTTGGAAACGAATTAAAACCCTTCGAGGCGGTAAACCGAAAACCGATTGAAGCTTCGGAAGAAGAAGTAGAACAGAATAGCAGGGCAAGAAGTGCAAAATTGCGTGTAGCGGTAAAGTTGTAATCGACTAACTGCTAATATATTAGACTCGTAGAAAGAGAAAAATGTCAGGAAATAAAATTAAAATTAACCCCACTAAGAAGTCAGGCGATCCCCTGAAGGATGGAGGTATTTTTTCCGGAATTGAAAAGCGGTTAAAGCTGGAACGTTATTTCGAAGAGGGTTTTCCGATACAATATCTTCCGAAAATTCTCTTCGTTATGCTGCTGAGTATTTTGTACATCAGCAATACACACTATGCGGAAAAGACCGTTCGGAAAATAAATGCGATACAGGCTGAAGTAGAAGATTTGCGTGCTGATTATACAACACTGAAAGCTGATTTAATGTTCGCGAGTAAACAATCGGAAGTGGCACGAAAAGTAAAAGGATTTGGATTACAGGAGAGTTTAAAACCTCCTTTTAAAATACAGGTTGAAGAAGGTGAATATTAAAAAATCCATATTATTAAGGGTTCGGGTTGCATTCCTTTTTGTAGCCATTTTTGCAATTGGTGTAATTGTAAAGATTGGTAAAATTCAGTTTGTAGAAGGGGAAAAGTGGGCGCGTATGGGCGAGAAAATTTCCTTTGATTACAAACGCGTAAAGGCTACACGTGGTAATATTTATTCTGACAACGGAAGTTTACTGGCCACTTCGCTTCCCTTTTATAAAATCGCATTTGACGCCACTCTGCCGAAAGACGAAATATGGAATAAAGGAATTGATTCTTTAGCTTATAATCTTTCACGGTTTTTTAAAGATAAATCTCAGCGCGAGTATAAGCACATGTTGAAAGATGCCCGGGCTACAGGTAAACAATACATTATCGTTAACAGAAAAAGAATCGACTACCAGGAAAAAAAGGTTATGATGGAGTGGCCGATTTTCAGGGAGGGTCGTCTGCGTGGGGGAGCCATCTTTGAAAAGGTAGATGTACGTTACAGACCATTTTCAAACCTGAGTAACAGAACCATTGGATATGTAAACGAAAACCATAAGGGTGCAGGATTGGAATATTCATTCAATGAAACACTTGGTGGACAGGATGGCTACGCGTATTATCAAAAAATTGCGGGAGGCATTTGGAAGCCTGTATTTGATGCAAATAATGTTAAAGCAGTAAATGGGTTAGATCTTCAAACTACACTGGATATTAATCTTCAGGATGTTTCCGAAACGGCCTTACACGATGCGATGGTTAAGCACAATGCTGACGACGGACTTGTTGTGGTGATGGAGGTGAAGACGGGTGAAATCAAAGCGATTTCTAATTTAAGTTCAAATGGCTCCGGAGCGTTTTATGAAAAATATAATTACGCTGCGGCCGGACTTTTTGAACCTGGTTCTACTTTTAAGCTTGCAACAATGATTGCCTTATTGGAAGATAGCCCGGTTGAACTTACCGATAGCATTGATACCGGCAACGGTGAATATACTTTTTACAATCGCACAGTTCGTGATCATGAAGAAGGTGGGCTTGGTAAAGTAACTGTTCAGGACGCGTTCGAACATTCTTCCAATGTAGCCATGGCGAAACTTGTGGATAAGCACTTTGGGCTGCGACCTGAAAAATTCGTCCACTACATAGATGAACTTCAGTTTTCAAAACCACTTGGAATTCAGATCGCGGGTGAACCTATTCCAAAAATTAAAAGACCCGGTCAGAAGGGTTGGAGTGGAATTAGTTTGCCATGGATGGCATATGGGTATGGATTTGAAGTAAGCCCGTTACACACGTTGGCCCTTTATAACGCTGTAGCAAATAATGGTGTGATGATCAAACCAGTATTTGTGAAATCCGTGAAGAGAGCCGATGAAGAAGAAGAGACTTTTTCAACCGAAGTAATCAACAGTAAGATTTGTTCTAAAAAGACGCTGGAGAAACTTAAAGTATTACTTGAAGGGGTTGTTGAGCGGGGTACTGCTAAAAATATTAAGGGAACGCATTACCGTATTGCTGGAAAAACCGGTACAGCACAAATTCTTCAGAACGGCAGGTATACACGCAAATACATTACTTCGTTTGTCGGGTACTTCCCGGCTCATGCCCCTAAGTACAGCGCGATCGTTATGATTAAGAATCCACGCGGCTGGTACCAGTATGGATCCAATGTAGCGGCACCAGTTTTTAAAGAAATTGCGGATAATATCTATGCCCGCGACATTAATCTTCACGCTCCCATGGAAGCAAAAAAGTCAGTCGTTTACGATGTATTTCCTGTGATCCGGGGCGGCAATCAACAGGAGATCTCCATGCTGTGTGATGAACTGAAAATTCCGAATGAGTCCAAGTTGGAGGAAGAATGGGTCAGAACAACACTCAACGGTAAGGCTATTGGATTTAAGAAAGCGATAGATGGTCAGGACCTTGTTCCCGATGTTACGGGTATGACGTTTCGCGATGCACTTTTCCTGTTGGAGAAATCTGGTCTTCGCGTTTTTTATGAAGGCAAAGGACGTGTAAAACACCAGTCGTTAAAAGCAGGTGCAAGGATACGCAAAGGCGATGGAATTTATGTTCGATTAGGATAATACTAAAAAATACGTGGCAATATTAAAAGACATCCTGTACAGAGTTTCGCTTACCTCCACCTATGGTGATATGGAAGTAAGTGTAACCGGTATTTGCTTTGACTCGCGCAAAGTACAGGACGGATCTTTATTCATCGCCGTAAAGGGAACGCAATCAGATGGACACGCTTATATCGGCAAAGCCATTGAACTTGGCGCAACGGCGATTGTATGCGAAGTGCTGCCAGAAACGATTCAGGAACAGGTTGTTTTTATTACGGTAAAGAACAGTGCACAGGCATTGGGTATAATTGCAGCGAACTATTTTGGAAATGCTTCTGCACAGGTAAAACTTGTGGGTGTTACTGGTACGAATGGAAAGACCACCACGGCGACTTTACTTTATCAACTTTTTACGGTACTGGGATATAAGGTTGGGTTGATTTCAACAGTAGAAAACCGGGTTGGGAACCAGGTAATACCTTCCACGCATACAACACCGGATCCAATTCAGCTAAATCTGTTATTAAAACAGATGATGGAAGAGGGATGTTCTCATGTATTCATGGAAGTAAGTTCACATGCCATTGACCAGGAACGCATCGCAGGTCTGAAATTCGCAGGGGCAATTTTTACAAACATTACCCACGACCACCTGGATTATCATAAAACATTCGAGAACTACATCAAGGCCAAAAAGAAATATTTTGATGAACTATCAACCGAAGCATTTGCACTTGTAAACGCCGATGATAAGCGCGGAATGGTTATGCTTCAGAACACCAAAGCCCGCAAGCAAACTTTCGGCTTGAAAAAGATGGTTGACTTCAAAGGGAAAATCATTACAAATTCAATTGAGGGATTAGAACTCGAGATCGCAGGGAAGCATGTTTGGTTTAAAATGATTGGTGACTTTAATGCGTATAACCTTCTCGGCGTATACGGTGCGGCAATGTTACTGGGTGAAGAATCTGATGAAGTGCTTACACAACTGTCGGCGTTGCAGGGGGCTCCTGGAAGATTTGAGCTTGTAATTCCGGGTGCTAAGGTGATTGCTATTGTAGATTATGCACATACGCCGGATGCACTTCAAAATGTTTTGGAGACAATCGCTCAATTCAGAACAGGCAATGAACAAGTGATCACTGTTGTTGGATGTGGTGGTAACAGGGATAAGACAAAACGCCCGTTGATGGCATCCATCGCATGTAAGCTGAGTAATAAAGTTGTATTGACCTCTGATAATCCGCGTGATGAAGATCCATTGCAGATTATTCAGGAAATGCAAACTGGTATCATGCCGGCGGAAGCCAGAAAAACGCTGGTAATCGCGGACCGTGAAGAAGCCATAAAAACAGCGTGCATGATGGCGAAAGAAAAAGACATCGTACTGGTGGCAGGAAAAGGACATGAGGACTACCAGGAGATTAGGGGTGTTAAGTATCCTTTTGATGATCGAAAGGTCGTTGAACGGATGTTGAAAATGTTTATGAACGAATAAAAATCTTAGAGAAAGAAAGTTGATCATCGGTTAATCATTAAGTATGCTATACTATCTGTTTGATTATTTGAATTCATTGGACGTACCGGGAGCTGGTCTGTTTCAATATATTTCATTTCGCGCAGGATTGGCAGCTTTCATTTCGCTGATGATAACCATTTTCTTTGGAAAAAATCTGATCAATTTCTTGAGAAGAAAACAGGTCGGCGAAGATATCCGTGACCTTGGGCTCGAAGGACAAATCCAAAAGAAAGGCACACCGACCATGGGTGGATTGATCATCATTGCAGCGATTCTTATCCCGACATTACTGCTGGCAAAGTTGGATAACATTTATATTATCCTTTTAATTGTTTCAACGTGTTGGTTGGGACTCATCGGATTCCTCGATGATTATATTAAAGTGTTCCGTAAGAACAAAGAAGGCCTTGCTGGTAAATTTAAAATTGTCGGTCAGGTTGTGATCGGTTTGCTGGTAGGCTTAACGTTGTATTTCCATGATGATGTGGTGATACGCGAAGTAAGTCCCAATCAGCTTCCACAAATTCAAATGGAAGATTTCGATCGCGGAATTGATGAACGCGTTGAGTATACAGATATTAAGTCCATGCGTACCACGGTTCCTTTTGTGAAGGATAATGAATTGGATTACAGCCATATATTTCCATTTATTCCTGAGGATTATACCTGGATCATATACGTTATGGTGGTGATCATTATTATCACGGCGGTTTCGAATGGAGCAAATATCACCGATGGCATCGATGGACTTGCTGCAGGAACTTCAGGGATAATTGCGATCACCATCGCGGTGTTTGCCTATATATCAGGACGCATTGACTTTAGTAATTATCTCAATATAATGTACATCCCTAACCTTGGCGAGCTTGTGATTTTTTGTACTGCCTTTGTAGGCGCATGCCTTGGGTTTTTATGGTACAATGCCTATCCCGCGCAGGTGTTTATGGGCGATACAGGAAGCCTCACGCTGGGTGGCGTAATCGCTGTACTTGCTTTGGCGGTGCGAAAAGAATTGTTGATTCCTATTCTTTGCGGAATCTTCCTGATCGAAAATCTTTCAGTGATGATTCAGGTATCTTACTTCAAGTATACAAAGAAGAAATACGGTGAAGGGCGTAGAGTGTTTTTAATGTCACCCTTACACCACCATTATCAGAAGAAAAATATTCATGAAGCCAAGATCGTAACCCGGTTTTGGATCGTAGGAATTTTATTGGCCATGGTAACGCTTGCATTTTTGAAATTACGATGAGCAAAAGGATTGTCATATTGGGTGCCGGAGAAAGTGGAACAGGTGCAGCATTGCTGGCTCTACAGGAGGGCTTTGACGTTTTTGTTTCAGATGCAGGTAGAATCAAAGAAAATTATAAGAATGAGCTACATGGTAAACGAATCCCTTTTGAAGAAAACGAACATACTGAAGATCGCATTTTAAATGCTGACCTGATTGTAAAGAGTCCGGGTATTCCTGAAAAAGCAGAACTGGTAAAAAAAGCACGTGCTGCTCAAATTGAAATTATCGACGAAATTGAATTCGCATTCCGTTATATCAAAGGCAAAGTGATCGCCATTACGGGAACCAATGGAAAGACAACAACCACCTTGCTCACCTATCACTTGCTGAAGCATGCGGGATTCCATGTAGCACTTGCCGGTAATGTTGGGTTTAGCCTTGCGCGCCAGGTCAGTGAAGGAATGCATGATTGGTATGTAATTGAGATGAGTAGCTTTCAACTGGATGGAACTAAAACATTTAAACCTGCCATTGCGATTTTACTGAACATAACACCCGATCATCTTGACCGGTACGCATACAGTATGCAAAACTATATTGATTCCAAATTTCGGATAATCAGTAATATAAGTGAAAAGGATTATTTCATCTATTATAAAGATGACGCGGTTATCGCTGCGGAGCTTGAAAAACGTAGCATTACACCGTCGCGTATAGGTATATCGTTAGACCCAAAATCAGAAAGTGTAGTCAAATATGATGGGACTGCGATGGCGTTTACACTTGGCGAGAAGTTTTCTATCAGCCAGGAGGATACAACATTGAATGGGCCGCATAACATGATTAACACGATGGCGGCTGTCTCTGCAGTTTACCTCGCAGGTGCAAATCTGAGTAACATTCGTGAAGGGTTGACGACTTTTAAAAATGCCCCTCACAGGCTGGAGTCTATAGCCGTTATTAATGGTGTTGAGTTTGTCAACGATTCGAAGGCAACCAATGTTGATGCGGTTGTATATGCATTAGGAACTTATTCAAAACCACTGATCTGGATTGCGGGAGGAGTAGATAAAGGAAATGATTATAGCATCATCGGCGAAGAGGTGGAAAAGAAGGTGCGTGCATTAATTTGTTTAGGAAAAGACAACGAAAAATTAAGAAACGCATTCGGTGATGTAGTTCCTGTCATTGAAGAAACACAAAATGTAAAAGATCTGGTGCGGATTGCCTTGCGTGTGGCACAGAAAGGTGATGTCGTGTTGTTGTCACCGGCTTGTGCAAGCTTTGACTTATTTAAAAATTATGAAGACAGAGGCGACCAGTTTAGGGCTGCAGCGTTGGAGTTAAAGGCCGAGATTGAAAAATCGTAGAATAAAAATGGTTACCGCTACATTATTGTAAACGCAGAGGTATGGAAAGAATTAAAACATGGGCTGATAAAAACCTACAGGGTGACAAAGTTATCTGGGCGGTTGTATTTGCGTTGTCGTTGATTAGTATCCTGGTTGTATACAGCTCCATTGGAACACTGGCATACAAGCGATCTGAAAGCCCTGAACATGGTCTGATCAAACATACCTTTCACGTTTTTATCGGTCTTGCCGCGATGTGGTTTGCACATAAGATTGATTACCGCTATTACTCCAGGCTATCAAAGGTTGCGCTCTGGGTTAGTATTCCCCTACTGATCTATACGTTTACAAATGGTGTTACGTTAAACGATGCGGCAAGATGGATTCAGGTTCCGTTAGTGGGATCGTTCCAGCCATCTGATTTTGCCAGTCTTGCGTTGATCGTAAACCTGGCCAGTATGCTTTCAAAACGTCAGCAGAACATTGACGACATTAAAGAATCTTTGATTCCGATTTTATTCTGGTGTGGTATCGTTTGTGGGTTAATTGCATTGACCAACATGTCGACAGCGGTGTTGCTTTTACTCACCTGTATGCTGATCATGTTTATTGGCCGTGTACCAACGAAGTACCTGGCGATGTTGATGTTTGTCGGTGTGCTGTTCGGCGCCCTTGCTTTTGAGTTTGGTGTGCGCGGAGGTACCGTAAGGAATCGTATTACTGATTATATTGGTTTTGTAAAAGGAGAGAAGGAACTCCCATTCCAGGCTAAACATGCACGTATTGCTGTTGCAACGGGTGGAGTAGCCGGAAAAGGACCTGGTAATAGTGACCAGCGGAATATTCTTCCACATCCGTATTCAGATTTTGTTTATGCCATTGTGATTGAAGAGTATGGGATGATCGGTGGTATCACGGTGGTAGTGTTGTATCTGATTCTGCTTCACCGCGGAATGAAAGCCGCGTACAACAGTGAACGTGCTTTTGGTGGCTTACTCTCTGCTGGATTGTGTTTTGATCTCGTCTGTCAGGCTATGGTAAACATGGGTGTTGTTGTAGGGCTTGGGCCGATTACAGGACAACCTTTACCGTTGATCTCGATGGGTGGAACATCCATGGTGTTTACCGGGCTCTCCATAGGAATTGTGTTGAGTGTAAGTCGGGGTGAGCGCGTTGAGACGCGAAAGGAGAAATCAGATTCAGAGATGAAAGTGAAAGAAAATAAGAACATGGCAACGGCCAAGGCAGCATAATCATTTGGCAACAAACGCACCATATCGTTTAATCATTAGCGGAGGAGGCACCGGCGGCCATATCTTTCCTGCGGTGGCAATAGCGAATGCCTTTCGTGAACGTCATCCGGATGCGGATATTCTTTTTGTAGGAGCGGAAGGGAGGATGGAAATGACACGCGTGCCGGAAGCCGGTTATAAGATCATTGGTTTATGGATCAGTGGATTGCAGCGAAAGCTCACGTTGTCGAATCTGATGTTTCCTGTTAAGGTTATTGTCAGTTATTTCCGGGCCCGTTCAATCGTGAAAAAATTCCGACCTGATGCCGTTATTGGAACCGGAGGCTATGCCAGCGGACCAATTATGATGGCAGCCACTAGTGCGCGTATACCAACCGTTATACAGGAACAAAACTCTTTCGCAGGCTTAACCAATAAACAGGTTGCAGATAAAGTATCACGGATTTGCGTGGCATATGAGGGTATGGAAAAATATTTTCCTAATGATAAGATTGTAATTACCGGTAACCCGGTTCGGAAGGATATTCTTTCAGTCGGTTCAAAGCAGGAAGCGGCATTGAATCATTTTGGTTTTGATCACCGTATAAAAACGTTGCTAATCATTGGTGGAAGCCTCGGTGCACGTACAATTAATGAGAGTATTATTCAGGGTATTGATAAACTGGTTGATGCAGGAATACAAATAATCTGGCAAACAGGAAAAGGCTACTATGAAGTTTATAAAGGTAAGCTTAGTCAGTATGATCTTCGTCGGATCCGGGTTCATGATTTCGTAAGAGAGATGGACCTGGCGTATGCTGCCGCCGATGTTGTTATTTCCCGTTCAGGCGCATTGGCGGTTTCTGAATTATGCATTGCACAGAAGCCTTGCATTCTTGTTCCATCACCCAATGTTGCAGAAGATCATCAGACAAAAAATGCCATGGCGTTGGTGACCAAAGAAGCTGCAGTCATGGTACGTGATAAGGAGGCTGTATCGACGCTGGTGGATGCGGCTTTAAAATTAATTTTTGACGAACAACGTGCGGAAAAACTGAAGTTTAATATTGCAAAGTTGGCAAGACCAAATGCCACCGATGATATCGTAAATGAAATTGAAAAATTACTGAAGTGAAGATCGAACAATACGATAATGTTTATTTTTTAGGTATCGGTGGAATCGGTATGAGTGCGCTGGCGCGGTGGTTCATGAAAAAGGGGCTGCAAGTTTCCGGATATGACCGCACGTCCACAAAGCTCACAGACGAATTGCAACAGGAGGGAATGAAAATACATTTTGATGACGCTGTTGAAAGTATCCCGGCCAATGTATTGGAATCAAAAGATACAACACTCGTTGTCTTTACGCCTGCGATTCCAAAAGATCATAAAGAGCATCAGTACCTGGTAGATAAGAAATACACAATCCTGAAACGTTCTGAAGTTTTAGGCCTTATCACGAAAGGATATAAAACCGTCGGCGTTGCTGGTACGCATGGAAAGACCACAACTTCATCCATGGTGGCGCATATCCTTCACGTTGCGAGAAAACCAATGGTAGGATTTTTAGGCGGCATCACAACAAATTATGCCTCGAATCTGGTAATGCAGGGTGCGATAACCCCCGATACACTGGTGGTTGTTGAGGCAGATGAGTTCGACCGCTCTTTCCTTCGTTTGTTTCCTGAGATAGCAATCATTACCTCAGCCGATGCTGATCATTTGGATATTTATGGTGATCACGAAAGCCTGCTAACTTCCTTTAAGGATTATATCAGACAGATCAATTCCGGCGGGCACCTGATCATTCATGAATCGATCGAAGAAAAACTGGCTGCTGATGCAAGCCATGTAACCAAACATATTTACAGCATGAGCCGGGGACAATTTTTTGCCGGCAACATTACCGCGAGTAGCGGATTTTTTGAGTTCGACCTGATTGGATTCGGCAAGGTAGGACGGATTAAACTTGGTGTCCCTGGATTTCATAATATTGAAAATGCCATCGCTGCTTCCGTAGCAGCTTCGTTGTGTGGCGTTCCGGTAAATACAATCCGGAAAGCCCTTGAATCTTTCACTGGTGTGAAACGCCGGTTTGAATTTGTACTCAAGGGTAATAAAGTAATCTATGTTGATGATTATGCACATCATCCTACAGAAATAGAAGCTTTCTTAAAGTCGATGAAATCAATGTATCCAAGGCGGAAACTTACTGTGATTTTTCAGCCACATTTATATTCACGTACACGTGATTTTGCGGAAGGGTTTTCGGAAAGTTTAAGCCTGGCAGATGAATTATTTCTGATGGAAATCTATCCGGCCCGGGAGCTTCCGATTCCCGGTGTTGATGCGGGAATTATATTCGATGATGTGAAAAGTAGTGTAAAAGTGCGTTGCAATAAAGAAGACTTAATGCAAAAACTGGAAGCTACAGAGCTTGACGTGGTTGTAACGGTAGGGGCAGGCGATATAGATACTTTTGTTGAACCGATTAAAAAAATGCTGATAACAAAATATGAAAATTAAGTTCAACGTAAGGCGTGAGCTTAAAATTGGAGCGGCCATTCTCGTGGTGATCTCCGCTATTGCCTTTACGGAACATAAACAAACTGAGGTTGCCATTCACGATGTGTCGGTACGGATCAAGAATAGTGATAATAACCATTTCCTGGAGGAATCAGATATCCTTGATTTGATGCAACTGAATAGACAAAATCTCCTTGGCGCGAAGGTAGAGCAGGTTAAACTTAAAGCGATTGAAAATAAAATCAAGAAAGATCCTTTTATTAAATCCGCAGAGATGTATTCTGACTTAAAAGGAAATCTTATTGTGCGTGTAGAATTGAGGAGGCCTTTGGCCCGTATTGTGCGGAATGACGGGCCCGATGGCTATATCGCCGAAGACGGAACGATCATGCCGGTTTCCGAGAAGTTTACAGCGCGCGTGTTGCTGATCAGTGGGAATTATGTGCGTACGTTACTTCGTCAAACAAATTTGAATCATACCGAAGAAGGACTGAAGTTATTACAGCTTATCAACACCATTCGTGAGGATGAATTCTGGAACGCACAGATTGCCCAACTCGACATGGATAGTAAAGGCAGAATTACCATGGTGCCGCAGGTAGGTGATGAACGTATTGAATTTGGCAAAGCTGAAAATGAAAAAAACAAGTTGAAGAAGCTGATGATTTTTTATAAAGAGATACTCCCCCGCGTGGGTTGGGACAAATATAACAGGGTTAACCTGGAGTATGAGGGTCAACTCGTTGCTGAATGACATAACGTAGCATACGTATAAATAAAACTGAATGAACAACCACTATAATAATTTAAACCATGGAAAATGAAAAAATAATAGTAGGACTCGACATTGGTACAACCAAGATCTGTGTCATTGTAGGCCGTAAAAATGAGTTTGGAAAACTTGAAGTTTTAGGTATGGGCAAAGCCGAATCGGAAGGTGTGGTGAAGGGCATTGTCTTCAATATCGATAAAACCGTTTACGCCATTGAGAAAGCTATTAAAGAGGCCGGTGATCAGTCAGGAATTGATATCGGGGTGGTTAACGTTGGCATTGCTGGCCAGCACATCAGGAGTTTCATTCAACATGGTGGTATTACGCGTTCATCGAAAGAAGATGAAATTACAGTGGCTGACGTAGAACGCCTCACACAGGATATGTATCGTATGGTTGTTCCTCCGGGAAATCAAATCATCCACGTGATGCCACAGGATTATATGGTTGATTATGAAGAAGGAATCAAGGAACCTGTTGGTATGTCGGGCGTTCGTCTTGAGGCAGATTTTCATATTATCACTGCGCAGACCAATGCCATTAATAACGTAAACAAATGTATCCGTCGTGGTGGGTTGGATATTGAAGACCTTATCCTGGAGCCGTTGGCGTCTAGCCTTGCCGTGTTGAATGATGAAGAAAAAGAAGCTGGTGTTTGTTTGATTGATATCGGTGGCGGAACTACAGACATTGCCATTTTTTATGACAACATTATTCGTCACACTGCTGTGATCCCTTTTGGAGGAAACATTGTAACCAATGATATCAAACAAGGCTTAATGGTTTTACCGCAGCAGGCTGAACAATTGAAAACACGTTTTGGAAAAGCAATTTCAGAGGAAGCGAGTGTAAATGATGTGGTATCCATTCCAGGAATTCGCAATCGTTCCGCGAAGGAAATATCCGTCAAGAACCTTTCGAATATTATCCAGGCACGCATGGAAGAGATCATTGAAATGGCGCATGCTGAAATCATCCGGTCTGGTTTTGAAAACAGGTTAGCGGGTGGTATTGTGATCACCGGTGGGGGTGCACAATTGAGTAATCTTAAACAACTAGTTGAATATATGACCGGTATGGATACGCGTATCGGTTACCCGAACGAACATCTTGGCAAGAGCAAGATAGAGCAAGTAAAAAGTCCAATGTATTCAACTGCAGTAGGTCTTGTACTTGCCGGATTCCGCTCGCTGGATGAACGTGAAGATCGCTACAAGGAAGCACGCGAGGTGGTGAAAACCATTAAGGTGAAGAAACCGGTTGCTTCGTCGAAGAACTTCTTCAATGACATCTTAAACAAAACCAAGAGTTTATTGATTGATGATCTTGACGGAAAAAACGAGTACTAAACATTTAATTTTCAGCTGTGAATTCAGAAATGGTATCATTTGAATGAACACTGAACTGAAGTAGATTTTAAACAACCACTAAAAATTAATTATCATGTTCGAAACTGGATCTTACAAATTTGAAGTTCCGAAACACAGCTTGCATAAATCCATCATCAAGGTGATCGGTGTAGGCGGTGGCGGAAGCAATGCTGTGAACCACATGTACAAGCAAGGCATCAAGGATGTTGAGTTTGTGGTATGTAACACCGACAACCAGGCGCTGAATGGCAGTCCTGTGCCGATCAAACTCCAGATTGGCGCAAATCTAACGGAGGGGCTGGGCTGCGGTGCCAATCCTGATGTTGGAAAAAATGCTGCGCTTGAAAGTAAGGAACAAATCCGCGAGATGCTTACCGGCACCAAGATGGTATTTGTTACCGCCGGAATGGGTGGAGGTACAGGTACGGGAGCAGCACCAGTTATTGCTAAAATTGCGAAGGATATGGACATCCTCACCGTAGGCATAGTAACCGCGCCATTCGCTTTTGAAGGAAAGAAAAAGATGGCACAAGCTGAACTGGGTATCGACTCCCTTCGTGAGAATTGTGATACAGTGATCGTGATACTGAATGACAAGCTTCGTGAGATTTACGGAAACTTATCCATTCACCAGGCATTTGGCCAGGCGGATAATATATTAACAACTGCGGCGAAAGGCATAGCTGAAATAATTACGCTTGCCGGATATGTGAACGTCGATTTTCAGGATGTGCGTACCGTTATGTTGAATGCTGGTGCAGCTGTAATGGGATCTGCTGAAACTCGTGGTGAAGAACGTGCACAGAAAGCCGCGGAAGGTGCACTATCCTCTCCGTTGCTTGATAACCGCGACATCATGGGTGCAAAAAAGATATTGCTCTCTATTATTTCTGGCGAAGAAGCAGAATTACAAATGGATGAGCTTACAGAAATCACCGAATACATACAGGGGCAAGCCGGTGAGGAAGCTGAAATGATATTTGGTCATGGTGTTGATCCGGACCTTGGCGATCGTATCCGCGTAACGGTTATCGCTACCGGTTTCCATACTCCGGCAGAAGGCAGGGCTACATTACATAAGATTGAAGAAAAGAAAAAGGTGCATGACCTGGAGCGTTCACAAGGTTGGTTGTTCAATCCTGAAAGCAATGGTGCAGCAGGAAAAGAAATTCAGCTCAAAAAAGATCCTGAATTAAAGCGTACATCTCCGGAAGAAAGTAAACCGAGTCAGCCAAGTACTATGTTCACCGGTCCTTTTAATAGAATTGATCAGACGCCGCCACCTGTTTCTAATGAGGATGAAGATGAGGGTGAAGAAAGCCTCTTTACCAACGATGATTTTGACGATACAACAGCACAGTTCGGTGATCAGGTAATTAACGATGACGGCATGATGGAATTGCGTTCTACAAAGCAGCGCTTACAACAACAAGCAGAAGAACGTAAAGAAAAAATCAAACAGGCCAGAAAGCATGAAATGACTAAAGAAGAATTCAATGAGAAGTGGTCATTGCCTGCATACCTGCGCAGAGGTGTTAAGATGAATGACGTTCCGCATTCTTCAGAATCATTTATCTCCAAGTATAATCTTAACGACGATAATAATATTCTGGGAAATAATAAATTTCTCCACGATAACGTGGACTAGGAAGAAGTGAGTTAAACAGTTTCAGAAACGCGCTGGACTTTGGGTTCTTTCGTTCTGTCTGTGAAGGTATGGTATCTTCGGTGCGACTGGTCATTTACTCCATTCGTAGTGGTTGTTGGTGGTAAATATTTTTTGCCGGTGCCGGAGTACCAATTTTTTAGGTGAGAACGCGCAAATTTTTCATCCCGCTCCGACCGGGAGATGCGCAAGGCAATGCCGGGTGTTGACCACATCCGGCATTTGTTGTTTGATTGACTAACTGATTTTTTGTGTTTACGATAAGCCTTGATGCTGCAAAGCTAAGTTTGAGGTTTGACGTTCTGGTTTTGATCGCAATCTCTGAAGTTACTGCCCAAACACACTCGAAGCTCGCAGCTCGTAGCAATTCCCCTCCTTTGTTCCAGGAGATTCTTGGGCATGCATGTATTGCACCTGCGCTATCAATAGCAACAAAGTTAACGGAACAAATGAACCAATCAGAAAATGGTTTTGATATCCTGTCGATCGCCATTTCCATATTGTGTGCCATGGACGCATTTCTCCCTGATCTACACGCATCTGTGGCACACTCTAATACCGGAATATGAGCCCCGAGCTGTGCTCATGGCTACCCACATTGAGCTCCTCGGAGCACTGATTTGATTAGCGAAGCGGTTCTAATCTGTCCAAAATTCTTCAGCATGGCGAAAAAAACGTGAATGAAAGATTCATCTAATTAATATTTTTTGTTTTTTCCGGCGAGTGGTTTTTGCCTCTGTTTCTTCCGCAAGCATGTGCGTGAAACATGCGCTCCAGGATGGTGCTAAGGAAGGGTCGAAAAAATAGCTGTGAGTTGCGCGCTTCGAGCTACGAGTTTGTTGGGCAATAAATTAAGGGGTTGTGATAAGCTTCAAGTTCTTTTCGCGCACCCAAAAGGTTTTCGAACGCCAACCTCAAACATCAGACTTCAAACCTCAAACAATTTCGAAATCAATCATTATGAAAATCTCTCGAACCTTGAACTTTGAACCATGGATTTTGAACCATGAACTTTGAACTCTCAAAAAGTTGGCCCCTTTCTTGTTTTATGATCTGAAAGTAATGTTATGAAAACCTTCATCACTTTCGTTTTTACCTTAATCATCTTGACTTCCTGTGATGTTTATGTGGTTGAGCCGCGGGTCGATCATCGCGAGGCCATTGTTGGTTATTACGATATGGAAGAATACAGTGAGACTTACCACGAGTATGTTTATTATGATTTCATCATTTCCAAGAGTAGATATTCCAGTCGTGAAATTTATCTCGATAATTTTTACGCATCCGATTTGCGGGTGTATGCCTACGTCGATAACAATTATATCACCATACCATTTCAGATTGTAAGTGGTTATGAAATTGAAGGCCACGGAACCTTCCGTCGCAATGAATTAGAGCTTTACTATACCGTTTCAGATATTTATCACCATACCGCTACTGATATCTGTGATTCGTATGCCGTGCGCATACACCGGTAGTTAACGGGAACTGGATGACGCGATTAATCAAGCCAGCAATCACGCGAAGTTTCAAACCATTTCAAATTCCACCATCGACAGTTGGGCTGAAAATTTGAACGATTAAGCCGGACTTTATATCGGAATGGATATTCGTTCCTTCTGGCGAAAGATTTTGCTTTCCGGATGGAACTGTTCAACGGATCTTTCGTTGTGGTGTTTCCGGAAACATGCGAATTTTTCGAAGGCCAGCTTCTAACGTCAAGCATAAACTTCAACGGCATCGACACGCGCTCAGTTTTTAGGACTGAAATGGCTTTGACTTTGAACATAAACTTGAATGGTGTTGAACTTTGAACTTACACCCGCTTTACCTATAATAGTTGTAATTTTACGAGCGGTTAAGGCTTACGGATGATAAGAAAAACGATTTTTCTGGCGTGTATGGTGTTGTTGGAGTTTCAGGCTGGGTTTTGCCAGTCAGAGCAATATCGCTTTTCAAAACTAGACCCGAATCTGGGTATTTCGCATGACCGCATTAAATGCTTTTTTAAAGACAGTAAAGGATTTCTCTGGATTGGTACCGTTTCAGGACTCAACCGTTATGATGGATACTCCCTTAAGGTTTTTAGAAATGATCCGCGAGATTCTACCTCGGTAATCACCGACGACATCAATAAACTGTTTGAAGATCCTGACGGGCGCATGTGGATTTCCACCTGGAGTGGAATGGATATTTATGACCCTAGAACCGAAACATTTCGCCATAGTCCCGACAGCATGCTTCGCGCATTAGGTATTCCGGATCGTAATCTTCGGGATATTCAAAAAGACAATGACGGCATTTTTTGGTTCACCCACGGTACCCATGGGATTTTTAAATATGATCCCTTATCAAAGAAAATCGATCGGATCAATTATACGGAACATGATTCTTCGTCATTGTATTCCAATATGATTTCCGGAATACAGGAAGGAATTGATAAACATTTCTGGGTACTTTACAGGGATGGTGTTATTGAAAAACTCGATCGCAATAGTTTAAAAGTGGTATACCGTTCAGATGCGTTGTTTAAGTATAATGATGGCAAGTTTCTGGATTATCGTTTTATCGTCGATAGTGATAATGATCTCTGGATTTATATCGCTGATACGAATCGGGGAATTTTCTCTTTTCAGCCTAAAGCGAATAAACTTCAGCACATTCATCGCAATGCAAAACCCATCGCGCTTAACAATGATATTGTACGAGGTGTATTGTCGGACGAAAAAAACAGAATCTGGATTGCAACTGACCACGGAGGCATTAACCTCATTCAAAAAAATGATAATACGATTCAGTACATCCTTCATTCAGAAGACGATGAACAAAGTTTAATTGAAAATAGTATCAATACCTTATATAAAGATGATGAAGGCATCATCTGGGCAGGTTCATTCAAGGAAGGTGTTAGTTATTATCATGAAAGCATTATTCGTTTTCCATTGTATAAAAACAACCCTGATGACCCCGACAGCCTGCCGTTTGATGATGTGAACTGTTTTGCGGAAGATGAAAAGGGAAATATCTGGATAGGTACCAATGGTGGCGGGTTGATTTACTTTAATCGTAGCAATAATACCTTTAGGCAATACCTTAATGAACCGAATAATCCAAATAGCCTTAGTAACAATGTGATTGTGAGTCTATGTTATGATCATGATCATAAACTCTGGATTGGTACTTATTTCGGCGGACTAAATTGTTTCGATGGCAGAAAGTTTATTCGCTATCGGCATGATCCGAATGACTCAACTTCAATATCAGATGATAGCAGTTGGGAAATCTATGAAGATTCTAAAAATCAACTGTGGGTAGGGTCGTTGACAAGCGGTGTTGATGTGTTTGATGAGTATCGTAAAAAAATAGTGAATTACGGAACGAGTAACACCAACACCCTGCATGCGAATTACATTCCAGCCTTTCTTGAAGATTCAGAAGGAAACATGTGGATTGGCACAGGATATGGCATAGAAGTGCTTAATCTGAAGACAGGTGTTTTTACGCACTATTTAAGTGAACCGGATAATGAAAAAAGTTTAACCAATAATAGTATCCTTTCTATTATTGAGGATAGTCGCGGCATGATCTGGGTCGGTACACACGGTGGACTTAATTTGTTTAATAAAAAAAGCAAAACCTTCCGTGCCATAACTGCCAAAGACGGATTACCACATAACTCAATTTTTACAGTGGTAGAGGATGCAAATAAAAACATCTGGCTCGGTACCCCAAACGGACTTTCAAATGTTGTTATTAAGATTAGCGAGAACGATTCGCTCGAATTCACTATTCATAATTACGACGAGTCTGACGGATTGCAAAAAAAGCAATTCAATGAAAATGGTGCGTTACGTACAAGAAAGAATGAGATGGTATTCGGTGGCGCTAGTGGATTTAATATTTTCAATCCAAATAAGATCAGGATTAACGAGAAGAAGCCAAAGATTGTGCTTACTGATTTTCAGATCTTGAATAAAACCGTTGATATCGGTGAGACAGTAAACGGGAGAAAGATTTTGTCTAAGTCAATCTCGTTTACAGATGCCATTACATTAAAACACAAAGATAACGTATTCTCTTTTGAATTTGCTGCGCTCAGCTTTTTTCATCCCGAACGCAGTCAATACAAATACCGGCTGAAGGGCTTTGATAAATCATGGGTACTGGTGAACGCAGACCAGCGAAAAATAACCTACACCAACCTTGATCCTGGTGAATATACATTCCAGGTAAAGGCATCGAATAATGATGGTGTGTGGAACGAAGAAGGACTGGAGGTCGATTTGACCGTTCTGCCTCCGTTCTGGCGCACCCGCATCGCCATGGTGATTTACATCCTGTTAATTCTTGGTGCGTTGCTGGTTACACGCAGTCTCATTCAACAACGGGAACGACTTAAGTTTTCGATCGAACAGGAGCGACAGGAAGTTCAGCGTATGCATGAGCTGGATATGATGAAGATCCGGTTCTTTACAAATGTGAGTCATGAATTCAGAACCCCATTAACACTGATACTTACCCCTATTGAAAGATTGTTGAGTAAAACAACGGACCCGGTACAGGCCACACAGTTTCAACTGATCCAGCGGAATGCCAAGCGTTTGTTGAACCTGGTGAATCAATTACTTGATTTCAGGAAGATTGAGGTACAGGAGGTTAAGTTCAATCCATCAGAGGGTGATATCATCTCTTTTGTCAAAGAAACTGTTTTCTCTTTTTCTGATCTTTCCGAAAAAAAGAATATAAAACTGGAGTTCTCAACGCCGATCCCTCATCTTGAAACAATCTTCGATCAGGACAAGCTTGAAAAAATATTATTCAACCTGTTAAGCAATGCTTTTAAATTTACGCCAGAACAGGGCCTCGTAAAGGTCGGCCTTGAGATGGTTCAAAAAGACAATGAGCAATGGCTTCAGATTAAAGTTGCTGACACCGGCATAGGAATACCAGAAGATAAGCGCGAAAAAGTTTTTGAACGATTCTTCCAGAGTGATCTTCCCAGAAGTATGGTAAATCAGGGTAGTGGCATCGGGCTTTCTATCACGAAAGAGTTTGTGAAGACCCACCGTGGAACAATCACTTTGGAGAGCGAAGTTGGCAAAGGGAGTTGTTTCACTGTAATGCTTCCGGTTAAAGATGTTGGTATCCATCCGGAAGATATTCAACTGGATTTAGTATCATCGAATGCGCACAACGAGCTACATGAGTTAAATGGCGATTCAAAAACGGCAAAGGTGCCTACGTTGTTGCTGGTTGAAGATAATGAAGATTTCCGGTTTTACCTGAAAGATAATTTAAGCTTACAATATCACGTCGTGGAAGCCCGAAACGGTAAAGAAGGCCTAAAAACAGCATTGTCTGTGTTGCCGGATCTAATTGTAAGTGATGTGATGATGCCCGAAATGAACGGTGTTGAGTTTTGCAGGAATGTTAAAACTGATGCGCGTATCTCTCACGTTCCTGTAATTCTGCTTACGGCGCGCTCGGCTGAAGAACAAAAGCTAGAAGGTTTCGAAAGCGGCGCAGATGATTACATTACGAAGCCATTCAATTTTGAGATACTTCAATCGCGTATTAAAAATCTTATCCATCAACGCGAGTTGTTTCATAAGGAGCAGAAACAAAAGATCGACGTTAAAGCAAGTACCCTTGCCATTACGTCCCTGGATGAAAAGCTTATCGAAAACGCAATTAAATGTGTGGAGTTGAATATTGGCGAAGCCGATTTTTCTGTAGAGGACCTCAGTCATGAGTTGGGTATGAGCCGGGTACATTTATATAAGAAGCTACAGGCGTTGACTGGTAAGTCTCCGTTGGAATTTATTCGTAGTATACGCCTTCAGCATGCCGCACAATTGCTGGAGAAAAGCCAGCTTACTGTTTCAGAAGTGGCGTATAAGGTGGGCTTTAATAATCCAAAATATTTTGCCAAATATTTTAAAGAACAGTTCAGTGTATTGCCATCAGCTTATGCCTCAGGGAAAAGGAAGAGTTGAACACCCAGGTTAATATTTGAAAATTACATCTTCTATTTCAGATGCAATTGTATCTTGATACTTGTTATAATAATTACTGAATGGGATACAGAATGGTTATATATTTATCTGATTTTATCATCACGGATTAGCGCATCGGTGGTAATTGGTCATAGCTGGAAGATTCCACATAGATTTGCCCTTCCTTTTGATGTGGTGAATGCTTTTGACGGTATACAGGCCCCGTTTTTACAATAATACTATTTGCATACAGGACAGTACATGAATGTTTGACCATGCCTAATCGTTATCTTCATAATAAAAAAAGATGGGCACTAATAACGGAGTCGACGCGCTGTTAAAGTCATATAAATACCTACACACCAAAAGCCACTTGCTATTTCTTTTTTTGCTCTGTGTTCCCGGTATGATAAACGCGCAGCGTGTTATGGAAAATCTGGGAAGAGGCGGAATAGCACTTCATCATGAAAAGAATAACGTTTTCGTAAGTTGGCGCGTGTTAGCCAATGATCCGGATGGTATTGCATTTAATGTTTATCGAGAAACCAACAACGGCGAGAGGGTAAGGTTGAACGCACAGCCGTTGAAAAATGAAACACATTTCACAGATTCATTGGCCGATTTGTCGCAGGTAAACAAATGGTTTATAAATAGTGTTGTTGGTGGCAAAGAATCAAAATTAAATAGCCCGGTTGTTGTGGAAGCAAATGCCCCTGTCCAGCCATATTTAACAATTCCGCTAAAAACACCTCATGGCTATACGCCGAATGATGCTTCTGTTGGTGATCTGGACGGTGATGGTGAATATGAACTGATAATACACATGACCGGCAAAGCGCATGATAACTCCCATAAGGGATTTACAGATCCTCCAATTTTTCATGCTTATAAACTCGATGGAACGTTGTTGTGGAGTATCAACCTTGGAAAAAATATTCGCGAAGGCGCGCATTATACTCAATTTATCGTCTATGATCTGGATAGCGATGGCCGCGCTGAAATTGCCTGTAAAACTGCGGATGGTACAACGGATGGCCTGGGTAACATTATCGGTGATCCGAAGGCCGATCATAGAAACCCGGATGGATACATATTAAAAGGGCCTGAATTTTTAACCGTATTTGACGGCCTGACGGGTAAAGAACTTGCCACAACGGACTACATACCCGCCAGGCATCCAAATACGGAAACACCAACAACCGAACAATTAAAAACGATATGGGGAGATGGATATGGCAATCGTATGGACCGTTTCCTTGCCGGAGTCGCATACCTGGATGGCAGGTATCCCAGTCTTGTTATGACCCGTGGGTATTACACGCGTTCTGTTCTGGCAGCATGGAATTGGCGAGAAGGAAAACTAAGTCATGTGTGGACCTTTGATAGTGATGCTTCTGAGAAAAACAAAGCATACCGCGGGCAGGGTAATCACAATTTGAGTGTTGGCGATGTGGATAATGACGGTAAAGATGAAATTATTTTTGGTGCATGCGTTATTGATGATAATGGTGAAGGACTTTATTCAACAGGACTGGGTCACGGAGATGCGTTACACCTCTCTGATCTAGACCCCGACAAACCAGGACTTGAGATCTTTGATATACAGGAAAGATTTGATGACGCCGGCGCGCACTTCAGAAATGCAAGAACCGGTGAATTGTATTGGAAGAAACCTTCGGTTAAAGCAGGTGAAGATGGCGAAGGTCCCGGTAGGGGGAATTCATTTGATATTGATCCACGGCATAAAGGTGCCGAGAGCTGGGTACAGGGTGCAAACATAACAGGTCTGTTCAATGCAAAGGGTGAAAAGATCACTTCGGCAACACCGGTGTCCTGTAATTTTGCCGTGTGGTGGGATGGCGATTTGCTGCGTGAACTTCTCGATAAAAATCAAATTTATAAGTGGAACTGGAAAACAGAAACACAACAACCTTTGCTTACGGCAGATGGTTGTACCTGGAATAATGGAACCAAAGGAACACCCGTGCTAAGCGCCGATCTGTTTGGCGACTGGCGTGAAGAAGTAATTTGGCGAACAGCGGATAACCTTGAACTCCGTATTTACAGTTCAACAATTCCTACGCCGTATCGTTTTACTACACTAATGCATGATCCGGTTTATCGCCTTGGTATTGCATGGCAAAATGTGGCGTACAATCAACCGCCACACGTTGGGTTTTATCTGGGCGAGGGAATGAACAAGCCAGTGCTTCCGCATGTTATGATAGTGAAGCATGACTAGAGCATTGGTTTTTTATCTCACTGGCGCAAGGTTTAATGATCCGGAAATCCCGGAAGGTTTGACTTTCCAAATGAGATGCATTAAATAGATTATGATTGCTATTCTCAGTTTTTCTCGCAGGGAAGTTGATGTTGTAAAAATGTTTTCCGGGATAGCTTCTGGCGGTCCATCCATGCGATTGGGTTAGCCATAAGATTAGATACTCGATTTCAAGTACATTGTTTTGCTGGAATAACGAATCACTAAACACCAATCGGTAAACCGGGCCAATCATTTTCCTTTCTGTTTTCGGTTGAGAATTATTTCCGGACTTTCCTTTACCGTTTCGATTTCAGGTAGCCATCGCGTTGTTTTATTTCCGGTGTCTCAAAAAGAAGTTGATACGTTGCGGTGCCTGAAAAAGACGTATAATGATGTGCGTCTAAGTCATTCCACAATATAAGTGAATCTGAAATTACCGTTCCGGAAGGATAGGTTATTGAATGTAATTTTCGATAAGAAGGGGGTAGATCGAAAACGACCTTTTCCAACTGGATGAGGCCCTCCTTTCGTTACTTAACTATTGGATGATTTCATTAAACCGGATTTCTTTTTTTTCGATCATAATATTCGAAAAGGATTGCAGACTCATAAGTGTTGCACCTTCTTCAGCCAGTTGGGGTATTTTCTCCAGTGTAGCTTCATGCGCCGCATCGTAAGCTCTGTCAATGCGCGGTACGCGCCTTCCTGAAAAATTAACCTTGGGCATCGTATTCTGACTTGCAAACCTATAGCAATATTCAGTTACAGTTTCTGTAGTTAATCAGCTAATTTGATACACTAGATTTTACACAAATATTCCGGAATGCCACGCTTAAGGCAGTTTATATGTTTGGCGAAGAAACATTGCCGCCAAAGCCTCAATGGAAAGTTTACATTTCAGAATGCTGCTACATTTTATACTCCGATTGAACTTTGAACCTTAGACCCTGAACTTTGATCAACTTTAACAAATCCCACCCTAATCTTGACGTTTTTAGTCCCATTAAAAGTATGCTTTGGAGGTACATTTGTACTTCATCGCAGATATGAATAAAATCAAAAAGAAAGCCCGGATCATGTTGTTGTTGGAGATTTCCATATATATGCTGATTGCAGTTTCCGTTGTGCTCTTAATTCTTTTATAAAGCCCGGCTAGCGCGCTTTTCCGGTTTTTGTGGCTACTATTTCACATCACTTTCTTTCATCAAGTTAATTGTCTTCGCTCAAGAATGGGTTCAGGTTGTTGCGGTTTGTTGTTGATGGTGACATAAAAGGCATTCCCTTTTTCGGCCATTGGCCATTTAAGTGGAGTGATGCCAAACGTTAATTATCACCGGATAAAGCACCGCAACGACGTGAATTAACATTTAGACCCCGATCTGGAAACATTCTGTGCCCCCTGTTAACCAGACTAACCCTAGTCCTGAACAATTCCATACCTCCATTGCCCTTTTCAAAGTCTAATTTTAATGCAACCGATTCCTGGAAAATTCGCCAAAGGATCGATTGCAACAAACATGGAAAACCTAACCCGGATACATGGACTTCTCGTCATTGCCGAAACCCCGGCAGCCTGCGCGCCGCGAGGTTACCGGAGGTGCGAATCCGGGTCAGTTATTCGTCGGGCCGATAAAAATTCAAAATCTATTTCTGACGACATTCAAAGGGCTATAGTTACAGTTCTCGAACCAGAAGAAGGATTAATGCATAAATTCCAACATCCGGTTGAAACGTCTGGTTCTCAGCGGGGTGAGTCAAGTACCGGTCTTTTGAAATATTTAGAAAGTAGCCAAAAAGGATACAGGCCATTTTCAGAGCGCCCTGTTTTGGCAGGACAGCGATACCATGGTAAAGCTACTTGGGGAAACGATTTGGTATCAGGCTTGGTCCTATCCGATGCGGTTTCAACTGACTTCAATTTGCCATCATCTGCGACCGGTCCGCTTGAATTTATCAGAAATCGTAATAACACACCGACATGGGTATCGTACGGTTGGGAAGAATCGAACACATCCTATCCGGTTTTATATGCTTTCGACAAGTATTCGTACCGTTGTATTACACCACAGAAGCATAAATCATACGAAAAACTCGGCCCTACCAATAATGATAAAATCGATTGCTCACGCACGCCCAATTTAGACGAGGAGAACATTTCTTTTTTAATAGAAGCAACGTGCGATGAACAAAATAAAAATATTTCGGATGGAAGGTCCTTCCGGATAGTTTGGGTTAAGACCGATCATCCTGAAGGAGTAGGCGTTGCTTACTTCGATCAGGTGATCTGGTATTTTAAAACACCGCGACTATCATTTACGACTTAGCTCTGCCAAGGAGTTAAAACCCAAAACCAATTTACTAAACACTAAACAAAACAAATGATTATGAAAAAAATCTACCGAAGCTTAACTCATGTAGCTTCCGTGTTTTTGTTGCTGTTTATGGCCTTTGCTGCGTTGGCGCAGTCGAGGGTTGTTACAGGAACAATAGCGGATGACCAGGGAGGCCCGATGCCGGGGGTGAACGTGGTGATCAAGGGTACTACAACCGGTACCACGACCAATGCAAGTGGAGTCTATTCCATTGAAGCCAGTGAAAATGATATCCTGGTAGTATCATTTATTGGCTACACAACACAGGAAATACGTGTTGGAAGTCAAACTAAAATCGATGTCAGTCTATCAGAAGATATCGCTACACTGGACGAAATTGTAGTGGTAGGTTACGGTACTCAGAAAAAGAGTGATTTGACCGGCGCAGTATCAAGGGTTGGAGCAGAAGAGCTTAAGGGCTCTATTGTTACCAACATAGATCAGGCCCTTCAGGGAAGGGTTGCAGGTGTTAACATCAGTTCAAACTCTGGTGCGCCAGGAGCGGCTACCACAATTAATATTCGTGGGATATCCACTTTTGGTGGTAGCCAGCCCTTATACGTTATTGATGGCGTTCAGATGTCTGGTCAGGGAGGAATGACGGCGGCCTTTACAGATGGTGCCAACGGAAATACAGTGGTGAATCCGCTGTCTACGATCAATCCCAATGATATTGAATCAATTGACGTATTGAAGGATGCATCTGCGGCTGCTATTTATGGATCCCAGGCGTCGAATGGTGTAATCATTATTACTACGAAAAGAGGTAAGGCTGGTGCACCAAAGATTTCTTATAATACATATTATGCACTGCAGACGCCAAGAAAAAAATTGGATGTGATGAATTTGCGTGAGTATGCGAGCTACAGGGCTGACGTCGCCAGAGACTTTGGAAACGATCCGGCACAACAATATTTAGATCCGAGCATTTTAGGAAAGGGAACAGATTGGCAGGATGCGATTTTTCGTACAGCGCCAATGTTAAGTCATGACTTGTCCGTTTCAGGTGGTAATGACAAAACAACTTATGCTATAATGGGTGGTTATTTTAAGCAGGATGGTATGGCTATTAATTCTGGTTTGAGTCGATTCACTACAAGGATGAATTTGGATACCAAACTGAAAGATTGGTTTACCCTCGGAACAAATATTTCTTATAGTAATGTAACTGAAAACATGATTATGGATGCTTCTGGCGACGGTGTTATTTCTCAAGCTCTAACCATGGCACCCGATGTGCCGGTGAGAGATATTGATGGCAATTTTGCAGGACCTTCTCAACAAAATTCCGGCAGTGCAGAAATGCAATCAAACCCGGTGGGGTTAGCACAAATGCGTGTTAATGATCTTAAACGTCAAAGATTTTTGATCAATACCTATGCAGACGCGTCTATCATTAAGAATTTAAATGTACGGACTGAACTTTCTATAGATAATAATTTTTCTCAGAATATTAATTTTAGCCCGAGTTACAAATGGGGATCATTAGTCGAAGGCGAGAGTCAGTTACAGGACCAGCGAAGCAATAGCTTTTATTGGATTTGGAAAACGTATGCTACTTATAATAAGAATATAGGAAGTCACCATTTCCAATTGATGGTCGGACATGAAATGCAGAAAAATAAATTTGAACAAACTTACGTTCTGAAACGCAATTTAGCGAACGGTGACTTACTAGCGTTAAGCCAGGGTGATCAGTTGAATCAAACTACGAATGGGCAAATTAACGAGAATTCACTCATGTCATATTATGGGCGTTTAGAATATGATTTTAAAGATAAATATCTGGTAAAATTTATTTTGCGGGGTGATGGGTCTTCTAAATTTGGACCCGAAAATAGATGGGGATACTTCCCTGCCGCATCGATTGGATGGAAAGTAAGTAACGAGTCTTTTTTTCCTCAGTCAGAAATAGTTTCTGAGATTAAACTTCGGGCAGGCTACGGAGAAGTAGGTAACCAGAATATACCAAATTTTGCATATACCTCTACGTTTGGAAGTGTCAACTCCCCGTTTGGAACAACTTACCGTCTAAACAACATGGAAAATCCAGCAGTGAA
>DASPIZ010000120.1:0-48478 GCA_035628875.1 Ohtaekwangia sp. | reverse complement strand
ATCGAGAAATTTATACTAAACCCAAGGTGGGATGCTACACCAATCAGCGTATCAGGGAATACAGATTGTTATCAACCGCTGGAACGTAAATATGAAATAACCCGCGGCATATTAAAAGTGTTCGCACAATACCGACATCCGGTCGGTATGATTACGAAGAACAGTTTGATTCTTCGCGATATTGATTTGTTGAAAGATCTTGCACAAGATAATCTGGTGCATGTTTATATTTCCATTACAACCCTGGATGAAAATCTGAGACGGGCTATGGAACCGCGTACAGCCAGTGCGTTAAAGCGGTTACAAACCGTTGAGGTCCTTGCGAAAGCAGGAATACCGGTGGGTGTTATGAACGCGCCCATTATACCAGGACTAAACCATCACGAAATACCGTCCATATTGAAAGCAGCATCGGAACACGGTGCTTCTGGTGTGGGAATGACTGTGGTGCGACTCAACGGATCCATCGGAAAAATTTTCGAAGATTGGTTGCGTAAGAATTTCCCGGACCGTTTTGATAAAGTCTGGAATCAAATATGCGAACTTCATGGTGGCAATGTAAACGATTCACAATTTGGCAGGCGCATGTCTGGTGAAGGTCGACATGCCGAGATCATTCATCAGTTATTTCGAACATCGAAAAAGAAATACTTTGCGGGTCGCACCATGCCACCATTTGATCTGACAAAATTCAGGAAAGGCGGTAACCTTAGTTTGTTTTAATTCACATTTGAGAATCAAACGCCTTGTAATTTTAAAACGTTAGCGTCGCGTTGAGTAATGCAGATTTAATGATGCCAATATCTTCTGCCAAAAGGGAATACTTGTTTTCTTTTAGAACATAGATCATTACCGCTTTTGTCTCCGGATCAACAAGCCAGTACTCTTTAATGCCAAAACGTTCATACAGTTCCTTTTTTCGAAGTAGGTCATGGCTTTTATTTCTTGAAGAGAGTACTTCAACCACAAGATCAGGAATACCTTTAAAAGGTCCTTCGCGGTTGAGTTCGCCTTTATTAGCCTGAAGAACAACTACGATATCAGGTTGAACAGCGTTAGCCGATTCGTCAAGGAATAC
Source organism: Ohtaekwangia sp. (assembly GCA_035628875.1). Classification (GTDB taxonomy): domain Bacteria; phylum Bacteroidota; class Bacteroidia; order Cytophagales; family Cyclobacteriaceae; genus Ohtaekwangia. Next base: position 47,400 of record DASPIZ010000120.1, on the reverse strand, counting down.
ATCAAAAGGAGCCTGTATTACAAACCCCTTTCCGGGTTCTTCAATGATGTCATCTAAAAGCTTCGTTAATTTTTTCTGAATGATCTGATGAATAAAGGAAGGAGATGGCGACATGTAAATTTGATTGTCGATTAATTCAGCTAACGTGCCTTCCGGAAGCATTTTAAACATATCCATCATCGTGCGTGGCGGGCCGGAAAGAGATGTATGTTTCATGATTGATTGATCAGTCAAAAATAATTGAAGCAAACGAGCAAAATGGAAAACATATATTATCTAAAGATACTAATAAGCCATTAAATTTAAATGGCATACCAATGTCATTTAGCTAACACTATTGTTGGCTTCACACACCCAAAGGAGAAAGTTTATGGAAGCCTAACTAAACGACATTGAATTTCGCATTGATTCGAACACTGCTAAAGAATCGATTCATCTACTTCGCCTTGGCAAAGTTTTTAAAGAAGGAGACAATGGTTTCTATACCAAGGAGAAAATTCTTCACACCATAGTGCTCATTCGGCGAATGAATCGCATCACTATCAAGACCAAAACCCAACAGCACGGTATCGAGTCCAAGTTCTGATTTGAACAGAGAAACGATCGGAATACTACCACCGTCTCTTGTAGGAATTGGTTTCTTACCCCAGACTTCCAGAAAGGCATCACTTGCTGCTTTGAATGCTTTGGAATCCGTTGGCGTAACAGCAGGCTCGCCGCCGTGGTGTGCTGTCACTTTTACTTTTACAGATTTTGGTGCAAGTGAAACGAAATGCGTCGTGAACAGATCGGTAATCTCTTTACTACTTTGATTCGGAACCAGGCGCATTGAAATTTTTGCATGGGCCTTGGAAGGTAAAACTGTTTTTGCACCCTCGCCGGTATATCCACCCCAGATTCCGTTAACATCGAGGGTAGGTCGCACACCGGTACGCTCCACGGTTGTATAACCTTTCTCGCCTTTAACGTCCTCGATGTTGAGATCTTTCTTGTATTCATTCAGGCTGAAGGGTGCATTATTAAGGGCCTCGCGTTCTTCCGTAGAGAGATCCTGTACCTTGTCATAAAAACCAGGAATGGTAACACGGCCATTCTCATCGTGCAAAGCATTTATCATGCTGCACAACACATTGATCGGATTTGCAACGGCACCGCCATATACACCACTGTGTAAGTCGCGATTCGGTCCGGTGACCTCCACTTCCATATAGCTTAGTCCACGCAGTCCGGTAGTAATGGAAGGATGATCAAGCGAAATCAACGCGGTATCGGAGATGAGGATAATATCTGCCTTTAGTTTTTCTTTGTTGGCCTTTACGAAATCACCGAGATTGTCGGAGCCTACTTCTTCTTCACCTTCCACCATGAATTTAACATTACAGGATAGCAGGTTGTGCTTCATCATTACTTCGAATGCCTTTACATGCATGTACACCTGGCCCTTGTCATCACAAGCGCCGCGTGCATAAATTTTATCATTTTTAATTACAGGTTCGAATGGCGGTGAATCCCAAAGCTCAATTGGGTCGGCAGGTTGCACATCATAATGACCGTACACCAGTACCGTTGGAAGAGAATCATTGACTTTTTTTTCTGCATAAACAATGGGATGTCCTTTCGTTTCACAAATTTCGACCCGGTCAACACCTGCTTTTTCAAATTTGTTCTTGAGAAATTCAGCAGCTACCCTCACGTCCTTCTTATACTTGCTGTCTGCACTAACCGAAGGAATTCTCAGCCAGTCCAATAATTCCGCGATAAACACATCTTTATTAGCGTGAATATATTCTTTTATCATAATCTTAAAATGTTATTCCAGCGTTAACTCAACAATTTCTTTAATGCTAAAATATCCTTTCGCTTTTGGTAGCATTCAACATCTTTAACACTCACGACAACCTGTTTCCCGACCAATTTTTTCGGCTCGTCCGTAAAGGCATCTGAACCGATAAAATGCTGGTACCATAATAGCTTATGAACTTTGCTCGTTATCTTTTAATTTATACGAAATAAATTCACCTTGTTCTATAGATTGAATTTTCCCAATTAAACGATAGGTTGATTCTTTTACCGGATTTCCTTGAGCAGCTGTTCCCATTTTCATCAGGTAGTCGGGGCAATACGTCGCCATCTTCAAGCCGATTTTTTGTCCTAAGATCCGTCCCGTCTCACCATTAAATTCTGTTATCCCTAATTGCGCGGATACTTCTGCCTCATGTGTTGCGTAGGCTTCAAGCATACACTTTGTTGCTTCAGCAATAATTTTTTCATTGTCTTCAATGCTTAAGATTTTAACAGCTTCCATGCATTTGCAAACCTCCTGGCTCATGGTGTCAATTACCGATTGAGAAAATGAAGACAGTGTTACCGTCACTAATGCAACGGACAAAATAATTTTTTTCATAAAAATTCAGGTCAGGGGAGGCAAATTAAGGATTGCGGTACACCACCGCAAATGATTAATAACAATTCAAACTATTTTTTCTGCCACTCGAGTGTATTCAGTAAATGAATCACATCCTTTTTCATATACTCAATGGCAGGTGCAAGTGAATCGTTTGCCACACGCGTATTAAAATAAAGTGCAGCGCGTAAAAAATGTTGGATTGAATCAGTCACTGTTACCTGGAACTGACTTGGAACTTCACCTTCAAGCTCTGCTATCACGGCGGTCTTTCCGCTTGGTGTTTTTGAGATCAATTCATTAATGGCGTACGCTTTAATCTGATGCTTTGAAGTTAACGTATAAGCATCATTCAATAATTCTTTCAACAGCTTCTCATTATGATGAAGCGCTTTATACGTAACGTGGATGTTTGCTTTGATGGTCGGGTAATAAATTTCAATCCAATACCTTTCCCTGATCGAGGAGGTATCTGGTGTAAGATGTGCATGCTTTGAATATTCAAAAGTATAAGGAAGGGAGTCCGGCAACGGCTGATAAGCAGGTGTAGGAAGCTCAAGACGATTGTAGCCCAATGGTTTTGGAATGTAATCGCGGGTACAGGAAAACAGCACAAACAAAAGACACAGACTTGTATACGTATACAAATTTTTAGTATTGGATTTCAAATTGTTATGTGCCCTATGTTTTCCCACGAATTTGTCGTTTTCCCGCACCCGCTTAGTTATAAATTTAAAATGGCAAGTCGTCTGTACCTGTACTGACATTTTCCATCGGATTTGCCCGCATGGCTTCCGTTTGAGGGCGTTCCTGGGAAGCATAATCCGAACCACCTCCGCCACCTGTTTTTGGAGACAACATATTCATGTTATCTGCTACAATTTCGGTTGTATAACGAGTGACGCCATCTTTCTCCCACGAACGGGTGCGTAGTTTTCCTTCGATGTAAACCATGTCTCCTTTGTGAAGGTATTTCTGAGAGATTTCAGCAAGTCCTCTCCACATGACAATGTTATGCCATTCGGTGATTTCTTTTTTTTCGCCGGTGGTCCGGTCTTTATAACTTTCGGAAGTAGCAATACTAAAGTTTGCAACAACAGCGCCGTTATCGAGGTTTCTTACCTCTGGATCTTTGCCTAAACGGCCAATGAGAATTACTTTGTTTACTCCAGACATATATGTATTGATTTAATTTACAGGGTTGATATAATTAGCATAACGATTCGTAAGATTAATAAAAGTCTTACGCTAAATCAATCTTTAAAACGGGTAATCTTCCAGGAAGCGCGATATTAAAACAGGTTTAGGCAGATCGTTTACCTTTTTCGCAGGAAAAAATTTCAGCCCTTCTTTTTCCTTCAGCATATCAATTCCCTGAACGGATATCATAACGAATTTTGCCTGAATGATCTGGTGGGTTAATACATGCTTGTATAAAGGGGAGACTTGAATGGTTTTGGCTTTCTTGCTCCATTTTTTTAGCTGTGTATGCTCCGCGATAATTTTTTCTGGTCGTGTTACTTTTGTTTTTTCAACCAGGAAGAAATCAAACAGTCCGTGCCAGATATCCTTATGTGCTCGTTTTTTCATGAGGATGGTGTTTCCCTTCTTAAAAACAAAATAATAGAAGTAGCGTTTTTTAGGTTTTTTTGACTTGGTCTTTACAGGAAGCAGGTGCTGTAAATTTTTTTGATATGCCACACAACCGGATTGGAGAGGACAGCCGACACATTTTGGTAGTTTCGGTGTACACCACAGTGCGCCGAATTCCATCACAGCCTGATTATGAACATCGGGCGAAGCATGACAGATCAGGCTATTTGCCAAACGGCTAAACTTCTTTTTTGACTGAAGGCTGGTAATGTCATCGTCTATTCCATAAACACGGGAAAGGACCCTGAATACATTGCCGTCTACAACAGCGACTGGTTCACCGTTGGAAATTGACGCAATCGCAGCTGCCGTATAGTCTCCAATACCGGGAAGTTTTATCAGATCTGAATAGGTTTTCGGGAAAGTTTCATTATAACGACGTAAAACTTCTTTAGCGCACTTATGAAGATTTCTTGCGCGGGTATAGTACCCCAGCCCCTGCCATAAACGCAACACTTCCTGCTCATCAGCTTGTGCAAGCGATTTTACTGTTGGAAAGCGCAATACAAATCTTTCATAATAGGGAAGGCCCTGGTTTACCCGGGTTTGTTGTAGGATTATCTCTGATAACCAAATTTTATACGGGTCTTTTGTAGCCCTCCAAGGTAGGTTGCGTTTGTTCTCTCCATACCATTCAGCGACTTTTTCAGAGAAATATCGTTTGTCCATCCCCTTGATAATCAGTTTTTTTCCAATATTAATTTTTAATTCTGAAGCCGCGGTATAAATTTGCCCTCCCGAATTTGAAGACCTAAAAATATAACACAGTGACGAAAGCAGATATTATTAACGAAATTGCGGAAAAGACCGGAGTAGACAAGGCAGACGTAACCGCATCTGTAGAAGCATTTTTTAATGTAGTAAAAGGTTCCATGGCGGGCGGAAACAACATTTACATTCGCGGGTTTGGAAGTTTTATTAATAAAAAACGTAAAAAGAAAATAGCGCGAAACATTTCCCGTAATACAGCGCTGGTAATTGATGAACATTTTGTACCCAGCTTCAAACCTGCCAAAATCTTTGTGAATAAGATCAAGAACAGTGAGAAAGTAAAACAACTGGCCGAAAAGTAGTCGCCTGCGGAAGATTTGTGAAATGCCGAACCGAAAGGAACACAGGTATCTCATCCCTCGCCTCACACAAATTCCATGTTAAAAACTCGTATTATTCTCATTACTGTAAGTGTTGCCCTTATCATAGGGTTATTCCTGCTGCCTAAAGTGGTGGTAGAGAATGACAATACCATTACGCAAAATCCTGCGGATTCGGTATCGGCTGCTATCGACGTCCACGCATCGGCCCCAAGTGAAGTGACTGCGACAATAAAGAATTTACGTAGACAATACGACGCTAATTCAGGGAATGAAAAAAATGCTATCTTTGCCGACTCTTTAGCCGACCTGTATCAGATCGCTGGCAAATTTGATAGCGCTGCATGGTTCGCCGAGGAAGCAACGAAGTTCTTTAACACAACGGAAAGTTGGATCAAAGCTGGTGATCAATATTACCAGGCGTATAGTTTTGCGCTCGATGAGGCGCGGCAATCACATTTTGCTGCCCGCGCTCAGGCATTTTACAATAAGGTTTTGGAGAAGCATCCTGATAACCTTGAAGTGAAAACGAAACTGGCCATGACTCACCTCACCGAAACAAATCCGATGCAAGCCATTGGTATGTTACGCGAGGTATTGGCGCAAGATCCGGAAAATGAATTGGCGCTCTATAACATGGGCATGCTATCCATCCAATCAGGGCAGCATGACCGCGCTATTGAACGACTGGAAAAACTTGTAAAGGTTAATCCAGAGCATACCCAGGGCCACTTATTGCTTGGCATTGCATATATGAGTGCAGGGAGTAAAACCAAGGCGAAAGCACAATTCGAAAAAGTGAAATTACTCGATACCGATCCATCTGTACAGGCTACAGCGGATTCGTATCTAAAGGATTTAAAATAATTTGTTTAACACCCCGTTGAAAGGGGCAAAATTAAAAAACTAATATGCCAAGCGGTAAGAAAAGAAAGAAGCACAAAATGGCAACGCATAAGCGTAAAAAGCGCCTTAGAAAAAACAGACATAAGAAGAAATAATTCTCTTCGGGTGAATGCCCTGTTTTCTGCGGGGCATTCATTTCTATACACATCATTTTAATTTAATATTATCGTTTTGAGTAACGAACTAATTATTAGTGCCACTCAAGATGGATGTCGTATAGCCCTGCTGAAAGACAAGACGCTTGTTGAATTTCACAATGAAGAAGAAGGAAGTAAGTTTCAAGTAGGCGACATATACCTGGGTACTGTTAAGAAAGTAGTTCCAGGGCTCAATGCAGCTTTCATTGATGTCGGTTACGATAAAGACGCTTTTCTTCACTATTTGGATCTGGGTCCACAGTTTAGTTCACTGCAAAAGTTTACAAAACTTGTAAGAGCCAAAAAGATCAACGGTGGAAAACTTGACAAATTCAATGTAGAACCGGATATCGATAAGCACGGCAAAATCAGCCAACAGCTTACGAAAAATCATGTGATTCCGGTTCAAGTTGTAAAAGAGCCTATCTCAACAAAAGGGCCACGATTATCCTGCGAGTTATCCCTGGCCGGGAGATACCTGGTGTTGGTTCCATTTTCCAACGCTGTAAGCGTATCAAAAAAAATTACCAGCAGCGAAGAACGTAAACGTCTTCTTCGCCTGATCCAATCTATTAAACCAGAAAACTTCGGTGTGATCATTCGCACTGTGGCAGAAGGTAAAGAAGTTGCCGAACTGGACCGCGATCTTCGAAACATGGTGAAAACCTGGGAAGAAGGTATGACGCGTTTGGTCAACGCTAATCCGCGCGATAAAATTATCGGTGAATTAGATAAGACTTCCTCTCTGCTTCGTGATATGCTGAATGAATCGTTTGACAATATCCATGTCGACGATAAAAAAATCTTCGAAGATGTTAAGACGTACATCCATACCATTGCTCCTGAAAAGGAAAAAATCGTAAAACTGTACAACAGCAAAGCGAAGATCTTTGAGCACTACGGTATTGAAAAGCAGATAAAATCTGCGTTTGGCACAACCGTTAGCTTGCGTGGAGGAGGATACCTCATTATCGAACACACCGAAGCACTCCATGTTATTGATGTAAACAGTGGTAATAAATCCAACCGCGAAGAAAATCAGGAAACAACAGCGTTATCTGTAAACCTGGAAGCGGCGCGTGAAATAGCAAGGCAATTGCGTTTGCGCGATATGGGTGGTATTATCGTGGTTGACTTCATCGACATGAAGAATCAGGAGAATAAAAAACTCATCTATAAAACAATTAAAGATGAGATGGCTGAAGATAAAGCCAAATCAACGATTCTCCCGCTTTCGAAATTTGGTTTGATGCAAATCACCCGTGAGCGCGTCAGGCCGCAGATGAACATCATAACCAAAGAAGTTTGTCCAACATGTAACGGCACAGGAAAGATCACGGCGTCGATTCTTGTTTCTGATCTGATCGAAAAAACTGTCGAACATTTGCTGGTGAAGCAAAATGAAAAAAATCTTGTGCTTGCCGTTCATCCCTACCTGCATGCGTACTTCACCAAAGGATGGTTCTCACGCAGATTCAGATGGTATTTGCGTTACAAAACATGGATGAAAATCGAACCGGATTCTTCTATGCCAGTAACGGAATTTAAATTCCTGAACAAAGAAGGTGAGGAAATACAATTAAAAGCATAAATAAAAAAGGCTGACGTGAGTTGGCCTTTTTTTGATTTTGTCTACTGTTGGTGTTTTGAGGTAAACTTCAGGCTGCAGGCTATACGCTGCAAGTTGATTGCGATAACTTCGAATGAGCTGCGAGCTTCGAGCCGCGAGCTCCTTTGTTGAGTTGTAACTTATGTGTTTTACGAAAAGCTAATCAGTTTTTTCTCAAACCTCAAACCTCAAACGTCAAACTTCAAACCTCAGACTTCAAACAATTTCGCACACCCTCCGTTACCGAAACTCCTTTACTTTGAACATGAACTTTGAACTTCGGCCTCCGAAAGTGTCGGGTGTAAGGTTTTCAACCTAACCATGAATTCACATACCTGTGCGCTTCGAAAAAAGTATGCATATTCAGTATACTTATGTCTATGGATTATAAAAAACCAAATCGCCTCCCATTCTTCGGAAAAGGATTTACTCATGGGGCCTACCTGATTTTTATAGTCTCCGCCAGCCTTACGGGTTGCTTTCATTTTGGAAGTAATACCCCAACAGCAGATGTAATATCTGGTCGGGATCCATCACAAATTGTGCGGCTGGATTCTGTTCCTGATAACTTTAATAATCTTTTTGCTTCTGCTGCCACGTTTTCGTTTTATCAATCAAATGATTTTGCACCAGTATGGCTGAAAAACAAGAGGACAACGTCACTTGCAGATTCGATGATTCATATCATACGCTCTGTGCGAACATATGGATTGCTGCCGCAGGATTATCATATTGAAGAATTGGATGACCTGATTAGAAATCAGAGTCAGTATAAAGATGATTTTTATATCCCTAAAGTAGATTTGTTACTAACGGATGCATTTTTCAGAATAGCAAATCATTTAAAATTTGGAAGACTTTACCCGGATTCACTTAAGCGGTATACCACTTCGCGATTAGGCGATTCGCTTCAGATTACTTTGTTAAAAAACGCATTGTTAAAAAACGAAATAAAAAGAGCGCTCGAATCTCAGGAACCAAAGTATGATAAGTATCAGCAGCTGCAGCACTTTCTCCGCGGAATTTTGCGGTCAACTGATTCGACGGAACGAGCAATATTACTTTCAGGTCATCATGTTGATACGTCTGTTATCTCGGCAAATGTTATTACACTCGAGATCAACCTGGAGCGTTGGAGATGGGAAAGTCAATTAAGAGGTCGCCATATCGCTGTGAATATTCCTTCTTTTCTTCTTGATGTTGTTGAAGAAGATTCAGTAGTCTTTAAATCGAAAGTTATTGTAGGAACGCATAAACATAAAACGCCAGTGCTCGATGGTTTGATCAGGTCGTTTACAATATACCCTTATTGGAATGTGACGCGTAATATTGCTGTGCGTGAAATATTGCCCCAGGTTAAAAGAGACTCTTTGTATTTGCAAAAGCATCAGTACGAAGTGTTGGACATTGCCGGAAATATTCTTGCCGATTCTGCGATCAACTGGAACCTGTATGGTGAAAACAATTTTCCATTTACAATACGACAACGGGAAGGCATTCACAATGCACTTGGATTGATCAAATTTACTTTTAACAATCCATATGCAGTTTACCTCCACGATACGAATGCGCGTTTACTTTTTAATCGTTCGAAGCGTTCCTTAAGCCATGGTTGTGTACGCGTTGAAAATGCACTTGAACTCGGGCGTTACCTCGTGAAAGGTGGAGATATCGTTACACCGGACGATCTTGATCAATACCTGGAATTAAGAAAGCAACTCACTGTAAGAATTGAAAATCCGATTCCGGTGCATCTGCGTTATTTCACCTGCGATCTTGAAGACGGTCAAGTTAATTTTTACGATGATATCTATAATCAGGATGAACCTCTGAAGAAAGCGCTTTATCAACATGATGAGATTTTTCCGGAAGTAGCCGCAATGCAGTAGCTTGATGTTGATGTGTTTAATGTAGTAACGGTCTGCTGTTACACACTTCGAGGGCAAACGTAAAATAAAGGTCAAAAATAATCTACAAGGGAAGTTGACCCGATGGCTATCGGGCACAAAGCTATTACTAGCCACATATCTACCTAGAAGTACCCCGGGCGGGACTTGAACCCGCACAGCTATTACTAGCCACAGGATTTTAAGTCCTGCGTGTCTACCAATTCCACCACCAGGGCAGGTGATCACAATATTTCAATAAACCGATTGGCTGTTTAAATTCACCAACCGCTTTTAAAAAAGAACCCCTCCATGGGAGGGGGTTCTGAGCGGGAAACGAGGCTCGAACTCGCGACCCCGACCTTGGCAAGGTCGTGCTCTACCAACTGAGCTACTCCCGCTTATACTTTCAGAATGAAGATAACTTTTTAAGAAACCTTCGTTTCTGAAAGGGACTGCAAATTTATACCTGATTCCTAAATTTCCAAATCACAAAACCGGTTTATCCTTAAAATGTTATCCGAATCCGGATATAATTAAAAAGCCACCAAAGTAAATTAAGGTGGCTTTGAATACTTTATATATTTTTTTCAGGCGGCTTCCAGTTCCTTTTCCTTTTGTTGTTCTTTTCTCAATGCCTGTGCATGCTGTTTATTCCTCGAGTACTTAATGTGGTTAGGTACTCCCTTCAAGTCCCAGATTAACCCGACAGCGGCGAATCCGCGGAGTACATAATACGTAATATCAATTTCCCACCAAAAGAATCCTTGCCGCGATGCAACCTCATAGTAATGGTGATTATTGTGCCATCCTTCGCCGAGTGTAAGCAGCGCAAGCCACAGGCTGTTTTTCGATTCGTCGTTCGATTCGTAACGCTGCGTTCCGAATTTATGCATGATCGAGTTAATCGAAAATGTTCCGTGATACAGAATCACAGTGCTTAAAAAGAATCCAATGAACAAGGTCGAAAATCCCGCTGATGTAAACATGGCTAAAATGCTTCCTCCGTTTACAATACCGCCCAAGGCCATCACTACTAAAGCCAGTACTGTCGGCGCAACGAGATAGTGTTTATTCAACCAAACCAGCTCAGGATATTTTGCATAATCACCAATGGTTTTATAGTCGGTTTCCTTAAAATCCGGCCCAACGATCCACCCGATATGCGAATACCAGAAGCCATAAATTTTCATGGAGTGGGGATCAGCAGGTGTATCGCTGTGGCGATGATGATGACGATGATGAGCGGCCCACCATAAAGCGCCTTTCTGTGCTGACGTTTGCGCCATAAAGGCAATAACAAACTGAAACCAGCGCGAAGTTTTATAGGATTTGTGGGCAAAATAACGATGGTATCCGCCGGTAACCCAAAACATACGAAAAACATACAGCACTCCGCACACGATCCAGTCGAATAAGGTGGCACCAGTAAGCAGTGCGCCAAGCGGAAGCAAATGGATGAGTAAAAAAGCAAATTCTTGTTTAAGAACAGGCTTCCTTCTCACTTCAGGTGTTATGGTTGTATTTGTCATATCTGATCGGTACGGGTTCGGGAATTGGCTATGCGTGAAGAACGCAAAGTTAAATTATATCGTTCAAAGGTCCTCTTTTTTGATTTTTATCAGTTTTCCATACGCCCAACAAACAAATGTAAGCACTAAAATTTCTCTTTACCGGATTGCCGGCACCTCAAACATCCGCTTGAAATACTTATCTTACAACAATTTTTAGAACATGAATCACGCACAGACTATTGCTCAATATCAACCCTTGTTGCATACCATTGCATACAACATTGTGCGCTGTAAACATGATGCAGAAGATATCGTTCAGGAAACGTTCATCAAGTGGCTTTCGATCGATCATCAAAAGATTAAAAATACCAAAGCTTATCTGATCAAAGCGGTTACCAATAATTGTCTTAATCATCTCAATTCGCTCAGGAAAAAGAAAGAAGAATACCTCGACAACGTATCGGAGGCTTTCACACGTTTTAAGGAAAACAATCTTTCGAACATTGATCTACAGATTGATTTGTCGCCAGCATTACAAATGCTGAATGCAAAACTTGAACCGCTGGAAAAAGCCGTTTACGTTTTAAAAGAAGCTTTTGATTTTGATTACGATGCCCTCCAGGAAACACTGGATAAAAAGAAAGATCATTGCCGCCAGCTTTTTTTCCGGGCTAAGAAAAAACTAAGCGAAGAAACGGCGAAGATCCAGTTCCCGAAGACATCGGACCTGATCACCAGCTTCAGAAATGCTTCCAGTTTCGGAAATGCAGCCGACCTGATAAATGAGCTGAAAAGAGACATTGCCAACGCAATGAATAAAAAATCAGAATAATTTTTTCAATTCTGTCACAAAACCCACCCAATTTTTGTCTTGCTTATTCCAGGGGTGAATTCCCCGGGATTCAAATTACTTAACCTTTATAATTACTTTTTCATGGAAGTCATTTTGATCTTTTTTGTGGCACATTGGTATTTGTCACTGTTCTTTCAGACTTTTTTCCTCCACCGGTATGCCGCGCATAAGGCGTTTACGATGAATAAGACCACGGAGAAAATATTCTATGTCTTAACCTGGATCTTCCAGGGATCAAATTATCTAAGCCCCTATGGTTATGGCGTAATGCATCGTATGCACCATGCTTTCGCCGATACGGAAGATGATCCACATTCACCCAAATATGATGAGACGATCTGGAACATGATGTGGAAGACCAAAACGATCTATTCCGCAATTGCGAATAAAAGAATGGAAGTGGAAAAACGATTTACCGAAGGAGTACCCAACTGGGAAGCCTTTGATAAATTTGCCCGTTCATGGCCGTCCCGCGTTTTCTGGGGGGCGATTTACATTACAATGTATGTACAGTTTGCTACGGTTTGGTGGTTATGGCTGCTGTTACCAATTCAGTTCCTGATGAGTCCGGTACATGGTGCAATCATCAACTGGTTTGCCCATAAGTATGGCTACAGAAATTTTGAAGTAGGTGATACGTCCAAGAACTTTTTACCTGTTGATTTTCTGATGATGGGTGAAAGCTACCACAATAACCACCATAAAAACGGCGGTCGCGCCAACTTTGGTGGTATCCGCTGGCATGAAATCGACCCAACGTACCAGGTGATTAAGATCCTTGATAAGTTTAATATTATACGATTGGCACAACGCAAAGAGATCAAAATTGAACCCGTGAAGAAAGCTGCTTAGCACTTTCACGTAAATACAAAGAGACCCTGGAATTTCTTCCGGGGTTTTTTGTTTATAATAGAAGCATTTAACGGTTTCGGTACCAGAACCTTACCAGCATGCAGATAAAACCAAAAAAAATAAAGAAATTGCAAGAGGATTATCCTTTTCAGATTAGATACAACAAATTTTTTAAACTTGACCTTTAACGACTTTAACCTCGACGAAAAACTTGTGGACGGCCTTACAGCGATGGGCTACAGCAAGCCAACCCCGATACAAGAACAAGCCATTCCGCTCATACTCGATAACCATGATATGATTGCCTGTGCACAAACAGGGACCGGGAAAACGGCAGCTTATATTTTACCCGTACTGAACAAGATCATTCATGCTGAAACGCGGCATCTTAATACACTTGTTATTGCACCCACACGCGAATTAGCGCAGCAAATCGATCAGCAGATTGAAGGCTTTGCTTATTTTCTTGGCGTCAGTTCCATCTCAATATATGGTGGCGGTGATGGAGCAACATGGGATCAGCAACGAAAAGCCCTCGAAGAAGGTGCGGATATTATCATCGCTACGCCCGGACGACTCATTGCACTTTTAGCTGCAGGTACCATCAAATTTGATCACCTCCAGCATTTGATCCTGGATGAAGCAGACCGAATGCTCGACATGGGGTTCTATGATGACATTATCAAGATCATTAACTACCTGCCGAAGAACAGGCAGACACTGCTCTTCTCGGCAACAATGCCGCCCAAGATCAGAACGCTGACTAGCCGTATTCTAAAAGAACCGAAAGAGATCTCCATCGCCATAGCGAAACCAGCCGCTGGTATTGTACAGCAAGCTTACGTTGTTTACGATTCACAGAAAGGAGAAGTGCTCAAACATGTGATGAAAACCACACCGTGGAATAGCATGATCCTTTTTGCTTCAACAAAAGAGGTTGTTAAAAAACTTGACATTGTTTTTCAACGCGCTGGTTTAAAAGCGCGCGCCTTTCATTCTGATCTTGAGCAAGCCGAACGTGAAGAAATTTTACGCGCTTTCAAGAATAAACAATTGAATATCCTCATCGGTACAGATGTGCTTTCACGCGGTATCGATGTGGAGGGCATCAGCCTAGTCATTAATTTTGATGTACCACCTGATCCGGAAGATTATGTGCATCGCATTGGAAGAACAGCCCGCGCAGAAACAACAGGAACAGCTGTTACACTGATCAATGAACGCGACCAGCGCAGGTTTCAATCTATTGAAAATCTTATTGGTGATAATATTGTAAAGATGCCTTTGCCGGAGGCGATTGGTGATGGGCCTGTGTATGATCCTGGAGTCCGTCCGAAAAAAGCGTTTAACAGGTCACGGCCAAAGAGACAAATCAGAAAAACTAAATAACAGCCTAGAATGGCAGGAACAGTACCACTTACAGGAAAGATGGTCGCTATCGCAGAAAAGATGCTGCTTGATACTGCTGAAATTTTAGAGTCTGCTCAAATCCCTTATGTATTGGAGGCAGGTACTTTATTGGGAATAGTTCGTGAAGATCGTCTGCTACCCTGGGATACTGATATGGATATCACAATCACCAGTAACTTTGCCAGTGCGTTATTATCTGTTCGAAAAAAATTTTGGTTAAAAGGATATCGTACAAGAATTAAATATTACAAAAAAGACACCGGGCCGTTTAAAAAAGGGATGCCCCGAATTCTCAAGATACAAACGCGTAAATATTTCCTTTTAAAAGGCGTTACATTAATGGATATTTTCATCAAGGAGCTTATTAATGAAGAGTATTATTGGACCGTGGGAGTAAAAAATCCTGTACTTAAAGCAGCGCCTCGGAAGTTTTACGAAAATTTTACGTCTTATAATTTCAGAGGGAAGATGTATAGTGTTCCTCAAGATTATGTTGGTTATCTTGAATACCACTACGGTGACTGGAAGACACCAAAAAAAACGTGGGATTATCGTTTGGACGATAATTGTGTGAAAAAAATATTGTGAATATTTAGATGAAATTTTGGTCTGCATTAAAAAGAATATTTGTATTTCGTCTTGTTTGCGTCCTTGGTCGCCGGATTGAACGAAACCACTTCACTGGGATACCAATCTTAATTGTTGCTTGTCCTCGTTCCGGTACCACTTTACTTCTCTCCATACTTTCTGCTGTTCCTTCAATTTTTGCAATCCCAAAACAGACATACGCGTTTGATAGATGGGATAAAAAAAATAACAGTTGGATCCCTTCTCGTCTTGATAAATTATTCCGACAATTTATTTATCGGCGAATTCCAAAAGTGTCAACTCGTTGGCTTGAAAAAACCCCGGGCCATGTTCGCAGTATCGAAAAAATTTTATCATTCTTTAAAAACCGTATAAAAATCATTCATATCATAAGAGACGGACGCGACGTAACGGTTTCATCGCATCCGGCATATCTGGACCGTAGAAAATACTGGGTTCCTGTTGAACGATGGGTTGCTGAAGTTAAAACAGGATTAGCCTTTCAGAATCATTCGGCTGTTCATACACTGAAATACGAAGACCTCATTAAGGATTATCAAAGTGAAATAAAAAAGATTCTTCATTTCCTGGAAGAACCCTTTCCACAACAACTTGAAAACTGGACGGCGCATACAAAAATTAAAAAAAGTATACATTGGACGGGTCAAGTTCAGGACGTTCATTCCGCATCCATAGGCAAATGGAGACAACCGCATCATGCTGATCGCATCCGTTTATTCATGGAAAATGGAGAGGCTGTACAGCTTTTAAAGCAGCTGGGATATAAGGTTTAAAAGTTTTACAACTGTAGTTCGTTCAACATCAAAAAGTAGGCAATGGAAGGAAAGAAACATGCAGGGATAATTTTAGCGGCAGGGCGAGGCAGCAGGCTAAAAGAGTTGAGTCTTGAGCAACCGAAGCCAATGATTATGGTGAATGAAATGACGATAATTTCGAATCTTGTGAATCATTTAATTAATGGTAAGATGGAACAAATCGTGATTATTGTGGGCTATAAGGCAGAACGATTAAAAGAACATCTGGCGCCATTTCATAAGAAAGTAAATTTGATATTTATCGAAAACTCTCTTTTTGACACAACGAACAACATCTATTCCCTATGGTTGGCAAAGCATTTTCTATTGGAAGGATTTTTTCTTTTTGAAGCTGATGTGTTTATTGAAGAAAGCATTGTTCATGATTTTATAAATACGCAAAGAGAAGATGCCATGCTTGTAGATAAATTCACCCCAAAAATGAATGGAACTGTGGTAAACTTTGATGCAGAAAAAAAAGTACTCGGGATGTACCTAAACAAAGATCAGGAAGAAACTTTTAATTATAGTGATAAATTTAAAACAGTAAACTTTTACAAAATCAGCCATTCGTTTGCACAATCATTTTTTATTGACAAACTGGATCAGCACATAGCGCAGAAAGATACTGCTTCATACTATGAGTTGATTATTAAGGAGGCTATTGAAAGCAACCATAATTTTTATGCTATTGAAACGGGGAATCGTAAATGGTATGAAATCGATACGCATGAAGATCTTGTAATTGCTCAAAACCTATTTAATCCGAGGTAAAGATGGTTAATTCGTTTTTGGCGCAATCCCATTCTTTAACAGGAATACTCCAATCTCCATATTTTTGTGTGAGGTATTCACGATAATGATTTGGAGCTTTTAAGGGCACATCACCATAATATACCGTTTCGTAAGTCTCGTAAAACTTATTTTCCACACGCATTACTTTTCCTTTCGCTTCCCAATAGGTATAGTGATCGTCTCTTCTTTTTAGGAAGATATCCAATACAATATAATTCTTTTTATAGGAAGGGATAAACCAATTGATCATGTAACTCAATAGGGGCTTAACTTTTATAACGTAATATTCCCCCTTCTTTATGGGGCCAATGGTCTTTGGGCTTTTCTTAGGCGAGATTTTGTATCCGTGTTTAAGAAATTCATATCGAAGCTTTAAAAGCTGCAAGGTATGGTGTGCAGGTACAGAAATGTCCACATCATGGTCCCAGGGTAATAACGCTTTATCCCGAACAAGGCCGAGCAAGGTACCGCCCTCGAGGTGATAAGGAATGCCGTTTTTATTTAACAAGGTGGCAACGGTAAAAAGAGTATTTTTCGCCCTTATAAGATTCTGTAATGTCAGGCTTGCCTCTTGATAATTGCTCATATAATATTCATTTTAATCAAAAATTCACTTAGAATCGTAACGATTAAGTAATTTTCCATTAAAATTACTATTGTTCATTAACCATAAAAGAATTTAATATGAAGATTGTCATCCTTGCCGCTGGCATAGGGTCCAGGCTTGGAAACCCATTACCGAAGCCTTTGACCTTCCTAAAAAACGGCAAGACAATCATGCAGCAGCAGATTGATAACCTGACTACATTTTTTGATGTAGACAGCATCAACATTGTAGTTGGCTTCAAAAAGGAAATGATTATGGAAAGCTTTCCCGACATAACCTATATCTATAACCAGGTATTTGATCAAACCAACACCTCAAAAAGCCTGTTGAAAGCATTGAAAAAAAATCACCGCGAACCCGTGATGTGGCTAAATGGTGATGTGGTTTTCGACACGGAAATTATCAGGTCATTAATGCCGTTGATTGTGGGTAACAAATCATTCGTTTGTGTCAATAATCAAGACGTAGCAGAAGAGGAAGTGAAATATACGCTCGACGGTAAGGGCTTCATTAAAGAGATTTCCAAGCAGGTAAAAGGAGGAATCGGCGAAGCGGTCGGAATCAATTTTGTGAGCAGTAAAGACATCAACGCTTTAATTGCACGACTGGAGGAATGTAATGATAATGATTATTTTGAACGCGGCATTGAACTGGCGATTCAGAAAGATGGAGTAGAGATAACCGCCGTAGATATCTCTCAGTTTCGCTGCATGGAAATTGATTTTAAGGAGGATCTCGATAATGCGAATAAGCTGTTTTGATTAATTGATGAGGGCTATATTATTTTGTGTTAATCCGTATGCGTTTGGAATTCTAAAGCCCCTTCACGACGAATTGTTAAGGCAAGGTCATCAAACTCTTTGGTATATACCAACTCAGCTTTTAACTCACTTTCCGTTTTCTGTTCATATTACTTCCAGTATTGAGGAATTGTGTAGCTATAAGAGCGATGCTGTTTTTGTTCCTGGAAATGAGGTTCCGCATTACCTCAGGGGCGTAAAGGTGCAGGTCTTTCACGGATTGGCCGGTGAGAAAAAAGGGCACTTCCGCATAAGAAATTACTTTGATCTCTACCTCACACAAGGCCCCTACTTTACGGAACGATTTCAACAGTTGAAGGAGAAACATAAAGACTTTGAAGTAACCGAAACAGGCTGGTGCAAACTTGATCCGCTTTTTCAACAGCAGGACCAATTTCGTGAAGAGCGAAATAAAATCCTTCGCGATAACAAGAAGTCAACCCTGTTACTATACGCACCCACGTTTTCGCCTTCGCTATCATCTGCAAACAGTGCCATGTGTTCGATTTTTTCCATTGCAGATAAGGAAGATGTTTTTTTACTGCTGAAGTTTCATGATTTAATGGATACTAAGTTGGTAAACGATTACAAAGAAGCGGCGCGTCTGCGATCCAACGTAAAGGTAATTGAGGATCGGAATATTTTAAAAACACTGGTAATGGCTGATTTGATGATCAGTGATACTTCATCTGTGGTATACGAATTTATGCTGCTAAACAAACCAGTTATAACAATAAATTCAAGATCGAAAAACATCAACTGGTGTGATATCGCTTCGCCACGCGACCTTCAGCAAACAGTGGTCAGCGAGATCGCCAAAGATAATTTTCGGGCTACGCGTTTAGAAACGATCAGGTTATATCATCCTTATTCGGATGGACAATCGTCTTCTCGAATGATTGCTGCAGTAGAAGATTACATTAGCCGTCATGGTGTTCCTAACGCGAGGAAAATTAATATCTATAGAAAGTATTTAATGAATAAAAGATTCGGTCCAAACCCACCGGGTGATAGCTCGCAATCGTAAAGCTTCTAACGTGGATCAATAAAAGGACAGGCCGCCAGCAGCTTTGCGGAATCAAATTCGATCGCATTATCATTAAAATGGATCTTTTGTCGAAGGTTTTCATAGGTAAGTTTATCCCCTGAAAAATCGAACGTCTGAGGCTTCTGCGTCTTATTAATAGAAAGAAAATAATCATAGAACTTAAATTCTAGTCCTTTTGGCGTTGTTGAACTCAGCCAGGCAGAAGGAATGCCATATGCGTCGGCAATGATCAATCCATGTAATGAGGAAGAAAAAATCTTTTCACATGAAAGAATATCAATCAACGTCCCCTCAATGTCGTCTGTTCCAAAATTGATTTTTTTTACGTTGTTGTCTGATTCAGTGTTATGCCAGTCGGTTTCCGACCATCGGAGGATTACGCCTACTTTGTATTTTTTTTGCACTTTGGGATTGAATACCTGAGGAATCAGTAAGGCCGGGTCACCATACACATCGGGGCATTGTATTCCATGAATGCGTAATAGGTTACGTGTTAAAGGTCCTCTTACCGCAAGATACTTGGCGTCCTTTGCCAATGTCTTTTTCCCTTCGGTACCAAAGGCGCCCGAACCCCACACAATGGAGTTCGACTTTGCACGACTAATAATTGATCCAATTGCTAAGTATGAAGGTTCCGTCTTGCTAAAATTCAAGAATTTTAATTTCCCTTTCGATCCTGGCCTGAGGTTAATAGAGACAACTGGTTTTGACGTCATTTTTTCTACCAGATAGGGTGATAAGAGATCGCCAAAGTTGGGAGAAACCGTCCACCAGGTTAAAGGGATCGCGCCATTTTTAAGAATGAGGTTATCAGAGAGCGCGTAATTGCCTTGATTGAGAAAATCCATTGACGACTGATTTTATAAAACGATGTAAGATAAATTATTTCTTCAACCCTTTAGCCAATCAGTAAAATTTCAATTTTTCTTTTATCAGGAAGTAAACCTTCCGCGAAAGCGAGCTTACTTCGTCTTCAACAAAGTCAACACCTCATTCAACTTAAGCAACGCCTCTACCGGGCTAATGGTATTGATATCCACCTTGCTCAGTAGTTCTTCCATGGCTTTATGTCGAGGATCGAGTTCAAACAAACTCATTTGGGGCGTAGGCTTTGGTACGTCCTGAATTTTTTTTCGGCTTTCATTTTTGTGTTTGTCCTTTTCGAGGAAATGCAGGATTTCGTTGGCGCGTAGCACCACACGATTCGGCATACCAGCAAGTTGGGCTACGTGGATACCAAAGCTATGCTCGCTACCACCTTCCTTGAGTTTCCGCATGAAGATGATTTTGTCTCCCACTTCTTTCACCGAAACATTAAAATTTTTCACACGAATCAAGTCTTCCTCTAACTGATTGAGTTCATGGTAATGCGTGGCAAACAAAGTCTTCGGTCTAAAATCTTTATGGTTGTGAAGATACTCGACAATAGCCCAGGCAATGGAAACGCCATCGTAAGTACTCGTGCCCCGCCCGATTTCGTCCATGAGAATAAGGCTGCGATCACTCAGGTTGTTGAGGATGCTGGCCGTCTCCGTCATCTCCACCATGAATGTGGACTCGCCACGTGATAAATTATCAGAAGCACCGACACGCGTAAAGATTTTGTCAACGATACCGATAAACGCACTGTCTGCCGGAACAAAACTGCCCATCTGGGCAAGCAAAACAATCAACGCAGTTTGACGAAGCAAGGCCGATTTACCAGCCATGTTTGGTCCGGTAATGATGAGCAGCTGCCGCTTATCGCTGTCGAGATAAATATCATTCGGCACATAGTTTTCACCGACGGGTAATTGTTTTTCAATCACCGGATGCCGCCCTGCTTTAATATCTACGACGACCGAATCATCGATCGTAGGTTTCGTATAACGATGTGCTTTCGCTACGCATGCAAATGACAATAGACAATCGACTTGTGCGAGAACCCGGGCATTCTGCTGAATCTGGGGAACAAAATCGCAAGCCGTGTTGATCAACGTCAGGAAGATTCGTTGTTCTATTACAGTTAACTTTTCTTCGGCATGAAGGATTTTTTCTTCATATACCTTTAGCTCTTCTGTGATGTATCTCTCGGCGTTAACCAAAGTTTGTTTTCGAATCCAGTCTCCAGGTACTTTATCTTTATTGGCGTTACTTACTTCCAGGTAATATCCAAAAACCTTATTGTATGAAATTTTTAGTGAATTGATGCCAGTACGTTCAACTTCACGTTTCTGAATCTGTAGTAAGTAATCCTTTCCGGAAAAGGCAATCTTTTGCAATTCATCCAACTCACCATCTACGCCTTCCTTGATCAATCCTCCTTGATTAATATGAATGGATACATCTTCACGTAATTCAGTTTCTATTTTTTGCACTAGGAATTCACACAGGTGAAGCTGATCTCCGAGTTTTTTAAGCTGCGGTGAAGTATGCGTACTGAGACTTTGCTTAATCGGTTCAATGTTTTTTAATGAACGTTTAAGCTGGATCATTTCGCGCGGATTGATCCGGTTGACAGCCACTTTTGAAATAAGGCGCTCAAGGTCATTGATTTGTTTTAACGGATCAGTAATTTTTTCCGCGAGTGCGGTGTCGTCAAAGAATGTTTCTACGACATGAAGACGCTCATCAATCGCTGCCTTTTCTTTTAACGGAAGGATCATCCACTTTCTCAGTTGACGTGAACCCATGGGCGTTACTGTTTTGTCGAGGATCTGGATCAACGGAACACCACCTTCATTTTGGGAATGAACAATTTCAAGATTGCGGATGGTAAATTTATCAAGCCACACGTATTTGTCTTCGTCAATCCTGGCAATTGAAGCGATGTGTGAAGTGTCTTTGTGTTCCGTATCTTCGAGGTAATGGAGAATGGCCCCGGCTGCGATGATCGCCTCACCGAAATCTTCAATACCAAATCCTTTCAGTGAAGCTGTTTTAAAATGTGAGATTAACCTATCATACGTATAATCATAACCATACACCCATTCTTCCAACGCGAAAGTGCTATACTCGTCAGCAAATAGATTTTCGAATTTTTCACGCGACGCCTTACTGAATATAATTTCTGAAGGAGCAAAACCCTGAATCAGTTTGAGGATATAATTTTCTTGTCCCTGTGCCGCGTAAAACTCGCCGGTAGACACATCAAGAAATGAAATGCCAAATGCATTTTTTCCGGCGAACACAGAAGCGAGAAAATTATTTTGTTTACGTTCTAAAACATTATCGTTGTAAGAAAGCCCGGGCGTGACCAGCTCAGTTACGCCGCGCTTCACAATACCTTTCACGAACCGTGGATCTTCAAGCTGATCGCAAATAGCCACACGATGGCCGGCACGTACTAATTTTGGTAAATAGGTATCGAGCGAATGATGCGGAAAACCGGCCAGTTGTGTTTCTGATGCCGAGCCTGCGCCACGTTTGGTAAGCACGATGTCGAGCACTTTACTGGCGGCTACGGCGTCCTGACCGAAAGTTTCGTAAAAGTCGCCAACGCGAAACAATAACAAGGCGCCGGGGTACTTTGCTTTAATTGCATTGTACTGTTTCATCAGGGGTGTTTCGGTAGTACTTTTTACTTCGGCCATAGTAGGCAAAGATAAAAAACCTCGCGACTGCGTGTGGAGCAAGCGGATACTTTTTATTCCCGTTTTTTATGGTTTGGTTTTAGTTTTATTTCTTATTCGTAAAGGGTTCCTATGCACAAACGGTCATTTTTTACTTTCTGAGAGGGTAATGTAATGCGATGTAATTATCGTACCTAACGGCACTTGGTGACGATTTAAGATTTGTTTTTTTCTACCCATATTTCGTCCCTACGGGACGTGAATCTTTGTCAGTCTCTATGTTGTATCGTTAAAACACCTCGATTGATCGTCCGTTCAGGTTTATTTGAACCCATTCCTGTGCCGTTGGAACGATCACGGGGATCGTATCGGAAACCGGATTTTTTCAGATTTGTTTGAAACCACTTTTCGTCCCGCTGGGGACAACATATCGGTAGAAACGAAGAAACAAAGAATTACCCAAGTCCCGTAGGGACGACATAAATTTCCAGTCAAAACGAAGAACCTCTTAAAAAATTTTGACAATCACCGACGTGGAGAATCATGAAATGGAAACGTAATGAAAAACGACATCGAATTTCATGGCACAGAACACCACAGAAGCCTATCTTTGTGGCGATTTAAAATTTGATAAGCGTGAAATTATTTTTCAGGGAATATGGAAGTGGTCAACCCCTTGTGATCTTACACGGATTATTTGGATCTTCTGATAATTGGTTAACCCAGGCAAAATTATTTTCTCCCCATTATAAATTTTATACGGTCGATCTTCGAAACCATGGACAATCACCCCACGATGATGCTTTCGATTATCAGGCTATGGTAAATGATCTTAAATTTTTTTTTGATGACCAGGGCATTTCGGAGGCTACTTTAATTGGTCATTCCATGGGCGGAAAAGCTGCCATGAATTTTGCGATTGAACATCCTGAAAAAGTTGGCAAACTGATCGTGGTAGATATTGCGCCTCGTGCTTATGATCTCGAACACTACGTTATTGCAGACGGTCTGGCGGCCATTCCCATCGATTCTTTAACATCCCGTAAGGAGGCCGACGAGATACTTTCTGCTCACGTTTCTGAATTTGAGGTCCGTCAATTTTTATTGAAGAACCTTAATCGTAAACCGGAAGGTGGATTCTCGTGGAAGATCAATCTTCCTGTGATTCGCGAAAAGCTAAGCAATGTTGGTGTCGACCTCGTTGTTGAAGGGAGCTTCGATAAACCAACGCTTTTTATTCGCGGAAAAAGATCAGATTACGTAAGAGATTCAGATTGGAACAGAATTAAACAAATTTTTCCGCAGGCTAAATTGGAAACACTAGAAACCGGTCATTGGGTGCAAGCTGAAAAGCCGCAGGAGTTTGTAGAGGTTGTGATGAATTGGATAGGCGAGCAATAACTTTGGATTTCGCTTTTGGACGAAAGCCCTTACGTATTATATTCTTTACCCACGGGCTGAACCCATGGCAATTATCTTCTCCGACGGCCTAATTACTCAACCGCCCTCTCCATCAGCAAAGACGCCCAGTTTTCTCTTTCATCTCTTTTTACTTCTGTGAGATTGTAGCGTGATGCTTCTTTCTTAAGATCATCAATATCTTCGATAAAAAATCCACTGAGGAGAAGCAATCCTCCTGGCTCAAGATATTGCTGATAGATTTTTATTTCTTCCAGCAACACGTTTTTATTGATGTTGGCAAGAATCACATCGAACTTGCCGCTTAAATTTACGTCGGTAATTGTACCTTGCTGTAACCGGATATTGGAGCAGCCATTCACTTCAAGGTTTTCATTTCCATTTACGATGCTCCAATCATCAATATCGAAAGCTTCAACTTCATGGGCACCACGCTTGGAAGCCATCACAGAAAGAATCGCCGTTCCGCAGCCTGCATCCATCACGCGCTTTCCTTCATGATCAATTTGTAGCTGGGCTTTCACCATAAGATACGTGGTTTGGTGATGTCCTGTGCCAAAAGACATTTTTGGTGTGATGATGATTTCGTAAGGATATTTTTTTTCGATGTTATGAAACGAAGC
This sequence comes from Ohtaekwangia sp., assembly GCA_035628875.1. Taxonomy (GTDB): domain Bacteria; phylum Bacteroidota; class Bacteroidia; order Cytophagales; family Cyclobacteriaceae; genus Ohtaekwangia. Next base: position 22,839 of record DASPIZ010000120.1, on the reverse strand, counting down.
ACGAATCAGACATTTATCCTCCACGATGATGGGTTCGTAATTCTTTTCCCATTCTTCGTTCCAGTTTCTTTTTTCGATGCGGTCGAAAGCGAAATCAACGTGTGTTTGTGCTTTATATTTGTTTGCAATACGTTCCGTTTCTTCCTGGTCGTAGTTGTCCATTTCAACGTATGCTTCAAACCCCGTTTCTGTTTCCATAAACGTATCAAACCCTGCTTCGGCAATTTCCGCCATGAGCAGTTCCGAATAATCGGCATTACATTGAACCTGAAGACGGGTGTAATACATGGGGGTTTGAAGTTTGAGGTTTGAGGTTTTTAGATTGGTTTTTACATAAAACCGTTGGGATGATTTTCGAGGTCGACTTGGCCAATAAAATAATTTTCCGACATCCAATGGTGTTGCCAGCTGAGTGATTTTAACCACCCCCGTTCAGCTATTCGCTGAACATCCCCTCCTTATTCAAGGATGGGAGTTTGGAGGTTGCTTCTCAAGTGATGGTCCGGAACGAGAGGAGAACACTTACCACTTTTCGCAAACTTGAACCTCAAACCTGAACCCTGAAACAATTGCCCAAGCCCATCGTTCGCGAAATCCCAACCTTGAAACTTTGAACCTTGAACTTTAAACTATTAAATACCTTTAATCACTTCCGTGAACTCTCTTGATTTTAGCGAAGCGCCACCGACAAGTCCGCCGTCTACGTCAGGAGAAGCAAATAGTTCTTTTGCGTTTGCGGCATTAACACTTCCGCCATACAGGATTGAAATTGTGTCTGCAACGGACTGGCCATACTTTGAAGCAAGATGCTGACGAATTACTTTGTGCATGTCTTGAGCTTGTTGTGCGGAGGCCGTTTTACCAGTACCAATCGCCCATACAGGTTCGTAAGCAATTACAATCTTTTGTAATGAAGCAGCATCGAGATGAAAGAGACTTTCTTCAACCTGTTGTTTCACCAGGGCTTCGTGTCCATTGGATTCACGTACCTCAAGTGGTTCTCCACAGCAGAAGATCGGAGTAAGTCCGTGTTTCAGTGAAACGTCAACTTTTTTGGCAAGCAGTTTTCCATCTTCACCAAAATACTGGCGGCGTTCACTATGGCCAATGATCACATAAGGAATGTTCATCGATTCTAACATCGGCGCAGATACTTCACCCGTGTATGCACCGGCTTCATGCTCGCTGCAATTTTGTGCACCCAACGCGATACGCGTATTGTTGCCGAGTACACTGGCGAGGGGTAACAGGTAAGGGAATGGAACACAGAAAATCACTTTGGCATCTCCGCGCACTTCATCACTTACCATTCCTGCGATTTCCGAAGCAAGGATATTTGCCTCCTGCAGGGTCTTATTCATTTTCCAGTTTCCGGCTACAATTTTTTGACGCATAGTATTGATTGGTTTTAAGGTGGCGGCAAAGATAAATTATTGTCTGGAAGTAGGCGTAGAAATCCGAAAGAAAAGACGGTAACGATTGCACAGCAACAATAGGCACCAGCAATACCGTCAAACTAACGCTTCCTGGGTTTGTAGTTAGATTCTTTGAAAAGCTGTTGGGCATCTTGTGCGGCCATCAACTGCTGCAGCGAACGATCGGGATGAGTATCCATATATTTTTTCACAATCTGCCAGCCTACCCACTGACCAATTCTTCCCGGGCATTTCTCACCCACCTGAACTGTAATTGGGCGCTCTGCGAGGTAATCTTTTTTCACCATGTGGCTGGTTGAATACAACACCTGGCTTTCTATGAAGCGCGCCCAGATCAAATCCTGATTTTTTCGGGAGCCATTAATTTCTTCAGGGGTATACCATATAAACACACTATCGGCAACACAAGGCAACATATGCTTGGCGAAGTAAAACGATTTGCCATAGGCAATCATATCGGCGAGTACGGTTTTATCGGCCAGATCTGTTTTATTGATAGAGTCATTAATGCCGTAGATCAAAAGCAGGCTGGGTACGATATCATTCGGATCATATTTTCTAAGCTGGTAATCATACACCTGTGGACGGAACCGCGCATCGTTACCGAGGTAGTAATCAAGGCCAACAATAATAAGTGAGTCCGATACGAACATATCAGTGTCAAGTCCGGAAATTACGGTCTGTATTTTCGGAGGGTTAAACGACGGATAGTAATGTTTCAAGTTTCGGAAGGCTTCTTCAAATTGATTTTCAAGGTCACTTAGATCGCCAAAGATCCGGTTCGTTTCAGCGAGTAAGGTATCAATGTGTGGATTTTGCAAACGCGAATAGATCTTATTGATAAAAACCGAATCGTCGGGATAGGCGCCTCTGCGGAATATGACATCACGCAAAACCGGTTGCCGGGAAAAGAGATCCACGAGTTCCTGCTTGCTCGAAAGGTTGGCCAGACTATCATGGAATTGCTCAAAATTCACGTCCACCCTTATTCCCTCCGTATCGGGTACTACAACACACTCATTTTCCTTTTGATCACCACATCCTGAGAAGAAGAAAAGAACGATTAGAAAGAAGGCGTAACGCTGCATTAACATAGTAACAATAATTGTTTTTTGACAAGATCGGATTTTTTCTGACCAGATCATTTTAAATCAAACGAAAGCTTATCAGAGGGATTGTTTTCGGTTAGCCGCATGCTTTTTATTTTTCCACGAACGGTAACATGAACGAGGTTAGATTGATCATCAAAGGTTTCCATCAGTATTGTGTTTAATACGTTAATTTGATTCCACTTTTTAATGTTAGAAACTTCAATATAAAAAACAAACACATCGCCATCGCGTTCATTACCCAGATAGTTTAATTTCTGGACTTTACCATCCAACGTAACTTCAAAATTGCTTCGCATGTAATCGGCCATTAGTTTATCCAGGGTCGTTCCTTTCGGATTTAAAATATCGAGGTCGGGTTTGTTTTCATGCTTTCGCATGGTAGTCTCCAGGTCGTCAGTGAAAACACGCATCATGATTTCCAGGGCTTTGTCCTTTTCGTCAAATTCGATGTCGGTAACGGAAACATGGATAGGATGAAGGCCGGTCAAACCGACGCTGAATAAAAATGTAAAAAACCAATGGGTTAGGATCATTTGAACAGATTTGAATCTAAAAGTATTTGTCAAAAACAATACCGAAATGAAATTTTACCCGGCCGGCATGGGTTACTTAAAAATCACGTCGTACTATGTCAAAATATTCGCTTATAATTGAATTTCAAAACCAATGTCGGTGAGTTAAGCTTCCATAAACCTTCTCCTTTGAAGAGGGCAGGTGAGGCCATGAAAAACAAGCTTAACTCAACGACATCGATTTCAAAATTGTAATAATGAGTGAATTTAGAGTTTATTTTGAAGAGGGCCGCGAGCACATTCTCAATTACCAGTTTGGATATGATCATATTCTTTTTGTGCTCGCCTTATGTGCTCTGTATCTCATGCGCGATTGGAAAAAAGTATTGATCCTGGTAACGGCCTTTACGATTGGCCATTCTGTTACTCTTGCTCTTGCCGCTTTAAGCATTATACCGATAAACGAAAAACTGGTTGAGTTTTTGATTCCAGTTACGATATTTATTACGGCTGTTTCCAATCTTTTTAAAAATGAAGAAACGCTGGATAACCGGAGAATTCATATTAACTATGGCTATGCACTGTTGTTTGGTTTAATACATGGCATGGGGTTCTCTAATTATTTCCGCGCGTTGCTGGGCAAGGACCGGAGTATTGTATCCCAGCTTTTGGCCTTTAATCTTGGACTTGAGGTTGGCCAAATAATTATTGTTGTAATCTTTCTCACGGCTAGTTTTATTTTGGTTGATTTGTTTGGCATAAGTCGCCGCGATTGGAAACTGGTAATATCTTCGGCCATCGCGGGAATTGCGCTTGTGCTGATAAAAGATACCTGGTACTGGACTGAATAACTCTTAACTATAAAATGATGAATCGTGGATTAATTTTATTCCTCGTGGCGATCTCCTACTTTTCAGGTTTCGCCCAGGAAACGCCGAAATGGCAAGGTAAGTTTGAACAACTTGACCACCTGTTACCAACTCCGAATGAATATCGCACCGGTTCCGGCGCCCCGGGCCCCGCATATTGGCAGCAGCAGGCAGACTACAATATCAGCGTTGAGTTGAATGATGCCAACCAATCTATAACGGGTAATGAAACCATTACCTACCACAACAATTCACCGGATGTGCTTACTTATTTGTGGCTTCAACTGGATCAAAATCTGTTGTCTTCAGAGAATACGCTGGCCACGACCAATACCGGCTCCGTTAAAGATTCCGTTGCTGCAAAAATGTATGCGGAACAGGTTTCAGATTATGTAGGTGGTTACCAGATAAAATCAGTAAAGGATGCAACTGGAAAGACGCTTCCCCATACGATCAATAATACGATGATGCGTGTGGATCTTCCACAACCACTTAAATCCGGTGAAAAGGTTTCATTTGATATCGCCTGGTCATACAACATCAATGACCGTAGCATTTTTAGTGAACGCAGTGGTCTGGAATTTTTTCCTGAAGATGGAAACTATGTGTATACCATCGCGCAATTCTTTCCGCGCATGTGTGTTTATGACGACTATGAAGGCTGGCAGAACAAACAATTTTTAGGACAAGGCGAGTTTGCATTGCCTTTTGGAAATTATAAAGTAAAAATAACTGTACCAGCAGATCATATTGTTGCCTCCACCGGCGTATTGAAAAATCCAACTGACGTATTAACCAAAACTGAAATTGAGCGTTTCGAACGAGCCAAGAAATCGTTCGATAAACCGGTGATCATTGTTACACAAGCGGAAGCTGTTCAAAAAGAAAAAACGAAATCAACCGCAAAGAAAACATGGGAATTTCATGCTGATAACGTTCGCGATTTTGCTTTTGCTTCTTCTAGGAAATTCATCTGGGATGCACAGGCAGTAAAGATCGGTAACAAGACGCCTTTGGCCATGTCATTCTATCCGAAAGAAGGCAATCCACTCTGGGAACAGGAATCAACCAAAGCAGTTAAGAACACATTAGAAGTTTATTCACGTCATACTATAGATTATCCTTACCCCGTTGCCATCTCTGTACATGCTGCAAGCATCGGCATGGAATATCCGATGATCTGTTTCAATTTCGGCCGACCCGCAAAAGATGGAACCTTTACGCCGCAATTGCGCCAGGGAATGATTGGCGTTATCGTGCATGAAGTAGGCCACAACTTTTTTCCGATGATTGTCAATAATGATGAAAGACAATCAACCTGGATGGATGAAGGGATCAATAGCTTCGTGCAGCTATTAACTGAACTTGAACGTTATCCTGATATTGATTGGTCACGTGGGAAACCTGCCGGTATCGTTGGCTATATGAAAGCAGACAAAAATCTGATGCGTCCCTTGATGGTCAATTCAGAACAGGTGATCTATTTCGGTCCGGAGCAATATGCAAAGGCAGCAACAGGGTTATACATGCTGCGCGAAACCATCATGGGGCCTGAACTTTTCGATAAAGCATTTAAAGAATACGCACAACGCTGGGCATTTAAACATCCAAAACCCGCAGACTTTTTCCGTACAATGGAAGATGCCTCAGCAGTTGATCTGGATTGGTTCTGGAGAGGATGGTTTTATACTACCGATCATGTAGATCAATCCCTTGACGAAGTGAAATGGTTTAAAATGCGGAAAGATCAGGTTGATCCTGAAAAGAAAAATGTAAAAACAAAATCGGGAGATTTATCAGCGGAGAAAACCCTTGATAACTTCAGTAATGGGCCGCAGCCATTTAGCCTCGTACCAACCGATCCGCGCTTCAATGGTGAATTCAGAAGCGTTGTGAATGATCAGGCCATCATGGCAAAACTTCAGGATAAAAATATTTACGAAGTAACATTGTCGAACAAGGGAGGTCTGGTAATGCCCGTTATCATCGAATGGACTTTTAAAGACGGATCTAAACAAATCGATCGCATTCCTGCAGAAATATGGCGTTCCAATGAATCAAAGGTTACTAAGGTCTTTATCAAAGATAAAGAAGTAACCAACGTGGTACTTGATCCGCTGAAAGAAACCAGCGATATCAATACGCAGGACAATGTATTTCCGAAACCTGCGGATAGCACTTCTAAGTTTGATGAATTCAAGAAGAAGAATTGAGCTAGTTTGTTAAATATTTTTATTTGCAATGCCGGGAGAATGACTTCCGGCATTGTTGTTTTTATTACTTTCGTTTGATAATCATTAACCCAACATGAGACACATTATCCTATCATTTTTTGTGATGGCGGTTGCTATGCATAGCGCGGCACAAAACCCTACCTGGAAAGGAAAATTTGAACAACTCGAACAAGTTTTACCAACGCCAAATAGTTATCGGTCCGGATCTGGTGCGCCGGGACAAAAGTACTGGCAGCAACGTGCCGATTATGAAATACTGGTGGAAGTCGATGATAAGACCCAGGTGCTCACGGGAACAGAGACCATCACCTATCATAATAATTCACCGGAGACCTTAAAATACTTGTGGCTTCAACTCGATCAGAATCTTTTCGCTGAAAACAGTATGACGAACCTGAGCCGTACTGGGAAAGTGGCTGATTCTATCCCAGCAAAATATTTTAGCTTCACATCAAACTCCGGCGAATACAACGGAGGGTATACCATCAAACACGTGAAAGATGCTGCAGGAAAAACGCTTCCTTACACCATCAATAACACGATGATGCGAGTTGATCTTCCAACGGGATTAAGGCAGGGCGAAAAGTTTGTATTCAGTATTGCGTGGAGCTTTCAGGAGAAAGACCGCAATGCTGTTGCCATGGATAGAGGCGGCTATGAATTTTTTCCTGAAGACGGAAATTATGTTTACACTTTCGCACAATGGTTTCCTCGCATGTGTGTATTCGACGATTACGAAGGCTGGCAGAATAAACAATTTTTAGGTCGCGGCGAGTTTGCATTAACCTTTGGAAATTATCGTGTGCGCATTACTGTTCCAAACGATCATATTGTAGGCGCAACAGGATCGCTTCAGAATCCGAAAGAAGTGTTAACAAAAGAACAACTCGAACGATATGAGAAAGCAAAACAAACTTTTGACAACCCGGTGTTCATTGTAACCGAAGAAGAGGCGAGACTAAAGGAGAAAACGAAATCAACCAAGAAGAGTACATGGGAATTTCATGCAGAGAATGTACGCGACTTTGCTTTTGCGAGTTCCCGTAAGTTTATCTGGGATGCGCAAGCCGTGAAGCTGAATGACAAGTCACCACTTGCCATGTCCTTATACCCTAAGGAAGGAAATCCACTATGGGAGAAAGAATCGACCAAGGCAATCAAGAATGCGTTAGAGGTATATTCCGAACGAACTTTTGATTATCCATATCCGGTGGCGTATTCTGTACATACCGCAAATCAGGGAATGGAATATCCGATGATCTGTTTCAATGGTGGTCGCCCAAACCTGGATGGAACAGTTTCTCAACAAACCTTATACAGTACTGTAATGGTTATTGTTCATGAAGTAGGTCATAATTTCTTTCCCATGATTGTTAATTCCGACGAACGCCAGTGGTCGTGGATGGATGAGGGATTAAATACTTTTCTTGAAAAAGAAACCATGCGCATTCGTTACCCTGACCTTGCCAATACGCGTGGAACACCGAAAGGAATTGTGCCGTTCATGAAAGGCGATAAAAGTGAGATGCGGCCAATCATGGCAATGTCTGATAACATTCGCGGAACAGAATTCGGACCGAATGCCTACACAAAACCTTCGGCGGCACTTACTGTACTTCGCGAAACGGTAATGGGTCCGGAGTTATTCGATAAAGCATTTAAAGAATATGCAGAGCGCTGGGCATTTAAGCATCCTAAACCAGCCGATTTTTTCCGTACCATGGAAGATGCTTCTGCTGTAGACCTGGATTGGTTCTGGCGTGGATGGTTTTATACGACAGACCAGGTTGATGTAGATTTAGCAGAAGTGAAGTGGTTTAAGCTTAAGGAACAAACGATAGAACCGGAAAAGAAAAAAGTAAAAGTTAAGAAGGGCGACCTTGCTGCGAACAAACCAGCGAATGATGGTCCAGCTACAGATTTCAGCAATGGTCCGCAGGAGTTTACGATGACGAATACGCCGGAGAAACTCAATCGCGAGTTTCGCAGTAAGGTCGATGATAATGCCATCCGGAAAAAAATTGAAGGAAAAAATATTTATGAGCTGACTTTTAAAAATGCGGGAGGACTGGTAACGCCATTGGTGATTGAGTGGACGTATAAAGACGGATCAAAAGAAGTTGAACGTATTCCTGCCGAGATATGGAGAAGCGATGAAAATCAAGTATCAAAGGTATTTATCAAAGCAAAGGAAGTCGTGAATATTGTGATCGACCCAAACTTCGAACTTGCTGATGTGGAGGTTACAAACAATGTGTTCCCGAAGAAGACAGAATCGAAGTTTGATCAGTTCAAAAAGTCAAATTAAGAATCTCACGGAATAACACAGAATACACGGAAGGGTTTTCGTTAACGAAAGAGGATTGTTTCAATAGCGCGATTTTTAATGCACTTAACCGCAAAGGCGGAGAGGCGCAAGGGAACGCAAAGAATAAGAATCTAAGTTAGAAGGCAAATCATTCCGTGTATTCTTCCGTGAATTCAGTGATTTCTGCGAGCCGAAAAAATGCATCGCCATCTATTTATACTCTTCGAAGAGTTTAAACGCTCTTTCCAAATCTACATTTCCACCGGAAAGAATTACACCAACACGTTTGCCTTCGAACAGTTCCTTCGATTTCATGATCGCGGCAAGGGGAACAGCGCATGAAGGTTCTACAATCATCTTCATCCGTTCCCATATAAAGCGCATCGCCTCGACTATTTCATGGTCTGAAACGCAGATAATTCCCTTTACATGATTTCGGATGATAGGAAAAGTTTTGGAGCCGAGAGAAGTAAGGAGACCATCTGCTATTGAATCTGCTTGAGATACTTCAATCTTTCCACTCTGCATGGCGCGACATGCGTCATCAGCGCCTTCGGGTTCTGCGCCATACACCTCCGTATAGGGAGAAAAATATTTTGCTGCGAGCGCAGTTCCGCTTAAGAGTCCGCCACCACCCACAGGTGTTACGATTACATCAAGACGTGGTACGTCAGCCAGTAATTCTATTGCTGCCGTGGCCTGGCCAGCAATGACGTCATAATTATTGAATGGATGAATTTCGGTGGCTTTGGTTTTCATGATCACCGCCGCCAATGTGCGTTCTCTTCCAGCTAACGTTGGTTCACATTCAAAGATGTCGCCACGAAATCCGAGTACGCCTTGTTTTTTTACTTGTGCTGCGTTTCGCGGCATCACAATGTAGGATTTGATTTTCATGAGCTGAGCTGCGCGTGCGACCGCCTGCGCATGATTTCCCGACGAATGTGTAGCAATACCTTTGAAGCGTTGTGTTTCGGGTAAGGCAAGAACTGCATTCATGGCACCGCGGGCTTTGAAAGCACCAATCTTTTGAAGATTTTCACATTTAAAAAAAAGCGTGCAGCCCGACCGTTGATCAACGCCGGACGATGTCATCACCGGCGTTTTATGAATATAAGGCATGATTCGGTAGTGTGCCGTTTCCAAATCATTTGCCGTGGGTATCGAACTTTGAATTATCATATTAATGCGCGTCCAGCCAGTTATCTGCTACACCTACTTCTACTTCCATAGGAACTTCAATGTAAACAGCATGTTGCATAAGGTGCGCAACATTCTCTTTTACTACATCCACTTCGTCTTTATGCAGATCGAAAACAAGTTCATCGTGGACCTGCATGATCATTTTCGAACGCATTTTATTTTTGATCAGCCATCGGTGGATGTTAATCATAGCGATTTTAATGATGTCAGCAGCTGTTCCCTGAATAGGAGCATTGATAGCGTTTCGTTCTGCAAATCCACGCGTGGTCATGTTACGGGAATTGATGTCGCGTAAATATCGCCTACGCCCCAATATCGTTTCAACGAATTCTCGTTCGCGCGCGTCGTTAATAGAATCATCCATATAACGCTTGATCGCCGGAAATTCGGTAAAGTAAGACTGGATAATTTCTGCGGCTTCTGATCTCGAAATCCCCAGGTTTTGCGACAAACCAAAAGCTGTACTTCCATATAGAATTCCAAAATTTACTTCCTTTGCCTTTCTACGCATGTCGGCAGTAACATCCTCCAACGGCACCTTAAACACTTTAGCTGCTGTTGTTGTATGAATATCCCTTTTGCTTCTGAAAGCCTCAATCATGGTTTCATCTTTCGCAAAGGATGCTGCGATGCGTAATTCGATTTGAGAATAATCGGCTGACATAAAAAGAAAATCTTCGTTTCGTGCAACGAATGCTTTTCTAATCTGTTTTCCTTTCGCTGTTCGGATCGGGATGTTTTGAAGGTTGGGATTGTTTGAGCTCAGTCGGCCCGTCGCCGCGACAGCCTGCCGGTAATCTGTATGGATTCTTCCATCGGTCTTACTGATCATGCGGGGCAGTGCATCTACATAAGTGGATCGCAGTTTTTCATACACGCGGTAATCCAAAATCTTTTTTGCAATATCATGTTTCGACGAAAGTGCCACGAGGATATCTTCACCCGTAGCGTATTGCCCTGTTTTCGTTTTCTTTGGTTTCTCTCCCAATTTCATCCTGTCAAATAAAATCTCCCCCAATTGTTTTGGAGAACCAATGTTAAATTCGGTGCCTGCAAGTTGAAATATTTCGCGTTGTATAACTTCCGTTTCGCTGCGCAACTCTTCGGATAATTTGCCCAATACATTCACATCAACTTTTACGCCTTCGTATTCCATGGCGGCCAGTACGCTGGTTAGTGGCATTTCCGTTTCCGTCATAAGTTTAAGCTGACGTTTACTTTCCAGGTCCATGGTGAGCTTGGGCTTCAACTGAAAAATCTGATCAACGCGTTCACACAAACGCTCTCTTAAATCGGCATGATCATCCGCCAATAGAGCATAACCGAGATATTGAACACATAAAATCGAAAGGTCATGCGAAGCTTCTGGTTCAATGAGATAATGTGCCAGCATGGCATCAAAGAGCGAACCTTGAAGGTTGATGTCGTAACGTTTCAAAAGTAAGGTTACCGGCTTCAGGTTATGCCCGGCTTTTGCAATGGCCTGGTTTTCTAATACAGGTTTAAGAATGTCAAGAATAGCTTCAATGGCTTCAGCCTTTAACGGAATAAAGTAAGCTTCTTTTTCCCGGTATGAAAATGCAACCCCCTTCAGTTGCGCATCAAACGTTGATATGTCGGATAATAATGCATGGAAGGCAATAAGCGGTTGATCTTTTAGTTTTTCAACGAAAGCTTTTACCTGGTCGGTCCCATCAACAAGAACATACTGCGTATCGGTCGATTGAAATGTTTTTTTCTCAACACTGTCTTCTGATACTGCTGTTGAAGACGCATCAAACATAGAAAGTTGTGCGGGCTGGACAGGCTTTTCAAAAACAGGTGTAGCGTCTCCGAAAACACGGGCTGCAATCGCTTTGAATTCAAGCTCATCAAAGATGGGCTTTAGTATGTCTTTGTCGGGACCCCTATACGTCAGCTTATCAATGTTAAATTCTATCGGAACATCGGTAATAATTGTAGCAAGCTTCTTGGAGAGAATGGCCTGCTCACCGTACTGTGAGAACAACTCTTTTTGTTTGCCTTTCAGTTCACTGGCATGCGCCACGATGTTTTCTACGCTGCCATATGCTTTGAGTAGAGCAGCTGCAGTCTTTGGCCCAACACCAGGCACACCCGGAATGTTATCGGATGAATCGCCCTGCAAACCAAGAACATCAACGACCTGCGACACATTTTCAATGTCCCATTTTTCACATACTTCCTTTGGCCCAAGCACATCAACCGCATTTCCCATATAGGCAGGCTTATAAAGAAACACACAATCATTTACGAGCTGGCCAAAATCTTTATCGGGAGTCATCATGTAAACTTCGAAACCCTGCGTGCATGCCTGACGGGAAATCGTTCCGATAATATCGTCGGCTTCATATCCGTCAAGTTCAAGGATGGGAATATTGAATCCACGAATAATTTCCTTCACTTTAGGAATACTATACCGGATATCTTCAGGCATTTCCTGACGTGTTGCTTTATAAGCTTCGAAAATTTCATCACGAAACGTTTTGGCTGCTGTATCGAATGCAATGCCGATGTGTGTAGGCTTTTGTTTTTGAAGCACTTCAAACAACGTATTAGTGAAGCCAAACGGCACTGAAGTATTGTGTCCTTTCGAATTAATCCGCGGTGTTTTTGTAAACGCGAAATGCGCCCGATAGATCAGGGCATAAGCGTCGAGCAGAAACAGTTTTTTGTCCGGTTTTGTCATGTTACAAAATTGGAAAAGTCGGTTAAATATCCACGCCCCGGCGAAAATAAAAGACGTTATTTTTCATTTCTACATGATTGGTCTCTCTGCCGAAGTAAGGTTTAAACCGAACCAGACGGTTTGATAAACCGGACTAGGATCGATATATTGGGTTTATTCGGCATCCATAAATTCAACCACCCATTTGAAAATGTCAACACCTCTTCAGGCTTTTCTTCACTGGCAAAAAGAAACGCCTGACAAAACATTTCTTCGCCAGCCTGTTGCCGGAAACTGGTACACCTATTCATTCCAACAAGCTGGTGAAGAGATTTGTAAAATTGCGAGCGAACTGAAATCTTCGCTTCCATCCAGAAGCAAGGTGGCGATTCTTTCAAAAAACTGTGCACATTGGCTTATCGCTGATCTGGCGATTATGATGGCGGGGCATATCAGTGTTCCAATTTATCCTACACTTTCTGCCGAAGGAATAAGACCTTTGCTCGAACACGGCGAGGTGAAGTTAATTTTTGTCGGAAAACTGGATAACTATGAATCACAAAAATCAGGGATATCGGAAGAGGTGCGAAAGATTAGTTTTCCCTTTTATGGACCGGCTGATGGCACGCCCTGGAATGAGATCATCGGGAGGGCTACGCTGTTGAAGAATTTCGTTATCCCATTAGAACATGAACTCGCTACGATCATGTACTCGTCCGGAACAACAGGAACGCCAAAAGGGGTGATGCTCACACACGGCGCCTTTGGATATGTAGCCGAGGTTGTAAGGGAAAATCTCCAGGTAAAATCGTCCGATCGGTTTTTCTCTTACCTTCCATTAAGCCACATTGCAGAGCGTGCATTAATGGAGATGGTTGTATTGACTGCCGGGAGTTCTGTTTCGTTTGCAGAATCGCTGGATCTGTTTATCGAAAACCTGCAGCATGAAAGACCTACTATATTCGGTGGCGTGCCGCGCATCTATGCGAAATTTCAGGAAGGAATACTAACCAAACTTCCTCAGAAAAAATTAACCAAACTTCTTTCCATTCCAGTCATTAAAAATATTGTGCGAAGGAAAATCAGGAAGGGACTCGGCCTGGTTGATACACGCGTGGTGGTCTCAGGTGCAGCGCCAACACCTGTTGCCTTGCTGGAATGGTTTAAGAAGGCTGGTATCGAAATCGCAGAGATATATGGCATGACAGAAAATACGGCATTGAGTCACGCGAATTATAAAAAAATAAAAATCGGAAGCGTCGGTCAACCCTGGCCGGGAACGGAAACAAAACTTAGTGACGATGGTGAAATTTTAATTCGTAATAAGGCCTTGATGACCGGATATTATAAAGATGAAGAGACTACAAAATTAGTGTTCACTTCAGATGGTTATTTGCGCACTGGCGATAAAGGTAAAATTGATGAGGACGGATTTCTCACCATCGATGGAAGAGTTAAAGATCAATTTAAAACAGATAAGGCTAAATTCATTGCGCCAGCACCCATCGAATTAAAACTACTGAGCAATCCGGATATTGCGCAGGTGTGTGTCGTAGGTATGGGAATACCGCAACCAATAGCGTTGATCATTCTTTCCAATGCGGGTAAGCATAAGCCAAAAGGAGATATCGAACGAAGCCTGGAGCAAAGTCTGGCAAGCGTAAACCACTCTCTCGAAAGTTATGAGCGGTTGACAAAAGCGATCGTTATGCACGAAGAGTGGACCATTGAAAACGGCATGCTTACACCATCGCTGAAATTAAAACGCAACGAGCTCGAAAAGATTTTTCTTCCAAAATATCCTGAGTGGTATAAGGCACCTGGCGTTGTGGTTTGGGCTTAATCAAGGGAATGCCAGTTGTTTCACAAAGAATAAAAAAATGCAAGACGGGACACTAAGTTAATTAAAAAATTTTCTTTATGACCCTTTGTGCTTCTTCGTGTCCCGCTGTGTAACAACCACGTCGCTGTTAGTCTTTCCACTGGCCGCGTAAAACGCGATCGTAAGTAATGAAGTCTGTATTGATCGGTTCGAAACCTTTTTGCCGGAGTAACATAGCGATCTGAGCGCGATGGTAACTGCTATGATTCACGAGGTGAATCATGATGGACTCAACATTATTTGTATACGGATCACCAACGTAGTTATGATACGTAAGTTCGCGGTTAAAATTATCATTGGACTCAACAAAATCAATCCATAGCTTTCCAACTTCTTCTGCCATGTCAGTCACTTTTTCGAGTGTGTATTCTCCCCATAATTTTACCTGAGCGGGAGGCAACCCTTTAATGCGATGTAACCACAAGAATTGGGCAGCAACAATATGCCCCATAATCCGAAGAATTTTTTCATCGTTTATGTTTTGACGCGTAAGCGTATCAATCACACGCTTATTCGACCAGGCATTGTATTGATAAAGCTTTAGAAAATAAGACTTCATGAATAGACTTGTTTGTTTTAAAAAGCGGGCAATTTACACTGTTTTTACGAAATCGAAACGGGTTCTCGCCAACACCTTTTGGGAATGGCTTTAACATAATAGTTCTGAAGAAGGGCAGGTGAGGATCGTCGAAGCATTGTTTTACGAACCTTATAAGTGCCTGAGATCGGAATATTGATCCAGAATCCACCCGGTTAAACTGCGCCGTTCGCGTGTAGCGGGTAAAACTTCATGTTCAATTTGATCACTCCGAAAGCAGATCAATCTTCCGGCCGATGGAAGAAATGCTTGATCTCCATTTTCCAGAAACATCCTGAGTTGACCTCCGTGTTCTTCCGTCCAATCGTTATTCAGATAACAGATCACAGAGAGTTTTCGGTGATCATCATGTTTGAACTGATCAAGGTGGCGTTTATAATAGGAGCCGGGCGGATAAACTGTTAAATGAACTTCCACATCTTTAAGGCTCAGGTATAACGCCTGGTTCAAATAAGAAACAAGGGCTTGTAAACGATCCAGGTATAATCTTAGAGTAGGTTCGGTTGTGGCTTTATCAAGCCAGCGAATATAATCTCCGCGTATGCCTTCATTGATCTGAAGTCCCTGATTTTTGCCGACACCGGCTTTTTTAAAGTGGGTTTCAAAAAAATGGAAATCATTTATACCCAGTAGGTTTTCGACCTCTTTTTGGCTCAGGAATTGATCTGTCACGGAATATCCCTGGTTTGCCAACCCATCGGCGATTGAATCAAAGATTGGAATCATCTGTTAAACTTAAAGTGTGGGTATATGCAGATACAAAACCTTTTCGTGTAACAAATTTAAAGATAGAATGTCTATACTTGATAGTAAGTTGAATGAAAGAATATAAAATGAAGATAACGGCAAAGAAACTCATCACCTTATTATTGATGGTGACCATTGTGGCAGCGTGTAAAACGCCGGATCAGGATATTGTTTTAAAGAATATCAAAGATGTCGTGGTGGATGCCAGTACGGACCCGATGTTGAAGGCCAATGCTGTTTTTTTTAACCCGAACAAAATGCGTGGCAAGCTCAAAAATATCGATGTCGAGATCTTCGTGAACGGGAAGAAGGCCGGTCATGTAGATGAGAAATACAACGCCGTTATTCCTTCAAACGATGAATTTACAATTCCTTTAAAGGTGAAGCTTGCCATCAAAGAACTTGGTACGATGGAAACCCTTCTGGGCATGATTGGCGGAAAAAAATTTGAGGTGCGTTACAAAGGATCATTGCGGTTATCATATCACGGATTTCCCATTAAGGTGCCCATTGATCACAAGGATGATATCCGGATCAGGTTTTAACAGCATTAAGTATCAATGTCGTTGATTAAGCTTGTTTTTTTATGGCCTCACCCTGTCCTCTCCAAAGGAGAAGGTTTATGGAAGCTTAATTCAACGACATTGAATTAAGTATGATCAACAAAAAAGCCGGAGTAATAACCCCGGCTTTTTATTAGTAAGTTAAACTCTATTCTGTATTAGAAGTAGAATAACAAGTTGATTGATCCACTTAAGTTATCAAGACCGATACCGACAGAAGTTAAACCTCCATTGTTGTATTCGTCGATTTTAATCTTACGGGTAGAAACCGCATCAACGTCCCAAACCTCAGCTGTAACGGTTCCTCTGCGTTGTGTTTGGAATCCGGCCATGTAACCGAACTCTCCACCGATAGAGATTTTAGGTGCGAAGAAATATTCGATACCAACAAAACCGCGAACGCCAGCCAGGAAATTTGAACCAGATTTATCTTCTGTTACGCGAACACTAGCTGCGTTTTCATTACCACCTAAAATGTTATCGCCATAACCAGTATAGTCGAAATCAGTTGTCGCTGGTGCGTTGAAATCAGAAGATACAGCGTTTCCGTAATCGTAGCTTACTTTGGTGTTGTTGAAACCTAAGATCAATTCAGCACCATAAACACCTTGAAGGCGTGTGCTACCTCTTCTCTTTTCAAAACCCGGCGCAACTACAACGGCCAGGGTATTTACTTTTTGCCAATCATCCACAAATGCAGGATAACCTGGATCCGGGTTTAGTTCATTTTTCAGGGCAACTGCTTTGTACGTATTGTTTGTATAACCAATATTGAAACGCACGCGGTAAGCTGTGTTAGCATCCTTCATTAACTTGCCAAAGATGGCCATGTTATTTTCAGGTGAAGTAGCAAATTCAAAGTCAGGACTTGAGTTGCCGGAACTTCCATTGATGAAGTTTCCAAGGTAGTCAAGGAATGGATTGGCAGAAACGCCAAGTGCCCATTCATCAGCAACAGGAAGGTAAACTTCGCCCTTTTTAGATTTAATGACGGGAGCTTCTTCCGTTGTCAGGTCCTGTGCAAAACTTCCGAACGCGAAAGCAGTTGCCAGGATTGATAAATATATTTTTTTCATTATGAGATTCTTGTTAAAACGATTTGTTTGATAAAGATGGACTGATTAGTCGTTGTAGTAGATATCGCGGATATATTCTCCGCCTTTTATTACTTCAGCACCAGTTTCGAAATTGTTACCATAGAATATTACTTCTTCAGTACCATCTCCGTCCTTTACATCTGCTTTGAAATCGACCAAAACCAATTCTACTCCCAATGGCTGATTTCCAACTTTAATTTCAATTGAATAGTTACCGTTGGCATCTGTCGAAGTTTCTGTGAAGCGATATGAATCAGTGTAGTCACTCCATACAGCCACAATCATTTTCTTGTTAGCAACTGTTTCATAGTCATCGTTCGTGTAGTCAAATTGAGCATAAACGGTTCCGGAGATTGTTGCGGTTCCGGTAGGTTGAGGGTTTTCAGAATTTTCATTGTCACAGCTAGACAGTAATGCTGCACCTGCAAACGAAAGGACGAATAAAATTTTTTTCATGATTAACGTTGGTTTAAAAATGTGGCGCGAAGAAAATGCTTTTTTTCCTAATTAAATCACCGGATTTCAACCTAAAATCAATCGTTTATTTTATAGTCAGGCGTAACCTTGAAATAAAATTCTGTTGAAATACGTTCGGCTGCTTCGTTATCTGCATGGGTGGAAGGATTGCAGAATTAAAAACAGATCAAAAAATTTTTATTTTTTTTAATGGAAAAAAACTTTGGTGAGCAAGCAAAATCTAACGTATACGGTACTGGTAAAATCTGGTTTCACCAAAGAGAATTATATTTTCGACTACTCAATTGAATGAAAGAATTTCTTCAGTATAAGTGAATGAATTTATCAATGGATAGAAATCAAAATTATAGCGAAGAAGTTACCGGTTGTGAATATACCGGATGTAATATGATGAGAGACATTACCTGAATGATAAGGTTATCAAATGAAAACTCCGGAATAAAGCCAGATAACAACAGCTACGATTATGCCGATAACAAGTAATATTCTGCGCAAAGTAAACATAAAAACGGGGTCTTAAAGGTAAGACCCTGTTTAGCCACAAAGGGTTGTAACCCGATCATAATATTCTTGCGTTTTTTATCGCAACAGTTTATCAAAAGTATTGGTCGATACAAAATGATAGTTTGGACGTGCTTTATCGTAAATGGATTTTGCGTAACGTTTACCGTCTTCGGTTTTTACAAGCTCATTATATAACGGACTCAAGAACTTTCGCCTACCTGTATTAATAAGAAACCGTTCCAGTTTAGGATACGCCGCAACGTATTGATTCCGTATTGCATGCACCAGCCACAACGTTGTTATTTCTGCATTACCCGAGGCCGTAAAGTTTCCAAACTCATCCAGCCGGGACATTTGGGCCGGAGTTAAAGTGCCGGGCAGATTTTTCAGGAAGTGTAGCCATTCATGTGTACTCCAGACTTTTGCAATCGGTTTGTCTAAGACACTGGATTTCTCCCACTCGGCTATTACGTGATCTACTTTCATGAATCTTGCGGAAACCGGTTTAGGACAATCAGACGGAAGTCCAACGGAGAAAATCCAGGCATCGAACAAACTATCCTTCAGGTCGATCCTGAATTCCTTTAAATAGTATGCCTTAATGAATGCAATGAATTTTTCGGTTGTGATTGAGGTAAATGCATTCGTTGAAAAATAGTCTTTTACGAATGTATCAAAAGTTTCACGGCCGTGTTTTTCCTCGATGTATCGAAGAAAAAAGTAACCCTTGTTGTAGGCGATATCTGTTACGCCATCGTCGGGGTTTCGACCATTCAGGTTGAGGAACAGTTTGGTATCGTCAAACTGGTTATCCTGCTTAAGCGCTTCAATGGTTTCCTGAAGATCCTGGAGTGCCAAGGCAGCTAGCATTTCGGCATAATCCTTACCGTATATCTTTTTCATGATACGATGTTCGAAATACACCGTAAATCCTTCATTTAACCAGAAATCGTTCCAGGTAGCATTCGTTACAAGGTTTCCCGACCAGCTGTGCGCCAACTCATGTGCAATGAGTGAAGTCAGGGATCGATCACCGGCCAGTATGGTGAGCGTTGCAAAAGTTAATCTTGGATTTTCCATTCCGCCAAAAGGAAAACTTGGCGGCAACATGATCACATCATAACGACCCCACTGGTACGCACCATACAATTCTTCGGCGCCTTGAATCATTTTGTCCAGGTCAGCCAGTTCCCATGAGGCGTTTTCAAGCACGGAGGGTTCTGCATACACACCGCTTCGCTCACTCACAGCTTGAAAAGTAAGATCACCAGCAGTGAGTGCCAATAAGTAGGATGGTATCGGCTGATCCATTTGAAATCGGTATGCACCTGAATTGTTTTTCTGTTTTGGATTAGATGCGCTCATCAGAATCAAAAGGTCTCTTGGTCCGGTTACTTCCGCTTCGTAAGTGAAACGAACACTTGGCGAATCCTGGCAAGGAATCCAGCTTCGCGCCAGAATGGCCTGTGATTGTGTAAAAAGAAACGGAAATTTTTTCCCTGCGGTTTGTTGTGGTGTCAACCATTGCAATGCCTCTGCTTGTGGAGAAGTTACATACTCAATATTAACCGTCTTCGTGTCCGGCCTGATCATCACGGCAAGTGCCTGTCCTAAGAGCGAATCAGGCTGAGCAAGTTTATGTTCCGTATTAACATTGTTATCGAGCGTTACTGATTTAATCGTAAGATCTTTGGTGTCAAACAGAATGACATCAGCATCGGCTGAGGTTTCTATGCTCCAGGATGCAAGGGCGTGAACTGTTTTTGTTTCAAAGTCTATTTCGGCACGCCACTTCAGGTGTGTAACACGTGCATCTGAAGGAATAGAAAATGAGTGAGGGTCTGTAGGTTTTGACATAGCGATGGATTCCTGGTTCTTTACCGATTCACATTGCGTGAACAATAGGATCAGTGGGAAAACTAATTTTTTGCCGGATAATTTCATCATGAAAGGACTAAAACATTTCGAGATTAGGCGCGCCGTCGCAAAATAATGGGACTTCTTGTCAATTTAAGTATTTCAGGTGAGCAGTTATTCTTGCCATGACGCACGGGTAAAATAGCATATAAAAACATCAGGCCACCAATGGCGGCCTGATAAAAAGTTGATCGTTAGTTTTATCGTCTCACATATGTTTGCCCATAAATCGGACGTCCAAGTCCAAGGTAATTGATGAAGTCGTCCTCGTAATAAACTACTTCAGTATATCCGGTACGGTGAACATCAACGTGCCGCATAATTACAGGGACACCGGTAGTGACCACCCAGTTCCTTCCGGAAAATGAAATGTACACATTGCGATGCGCATCATAGTAAACATCATAGTCGTTGTAATAAATATATCGGGGACGTTCGTAATGTCGAACCACAACGCGGTGGCCGCAGCTATGGTTATGGTGGTGATGATATACGTGTCGAACCGGCCTTACGTGATAATGATGTACATGCTGTTGAGGCGTCACCCTGTGATGACGTTTATGATTGTCATGCCTTTCTGTATGATGATGAGGTGCTCGCCGTGGTTTATCCTTTCCATGCCCTCTTCCATGACCTTGCGCATTAACCTGAAGTGTGATCGCTGAAATAAGAACCATACCCACCAGCGCCAAAATGTTTCTTCTCCTTTTCATTTTCGTCGAATTTAAGTTTCACGTTGAACTCCTTAAACCAACCAAGGGCAAATGGAATGCCAAAGCAGAAGAATTCAGTTTAATCTTATAGTTTCTCTTTGAAAAAGACTACAGTGCGATTCCAAGCTAACTTTGCTGCAGCCTCATTGTAACGCGTAGGCGCGGTATCATTATGAAAAGCATGTTGCGCATCATCATATATGAATAAACTATAATCCACTCCTGCTTTTTTCAACGCTTCTTCATAAGCGGGTATCCCGGTATTTACGCGTTCATCGTGTTCGGCATAGTGCAGTTGGAGAGAGGCTTTGATTTTCGGGACGTCATTCAAATCAGGTTGACGACCATAAAACGGAACAGCTGCGCGGAGATCAGGTACATGTATGGCGAGGTTATTCGCCATGGCGCCTCCCCAGCAAAATCCAACACAACCTGTTTTGCCGTTGCAGTCATTTCTTTTTTTCATCGCTTCAAAACCTTTGGCAAAGTTCGCGATTGATTTTACGCCATCGAGTTGTTGAAACATATCACGCGCCTTGTCGCCATCTTCAGGAGTTCCACCCAGCAGACTCAGGGCATCGGGTGCGAAAGCGAGAAATCCTTCAAGTGCTAAACGCCTGGTTACATCTTTAATGTGTGGATTAAGTCCCCTGTTCTCATGGATCACCATTACCGTTGGATATTTCGCCTGCTTTTTTGGTCGGGCAACATACGCTTTCATTTCTCCGCCTTCCGTCGGATATGTGATTTCTTCAACTTTTAGCCGCTCATCCTGATCGGTAATTGTCTCCGCGTTGGCGTAATTAACTTCAAGTAAGGGAAGAATGGAAAGTGCAGCTGCGGTGCTACCTGTAAGTTTTGCAAGCCTGCTCATGAACTCCTGGCGAGTCAATGGCTTATGTGTGTACTCATCAAAAAGGTTTATGATTCGCTGATCCATATTTTATAGGGGGTTTTATGGATAGGAGTTACTGCATAGAATTGAAAAATACTATGCTTTTTATTTGAATGGCAACCTTAGTTGATCGATAGTTTATTCATACGAGAATTCGCCATGAATACTTTTGATCGTGACGCTTTTCGCTGGTGCTGCTTCAACACGTCCTATGATTTTGGCTTCAATGTTGAATCTGCTGGCTGTGTCAATAACAGCTTGGGCATGCTTTTCATTAAGATAGATTTCCATACGATGACCCATGTTAAAAACCTTATACATCTCTTTCCATGAAGTCCCGCTTTCCTGCTGAATGATATCGAACAACGGAGGAACCTCGAAGAGATTGTCTTTAATTACATGCAGGTTATCGATAAAGTGCAACACTTTCGTTTGTGCACCACCACTGCAATGCACCATGCCATGAATTTCAGTGCGCAACGTTTTCAATACTTCCAGAATAACAGGAGCGTATGTTCGCGTAGGAGACAAAACCAGTTTGCCGACATTAACCGCTAATCCCGGATGGGTATCCGTGAGTTTGTATTTGCCGGAATAGACCAGCGCTGCGGTTAATTCATTATCATAAGATTCAGGATACTTGGAAGCATAGTGATTATAAAACACATCGTGTCTTGCTGATGTTAATCCATTGCTTCCCATGCCCCCGTTATACTCGGCCTCATACGTTGCTTTACCAAATGAAGACAAGCCAACGATCACATCACCTCCTTTAATGTTACCGTTGTCAATGACATGAGATCGTTTCATACGACTCACCACGGTGCTATCGACTACGATGGTTCGAACAACATCGCCAAGGTCTGCCGTTTCTCCTCCGGTACTAATGATATTTAAACCGTTGTCGCGCAGCATTTGCAAAACTTCTTCTGTACCGTTGATGATTTGTGCAATCACCTCACCGGGGATGAGATTTTTGTTGCGGCCAATCGTAGATGACAGTAAAATATTTTCTGTGGCGCCTACGCAGAGCAGGTCATCAATGTTCATGATAATGGCATCCTGCGCAATGCCTTTCCAAACTGA
>DASPIZ010000119.1:0-68598 GCA_035628875.1 Ohtaekwangia sp. | reverse complement strand
TTAACTGAGCAAACGAGGTTATCATTGTTATATGGAAAAGAAAGCGGAAATTCAAAAGACCATCTACGATAACGCAAAAACACACTTCCTGGGAAACTTTCCCGATTCCCTACCGATTGAACAAGCGTATGTACACATCGGCATGTACCTGGGATGGATCATTGACACCGGTACCTATTCCGAATACTTTGAAGACGAAGCTTCCAATCAAATTTTTCGCTTTAAACGCCGGGAGATTTCGTGTACCATTCTAAGTGAAATCTGGGATGGTTATCTCGGGTATGAGCTATTCAATCGCCAGGGAAATATGTTTACCTATTATTATTACGGCGGTGGTTTATACCGAAATGATTACGACGAAATTCTCGTAAAAACGCTTCCATCAATATACCACGTTACCGATAGCTGGGAAAACTACGAACGAATCAAAACCCGGATCGATATGCGTTTCCAGGATTGGAAAAAACTTGTAAACGCTTCCTGAAAAACTCTATTTCAGGTCTGAGAAAAATGCATTTCAGCTCACGGAAACCTCGGAATGCACGGAAGAATACATTGAATGGTTCTCCAATCTTTCTGTGTTTTATTCTGTGTGTTCTGTGAGAGATAAAATGCATTTCAGCTCACGGAAAGCTCGGAATACACGGAGGAATACACAGAATGGCTCTCAATCTTTCCGTGGTTTATTCTGTGGCTTCTGTGAGAGATAAAACCTCTCCTATTTTACAACTATCTTACCGTTCTTATCAATCACATTCTCCATGGCATCAGCCTTGATAATCAACTCCCCGGTATCGGCGCGAAATCCAATTTCTTTCGGAACAAAATTCAGATTATAATTCTTACTCCAGGCCAATCCGTCTGACTTGTATATTTTGGCGAGCGTTGCAGGATATTTTTCTTTCGTAGCGTTTTCTGAATACATCAAGACATAATACAATTGTCCGGCCGCGTCAGAATACGTTAACGTACGTGCATTCTTGAGTTGTGAAGGTCTGAAAGCATTTTTATCAACCGGGAACGATATTTTGATATCGGGTATACGCGATGGTGTAATCGAATAAAAATAACCCGAAGCATTCAAAGAATCCTGCAATTGAATTCCCGACGTATAACGTTCTTCGACAATCGACAGAGGACAATATTTCGTAACCGTACCATCAAGAAATAAAGGAATAGAATCTGCATTCACCACCATCCATCGCATGGAAGACTCGCGGTCCAACAAGGCCTGTGTCTTTTCACCTTTTTCCCGTTCAGCATATTCTTTCATCACGTTGATAAAGCTTTTCAATACGGTGTTATTCCGGTATGTGTTCTGAATAAAATCAGTATAATTTTCAGTGTCGGCATCGAGGTCGCGGCTTGCAAGGCGAGTGGCCAGGCTGTCCAACACAGTCACCAAATGCAGTTCCTTCTTTGCTATACCCACCTGGAAATGTACATTAGATGAATCACTGTGCTTTTGATCTTCCAAAAGTGCTGAACGATACGTCAGATCAGCGATCTTAACACTAAAGATATCCATTGGCAATGGATTTTCGTCGTACTTTTTCAACTGCTCCATCAACAAGCGATCAATGAGCTTAGTCAGGTCGCTTTTTACCGATACCGAATCAGTGCCGAGCTTTTCGTGGAGTTTATTAATTTCAATATCATACGCGACTAAATTTTCCCGGATAGGGAAGATATCCTTTTCAATCGATTCTTTCGCCTTTAGGGCAAAGGTTTTATAATCCCAAACAGGAAGTTCGTTTTGATAAAAGTCAGCCGTAGAATTACCATCCTCTTTAAAATTGACGATGTCTTTTTTCTTTAAATTTTGATTGTATCCGATCTTACCAACGGTTGGGATACTGGACTTATATTGATCAAAGGCATCCATGGCTGAATCGAACTTCACAGCGAGTTTAGCCAACTGGTCAACGGTATTGCTATCTGCCCTCAGGTAAAATTCCTTTTCACCTGGAAATTGTTCTTGAATGGAAACAAAAAGCGCATTTGATTTTTTATACAGGGTGTCAGACAGATCGAAGAAATGTTTAATCATTTTTATACGATCAGTTTTCTCCCTTAAAGCATCCCTCCTTTTCTCAAGGTCAAACTGAACATCGGAAAGTTTCACACCAAACTCTCCTGTACGCAAATCGCGACGATTATACATTTGGTAATATTCACTATTCCGCTTTACCTCCTTTTCATTAAGTCCGCTATAAGCCTTCATGTAGAAGTAAATCGCAGAATCAATGTGAGCCAACGCCATGTGCGTATTTTTCAACACATCATCTTTTCCGGACTTCTCCTGATAGATAATACCCATATACAAGTAGGCATTTGGATTATCATCGTTCTCCTTTATATAATTTTCCAGGAACAATTCGGCCTCCTCATATTGTTTATTACTGAGCAGGGCAAAAATATCCTTATATTTTACCTTCTTTTGACCCCAACTGGGAGATACCGAAAACGTTAAAAGAACTAAAACGCTGAGTAAAGCCACTTTTCTCATTTCTAAAGATTTATCTTTCGAAATTAAAGAAAATCATGAGATTTGAATAATCGACATCGCAATAACCCGCTATCCACAAAAAATATGCAACTAAATCCGAAAATTAAGGCCATCCTGATAAAGATAAAACCCTGGGCAATCTACATCGCATTGTTCCTGGTATTGCGATACAGCGGAATATTGGCCGGTGTTTCGGATGTTACGCACCGCGCCTTACTTCAAACCGGCGCCATGAATGCCAATACTGCGCCGGTGAAAGAAAACAAGAAGTTTAACTATAACTTTGAACTATTGGATCTGAACCAAACAAAAATCGATGTTTCGGAATTTAAAGGAAAAACAATTTTCCTGAATCTGTGGGCGACATGGTGTGGTCCGTGTCGTGCAGAAATGCCGTCAATTCAAAGTCTTTACGAAAAAGTAGATCGTGACAAGGTGGCCTTTATCATGTTATCAATAGATCATAACGATCCGTTTACAAAAGTTCCAAAGTACATTCAGTCTAATGATTTCACATTCCCGGTTTATTATCCGGCAGGTACCCTACCCCAACTGTTACAAGTTCGCTCCATACCAACAACTTTTGTAATTGCGCCTGATGGAAGCGTTATCTATAGCGAAATGGGAACAGCCAATTACGACACAGAAGAATTTAAAAATTTCCTGGAACAACGGTGAAAACACCTGTTGTGACACAAACGAGCACAGCGGTACGCAAAAAAGTTTTTGATTTTACGCGGTGAAACTTCAGGTTTTTTTGTGAGGCTATTGTGTAACAACTGGAAATAAAAACGCTGATTGCTTATGCTTGGTTTCAAAATGTTAATTTAGTCATTCTAAAACATGAGACCCCTATGAAAACAAGTGCCCTCTCGTTCCTCTTTCTGATAAGCACGTTGGCGCTCAAGGCGCAATGCAATTCATTCTTTCCTATGAAGGAAAATGTAAAGTATCAATATGATCACTTTGATAAGAAAGAGAAATTAAGTCTGCGCACCCGACAGTGGTTTAAAGATGTAAAAGGCTCAGGAAACACGATGAACGCTACTATGGTACAGGAGATGATCGATGTTAAAAAAGATGAGCTTATCGGAACTTCGGAATCAGACTGGAAGTGTGATGATGGAACACTTCATTTTGAAATAAATAACATGTCCTTTGCTGGTCAGGCACAACCCAACATGGGTGGAAGTGGTATGACGATGGATGTAACCGGAGACCAGATGGATATCCCCAACGATTTTGAAGTTGGAGAAACGTTGAAAGACCTGACTTACCAGATAAAAATGGCGGTAAATGGAATGACCATGATGAACAAAAGCTTCCATGTGAAAAATCGTAAAGTAGAAGCTAAAGAATCAGTTACTACTCGCTCTGGAAATTACGATTGCTTTAAGGTTAGCTTTACAACTACTTCGGAAGGTGGTATTGGTAGTGGTACCATTAAAACACTCATCTGGTATGCGAAAGGTGTTGGCATGGTGAAATCAGAAAATTACGATAAAAATAATAAGCTGATGAGCCGTCAGGTGCTGACTAAAGTCAGTGGTTCATAGTTTCAAAGTTCAAAGTTTAAGGTTCAAAGTTCAAGGTTGATTTCGATAACGAAGCGCTTGCGGAACTTTATTGAGGTTTGAAGTTTGAACAAACTCGAAGCTCGTAACTCGAAGCTCGCAGCTCTCATTAGTGTTCTTTCAACACATCCGCAGGATTACTTAACGAAGCTCTGTACGATTGATAACTTACCGTAATCAGGGCCAGAACGAAAAGCAGCACTGCTGTAAACAGAAATATCCATGGGCTAATACTGGTTTTGTAGGCAAAACTTTCAAGCCATTTTTTCCCAACATACCAGGCTAACGGGGCCATTAAACAAAAACCTATTCCTACAAGTTTGAGAAAATTTAGCGACAACAATGCAATTACATCATTAACGCCAGCGCCATGGACTTTCCTGATGCTTATCTCACGCCTACGCTGTTGTGTTAAAAAGGATGTCAACCCCAGTAACCCAAGACAGGCGATGAGAACAGCCAGGCATGAAAATACAGTCATCAATACAGATGTTTTCTCTTCGGCTTTATACAACCGATCATAGGATTCATCTAAAAATGAGTAATCAAAAGTATAATCTGGTAAAAACGTTTTCCACACGCCATGAATAAATTTAACCTTATCCTGGATATCGCCTTCGGACAGCTTAACTGCAGCAAACATTGAGTTGCCAGGTTCAATACGAAGTACCAATGGATCAATTTTATGCTGTAGTGAGCGGAAATGATAATCTTTAACAACACCTACAATTTTTCCAGGCGGATGTTGCCCATCTAAAACCTGGAACGTAGTACCGACAGGTTTTTCAAGCAAAAATTCACGTGCCGCTGTTTCATTAATGAGATAAGCCAGCGAATCGTCTGTACTAAATTCCCTGGACAGTTTTCTACCTGCTACAAGCTGCACCCCTACCACGTCCAGGTAATCATAATCCATGGCAACTGTATTAATGCTTGTTTCGTCATGCTCTCCGTCGGGAAATTTATACCGCCAATGACTCAGCGTCTGGCCTGGTAAACCACCACACAAACTAACAGCCTGAATACCGTTGTATTGTAACAACCGTTCTTTGAATGTGTCGAATTCCGCGTGCAATTTCGGCGTTATCGGGAAACTGATTACATGTTCTTTTTCAAAACCTACATCCGCATGCTTCATATAGCGCATTTGTTCATACACCAAAATTGTACAGGTGATCATAAACGTCGCAATACCAAACTGCGCAATGGTAAGGGCTTTACGCAGCCCTGACCGACCGCTATTTGACACATTGCCTTTCAACACCTTCGACGCATCGAACGATGAAAGATAAAATGCGGGGTAGCTTCCCGCCAATAGCGCAGTGACTAAACCTGTTATTAATACACCAGTTAGAAACACACTGTCAGACCAGATAACCAACGATATTTCCATTCCCATAAGACTATTAAATGCCGGAAGCGCAAGTTCGACTACCTGGAACGCCAGTATAATAGCAATGAGAACCAATAAAAACGTCTCTCCGATAAATTGAAACACAAGCTGACTTTTCAACGCACCCAACGCCTTCCGAAGTCCCACCTCTTTAGCCCGCCGTAATGCAAGCGCCGTGTTAAGATTCACGAAATTAAAACAGGCAATAAGCAAAATAAAGACCGCAACAGCGGAGAAGATATAAACATAACTTAAGCTGCCAGTTCCTCCTGGGTCACCTTTTATGCCTTTGGTAAAATGGACTGCTGGTAATGGCTGAAGCCAGTCTTCGCTATAATTGTTGGTGGGAAACATCTTCATCGTGTGCTCGTACAACGATTTCGAAATTCGGCCCTGCAAGTCATGGATATCGCCATGACGAACCAAAAAATAAGAAGCATAATTCGAAGCACCGAAGTCATCTAACAACGCATCATTTTTATAGGCGTACACCTTATCCATCAAAATTGGCAGAGAAACAAATGAAGCCAGATAGGAAAACTTAAGGTGGGTGTTTTCAGGTATGTCTTTAAAGACACCAGTAATCTCCAAACTAATTCCCTGGTTATAATCGATTACTTTCCCTAACGGATTTTGTCCTGGGAAGAACTTCCTGGCAACACTTTCAGAAATCACCATTGTGAGAGGACGACTAAGTGCGGAATAAGGATCACCCTGAGTTAACTCAAAAGAAAAGATCTTAAAGAAAGCACTGTCAGCGAGCGCAAAAGCTTCTGGCGCTAACGCCTGATTACCATTTTTGAAAAACGGACGATAATCAAAAACTACAAACCGCGTAAAAGCTTCTACCTCCGGAAATGTTGCCTTCACAAAAGGTGCCAAACCTGCGGGTGTATAGGTTTGCATCGAAAGCTCACCTAACTTTGCTGATCGTGGTATGAACCGGTAGATTTGGTTTTTATTCTCATGAAATGATTCATAACTTAATTCAAATCGCACATAAAGTCCAATCAGAAAACAGCAAGCCAACCCAACAACCAATCCAATAAGATTGATCAGCGTATAATTCAGATTTTTTGTAAGATTGCGAAAAGCAGTCTGAAAATAATTTCTTATCATAATCTTTAAACAAGTTTTATTGTTCCTTCAAGACATCTGTCGGGTTAAGTGAAGCGGCACGCAACGCCAGGTAACCCACACATGTCAATGCAAACAATAATTCAATCATGCCTGCACCGATAAAGATCAACACATTTATTTCTATCTTGTAACTATAAGAATTCAACCATTGTTGCATGAACCACCAGGTTAACGGTGTAGCAATCAGAACAGCAATAAAAATCAGCTTAATGTACTGGCTGTTCATCATGATGTAAATGCGTGTAAGCGATGCACCAAATACTTTCCGGATACCAATTTCCTTTTTTCTTTGCTCCGCTGAATAGGATACTAATCCAACTAAACCGATCACTGCAATGGTGATCGAAAGCCCCGTAAAGATGGTGAACAATGATCCCAAACGAAGCTCTTGGTTATAACGCTGCTTTACCTCTTCATCATAAAAGTAAAATTCAAAAGGAGAAGCTTCTGCCAAGCCATTCCAGCGGTGTTGGATTTTATTAATCAACGTGGACGCCTTTCCACTTTCATATTTTACAAGAATCACCCGCTTATCACCCCACATCCTGGACTCGGTATGATAAAATATGACAGGCTCGATCTGCTGACGTAACGATTGAAAGTGAACATCACGTGCCACGCCGATTATTTCGCTGGGGCTTACATCATCGCCAATATAAATTATGTTTTTCCCGAGGGCTTCTTCAGGTGACCATCCAAAAAGTCTTGCTGTCGTTTCATTGATAACCACACTTTGGCTATCCGATACCCGCTCATCAAAGGCGCGACCTGCCGCCATGTCCAGCCTCAGGGTACTAAAGAAATATTCGTCAGCCTTATATTGCGATATCGGCAATTTGATGGTGCTGCCTTCACGCATAAAAATGTCTTCAAATCCACCCCGCAGATCCGTTGATATGGAAGCATCTAAAACACCGTCTAACTTTTGTAGCTCATCGCGGAACGAGACCAATTGATCACCGAGCTTTTCAGCATTTTTCAAAACGACCAAATTGTCTTTTTCAAATCCAATGCTCTTTGATTGAAAAAACGAAAGCTGGTTAAAGATGATAACCGTGGCCGCCATGAGTGCAATGGATATCGTGAACTGAAATACAACCAACGAATTTCGCAAACCGGATGCACGAAGGCCTTGTGTTACTTTACCTTTCAATACTTGTGCTGCATGAAAAGAGGTAAGGTAAAAAGACGGATATAACCCGGCGAGAAATCCAATAACAAGTGGTGTAAGAACAAGAAGCAATAGCATTCGAGGGTCATTCCACCTAAACATCGGAATCGTAATGCCTGTAATGGGCTGAATAACCAACCGCAGCAGTTCCATAACCGCCAAGCCCAGTGCCATCGATGTAATAGTCACTAAAATATGCTCGACCTGAAATTGGGCAATCAAAGATCTGCGTTCCCACCCAAGCGCTTTCTTTACGCCTACTTCCTTGGCCCGGTTTGCTGCCCGAGCCGTAGAAAGATTAACAAAGTTGATGATTGCAATCAACATAATGAACAATCCTACAAATCCAAAAATGTAAACATTCCGGATGGCACCTACAGTACCCAGGCGGTTGCCAATGTCTGCTGAGTAAAGATGAATATCCCGCACAGGTTGGAGGTACAACTCCCACGCGCCACGCTCACTTACAAACTCATTGTAATCCATGTGAAGCGCTTTAAATGTTGCCGGTGCATATTGATCAGGCGCTGATTTGAATTTTGATTGAAGCGCCACGACATCTGTCATGGGCTTCACCTTGACATACGTTACCATCTGTGTCCATATCCAGCTCCACTCCATGTTCTTCACTTCGGTATTTGTTGGCATGGAGAGTAGATAATCAAACTGAAAATGGGCATTTAATGGTTGTTCTTCAGTAACACCCGATACTTCGAGCGCAGTCCGCTCGTCACCCATTTGAATTATTTTGCCAAGCGCTGGTGCATCGCCAAATAACCGCCTTGCGGCTTTATCAGAGAGAACAACCTTGTCTTTACCCAGTAAAGCGGAACCAGCATCACCTTCCGTCAACGTAAAAGCGAAAAATGAAAAGAAATTAGAATCTGCAGCCAGGATACTTTCCTCATTAAAAGCAACCACTTCACCACTGGATTTGACATAGCGTATTGTTTTTCCTCCTGGCGTATTGATACGAAGTACCCCTTCAAACTCCGGATATCCTTCGGCCAACGCTGGGGCTACTGCCGGACCAGTCGAGCTGAATACGCCGCCAGACGGACTCCAGATATTCGTTTGGTTTACCCGATATAGTCGATCAACATCAGGATGGAATTCATCAAAACTAAGCTGATACGATGTGTACAGGAACAGTACTAAACTTGTACCCAAACCCAATGCAAGGCCGGCAATTTTAATTACCGAATAATAACCGTCGCGTTTGATATTTCTGATTCCGGTTTTTAAATAATTTTTAAACATGTTGTAGTTTGCAAGTTAGACAATGGCCAATATTTTTAAACTGATTTAAAGAAATCGTTTATTCTGTACGTAATGTTTCTGAAGGATTGGACACCGCAGCCCTGATAGAACGATAACTTACCGTAAGCAAAGCAATACACAGCGTTGATAAAATACTAATGAGGAACACCGACCAATGTATATCAATATGATAGGCAAAGCCCTGCAGCCACTGATTCATAAAATACCAGGCCAGTGGTGCGGCAATTACGAACGCTATCACAATCAATCGGATAAAATCTTTAGAAAATAATACGACAATACTGGCCACTGAAGCGCCCATTACTTTTCGTATGCCAACTTCTTTTAACTTTTGATTTGCCATAAAAGAAATCAAACCATAAAGCCCGAGACAACCGATAAAAATGGAAACTCCAGCAAATATTTTAAACAAGGTAAAAGTACGTTCATCTTGTCTGTAAAGTTTAGCGAGTTCCTCATCGAGAAAGAAATATTCAAAATAGGAGTCGGGGTAAAGCGCTGTCCATTGCGCTTCAATGTATTTTACTGTTTCGCGCAGTTGCCCGGCATTCACTTTGATTCCGGCTTCGTAATAGAATTCCGGGAAATTCATCAGTATCACAGGCTTAATCTCATCGTGCAAAGAGGAGACGTGAAAATCATTTACCACACCCACAACTTCACTTTTAATTCTGTTTACACCTGTCGTGACAGATTTTCCCAGAATATCTTCCGGCTTGTTAAAACCCAATCGTTTTACGGCTGATTCATTCATAATATAGACATGTTGTTGCTGATCCCGCGGTAGTAAAGGGTCAGCCAGCTTTTCATCACTTTCCGTAAACCATCTTCCGGCGACAAGGCTTATCCCATATGTTGTGAGATAGTGGCGATCCACCGGTTTAACACTCACAACAAATACATCTTTTGAATCTCCTTCAGACAGAAAGTAACTGGTGCCGAAATTATTACTTGATGTAGGCGCTCCAATGGAGAACGAAATGTTGCTGATGTTTGAGTTCCTTTCCAACCGGCTACGGAATGATTCCAGTGTCTCCTTTTTGTTATCTGGTATTGAAATGCCGATAACCGCTTCTTTATTGAACCCAAGATTTTTATTTTTAAAATATTCCATCTGGCCGGCAATCACTAGTGTACCGATGATCAAACACTGCGCGATCATAAACTGGAATACGACAAGCACTTTTCCTCACCTCAGCGCTTGTACTTCCGTGAGCTGTGATCTTATTTTTTAATACAGCCACAGGGTTGAAACCAGATAAGATGAGCGCCGGGTAAAAACCAGAAAGAACCGTCGTGCATAATACCATTGCCAATATGAACAACATCAACATCGGATCACCAAAGAGATCAAGCGAAATTCTTTTTTCCAAAAACTGATTAAGCCATGGTAGGATCCATTCTACAAGTCCGAGTGAAATCAAAACAGAAAGTAACGTAAGCAGGAAAGTTTCTCCAAGGAAATAAACGGTAAGTTGACTGCGTTTGGCACCAAGTGTTTTGCGTATACCAATCTCTTTCGATTTTTTAATGGCCAGTGCGGTCGAAAGATTGATAAAATTAATGCAGGCAATCACCAGGATAAAAGCACCGAGAATACCCATTACGATTAAATCAGAATACGATACATTCGCGATATTCGTTGGGTTTTCAGTAAACCGTTCATCAAAGTGTATGTCTTTTAATTGTTGTAGCTTGTAAGCGCGTTCTTTACCTTCATTTTTAGTGTAATATTTTTTTACAAATCCTTTCAGCTGCTCTTCCATTGTTTCGGGAGACATTGATTCCGGAAGAACGACGTAGGAGAACCCTGCCGAAGTAAGGTTCCAGGTATCAATAGGCATGCCGCCAATAAAATCTCCGGTAAAGGACGACATCGATATAATCATGCTATATTGAATGTGAGAAGTTGCCGGAGGAGCCTGAACCAAACCCACTACCTCTACTTCGATAAGGTTATTGATCTTTACCCGCAACGGTGTATGCTCTTGATAACCGATTTTTTGTGCGACAGCTGGTGTAACAAATGCCTTTCCTGGTTCTGCAAGATCTTCACGAGGATTTCCAGAAAGCGTTTCGAAATCGAAAACATCGAAGAAAAGAGAATCAGCAAATAACAAGTCTTCAATTTTAAACTTTGATTCGTCGATCCTGATTATGCCTTCACCTTCGAAATGAACTTGCGTTGTCAACGGAATCCTGGGAAAATCATTTCTAACACCTTTGATTACAGGGTATGGTGTTGCGGATGAAAATTCTGTTCCTGACGATGACGAAGATTCCTGCACGATCCGGTAAATAGATTCATACTTTGTGTGGAACTTGTCAAAATTGAGATCGTATCGGATGACCAGAAAAAGAATGAGACAAGAGGTGATCCCAATACTCAAACCTAGGAGGTTGATCAGCGTATAATTTTTGTTCCTTAAGAAGTTGCGTAGCGCGAGTACCAAATAGCTTCGTACCATGTTTCAGTGAATTATGCAACACGATTGCCAAACCAAATGCCAGTATTATAAGTAATTAATTTTCAATACGTTATGAATAATACAATTCAATATCCATCATCTATTGTATCGTTTCCGATACACACCAATGTTTGTATTTGATACAAAATAAATAACTTTAGGCAGTCTCATCCTGCCATGAATCCATCAAAAGTATTAATTATTGACGATGACCGCGACGTGTTGGAAACGGCCCGTATGTTTCTGAAACAAGAGTTTGCCATTGTTCAACTTGAGGATGATCCCGCCCGCATACCCGCCCACCTGAGAACCACCGTTTACGATGTTATCCTGCTGGATATGAATTTTAAAAAAGGGGTAAACGATGGCGAAGAAGGTTTCTACTGGTTGAACCATATCTTAAAAATTGATCCTGACGCTGTTGTTATCCTGATCACAGCGTATGGTGAAGTTGACCTGGCCGTGAAAGCCATGAAACAGGGCGCGGTCGATTTTGTTACCAAACCTTGGAAAAACCAAAAATTATTGGCGACCATCTTCGCTGCGTTGCAACTCCGGAAATCAAAAAAGGAGGTAGAAAAATTAAAGAACACCAGTGAGAAACTAAGTGACGATATTGATCACCCGTACCAGGATTTCATTGGTAACTCTCCCGCTATACGCAGAGTTCATGAACTCATCGATCGCGTTTCCGCAACAGAGGCTGATGTACTCATTCTCGGCGAAAACGGAACAGGAAAAGAACTGGTCGCCCGTGCGATACACCGGCAATCCAACCGTAGGAACAACGTTTTTATATCAGTTGATCTTGGATCGTTAACAGAAACGTTGTTTGAAAGTGAGTTGTTCGGCTATGCAAAAGGTGCGTTTACCGATGCGAAACAAAATAAACCCGGACGATTTGAAATTGCCTCCGGCGGATCATTATTCCTCGATGAAATTGGCAACCTGTCCTTATCTCTTCAATCAAAACTACTCACCGTACTTCAAAACCGAAAAATACAGCGACTGGGATCTAACACCGAAATTGCAGTCAATTTTCGGCTGATCTGCGCAACGAACATGCCCCTGAACAATATGGTGGTTGAAAAAAAATTCAGGCAAGATCTCCTATACCGTATTAATACAGTGGAGATCCGGGTTCCTCCCTTACGCGAACGGATTGAAGACATTCCCCTTTTAGCCGAACACTTCTTACAACGTTACAGCCATAAATACAAACGACCAGGAATGAAACTGGACAAGCCGGTGATCGCTAAACTGAAGAAATATCCATGGCCTGGAAATATTCGTGAACTTCAGCACGCTGTAGAGCGAGCCGTGATCCTCACTGAAGGCAAGCTCATTACCACGGAAGCATTTTTCATGCATGATCGAATCCAAAGTCAGAAAAACGACGAGCCGTTAACCATGGATGAAATGGAAAAACAATTTTTAATTCGTTCCTTGCAAGACCACGACGGCCACGTAAGCAATACCGCCAAAACCCTGGGAATGACCCGCACAGCGCTGTATCGAAGAATGAAAAAACATGAGCTTTGAAGGGTCAAAGCTTGAAATTGGGTTTCTGGTAACGATGGAAGTGCGACAGGGTTTGAGGTTAGACGTTTGAAGTTTGAGGTTTGATTTTTCGACAACCGATTAGAAACGTATTCAAAAGTTGTTACCAGCTTTGCGGAACTTCGCGCCTTTCCGCCTTTGCGGTTAGTTATCGCCAACTTAAAAGTAATCTTCCAATTTCATAATCACCCAATCTTTAAATTTTATAATCACCCAATTTTTAAATTTTCATCCAATCTTTCAATCAATACTCCTCCAATGACTCATCAACACTTCAGCATACGTATCATCCTTCGTGTTGCACTTATCGTAGGTAATGTATTTCTGCTGGCGTGGATCTTTGGAGATGACCAGCTATTTTTTAATCAGGTAATCTTAAGTGCGATTCTGGCAGGACAAGTTGGTGAGCTAATTCATTTTGTTAACCATACCAACAGGGAATTAACACGCTTTTTCCTGGCCATCAGACATGCGGACTTTTCGGTTTCTTTCCGCGAAAACCATTTTGGGAAATCATTTCAGGACCTGAATAACAGTTTCGGGGAAATTATCGAATCGTTCAGAAAAGTTAAGATTGAAAAAGAAGTTCAGTATCAATTTTTAAAACGACTAGTCGAACAAATACACATTGGTATTGTTTCACTGGACGGAACCAACATCACACTCATCAATTCCACAGCAGAAGAGTTATTGAACCTTCACCGCATAACAAACTGGCAACTACTTCACCAGCAAAACCCCGTGCTTGCAAAAGAGATCGAACAACTGGGAGATAACGGAAGAAAACCCCTGGAAGCAAGGATTAAAGGAGAATCAAAAATTATTGCTGTTGATGTCAGTACCCTCGTCATCCTTGATAAACCTTACAAACTGATCACGCTTCAGGATATTAATTCAGAGATTGAACAAAAAGAAATTGAAGCCTGGCATAAACTCATCCGCATCCTCACGCATGAGATCATGAATTCGGTTACCCCTATCTCCTCCTTAACAGAAACGATGCAGGACATGCTCATTACAAAATCCGGAACACAAAAAACAAAACTGGATTTGTCGGATGAGACCATTAGCGACATTCGGTTTTCACTGAATACCATTCAAAAACGCAGCGACGGTTTATTGGATTTCGTAGAAAATTACCGGAAGTTTTCCCGTATCCCCAAACCGGTAATGCAACCGCTTGATGCAACTGAACTGTTACTTCGGATCCAACTGTTGATGAAGGAGGAAATGCAGCGTAAAAACATTAGTTTCCACGTTCATACACATGAAGAATCATTACCATTTACAGGCGATGCAAAACTCATCGAACAAGTTATTATCAACCTGATCACCAATAGCATTCATGCCCTGGATCAGAGGGTCGACAAAAATATTACCATAACCTCATTTAGAAAAGACCAGGGAATCACCATCCAGGTGACAGACAACGGGGTCGGTATCCCGGCACAATCTTTAAATGAAATCTTCATACCATTTTTTTCAACCCGGAAAGAAGGATCAGGCATCGGACTGAGCTTATCCAAGCAAATCATGACTCTTCACCACGGTACAATTAAGGTATCTTCTGAACCGGGAATCGGCGCTACCTTTTACCTTTATTTTAAGACAATAAATTAACAGAGACCTCCCTTAAGAATTCGGGTAACTGCTGCGATTTCGAAGCATAAAATCCTTCGAAGGGCATCACCGGCCAGGTTAATTCAGTTTATAACGCAAATCAGGGTACAGAAAAGTATTCCACCGTTTGTTTTTTAAAAATAAATTCTTCTGATATCAACTAGCCTTGATTTATAGGGTTTAATCCTTAATTTAGAAGGCTGTAATTTGCAACTATGATTAGATCTTTACGCTATTAGTTTCTCCCATTATTTCAAGCGACCTGTCGCGGTGTGTATTGGCGGTATAATGTTCGCATAGTCTAATCGTCATCAAATTCAGATTAACATTTATTAAAAAGCTTCTCGAAAGATTACTGCGAACGCATGAAGAAATTTCTATTTGGAGGGTTTATTGTTTGGTTAATATCATCCAGCCTGAACGCCCAGGACTTTAAAGTATCCGGCCGCATTACATCCGCTAAAGACGGAACTGAATTACCGGCTGTTAACGTCCGTATAAAAAATACCACCAGGGGTACAGTTGCGGACATCAATGGTTTTTACGAGCTAAATGTTCGGAAGCCAGGCGATACCCTCGTATTTTCTTTCATTGGTTTTACATCCACCGAAATTGTGGTAGGTCAGCGCAGTACAATCGATGTGCAACTCGTGCCAGATGCCACTGAACTGGAAGAGGTCGTTGTGACCGGTTTTCAGGAAGTAGAGCGAAAACTATTTACTGGTTCCGCAGTTAGTCTTAAGATGGATGATGTGAGGGCTCCAGGCATGAGCGATGCAAGTCAGATGTTGGAAGGACGAATTGCTGGTGTTACCGTTGATAATGTGTCTGGAACTTTTGGTACAAGTCCGAAAATAAGAATACGTGGAAACACCTCAATTAATGGAGACAATCAACCGCTCTGGGTCGTGGACGGTGTTATCCTTGAAGATTTAAATTCTGTCAGCGCTGATGACATCATCACCGGAAATGCCAACACCCTAACAGCCTCCTCTATTGCTGGTATTAACCCTGACGACATCGCGTCCTTTCAAGTGTTAAAAGATGCGTCCGCAACGGCGTTGTATGGTACCCGTGCTAAAAACGGCGTAATCGTAATCACTACAAAACGCGGAAAAAGCGGTGCTACCAAGGTAAGTTATTCAGGTAATTTTTCTGTACACTTACGCCCTACATATAATCAGTTTGACATCATGAATTCGCGCGATGAAATGTCCGTGTATCGCGAAATGTATGAGAAGGGACTGATCGATATCACCACCTCGGTGAAAGCACAGAACTATGGTGCTATGGGTAAAATGTTTGCCTTGATTTCCGAACATGAGGAGAACTGGGGACTCTATGGTTCGCTCAATGAAGAATTCTTAAACCAATATGAAACTGCAAATACCGATTGGTTTGATGTTTTATTCCGTGATTATTCAGTACAGCAACAGCATTCCTTCAGCCTCACTTCCGGAACTGAAAAACACAACAGCTATTATTCACTTAGTTTTCTGAACGACAATGGACAGACTATTGCGGATAATGTGAAACGTTATGCCGGCACAGCGAAGAACAGTTTTTACTTTTCAAACAAATTCTCGCTCGACCTTAAACTCACAGCCAATTACCGGGAACAAAAAGTACCCGGCACACAAAACCGCGATTTCGATCCCATCACCGGACGATACAGAAGAGACTTTGATATTAACCCATTAAGCTATGCTTTGAATACCAGTCGCTCAATCCGGCCCTACAACAACGATGGCAGCCTCGAATATTTCAGGCGCAACTATGCCCCCTTCAATATCCTTCGCGAGTTGGATCTAAACTATATGAATATTAATGTTGCAGATCTTTCAACACAGGTAGATCTAAATTATAAGATCAATGAAAGACTGGCATTTAGGAGTGCGATCCAGGGCCGATATGCCACAACAAAACGCGAGCACGTTATTCATGAGTATTCCAATCAGGCAGAAGCGTATCGTGCGGACGATACCCAATACATTCAGGAATTGAACCCCTTGTTATTTCGCGATCCGGACGATCCTACTGGTCAACCAAAAATTGTATTACCTGAAGGCGGTTTCAATAATGTAAATACCGATGAATTAAAATATTTCTACATCCGAAACAGCGTGGATTGGTCGCATACAATCAATACGGTTCATGCTATTACACTTCTTGGCGGACAAGAAATTAAATTCACGGATCGGATGAGTCGTCGGGCGGAT
Organism: Ohtaekwangia sp.; assembly: GCA_035628875.1. Lineage (GTDB taxonomy): Bacteria > Bacteroidota > Bacteroidia > Cytophagales > Cyclobacteriaceae > Ohtaekwangia. The sequence goes on along the minus strand of DASPIZ010000119.1, from coordinate 51,663 downwards.
GGCATTGGCGTGGTGTATGAGAACGGAGGTGTGGTTAACACCGATCCATCAATGATTGACTTCCTTAATCGCCAGGGCATTAGCATCTTCGAACTCAACAAAGACACTGAACGCTTTGCCGGCTTCTTTTTGAATGCGGCATACGCTTATAATGAGAAGTATGTTTTTAATGGAACAATCCGCTATGATGGCTCAAACCGTTTAGGTAAAAGTGTCGACGCCAGGTACCTGCCCACCTGGAATGTGAGTGGTGCCTGGAACCTTGACAGGGAAGCTTTTTTTGATTTTGACTGGATGGACTACTTTAAATTGCGCGCCACGTATGGCCTATCCGCCAATCTTGGACCTAATACAAGCGCATTGTTAAATATCCAATCCGATGTAACCCTCAGACCCACCGACGTAGAAACCTACCTACGAATTGAAGATCTTGAGAACTCAAATCTGACTTGGGAGAAACTGAAGGAATTTAATGTCGGATTTGATTTTGGCCTATTCGGTAATAAAATTTCCGGTACAGTTGATTACTACACACGTAATTCCTTTGACCTTATTGGCATTCTTCAAAACAGCGGCGTTGGTGGCGAACCCTACAAGTCAGGCAACTATGCCGACATGAAGTCAAACGGATTTGAGTTTTCCATTAACACGCTGAACCTGCGTCGTGGCGATTTTGCCTGGACATCAAACTTTAATGTCGGTTACACCCGCGACTGGATCACAAGACTGGATTACAATCCAAGAATCGCCGATGCCATTGTACAGGGCGGTGCTGCCGTGCAGGGCGGGCCACGAAGGGGTTTGTTCTCAACAAAATACGCAGGCCTTGATTATCGCGGTATTCCTACTTTTTACGATGGCGATGATGAAGTCGTTTACTACTACGATCTTCAGGAGCGCGAAAATCTCACTAGTGTGTTGAAGTATGAAGGTCCGGCAGAACCCAGGGGTGCTGGTGGCCTTACCAACATGTTCACGTACAAAAATTTCTCACTGAGTGTGTTCCTCTCTTTTAAATTTGATTATAAGATCAGACTCGATGATGCGTTTTATCCTGCATACACTGATTACAGTTCTTTATCACAGAGTTTCGTAAACAGGTGGGTCGTTCCTGGGGACGAAAATGAAACAGACATTCCGGTGATTCTTGACCGCGAGGTTGTATTCGGCGGAAATTCGGACCTGCTTAATGCTTATGATCTCTTTAATAAGAGTACGGTGCGTGTGGCAGATGGCGGTTACATCCGCCTAAAGACGGTGCGACTGAGTTACCAGCTGCCCGCAAACTGGATACGACGAATTGGTGCTTCGAATGCGCAGCTTTCGGTAGAAGGACAAAACCTGGCTTTACTGTATTCAGATTCGAAACTGAATGGGCAGGATCCTGAATTCTTTTCCTCCGGCGGTGTAGCCTTACCACAACCACGTCTAATAACAACAGCAATAACGATAGGATTTTAATTGAACAAGTGATGAATAAGTTCCTAAACAAAATGAAGAAGTTTTCCAGCCAAACAATATACGTTGCTCTATTGTTAACACTGGGAAGTTGTGGTGATTTCCTTTCGGAGAATCCTGACAATCGCGTTGAGCTGAACACCACAACAAAAGCAGCCCAGCTTCTTACAAACGCATACGCGAGTGGCGCTTATACTTTTACAGAATGGATGAGTGACAATGTAAATTACACCCTGGGAACAACAAAGCTTACAGAACACAACCAGGCTTATGCATGGCAGGATATCACCAGTGTAGAGCAAGACACGCCAACCAATTTCTGGGAAACAACATACAGCGCCATTGCACATGCCAATGAAGTGCTTGCCGTGATCGACGATCTGAAAGGTGACGAAGCAGAACGTGATGCAGTAAGAGGTGAAGCCCTGCTTACACGTGCTTACGGGCATTTCATGTTGGTGAATTTATTTGCAAAACACTACAACGAACAAACCGCTGCTTCCGATGCGGGTATCCCCTACGTGGAAGAACCGGAAACTGTTTTTGTCAAACAATATGATCGCCACAGTGTTCAGGAAGTTTATGATAAAGTGGAAAGAGACCTGCTGGACGGACTCGAATTAGTGAATGGAAGTTTTTACGCCAACTCTGGAAAATATCATTTTACACGAAATGCAGCACTGGCATTTGCGTCGCGTTTCTATTTGTTTAAGGCTGATATTGACAAATGCATTGAATACAGTACCCAAATGCTGGGTGCTGACCCTGGCGTTTTTGTTAAAGACCTGCCCTCTATCCTTCAAGATTATTCCAACACCGACGAGTTCTTAAGACTGTTGACCTCCCCTGCCGATCAAAGCAATCTTTTGCTGATCCGTAACGTTACTAACTTCCCGGTAACGGTGGGTTACTGGCCAAACATTAATTTGATCAACAACTTATACCTGGTAAATCCATTCTCTGCCGAAGATGTGCGTCGGAGTGATCGATACCCCATCTTTCAAAGAGGTACCAACGGACTGACTGTCGCAAAATATGAATTCCTGTTTGAGCGCTCAAGTCTTACGTCCAATGTGGGATTGTATTACACGATCATGCCGGTTTTCCGCGGGGAAGAGGTCTTGCTAAATCGCGCAGAGAGTTATGCCTTTGATAATGAGCTTGATCTCGCTATCGCCGATCTGCAATTTTACGTTGATAAACGATATTTCGAAAAGCCCGTCATTACGATAAGTGATCTGCGAAATCATTATAACGCTTCAAGCGATCAACTCGCTGTGCTGTCTTTTATCCTTGATGAGCGAAGAAAAGAATTTATTCACGAAGGACTTCGGTGGTTTGATATTAAACGCTTTGGACTTGTTGTGGGCCACGACACGGAAGATGGCGGCCTTATTATTCTTGAAGAAAATGACCCAAGAAAAGTATTACAAATTCCACAAGCTGCCATTGATGTAGGTGGACTCGAACCAAACCCGAGATAATTGAGATTAATATGAAAACGAAAATATATACTCTTTTTCTGTCCGCGCTAATCGCTGCAGGCATTTCTTCGTGCTATCCCGATGAAGAGATTACTGCACCTGTAAAAACAACGCCAACGTCGAAGGATGAACTTGAAAACTATATCCAGGAGAATTTCATTGATGAATTTGGCGTAGCAGTTCGTTACAGATTCGTAGACCGTTATGTTGATCCTACAAAACGGGTTACCCCACCACACAAGGATGTCGTAATTCCCATGCTGGATTTCTTAAGCGACTATTGGATTGAACCTTTTCTTGGGGTAGAAAACGGTGGTCAGTTTTTCAGAGATCATGTCCCGGCAGAAATTGTCTTCATCGGTTCTTCCATTTTTAATGAAGATGGCACGGTGACTTTAGGAACCGCCGATGCCGGAGCTCGTATTACGCTCACCGAAGTTAACGATATCGATATTACGAATCAGGACTGGGTATTTCGTCAGCTGGGAACAATTTATCATGAGTTTGCGCACATCATGCACCAACGGTATACTTTGCCGCCTAACTTTGAGCAAATATCACCCGAGGGCTACACGGGCGCTGGGTCGTGGTACACATTAAGTGATATTGAAGCCCTTGAACGCGGATTTGTCTCTCCTTATGGCACCAGTTCTTTTAACGAAGATTTCGCAGAAGTAGTAGCGTTCCTGTTATACGATCCACTGTTCTACGAAAAGTACATCATCGATGAAACTGAAAATTGCACCTCCGCTGATTGTATTGCGCGCAATGAAGGAAGAGCGAAACTCAGAATTAAATACAATGCAATCTTGACACACTACAAGCAGAATACAGGTGTCGATCTCTTAAAAGTAAGGGCCTTAATTCAAGCGAAATATCAGTGATGAAAAATATAATCTACCTCCTTCCGGTATTCATACTCCTGGTCACATCCTGCAAAGACGATGATCAAAAAGTCTTTGATAAATCTGCTGATGAACGTGTGGCCGAAGCAAAAGCAAATCTTAAAAATGATTTGATTGCCAATCCCTGGAAAATGAAATACACACCCGACGAAACATCAGGATCATTCTGGGTACTGCTTAATTTTAACGATGACAATACGGTAACAATCAAGTCCGACCTGGGTGCCAATGATGGTGAATTCTTTGAACAAACATTAACATACCGGATCGACAGTTCTTTGGGATTAGAACTCATCTTTGAAACATATTCCTTTTTTTCTTTTCTTTTCGAACTTGATGATGCAACTTTTCCCGCCGAATACGAATTCAATTACGTAAATAAAACCCCGGACAATGCGCTAGTGTTTCTAAGCAAAAGCGATGTTGGCGTACCAACCCGGCTGTTGTTTGAAGAAGCCAATGCCGGAGACGAAAATCTGATAGGTATTGATGTGGCGGAAAATCTCAACACCATGGCCAACGACCTGAATAAGCTCACGTCTTCATTGCGCATTGCTTACGAAGATAAAGACCTTGCACTTTACACAGGACTGGATGGCACCCGGCGGGTCCTAAGCATCTCTGCGGTATCACGAAAATCCAATAGTGCAAACGTGGAAGATGTAAATTTCACAACCGGATATCTTATCCAGGGTGATTCATTGATTTTAAATACTGCTTTTTCCGGAAAATTCTTCGGCCAGGATATAACCCTGAAAGGCTTGAAATTTAATACGCTTGTTAACGGATCAATTGATATATGCGATGATCCAATCAATGTTCACAGCTATGAGGCGACGACTTCCACAAATGATGATGTATTGGTTGAAACAACACTACTTGACCTCAGCGGTGCAAACTTTGTAGAAACAACAACTTTTTATTTCGCGCCGTTGGAATACATTTTCGACAATGGGGAATACGTTGGAGACGAAATAATGGAAAATGTACAAGGCGCCCTGGAAATGCAATTGTATTATAATTACAGCGGCGGGCTCTACGGCATTGGATTTTATATCGAAAACCCGGATGGATCGGTAACCTTTGCGCTTCGCGAGTTTACACCACAGTTGGATGGTAACCGGATAATCTTTGATTTTGAGCCAACTATCTCAATCTTTAACAGCCCAACACAAGCCAATGTTGAAAACATAAACATCTACCTCAATGCACTCACCGAGGGAGATAATACATACATTTTCCGGCTGAATGATGGCGTTTACGAACTTCACAATCCGTGTACGGGATGGAGCGTTGTTTTTGTCCGTGGAAATTAATAACTTATAAAGGTGTCCGTCCAATATCGCGTTGGATAAGACAGCCCTCGACAGAATTGATTATAAAATAAAACATATGTTCAAAACCACTACACTGCTGCGGCCAATCCTGGTTGTCTTTGCCGCCCTAAGTCTACTGTTTACATCTTGTAAAGATGACGATGAACCTGCATCCGGTGCAGAAATCTCCTTTACCACAGACGCTATGACAATCGGAGAAGGCGATGGAATGATTGATGTTGAAATTGAACTTAACAAGCCGGCCCCCCGTAACTTCACGCTTACATACGACGTAGGTGGCACGGCCATCGAGGGAACTACCGAAACCGCTGACTTCGACATTCAAGGTGCCTTTGGACGCGTTGATATTGATAAAGGTGAAACAAGTGCATCCATTCAGCTCGCCGTTAAACAAGACGATACAAACGAAGGTGATGAAGTCATTACAATAACATTGGATGATGTAAATGAGAACGGGATTAAGATTGGATCGGAGGATGAGATCACTATAACAATTACTGATGACGACGACGATGCGCCACTAGCTACTGTCTCTTTTGTAGAAACGGAACTTACAGCAATTGAATCTGACGGATTGATTGAAATCGAGGTTACTTTAGCCGAGGCGGCTGACACAGACGTCACAGTTGCATATGAATTAAGTGGAACAGCGCAGGATGCTGAAACAGAAACTGACGAAACGCCACCTTCCGATTATATTATTGTATCAGAGTATGGAACAATAACTATTCCCGCCGGTCAAACATCAGCAATGATTGAAGTAGGATTATATTCGGATGATCAATTGGAGGATCCTGAAACTTTAGAAATAACATTAATTGAAGATGGGCAGGTACAAGTCGGCACAAATGATAAAGCTACTTTAACAATTGCACAAGAAGATGGCATGTGGATTTTCATGAGTTGGCCTGGTACCGAGGAAGGAACCCTTGCTGATATGGACATGTTTGTACGGATTGGCGAAACGTCGGAAACACCTTCATGGGATGGAATATTAACCGCTTCTGCCTACCGCGACTTTGACTACAATTATGAATTTGTATTTCTACCACGTACATTTTCTGGCGACCTCTTTGACCTGGGATATGATGACACAACTTTTGGTTTGACATATACCTATTATGATGGAACATTAGATCCATTAGAATTCGAAGTTGCTTTTATTGAATTTATTGATGGAGACTTCGAACCATTAGGGGAAGAAGAGGTTTTTATTCAAACCTATACCGCTGAACATAAAAACAAATGGACTAATACTGCCGTACCAAGTATAATCGCACAAACAATACGACTATCTAACGGTGAATTCTCCGATATATCTCCGATCACCAAAGAGGCATCCAGCAGTCGTGTAAATTTTTCAAACAGGCATAATAAAATAATACGAAGTGGTTCTTTTAGAAAAGTTCGCCCAGAAACTTTCAAAGTGTCTAAGCTTTTTCCACGTCTCTACTAATCAATCTATTCACTAATCTTGCTATCACAGAGGCTTCCTAAAAAGGGAGTCTCTTGCTTTTCCGCTTATGTTAGTTCTTCGGAATAGTTCTGCTCATCGAACCCCAACACTTTTACTTTGCCACCTTCCTCAATTAACGGACGCTTTATCACACTGGTCTTCTCCTGCATCAAGTCAATAGCCGCGGATTCATTTACTACTTTCCCCTTTGCCTTGTCGTCAAGTTGACGCCATGTAGTGCCCTTCTTGTTCACGAGCGCCTCCCACCCTACCTGTTTACACCATGACTTTAATTTATCAGTATCAATGCCTTTCGATTTGTAATCGTGAAAGTCATACGATACTTTTTCTTTATCCAGCCACAGAAGCGCTTTTTTCACCGTATTGCAATTTTTGATTCCGTAAACGATTAATTTTTTATTCATGTGTCAATATTCAGAATTTAACATCAGCATACAAATCCTCCAATGAAACGTCGAGACTCAGCGAACTCAATAAAACTTTGTCGGTAAGCGTGGTCGTTTCACTAAGAATCCAGGTATTGTCAGCATCGTTCTTTAAAAATTTCTCCACATGATAATCTATCGAAGAAACCGTCCAATATTCTTTTAACGAAGGTATCGAACGATATAAGGTAAATTTTCCACCGATATCATAATCTGAGGTAGAAGGTGAAAGTATCTCTGCTATAAAAACAGGATTGGTAAGGGTATCAAATTCCTGATCAAGAAATTGTTCACCGCCACAAACCACCATAATATCAGGATAGGTATAAAGTGAATTCGCCGGTATGTGCAGCCTCATATTGCTTGAATACGGCCGGCTCCGTTTCCCTTTTAGCGCGCCATGAAGATATGCTAATAAATTACCTGTTATCACGTTATGATTTCGCGAAACACCAGACATTGCAAATATTTCCCCCTGAAAGTATTCACTCTTATAGTCTGCCTTTCTTTCAAGGTCAAGATATTCTTCCTGGGTATAGTTTTTTGCTACCGGCATAGGACTTGAAGTGATATTGCTAAGGTACAAAATTCTGCAATCGGTCTTCGTAGACAATCGTAGTTTTCGATGAGCTGCAAGCTTCAGGCTGAAAGCTGCAAAGGCGTTTTTTTATGTTTGATGGGCTTTGCAAAAAAACTATGAGTTTCGAGCTACGAGCTTTGAGTTTGTTGGGCAGTAACTTATGTGCTTTGATATAGGATAAAGAACTTTGAAATGTTACTCCGTCATTCTCCTCTCTCTACGATCCGTCATCATTTTCTATCTACTCCGTCAATCCCCTCTCTCTACGATCCGTCATCCTGAATTGCTGATAGCGTCAGCTGTCAGCGCAATGAAGGATCCCCCGGAACAGCGGAATAAATCACTCGTATCGAAAAACCAAAATCACGCTAGCAGGGCAAGTCACAATCAAATGACCAGTTCCTCGTTATCGTCCACTCACAATCGTGCTTCGTCAAAGTCAAAGTCTAGGATACCCAACGCGAAAGCGATTTCAATAACGAGAGACTGCTACTGCTCTTCCGGGGATCCTTCATTGCGCGCTTGCGTGGCAAGCACAATTCAGGATGACGGTAGCGATGGAAAGATATGTGAAGTGCGAGCCTCGAGTTTGTTGGGCAATGATTTAAGAGTTACGATAACGCTCCCCGTTGTTTTCGCTTATCTAAAACTGTTTTCGAACCAAACCGCAAACCTCAAACATTGTCGCAAGCCCCCGTTTTCGAAAACCAATCCTGAACTTTGAACCTTGAACCGTCAGACCTTGAACCTTGAACTCTTAACTTTGAACTACCAGTTCTCCCTTTATCTCTTTAACGAAACGATCCACGTCTGCTTCTAAGTTTTTAGATTCTTTGAGGAGATTAACGAATGCACTTCCAACAATTGCACCTGCGCAATACGACGACGCTGTTTTAAAGGTTTCGTTATCAGAGATACCGAATCCTATTAAAAACGGATTCTTCAACTTCAAAGATTGAAGGCGTGTAAAATATTCCAATTGCTGCGATGCAAATCCCGATTTTGCGCCTGTCGTGCTTGATGCTGAAACTGCATAGATAAAACCGTCAGTCACTTCATCGATTTTTCGAATTCGATCTTCAGATGTTGTTGGAGAAATTAAAAACGTATTGGTGAGATCAGCAGCATCGAATAAAGATTTGTATTCATGCTGGTATACATCCATGGGCATATCCGGAAGTATCAAACCATCAACACCAGCATCAGCAGCATCTCTGATAAATTTCTCGATCCCATATTGAAACACAGGATTTAAATAGCCCATGAGAATAATGGGTATATTCACCTGCTTACGAATGTCCTTCACTTGTTTTAATAACAACTTTAAAGTCATGCCATTATCAAGCGCAAGTTTGTTACTTGCTTGTATGGTCGGACCATCGGCAACAGGATCAGAAAAAGGAATCCCAATTTCAATTACATCGGCACCTGATTTTTCCAACGCTACAGCAATGCGCACCGTATCATCAAGCTTCGGAAACCCCGCCGTATAATAAATGGAAAGAATATCTTTCGGATTACCAGCGAATAATTTATGTATTCGATTCATACTTATTAGTAATTATTTTCTTTAATGTTTTCGATAAGCTTCAGGCTACAAGCTGTAAGTTTCAGGGTGGTTGCGATAACCGACAGGGATTTCGAAGAAGCTGCGAGCCACGAGCTTCGAGCCTCGAGTTTGAGAAGTAAAAACTTCGTACTTAATCGAAACCAACCTCAAACCTCAAACAATTTTCGACCAACCCCTCGTTACCGAGATCCCCTTTGAACCTTAAACTTTGAACTTTGAACTTTAAACCTTGAACTTTGAACCTTGAACCATGAACTAGTACCTTCCCCATCGTATATAGGTTTCCAGATCCTTATCACCACGGCCCGAAAGATTAAGTACAACAACATCATCTTTATCGAATTTGAATTGGTTCAGTGCGGCAAGTGCGTGTGATGATTCAATCGCCGGGATGATTCCTTCCAAACGACTGAGCTGAATGCCTGCATCCATAGCCTCCTCATCTGTTGCACTCACAAATTTTACACGTCCCACATCAAATAAGTGAGCATGTAAAGGACCAATTCCAGGATAATCCAATCCTGCGGAAATCGAATAAGGTTCGATCACCTGGCCATCTTCGTTTTGCATCAAAAGCATCTTACTGCCATGCAGTACACCAATCTTTCCCAATGCAATGGTTGCTGCCGATTCTCCTGTGTCAATTCCTTTTCCGGCGGCCTCGACACCGATCAGTTGAACATGTTCATCATCAAGAAAATGATAAAAAGCGCCGGCAGCATTACTTCCTCCCCCTACACAGGCAAAAACGTAATCAGGATATGGGTTTCCGATTTCGCCCTGCAATTGTGTTTTTATCTCTTCACTGATCACTGATTGAAACCGCGTTACCATATCCGGATAAGGATGCGGCCCCACCACAGAACCAATGATATAATGTGTATCTGTCGGATTGTTGATCCAATGACGCATTGCTTCGTTCGTAGCATCCTTCAACGTCATGTTACCACTCACTGCCGGAACCACCTTTGCGCCAAGAATGCGCATACGCTCTACGTTAGGACGTTGACGCTCCATGTCGACTTTGCCCATGTAAACAATGCATTCCATTCCCATGAGCGCACACACCGTAGCAGTAGCCACACCGTGTTGTCCCGCTCCGGTTTCAGCTATTATCTTTTGTTTGCCAAGTCGCTTTGCCAACAGGATCTGACCAATGGTGTTATTTACCTTGTGTGCACCTGTATGACAAAGGTCTTCCCTTTTAAGATACACCTTAGCATTGCAATGCTCAGACAGGCGCGTGGCGTAATATAGCGGCGTTGGACGCCCGACATAATTTTTTAACAGGTGATCAAATTCTTTCCGGAATTCATCCTGTTGGATAATTTCCAGGTACCGCGTGCGAAGTTCTTCTACATTCGGATAAAGCATTTCGGGAATGAAAGCACCTCCGAATTTTCCATAATAGCCCTTAGCGTCAACTGTATATTTCATAAATTATTTATTCGTTTTTGATGATTCAATCTGTTGCAAAATGGCATGCACCAGCTTCGTGTCCTTTATACCAGGTGCCGTTTCAACTCCGCTGTTTACGTCGAGTGAATGCAAATTCATATCTTCTAATAAGGCAATAGCTTCCACGTTTTTCGGTGAAATTCCACCGCTTAAAAAAAACGGAACTTTTTGACTGTAGTTTCTAAGTATATTCCAATTGAAGGTAGCTGCATTACCACCGTAGAATTTCCCTTTTGTATCGAACAGAAAAAAATCAGCGAGACCTTCGTACGGAATTACAGAAGCAAAATCAAAAGCATCATCTACAGAAAAAACCTTCACAACGTTTATCCCTGTTTCTTTCAACTCGCGTATCTGTTCCGGTGTTTCTGCACCATGCAACTGCACATAATGGAGGGATAATTTTTTAGCCTGGACCTGTATCATCGCTGTCGGCGCATTTACAAACACACCTACCCTGGATATATGCGCCGGGAAATCGTGGGGTATTGTAAAATCGGCACCAACAAATCGCGGTGATTTTTCAAAAAAGATGAATCCCATGTAATCAGGCTGAAGCGCTGCTACCGCCATGATATTCTCATGATCCCGCATTCCACACACTTTCAATTTCACCAGATTTCCCATCTATTTATTCTGTAATTCTGCTTTTCGCAATTCCTGAATAAATTCCTGTGCGGATTTATCAGGCCGGCTTTGTTTCATGAAATTTTCACCCATCAAAAAACCCTGGTATCCATATTGTCGTAATTCCAAAATTGTTCCCGTGTTTGAAATCCCGCTTTCCGAAACCTTTACAACATGATCAGGAATCAACGAAGCTAGTCGTTTTGAAACATCAATACTTACATCAAAGGTTTTAAGATTGCGGTTGTTCACACCAATAAGGTCTGCGCCAGCATCCAGGTGTTGTTGCAGTTCCGCTTCATCATGTACCTCCAGCAACACCTCCAGTCCCAACGTATGGGCTACCTTACAAAATTGTTTCGTTTGCTGTGGCGACAATACAGCCGCGATCAAAAGAATAGCATCCGCACCAATCGATTTTGCCTCTACGATCTGGTATTCATCAACTGTAAAATCTTTGCGGATGATGGGACACGAATTAACTTTCCGGGCTGCCATGAGATCATCATTACTTCCACCAAACGAAGGCGTATCGGTTAAAACCGACAGCGCAGAAACACCGGCTTGAACATACCCCATTGTGGTTTGAGTGACAGGAGCGTCCGCGTTTATTATTCCCTTCGACGGAGACTTTCTTTTAAACTCCGCAATGATACCCGTAAGATCTTCACGTTGAATAAACCTGCGCATGGATAACGGTTGTGTATTGAAGTGGCCGCTCTGCTCCAATGATTTAACAGAACACAAGTGCTTTTGCTCTTCGACTTCCTTCCGTTTATAGGCAATGATCTTATCAAGGATGTTCATGACTTAATTTTATTTCCAGTTTGATCAGTGATTAAGCATCTTCTTAAAACACGACAATGCCTTTCCAGACACTAGCGCTTCGCGGGCATTATCAACTGCCTTGGTTATCCCCTGCTTCTGATGTCCGGCATACAAAGCCATTCCAGCGTTTGCTATGACAGCCGCATTTTGTGCTTCAGTTCCTTTTCCTTCCAGCACATTCATAAAGATAGCGGCCGACTCCTCTACCGAATCACCACCACGGAGGTCTTCATACTTTAGTTTAGGAAGCCCCAGATCAGCAGGTTCCGAAAGGCATTCACCTTCATTAGAGAAAAATTTAAACGGAGACGTTAGTGATACCTCATCGTAGCCGTCAATGGAATGTAGTATAACAAAATCCTTGTCGGTATTCTGATAAAGATAACCATATTGCCGTGCCAGTTCAAGACTGAAGACACCAACCAATTGCCGTTTTGGAAAAGCAGGATTAACCATTGGTCCGAGCATATTGAAAAAAGTTTTAACGCCAAGTTCTTTTCGAATCGGTGCCATGTTTTTCATTGCCGGATGAAACAGCGGAGCATGCATGAAGCAAATGTTAGAACGCTCCAGGCTTCGCTTCAACTCGTCTATATCATTGGTAAATTTATAGCCAAAATACTCAAGCAAGTTGGAAGACCCGCATGCCGATGAAACACCGTAGTTACCATGTTTAGCAACAGGCTGGCCTGCCGCCGCTACAACGAAAGACGAAAGTGTAGATACATTAAAAGTATTTTTACCATCTCCACCCGTTCCGCACACATCCATCACATGTGCATCGAAGGTTACAGGAATACAAAGCTCAAGCATAGCATCACGAAATCCCTGCAATTCGTCGACAGTAATACTACGCATCATGTACACCGTCATAAAGGCAGTTGCCTGACTTTGATTAAATCTACCGGTCGTTAGTTCAACCAGTACTTTCCTTGCCGTTTCTTTCGTTAATGACCGGTGTTCGATCAATTCATTTAGTATTTGTTTCATACCTGTTCATCAGATTCACTGGCCTGGCAAAACCGCCAATCCAATCTTATAGTTTATTTAATCTTAAATTTTCCAATCACTTTCCCAATCTTCCAATTTTTAAATTCCCCAATCTTCTTAATTTTTATTTCCTCAACCTTCCAGCCAGTTCTTAATCATCTTCGGCCCCTCCGGTGTCATCACCGATTCCGGATGAAATTGCAAACCTTTCACATCATATTTCTTATGACGTAGCCCCATCACAAGCCCTTCATCATTCACTGCCGTTACCTGAATTTCAGCAGGAATGCTATCAGCCTTAATGGCCCAGGAATGATAATGTGTTGACTGAAATTTTGGAGTTACACCTGCAAATAAAGGCTCATCCTTATCAACAACCGCTGAAGTTGAGGTGACGCCATGTAATACTTTAGGGATATTAAATAAGGACGCGCCATACACTTCACCGATTCCCTGATGACCAAGACAAATTCCCAGGATACTTTTGGTCGGACCATAGGTTGATACCACCTGCTTCATAATTCCAGCTTCATCCGGAATGCCGGGACCCGGAGAAAGTAGTATTTTGTCGTATTGTTTTACATCTTCTAGGCCGATTTTGTCATTGCGGAAAATATCCACAGCGTATCCCAAACCACGGATAATATGCACCAGGTTGTAGGTAAATGAATCGTAATTATCTAACACCAATATTTTCATCGAACACTTTTTGTTTTTAATTAAAATCGGAAGGAATTATTATCCGTCTTCGTATTATTTTTTGTATCAAACTCTTTTAAATATTTTGTGAATCCCTGAATACCTTTTGATACTTTCATTAATTCATCGTATAGCACTTTATAATCTTTTATCTTCACTACACCAGCTTCTTTTAAGACATATAACTGGCTTCTTAGTTCACCAGCAGAACCTTTGGAAAACCTCAGAAAGCGGATGAACGATTTAGTGCTGTTGTATTCAAATCCTTCTGCGATGTTATTCGAAATTGAAATGACAGCTCTTCTCAATTGATCCTTCGCCGAAAAATCCTTGGCAAGCGCCCCCTCCGAAGTTAACTTATAAATCAAAACCCCAATTCTTACAGCATCCTTCCAGATCTGCAAATCCTCAAATTGTTTAATTTTTCCCATCGTTTTAAAGTTTAAATTGTGACACAACTATTTTTAATTATTAAGTTTAAATCAATGTCGTTCAGCTAATCTTTTTTTTATAACCTCATCCTGCACTCTTCCAATTTTCATTCTCCCAATCTCTCAACCTGCAATTTTTAATTTTCTAATCTTCCAATCTTCAATTTTACAATTTTTCAATCTTCCCTAAATCTTCTCTGCCATCAGCACCGCTTTCCGCAACGCCATTAATTTATTGTTTACTTCCTGTAGTTCACTTTCAGCCTGCGACTTACTCACTACACCTGCACCGGCCTGATAGATGAGCTTATTCTGGTGACTAAGAAACGTACGAATCATAATCGCATGATTAAACGTTCCATCAAAGCCAACAAAACCGATCGCACCTCCATAGAACCCACGGTTTGTATTTTCATACTTATCAATTAATGTCATGGCCATGTGTTTTGGCGCTCCGGATAAAGTTCCTGCCGGAAACGTATCAGCGCCCATGCGAATGACAGAAGTAGTATCATTCAGCTCACCGGTAACTTTTGAAACCAAATGAATAACATGAGAATAAAACTGAATTTCTTTAAAGACTTCTACAGTAACACGTTCCGCATTACGGCTCATATCATTCCTCGCCAGATCCACTAACATCACGTGTTCAGCATTTTCTTTTTCATCAGCAGAAAGTTTTTCCGCGAGTGCTGCATCTTCCTGGTCGTTACCGGTACGACGAAATGTTCCGGCAATCGGATAAATGTGTGCTTTTCCCTTGCTCACTTGTAATTGTGCCTCAGGCGATGATCCGATCAGTTTAAACGTACCATAATCAAAATAAAATAAATAAGGCGATGGGTTGATGGAACGAAGCGCGCGGTACACATTGAATTCATCACCTTTAAAACCGCAGGTAAAGCGACGG
This sequence comes from Ohtaekwangia sp., assembly GCA_035628875.1. Taxonomy (GTDB): domain Bacteria; phylum Bacteroidota; class Bacteroidia; order Cytophagales; family Cyclobacteriaceae; genus Ohtaekwangia. The sequence continues at coordinate 36,484 of DASPIZ010000119.1, read as the reverse complement.
GAAAGTACGATTTGAAAAACGTCGCCGCGATAACAATGCTGTTTCCCTTTTTCAATTACATCGAGAAATTCGGCATCGTTGTAATTTGACGTTTCACCGTCGGTTAAAGTAAATCGGTAAGTAGAAAACCGGTTACTGAAAATGATCTGCTCAACACGATCAAGATTGCTCGTGCATGGCTCCCCCGTTTCATAACAATGTTCGAAAAGACTTAACTCATTCGAGAAATGGTCTACAATGATCACATACTTGTAGAGCTTGTACAAAATATCAGGCATTAACGCATGGTCTACCGTAATGTCTACATCTTCAAAAAAACGAACACTATCGTAGGCCATGTAGCCAAACAATCCACAATTTGCATATTTTGAAGATACGATATCAGGTTGAAAAGAATTCCTGAATTCCTCCAACATGGTCGTTACCTGATTTTCTTTATTGATCTCAATCTGATTCACCGATCCATCAGGATATTTTGTTTCAGCCTGGTTGCCTTTTACCTGGAAAGAGGCAATGGGATCAAAACATATAAAAGACAAACTGTTTTCATGCCCATGATAATCGGAACTCTCCAACAGAATACTACCCGCATAAACATCGCGTAACTTCAGGTAGATGTTTACCGGCGTGAGTGTATCTGCCAACAGCGTTTTAGAGAATGTTTTAAGTTTATATTTCATAAAGTCGATGGTTCATTGTTATCGTTCTTTTCCGATATGGCCTCGCTATTCTGGCAATTATTTTTTTGTTTTTTTGTCCTAATTATCGCTTGCTAGCCTGACTGCCCCATAAAAACGAAGGCCTGCTGTGAACAGCAGGCCTTCGGCTTATTGGAATAAACATAAAAAGGCTGTTCACATATCGTGTTTCGATAAGTGCCACCACCAAGCTATGTTCGTATTAAATTTCATGTGTTGTTATGCGTCTGTTTTTTTCTTTACGGTACGTTTTGCTTTTACCGGAGCTTCTGCAGTTACCGAAGTCTCTGACTTTTTAGAAGACGCTCTTTTAATTCGGGCTTTGATCGAATTCTTGCTTCTCGTCACGCCAAACGAACCTTTAGTACGTTTTCCTTTAGCTGATTTTTTGTCACCTCTTCCCATAAGTCTGATTAATTGACGGGCAATTATAGCAAACAATATTCAATTGGCGCAAATGAATTGAAGGAATTTTAAAAAAATCTTTTATCGTGGCGCCGGGCACTCGGGCTATTTTTGATTTTACTTTTAGGGGAAAGCCGGCATTTCTTAGTTCAAATTGAAGGACCAAATAACGGGATTGGGTGCTAATTAAAAAACTTCGATATTTCGTCATTCATTGACCAGGCCTTGCTGAAGATAGATTCCCATACACACATTATCCCAAAAAAACTCCCCAACTGGAGTGAGAAGTTCGGTTATGGAGATTTCATTTATCTCCAACACCACAAAAAAGGAATAGCCAAAATGATGCGCGGGAACCAATTCTTCCGCGAAATCAAAGAAAATTCATGGAATCCCGATCTTCGGATCATCGAATATGAGAAGTTTAATACCCAGGTGCAGGTGGTCTGTACTATTCCCGTTATGTTTTCGTATTGGGCTAAACCGCTGGATTGTCTCGCGATCTCAAAATTCTTAAACGATCACATCGCAGATCTGATTGTTAGATATCCTAAAAACTATTTGGGGCTTGGCACCATCCCAATGCAGGATACCGATCTTGCTGTGCAGGAATTGGAACGCTGTAAAGACATCGGCATACAGGGTGTGCAGATTGGTTCTAACATTAATGACCTTAATCTTAATGAGGAGCGGTTCTTTCCGATGTTTGAAGCATGCGAAAAACTTGGTCTGGCCATCCTTGTGCACCCCTGGAATATGATGGGACAGAAAAACATGCAGCGGTATTGGCTCCCCTGGCTTGTGGGGATGCCTGCGGAAACATCGCGCGCGATGTGCTCGATGATCTTCGCCGGCATTTTTGAACGGTTGCCAAAACTACGCGTCAATTTTGCTCACGCAGGTGGATCGTTCCTCCCAACGTTGGGCAGAATACAACACGGCTTCGATTGTCGTCCAGACCTCGTTGCCATTGATAATAATGTGCCACCAAGAAACTACCTGGGTAAATTCTGGGTTGATAGCGTTACACATGATCCCCTGATGTTGGAATATGTGCTGAAGCTACAGGGCTCGAATAGAGTTACTTTAGGAACCGATTATCCTTTTCCGCTTGGTGATTTACAAATCGGCAAGTTTATTGAAGAGATGAATCTGGACACGACAACCGAACAAAATATTTTTTACCGTGCCGCCCTGGAATGGCTTAACATTTCGGAACAACGATTTGAGTAATGAAGCAGTTAAGATTATATACGAACCTGATAAAGCATCATCGATTTGCACATTTTATAATGTTAGCTTGCCTGTTATCGGAACTTCCGGCATTCGCACAAGACGATCGCGACCGGACCCTCGCACAGGAATATGCTGCCCAACAGGAGCAACTAAAAAAGTCGATGGTAATGCGCGAATTGGACTCTGGTATTTACTTCCTCGACGAGGGTTTATATGAATCTGCTGATGAAAAATTCAGGTACGTGCTGGCCAACGTAAAAAGTGTTCCGTCTGATCTGACTTTCTATTTTGGAAAAAATTCATTTCACTTAGGGAAATATAAACAAAGTATCGACTGGCTGAATAAATACATTCAGCTAAAAGGAACTACCGGACAATTTTCGGAAGAAGCCCTCGATTGGAAAAAGAAATCCGAAAACGAATTTCTGAAAGTAAAGTCACAAGATTCTAAAAAAGTACAGGAATTATTATCACAAAATTATACCATTGACTGTGGGCCATCTGGAAAAGTAATGTGCCCGGTTTGTAAAGGCGATCATGTTGTGATTAAAAAAACAGCCTTCGGTAATGAATACAAGACCTGTCCGTATTGCAATGAACATGGCATTTTAACCTGTGAAGAGTATAATCAACTCTTGCGTGGCGAACTCCAGCAAAAACAATGATTATCGAAATTTTAAGTCAGTTTGACAAAGGTGTTTTCAATCTTTACGTTGAAGTTGATTTCCGCTTTTAACGCTTTAAAGACTTTTATGACGGTGTCAATTGTAGCACTATTCGCGCTACTTTCGAGTTTTGAAATCTGCGCTTTTTGAACTCCAATAAGTTTTCCTAATTCTTCCTGCGTTAGGTTCCTTTCTTGCCGCGCTGCCTTAATCATTTTTCCCAAAACATCCATACGAAGTTCGTATTCAAAGCCATCTCTTTCTTTTGTTCCAATTTTGCCGATGTATTTGTTTTTCATCTCGGCAAGTGTGTACGCTTTCATTCCTTTTGCCATATGTTTAACTTTTACTTTCAAAATATCTATCCCTTATTCTTACGGCTCTGTTAATTTCATTCGATGATACTTTATCAACTTTTCTTAATAAATCCATGCGTAGCTATTACCAAAGTTTCCTTATTGTCCGTTTTATCCCAAAGGCTAAAAATCGAATTTGAAGTCCTTCATACCGAGTACGAAACTCCCAAATCTCATTTTTTAATTTTTTAAAAAGTCTTGGGTCATTTGTCTGTTCTGCGAGGTCAATGTTGTATAGTATTTTATTAATTAGTTTTGGTTTTAGTTCTGCCAAAAAATTGTCGGCTTCTTCTAAAAACCTTGTATTAAAATATCTATTAAACGTTGCCTATAACTCAATAAGCAAAGATAAATAAAGTTTCTAAATTTAGAAACTTTATAAAAAACCAGCTCGGAGGAAATCACCTTAAAACTGACGCTACATATCCAACTATACCAAGTACCGGCATTTTCTCATCCCGGCCAAACTTCTTATCTTCGCGCTTTATTTTTTTTAAAGAACTCGATTAATCTGCTATTGATCAGTACTTTATGGCCTTATACAATCGCATTGAGGGCCGACTTCTCAAGGAGAAGATCCGCTCCACTCCTCAACAGAGGATGACTATCTCATTCTATAAATATCATCCAATAGAAAGCCCTGGTGATTTTAGAAATGAACTGTTCCTCTCCCTCGATAAATTAGGGGTTTTGGGAAGGATCTACGTTGCACATGAAGGAATTAATGCGCAGATCAGCGTGCCATCACAACACCTCGAAGACCTGAAAAAATACCTGTACAGTATATCGTTCCTTGAGCAGGTGAGACTTAATGTTGCTGTACAGGATGATGGAAAATCATTCTTCAAACTAAAAATACTCGTTCGTAAAAAAATTGTGGCTGATGGGCTCAACGATGCTTCATTTGATGTGACGAACTCCGGCGTACATGTTGATGCAAAAGAATTCAACCGGCTGGCGGAAGATCCAAACACCATCCTCATTGACATGCGAAACCATTACGAGAGTGAAGTTGGTCACTTCAAAGGCGCAATTTGCCCTGATGTGGATACGTTCCGCGAGGAATTACAAATCGCGGAAGACCTGATGCGTGAACAAAAAGACAAAAATCTCCTCATGTATTGTACGGGCGGTATAAGATGTGAGAAAGCAAGCGCATGGATGAAACACCTGGGCTTTCGCAATGTATTTCAACTTGATGGTGGTATTATCAAGTATGCCCGTGAAGTAAAGGAAACCGGCATTGAAAATAAGTTTATCGGTAAAAATTTTGTATTCGATGAACGCCTTGGTGAACGGATTACAGACGATATCATCGCGCATTGTCATCAATGCGGATCACCGTGCGACGATCATACCAACTGTAAAAATGATGGCTGTCACCTGTTATTTATCCAATGCAGAACATGCGCGGAAAAATATAATGCATGTTGCTCTGTTGAATGCAAAGACATCATCGCACTCCCGACTGACGAACAGAAAGCGATCAGACAAGGTGTGAACAAAGGAAGACAAGTGTTTAAGAAAGGGAGAAAATTAAAGATCTAGGCCTCGGTCAAAATTCGAACGTTTGATTTTCCCTTGTCTTATTACTAATATCGGGTTGATATTTTTCAGCCCGGACCTACTTTGAGGCTAATGAACCAGATTATACGAATAGGAATTATTAACGTAAGTGACCGCGCCAGCAAAGGCATCTATGAGGACATTCCAGGTAAAACCATCGTGGAGACCCTGCATGAATACCTTACAAGCCCATGGCAACAGGAATATGCTGTAATTCCCGACGAGCAAGCCCTTATAGAGCATACATTGTGCGAAATGGCTGACATCAAAAAATGTTGCTTAATTGTGACATCAGGGGGCACAGGTCCTGCCAAACGCGATGTTACACCTGAGGCTACAGAAGCAGTTTGTGATAAAATGCTGCCCGGTTTCGGAGAGCTAATGCGTGCAAAAAGTCTTACATACGTGCCTACGGCTATTCTTTCGCGTCAAACAGCAGGCATCAGGCATCAAACTTTAATCGTAAATTTACCTGGCAAGCCAAAAGCAATAAGACAGTGTCTGGACGCCGTCTTCACGGCGATTCCATATTGCATTGACCTGCTGGACGGCCCATTCATCGAATGCAATGAGACCGTCATAAAACCTTTTCGGCCGCAAAACACGTAATTGCGAATTGTATTATGGCAAAAATTAAGTACTACTACGATACCGAAACCTGTAAATATGAGCGGGTTAAGACCAAAACAAGCGATGTTATCCTCAATGGGCTCGGTATCTTCGCCTTTACCACAATGCTGGCCATTGGCCTTTTATTTCTTTATACAGCCTATTTCCCACATCCGAAACTAGTGGTGTTGGAAAACAAAATTGCTGAACAAAAGTTCTATATCAATAAACTCGACCGCGAGGTTAACCAACTCGGTGATATCCTTGGCGGTATCGAAAAACGTGACGATAATATTTATCGTGTAGTATTGGGCGCAGAACCTATCGATAAATCGATCCGGAATGCAGGTGTTGGTGGATCGGACCGTTATGCCGACATCCGGGAAAAGGACATTATGGACAAAGATCTTGTAATTAACTTATATGAAAAGGTAGACAAGCTTCGTCGTAAAATTTATATCGAATCAAAATCTCAGGATGAGTTGGTGAAGCTTGCCGAGAACAAAGAAAAACTTTATGCGTCTATTCCCGCCATCCAACCTATTGCTAATAAACAATTGGTTGCACTCGCATCTGGGTTTGGTTTAAGAATGCATCCTATTTACAAAGTTCGTAAACTCCACAGCGGTATCGACTTCGCGGCACCGATCGGAACGCCTATATATGCAACGGCAGATGGTAAAGTAGACCGGGTCGATGTGAAGTTCAGTGGTTATGGAAAGCTTGTTGAAATCGACCATGGGTTTGGATATAAAACCCGTTATGCGCACATGCACGAGTTTGCCGTTCGCAACGGACAAAATGTAAAGCGTGGTGACCTCATTGGCTATGTCGGAAATACAGGACTTTCAACAGCATCACATTTGCATTACGAAGTATTGATCAATGGTTCACAGGTTGATCCTGTCCATTATTTCTATAATGACCTCTCGGCTGCAGAATATGAAAAAATACTGGAACTGGCCTCTATCGAGAATCAATCCCTCGGAATGTAATTTCAGTCCATCAACTGATAAGAACCCCGGTTATGCCGGGGTTTTGTTTTTTTAGATTATCTTAGGTAGCTGTAACTAACCTGATATTATGCGAGGTATTGCATGCCTGGGATTATTTCTCACCATTATCCTGAACCAAGCCTATTCTCAAGGCTGCAGTGATGCCGGTTTTTGTACCATGGGTGCCATGAAACCGGATCAGCCCTTCAACAAAAAGATCAATCTTCGGCTTCGGTCAATGGAAATTAGTTTGTATCGCGCGACAACCACACTAACACCAGTGATTATGGTTGCAACCACAGATCTGAATTTCGGAATCAATTCAAAAACTTTTTTTCAGATAAAACTCCCCTATCAGACAGCAAGCGGAACTTTGGGAAAAACAAGTGGTCTGGGTGATGTGTCGTTGTGCTTTACACGCACACTCCTCAGTACGGATCAATTCGACATTAGCCTTTCTCTTGGCAGCAAAATACCTACCAATAACTCCAATAAAAAAGATGGCGATCTGTCGTTGCCCATGTATTATCAAACCAGTCTGGGAACATATGATGTCATTACCGGAATTTCGCTTATCACATCAAAATGGTTATTTGCCACAGGTATTCAACACCCGCTGAATAAAAATGAAAATGAATTTTTATGGCAGCCCTGGGTTGAACGTGGTGATCACAGCAAAGCCTATATCGAAAAGTATGGCCGTGCCAATCAGCTTAAACGTGGTACGGATATCATGTTCCGTGTCGAACGAAATTTCAGATATACAAGATGGAATTTCGCTGTAGGATTGCTTCCGATTTACCGGTTGAATGAAGAAACATTCGTCAATGCTGCAGGTAATGAAGTGAAACAGAAAGGCACCACAGGTTTAGCATTATCAGGTCTTTTTAACGCCGGGTATCAATTCAACGTAAGGTCTGGTGTACGATTATTAGCGGGCCATAAGATCGTTCAGCGTGACGTAAACCTGGATGGCCTTTCCCGGAACCTGATTACAACGGTGAGTTATTTCTACCGCTTTTAAATCATGATGAAAAAAAATATTCTCCTTGTCGTTCTGTGCCTCACGGCAATTTCTTGTTTGGGCCAGGACGTGGTTTCCATCGACAGGATGCTTTGGGATGGTGAAGCTGCCGAAGCCCTGCTCAAAATTGAAGAATCGATAAACCAGAAACTAGCGGAAGATATTCACTTTGTATTACAGAATAAGAAAGCTGAGGCGCTTATCCGGCTCGGCCGATATGACGAAGCGGGGCAATTACTACAAGCGTTAAGGAACAACCCGGATACCATTCACGCAACGTATAGTGCTGCCGTTGAAACCAACAGTGGTTTTCTCTTCATGGTTAGCGGGCGCAATGACCTGGCGTTAGAATCGTTTATGAGGGCCATTGCAGACTGGGAGGAAGCAGGCCGTGGCAATTCACTTGAAGCCGCGCAAACACAAGCGCATCTGGGCAACCTGTTCCGTGCTACGGGGAAATACGTTCAGGCAGAAGAACAACTAAACATGGCACTACTCATCCGTCAAACGCTGCTGCCAGAAACGCATGCGTTGATTGCCGGGTCCTACAACGACCTGGGCCTTGTTTATTCCTTCACTGACAAAGACAAGTCACTTGCGTATTATGAAAAAGCGCTGACACTGTACGAATTGCTTTATGGCAGGCAACATCCCAAGATTGCCCAGGCCAATACAAACATCGGTTACCTCTTTAGCCAGTTGGAATTGTTTGGCGATGCGATCAATAACTTTGAATCAGCGCTGGCTATTCTGGACAACGCATACCCTGGAGCACATCCATCAAAAGGGTTTGTTTATTTTAACCTGGGCAATACCTACGAAAAAATGAAAACGATGACCAATGCCCGGGAATATTATGAGAAGGCGCTGCGCTGCTACCAGCAAAGTTACAAGAGTAAACATCCAGACATTGCTCGGGTGTACAATGCGTTAGGTAACCTTGAACTAGCGGAAAACGCGTTTGAGAAAGCACTTGCCTTTTATCAGAAAGCTTTACAATCGAACGTGGTTAACTTCAGCGGCGAAGCTGAGCATCAAAATCCAGACATCAACGATTACTACGATGGCTATGTGTTATTGTATTCGCTGCTATATAAAGCCCAGGCCTTTGAACTCCGGTATCTGCGAAAAACATTGCGGTTCTCGGACCTTACGCAAGCCATTCAGACGCTGCATTCCTGCGACACATTAATTGGTAATCTTCGTCAACAGATCAGCAATGAAGACGATAAAATGACACTGGGAAACATTGCCCATGAAGTGTATACCGATGGCGTACGGATCAGCATGGAGGCAGCGCTTGGTGCCTGGAAAAAGAAAACGTTTTACGAACAAGCATTTTACTTCTCCGAAAAAAGCAAAGCTGCCGTGCTGTTAGGCGCCTTGTCGGAAGCCAATGCAAAATCATTTAGTGGCATCCCTTACGATTTGCTCGATGAAGAGAAAGATCTTAAATCGGCCATTGCACTGTGCGCCCGTAAGTTGGCTCAAAAACCAGATATCAAAGAAGAAGCCCTTTTGCGCGAAACAGCTTACAGGCTTCACCGGAAATATGAACACTTCACCAAACGCCTTGAAAAAGATTTTCCTGCCTATTTTAACCTGAAGTACAATTCAGCGTCACCGGCTGTCGCACAATTGCAGGAACGGCTCGATGATCATACCCTGCTGTTAAGCTATTTTATCGACGACAAAAACCAAAGGCTTTACCTCTTCCAGGTAACAACACAGGATTTCTTCATCCGCGAAGTTTCGTTGCCAAAAAATTTCGATCGCTATATCACGGGCTTGCGCAATAGCTTATTATATTCCGATATCAAGACCTTTACCAAAGCAGCTGGTGCCCTATCTTCTATCCTGCTTCCCAAACATATCCCCAGATCAATACAGGATATTGTTGTTATTCCTACAGCACGGTTAGGTATCATTCCTTTCGAGACGTTGCTCATGGCTAAAACAAAAGACGAAGACCCCTTTTATGTACTTCCTTATCTTGTAAAAAAGTATACCATCCGTTATGAGTTTTCAAGTGGCTTGATTCTTCAGAAGGATAAGCAACACCACATTGCAAAACCTTCCATACTTCTTTATGCGCCGGTGCGCTTTGCTCCCGAGAAAGGATTGAACGAATTGCCAGGCAGTGCTGCTGAAGTAAAAGACATTGAGCAGTTGTTCCGGCAAAAAGAACTAAGCAGCGCCTTGTTTGTTGGGCCACAGGCAAATGAACAAAACGTGAAGAAAGAGAACCTCCGTCAATATGCTTTCGTTCATTTTGCAACGCATGGTGTAGTGGATGAAGATAATCCTGATTTATCGTGTGTTTATCTTCAGGCTGAGAATGATAAAGAAGATGGAAATCTGTATGCAGGAGAGATCTACAATCTTGAACTCAATGCGAAGCTGGTTACTTTATCCGCATGTAAGACGGGACTGGGTAAAATTTCGAAAGGTGAAGGTGTGATCGGTCTTTCGCGCGCACTTGTGTATGCAGGCGCGGATAATTGCATGGTATCATTTTGGAATGTTGCTGACGAATCTACCGCGGTTTTGATGCAGGATTTTTATAAGATTTTGCTGGAAGATAAAAACAACAACCTTACGACTACACTATCGACCGCAAAACGAAATTTGATGCAAAACAAAAAATATGCATCACCGTATTATTGGGCTCCGTTCATTTTAATTGGTTTTTGAAACAACTTGTAAAAATTGAGGATTTATTATAAAGGGCTTGAATAAAAAGAGGCTAATTAACCGGATTAATTAGCCTCTAGTTTCTCAATTATTCCTGCCCTTGCAGTAAAAGTGGTTTTCCCACTAATACTGTTCAGAGCAGGTACACTGTGAACGCTATGGCAAAAAGCTTTTTCACTGTGTGGAGAGAACTCTAAGGTAAGACTATAAGTTCGATTTTTCCTAAAGAATTTTTGAATCTTTGTGAAGCCTGAAAAATTGGCTTTTTTGCAACGGTGTTGGTAGTGTAAACGTGACAAAAGTGCATTGCCAATTTTAGGTTAAGTAACTGATTGTAAGTAAATTAACATATTATCCACAAAACAATCCACAAATATATTTTTTGAAATTGCCATGGTAGAAGACGACTATAAACATCGGGGATTACGCAATAAACTGGTTAAAAAACTGGCTGAAAAAGGCATCAAAGATGGCCGTGTTTTGGATGCAATCGGTCGGGTTCCGCGACATGTTTTTTTTGAAAATGCGCTGCTTGATCACGCCTATCAGGACAAGGCGTTTCCCATCGGCGAGGGGCAAACGATCTCCCAGCCTTTTACTGTGGCCTTCCAAACAGAAAAACTGGAAATCAAGCCGGGCGATAAGGTGTTGGAAATAGGAACCGGTTCTGGCTACCAGGCATGCGTATTACTGGAGTTGGGCGCAAAAGTGTTTACCATAGAGTACAACCGCGTCTTATTTGAAAAAACACGCGATTTTCTGCCATTTTTGGGATATAAACCGTTTTTCTTTTATGGCGATGGATCAAAGGGTTTGCGTGTGAAAGCTCCGTATAACAAGATAATCGTTACGGCAGGTGCACCGGTAGTACCACAGGCGTTAACCGACCAACTATCTGAAGGCGGGATATTGGTCATTCCGGTCGGAAACCGCGAAAAACAGGCGATGCTTCGAATCCGAAAGATAAAGGGAAAGCTCTATACTGAAGAGTTCGATAATTTCGCATTTGTTCCGCTTTTAGGGGAAGATGGATGGGGTAAATGATTGGCTGTTTGTTTGTGGTTGAGTTCAAGCTGCAAGCTTCAGGCTTCAGGCTGCAAGTGGTAGGGTCTTTGAACCATGAACTTTGAACCATGAACTTTGAACCATGAACTTTGAACTTTGGACCTTGTGTCGTTTATTTGCATCCGTTTATGAAATCGACATTGAACAAAGTCTTCACGGCAGAATTGTTCCGATTCATCTTAGTGGGTGGAATATCGGCCGTAGTTGAATACGCGTTGTATTTCCTATTTAAACCCGCGTTTGGTTACCTGGCCGGAAATGTTGTTGCCTTTGCTTGTACCAATATTGTTACCTTCATCCTGACACGGAAATACGTGTTTAATTCCTCCGATCACAATAAAACGCAGGAAGCCATGCTTTTTACAATTTGCCTGGCCGGTGCATTGGTTGCGAACCAGATTGCCTTGTGGGCTTTGGTCGAGTTCGCTCAAATGGACGATCGTATTGCCAAGATCATAGCCATAGCAGTTACGGTGGTCTGGAATTTCTTCACCCGCAAACATGTCGTATTCCGGAACCGCGACGTCGTCACAGAACGCGCTGCTAATCGCTGATTGTTTTAATCAAATAAGACCGGAATTCATCAAAGTCCCGTCCAATTAACACACTTTGCTTTTCCTGTTGCATGAACTTTTGCAACGGAACGGGTATCTCTACATTAAACGAGAGTGTATCGTCTACAACTTCTTTGAATTTCGCCGGATGCGCAGTTTCAAGAAAAATACCAGTACCGGATTTGTTCCTGCTGAAGTACTCCTGCAGCGCCAGGTATCCAATTGCGCCATGGGGATCCATAACGTACCCCCTATCCGCATATACGTTCCGCATGGCCTCACGGGTTTGTTCATCGGAATAACTGTACCCCGAAATGACTGCAGCCATTGCCTTATAATCGTTCTTAAACAAGTCGAGCATACGCACGAAATTACTGGGATCACCAACATCCATGGCGTTGCTGATCGTTTGGCGTGATGCACGCGGCGTGAAGACATTCGTCTTCAGGTATTCCGGCACTACATCATTTACATTCGTAGCAGCCAGGAATCCATCAATCGGCAAGCCCATTTTCCGGGCCAATAACCCACCTGTCAGATTGCCAAAGTTTCCACTTGGCACTGCAAAGACGAGAGGACCTTCAATCGCTTTTAATTGCGCTACAGCCTGGAAGTAGTAAAACGATTGAGGAATCAATCGCGCGATGTTGATGGAGTTTGCAGACGTAAGGAAAAACTTTTTACGCAAGGTGTCATCCAGAAAAGCTTGCTTTACCAGGCGTTGACAATCATCGAATGTCCCGTCTACCTCGAGTGCAGTAATGTTTTTTCCAAGGGTGGTAAACTGCTTTTCCTGAATCTCACTCACTTTACCAGACGGATACAACACCACAACGCGGGTTCCCTTTACATCGAGAAATCCATTGGCTACAGCACTGCCCGTATCTCCTGATGTCGCCACCAGAATAACGATCTCCTGCCCTTCTTCCTTCGCAAAGTATCCAAGCATTTGTGACATGAAACGCGCACCAAAATCTTTAAATGCCAGCGTCGGCCCATGAAATAATTCAAGTGCATAAATACTGTCTTCAAGATTAACGAGCGGTGCATCAAATGCAATGGTGTGCTCCACAATGCGTTTCAAATCATTATCCGGAACTGCACCTGATAACAAGCTCGACGCCACAACATAAGCGATTTCACGAAATGACTTTTTATGCAATGATCCCAGGAATTCCTTTGGCAAAACGGGAATGGATTCCGGCATGTATAAACCATTGTCGGGTGCAAGACCGCGAGTCACGGCTTCCCTGAGATCGACTTTGACGGTCGGATTATTTGTACTGTAAAATTTCATAGTAAAACTGCTATACTTCTTCTATCACTTTTGCACCCGCTGTGTTGATCCTTGACACAAAAACATCACTTTTTAATTTGAATCCGGAAAACTGCTCCTGCAACAACACACCCACTTTTTCAGCAATCGCCGGATCATTACTCAATGTAAAAATCGTGGGCCCGGATCCGGAGATACCGCATCCCAGTGCACCAGCTTCTATCGCCGTAGCTTTCATGGCATCAAACCCGGGGATAAGCACAGCACGAATCGGCTCAGCTACAACATCGTGCAGTGACCTGGAGATCAAACCAAAATCCGGTTTCATCAAGCCAACAACCAGACCTGCTATGTTACCCCATTGGGTAATCGCATCACGTATGGGAATAGTCGGTTTCAGTACCCTGCGTGAATCTTCTGTCTTTAACTCCAGATGTGGGTGTACGAGTGTACAATATAGTCCTTCCGGCGTTGGAATGGTTGCCACATCCAGCGGTTGGTAACCGCGGATCAATACGAATCCCCCCAACAACGCGGGGGCTACGTTATCAGCGTGTGCCGAACCGCATGCAACGCGTTCCGCTTCCATAGCAAATGGCAAAAGGTCTTTACGTTCAAGGCGGTTATCATGTAAATGATTAATGGCAACAAGCGCAGCTGCAGAACTTGCCGCACTGGATCCCATCCCACTGCCCAGCGGTAAATTTTTATGCAAAATGATGTCGGCTCCGAAAGTACTGTCAATTTGTTTCAGATAGGCTTGTACCCCAACACCTGACGTGTTTTTTGAAGCATCCAATGGCAACCTCCCTTCATCACCAAAAATTTTTGAGATGGTTACAACCCCAGGTTTATCTGTTAATGTCACCACTACTTCGTCAGCAGGAGATTCCACTGCAAATCCGAAAATATCAAAACCGCAGGAAACATTGGCAACAGTAGCCGGCGCGGATGCTCGTATTCTTTTCATTTGTTTCTTTTTAGTTACTTCTGCAACGTACAGGCTACACGAAATTTAATAGACCTGTATGACGAGAAGTTATTTCTTCATGTTATTTCGCATAGTGACCGATGCGAATGATGTCTGCAAAAACACCAGCCGCTGTCACATGAGCTCCGGCGCCAGGTCCGCGAATCACCATCGGTCTGTCGTGATAACGCTCCGTGGTAAGTAAAATAATGTTATCGCTTCCCGATAAGGAATAAAACGGATGCTGATCGTTTACAGAACCCAGCTGAATTTTGACATGACCATTTTCCAATATGGCCATGTAACGAAGTTTTTCATTTTTATCGGCAGCTTTCTTTCGCATCGTTTCGAAATACGCATCGTGTTTTTCAAGGTTTGCAAAAAAAGCATCAATGGTCATCTCGCCACGGCAATCTTCGGGCACAAGATTCTCCACACCAACATCATTTAGTTCCTGCTGCGATCCAGTTTCACGGGAGAGGATCAAAATCTTTCGGGCTACATCCATGCCATTCAAGTCATCCCGTGGATCAGGCTCCGTATATCCTTTTGCCTTGGCCTCATTCACCACTTCGCTGAATTTTTTACCTTCCACAAATGAGCTGAAGATAAAGTTCAGCGTGCCACTTAACACGGCTTCGATACGGATCACTTTATCGCCACTGAGCAGTAAATCATTTAATGTATTGATTACCGGTAAACCGGCACCCACATTGGTTTCATATAAAAATTTAACACCTCTTCTGAACGCTGTTTTCTTTAACGCCAGATATTTATCATACGTACCGGAATTTGCTTTCTTATTTGGTGTTACAATGGAGATGTTCGCTTCGAGTATGGGTTCATACCACGCCGTAACCTCCTCACTTGAGGTACAATCGACGAAAATACTATTTGGAAGATTGAATGCTACCATTTGTGTAACGAAATGTTCCATCACCATGGTATCGCCCTGCTCCTGCAGTTCGTGAATACATGATTCAAGATTCAATCCATCTTCATTGAACAACATTTTTTTGCTGTTAGCAACTGCGACGACATTTACCTCGAGCAAGTTTTCGCTGGCCAACTTTTCAAATTGCTCGTGCACCATTTCAAGTAAGACTTTTCCGATAAGTCCGGTGCCCACCAGGAACACATTCAGTAATTTATGATCCGACAGGAAGAACGCTTCATGCAATGCATTGAGCGCTTTGGCCGCGTCTGTCTGGCGTACTACGGCAGAAATATTTCTTTCGGATGAACCTTGTGCGATGGCGACAACGTTCACGCCGTTCTTCCCCAAAGCACTGAACATACGCCCACTCGTTCCCGGGCTATGTTTCATGCCATCACCCACCACAGCCACGATGGCAAGATCCTGCTCCACCTGGATAGAATCAATTTCTTCGTTTCGCAATTCATTCTGAAATTCTTTTTCAACAGCAGTTTTCGCCTGTATGGCAAACTGGTTCTCAACCGCAAAACATATGGAATGTTCAGACGATGCCTGACTGATGAGAATCACACTGATACGTTCACGGGCCAGCGTTGCAAATAAACGCATCGAAGCGCCTACTACACCGAGTAATCCACTGCCCTGCATGTTGAGCAGGCTCACACCATTCATGGAAGAAATCCCTTTGATCATTTTTCCATTGGTAGACTTCGCATGAATTACTGTTCCTTTAAACGTGGGATTAAAAGTATTTTTAATCCAGATCGGAATGTGGTTTACCATCGCGGGTTGCATGGTTGCAGGAAAGATCACCTTGGCACCAAAGTGCGAAAGCTCCATCGCTTCCTCATAACTCATCTGCGGAACAGTGAATGCTTTTTTCACCATGCGCGGATCCGCAGTCATCATACCATCTACATCAGTCCAGATCTCGAGGTCAGTTGCAGCTAGTGCACCTGCAAAAATCGCGGCTGTATAATCAGACCCACTTCGACCCAGCGTCGTAGTTTCGCCTGTTTCAGAGTTTCCTATAAATCCGGTGATGATCTGTAAATCCTGATGGTGTTTAAAATGGTCGCGAATTAGTTTATGGGTTGTTTCAAAATCTACTTTGGCGTACCCAAAATTATTATCCGTACGGATTACGTTTCGGGCATCGAGGAATTCAGCTGGGATACCTTTATCGCGGAAAGCCTGTGCAATGATGTAGGCTGATAAACGCTCACCGAAACTCATGATGTAATCCAACGTGCGCGGTGTACGTTCTTTAACGAGATACACACCGTGCAAAACATCTTCGAGCTCATTGACCATAAATTTGACCTGGGCGAGAATACTGCTTTGTTTCTGCACACCAATAAGACTTCGAACAGCATCAAGGTGACGTTTTTCGACTTCAGCAAGCCGTATCTTGTATTCCAGATTTCCTTCAAGGGCTTGTTTGCTGATCTGGATCAGCACGTCGGTAACACCGCCAAAAGCTGAAAAAACAACGGCTATTTCACCGTTCAGATAAGGTTTTATTACCTCAATAACGGACTCTATTCGCTGTGGCGTAGCTATGGACGAGCCACCAAACTTTAAGACTTTCATGTAAAATTTCTATTTCTGAGGTTGCGAAGGTATTCTTTATTCATCATCAGACATTCCATCTCCTGGAGAAGGACACAATTCCTGACGGGGCTGGGGTAAAGGCTGCGCACGGGTTACCCCGTAATTGTGGTGATCACGATAGTGCAAGCAGATACAGCCTTCAGACCGAAGATACTGCGAATGGATATCGTTTTGGGTGCTTGCATTTTTTGAAGGACCGAAATAATGAAATGATATACTTGATTGCAAAATATTTTTCAACATTTTTGCACGAACTAACGGTTATTAGCAGTTTGCAAACGAATGCGCTTAAATCTGAAACCACCGCTAAACACTTTAACGCTCAACGACGGATGTCTAAAAAAAAAAAATTTCCCCGGGAATCATTTGTAAGCATGACGGAGTTGGTTTTACCCAACGATACAAATACCCTTAATAATCTGATGGGAGGTCGACTGATGCATTGGATGGACATTGTTTCTGCTATATCGGCGCAAAAGCATGCCAACAGCATTGTGGTTACAGCTTCTGTTGATAATATTTCTTTCAAACATCCGATTCAGCTGGGCAACGTAGTAACGTTAAGGGCACGTGTTACGCGCGCTTTTACATCTTCCATGGAAGTGCGTATCGATGTTGAAGCCGAAGACATTCCATCCGGTCGCAAGATTGAAAGCAACAGTGCTTACTTTACTTTTGTGGCTGTTGGAGAAAACAGCCGACCTGTTGAGGTGCCGGAGCTGGAACCGGAAACAGCGGAAGAGAAAGAGTATTTTTCCGGAGCGTTGCGCAGAAGGCAACTTCGTCTTATCCTTGCAGGTAGAATGAAACCGCATGAAGCAGCGGAACTGAAATCCATTTTCGATATTAAGGAACCATGAATGAGGCATCACCCTTTGAAAATCTCTACCAGGAAGAATTATATCTGATTCCTTCGCGTGTTATAGTTGTGCTTGGAAAGGACTGGGAGACCATAGGAGAAGAGGAACGGACCACGCTGATAAAAATGATGGGTGCACTCAAGCTTTCGCTTGCTGCGGTGCAGATCATAACCCGCCATGATTTTGAGTTAGATGACCTGCATGCTTTTTCTCCACGGCAAATTATCGCTTTAGGATCCCGGATGAAAACCGGTGCGCTGTACGAACACTTACATGAAGATGGTGTGAGCATTGTTATGGGAGATCACCTGGACGAGCTTGATGATCAAAAAAAGAAGCGCCTCTGGATAGCCCTGAAACAAATGTTCAATATCTGACCTAGCTGGTTCGAAGTACGAGGCACAGGTACAAGGAAGACGTAACGTGATCAGGATAGACTAAGAACGCATCAAAACCGAGACGGTAAAAACATAAAGCTATTACAATAATCCCTACTTCGTACCTCGTCCCTTTTACCTCCGAAGTCCCCTTAACAATTTCGCTGCCTGCTAATTTATTGAACTCTTACCTTCTCTTTATCAATCCTTTTGGCGGTTTTAAGAGTTATTCTATATTTGCGACAGTTGAAAAATATTGTTCCGACGGAATTGTAACGCCGTGGCATGTTTTCACAAATGAAAAACCTAAATAATCTATGGAAGAAAACATTCTCTATCTCTTACCCGGCTTCGGTGTACTAGGACTATTATTTGTCCTTTGGAAAAGTGCCTGGGTCAATAAGCAGGAAGTTGGTACAGACAAGATGAAAAAGATTGCTGGCCACATTGCTGAAGGCGCCATGGCTTTCTTGAAAGCTGAGTACAAAATATTGGCCATCTTCGTTTTATGTGTTGCTGTTTTATTGGGTGTAACTGCCAATAGTGAAACATCAAGTCCGTTAGTGGGCGTTTCATTTGTTATCGGCGCATTCTGTTCAGCCCTGGCGGGTTTCATCGGTATGCGGGTTGCAACTAAGGCCAATGTGAGAACCACAAACGCAGCGCGCACCAGTCTTGGAAGAGCCCTTGAAGTTGCCTTTGCCGGTGGTACGGTAATGGGTATGGGTGTTGTTGGATTAGGTGTTCTTGGATTAAGTGTTCTTTTCATCGTTTACCAAAACATGTTCACCGATGTGAACCAGGTCTTAACCGTCCTCACCGGATTTTCATTCGGCGCTTCTTCCATTGCACTCTTCGCGCGTGTAGGTGGTGGGATATATACAAAAGCCGCTGACGTTGGTGCTGACCTCGTCGGTAAAGTGGAAGCCGGTATTCCGGAAGATCACCCCCTGAATCCTGCTACTATTGCTGATAACGTTGGTGATAACGTAGGTGATGTTGCGGGTATGGGTGCTGACTTATTTGAATCGTATGTTGGTTCAATCGTCGGAACGATGGTATTGGGTGCTGCATTCATGGTACCTGGTTTCAGCGATGCATTCAATGGACTCTCTGCTGTCCTCCTTCCGTTGGTACTTGCTGGTGTTGGTATTGTAATGTCATTTATCGGAACGTTTTTCGTTCGCGTAAAAGAAGGTGGCGATCCTCAAAAAGCCCTGAATGCCGGGGAATTTATTTCTTCCATCATCATGATTGCAGCTTCGTATTTTATCATTACCTGGATGCTTCCTGCAGAATGGTGGTTCAAAGATCCTTTATATGCGTGGGAAGATCCTGAACTTGGTAATCATTACACAGCACTTGGCGTGTTCTGGGCTACCGTGATTGGTCTTGTCGGCGGATTGTTAGTCGGTCTTGTTACCGAGTATTATACAGGCATGGGTAAAAAACCAGTGCTTTCAATTGTTCGTCAGTCTTCTACAGGAGCCGCAACAAACATTATCGCAGGTCTTGGTGTGGGTATGATGTCTACCGCAATTCCAATTATCATCATTGCACTTTCAATTATCGGTGCGTTTTATTTTGGCGGACTTTATGGTATCGCCATTGCTGCAGTTGGTATGCTTTCCAATCTTGGAATTCAATTGGCTGTTGATGCTTACGGACCGATCTCCGACAATGCCGGAGGTATCGCTGAAATGTCTGAGCTTCCAAAAGAAGTTCGTTCGCGTACCGATAAACTCGATGCTGTTGGTAACACTACCGCGGCAATCGGAAAAGGTTTTGCTATTGCATCTGCGGCGTTAACTGCGCTTGCCTTATTCGGTGCGTTTATGACAACCGCTCATCTCAGTACGATAGATGTATCCAAGGCCAATGTTATGGCGGGATTATTTATTGGAGCGATGTTACCGTTTGTTTTCTCTGCTATGGCAATGGGCGCTGTAGGACGTGCTGCCATGTCGATGATCGAAGAGGTAAGAAGACAGTTTGCATCTATTCCACAACTTAAAGCAGCCCTCGAAGCGATGCGTCGCAATGGAGACAGGGAAATGAATGAGTGGTCTGCTGAAGATCAGAAAATATTTCACGACGCCGATGGAAAAGCTGAATATGGAAAATGTGTTGAAATCTCTACGAAGGCTGCGCTTCGCGAAATGGTTCTTCCTGGTTTGATGGCCGTTATCGCTCCTGTTGTAATTGCTTTCCTTCCTGGTTTTGGTGTTGAAGCTTTGGGCGGTATGCTTGCTGGTGTTACTGTATCCGGTGTATTGATGGCGATCTTCCAGTCAAATGCTGGTGGTGCCTGGGATAATGCGAAGAAAAGTTTTGAAGAAGGTGTCGATATCAATGGACAGATGTACTACAAAAAATCCGATCCGCACAAAGCTGCCGTTGTTGGCGATACAGTTGGTGATCCGTTCAAGGATACATCAGGTCCATCACTTAATATATTATTGAAATTGATGTCGGTAGTTGCACTTGTAATTGCGCCGCTTTTGGCCGTAGACAAAACAGATGACGGTGAATCTTCCCGCAAGGACGATGCAAAAGCAAAAACAGAAGTAGTGAGTCAGTTGCATGAAACTGACCATCATAAATAATTGGTTTAAAGTCTATTTTTTAAAAAGCCCCGATTTCCCGGGGCTTTTTTTATTTTTGATTGATCCAAAGACCCCTTGGCAATGAAAAAAATTCTGATCCCCATTGTATTAATCAGCATTTCAGCACAAGCGCAATCTATTGTTGGTAAATGGAAAACCATTGATGATGAAACAGGTGAAGCCAGATCGATTGTAGAATTATTTGAAAAAGATGGAAAGCTTTTCGGTAAAGTCATCCGCATATTTACGCACGCAGGAGAAGATCCGGATCCGAAATGTACAGCCTGTCCTTCCGATGATGGCCGCTATAAAAAGAAAGTGATCGGAATGGAAATTATTCGGAATTTGCAACCGTACGACGATTATTATGGAGATGGTGATATCTTAGATCCGGAAAATGGTAAGGTTTACCGTTGCAAGCTTTGGCTCAAAGATGAAAAACTGAACGTCCGGGGATATTGGGGCCCCTTCTATCGCACACAAATCTGGGAAAAAGCAGATTAATCCTGATTTTCCATGCTCATAACGGAAAATGCTACAAAAATGTAAACACGCAGGTTACAAAACCGCACAATCATGGTATACAGGTCGGGTTCTAACATGAATGAAAAAGAGATATTCGAACGCATTTGCCGAGGCGATGAAAAGGCTCTTGAGTTATTGTACAAAAAATATTATCGGATGATGACGAAAATGGTCATCTCCAACAGCGGTACCGAGGAAGAAGCAATGGATGTTTACCAGGATGCGTTGATCGTATTCTGGCAGAAGGCAAACTCCGGCAGCCTGGTGTTAACCTCCAAGATGAGCACCTACATTTACAGCATTTGTCAGAATCTCTGGCGCAAGGAACTAGAGCGTAAGAAGCGTTTATCGAATGAAGAGAAAGATTCTGCGGTGTCGCAGAACATGGATGCTCCCGAACGCGAACGCATCATAAGACAGTGTATAGAACAACTTGGCGATACTTGTAAGCAGGTGCTCATGTATTATTATTTTGAAGAGCTATCGATGCAGGACATTGCCGACAAGATGGGATTTGCGAATACAGATACGGCAAAGACCAAAAAATATAAATGCAAACAAAAGCTTGATGAGTTGGTGAAAGCCCAATACAGTGAACAGGATTTTTTAGATTAATTTTTATGGCAGCAGAAAGAGACTTCGAACTTCTCGATGATTACATAGCAAACCGGCTCTCGGCAACAGACAAAATTGCCTTTGAAAAGCGATTAGCAGAAGATATTGATTTGCAGCGCGCGTATGATCTCCAACAGCATATTGCTACAGGCATCAGAAATGCACGCAAAGCAGAATTAAAAGCCTTACTGATGGCGGTTCCAGTTCCTTCTTCACCGACTTCTTCCTTTACCAAATGGGCCGGGTTTAGTACTGTCGCGCTATTGCTCGGTATCAGTGTGTATTTTTATTTCAAACCAGCGCCTGCTCCCATGGAGGTAGCAGCTGAAGAACAGACAGTGGTCCCACAAAAGCCAGCGGTTTCGGAAAAATCTACAATACAGCAACCAACAGAAATGGAATCCCCGGTTGATGCGCAGGAATTAAAACCTAAGGACGAAGTTGGTATACCGGCAAAAAAACCATTAGAAGAAAAATCCGCAACTCCTCGCAAATTGGATGTGTTCGATCCGTCTGAAGAACTTACTGACGATGAAGAGAACATGGACGCAACCCTTCCAGGTGAATCGAAAACAACGCACGAGGTGGCAACAGCCTCACGGATTACTACGGAAGTAGATAAAACCAACCGGAAATATGGCTTCCATTATGTTTTAAATAATGACAAGGTTACCCTGTACGGGTCGTTTGAGAACAATCTGTATGAAATTCTTGAATTTTTTTCCGGTGAAAAAAGAACTGTATTCCTTTTCTACAAAGACAACTATTACCTGCTCGATGAAGGCACGGAAGTTAAACGTCTGATCCCTGTAAACGATCCGGCGCTTCTTAAAAAGCTTATGGAATACCGGAATAAATAAAAAACCAGCCACATCTTCAGGAAGCCTTGTCGTTAAACCACAAGGCTTCTTTTTTTAACTTAATTTCAAATAAATAGAATTTCTGTGTCGTTTAATTAAATTTGACGTTTGGCATGGATAGAAAAACGCGTAAAAAGAAATTAGGTGGTTATCCCGCAGTCGGCGTTGTATTTAGTATAACGCTGGCGCTGTTCGTAATGGGTCTGTTTGGTTTAATGGTACTGTTCTCACAGGAACTTGAACGACAGGTACGACTCAATATCCGTTTACAGGTATTTTTAAAACCGACGATTAGCGAAACACAACGCCTGCAGATTGAGAACACGCTTCGTTCACAGGATTATGTGAGCAAGCAAACAGACGAAAGCATTACGTTTGTATCTAAAGAAGCTGCTGCTGACGAATTCATAAAAGCTACCGGCGAAGATTTTCAGAAATTTTTGGGTGATAATCCCCTACGCGACGCTTTTCTCGTTACCATAGATCCGGAAAAACATTCTGTCCCCGAACTTGAAAAAATTAAAGCCGATATCCTGAAAATGAATGGCGTTTTTCAGGTCGAATATGTTGAAAACCTTATCGCGTCGGTAAATAAAAACTTTGCCAACATCAGTTTATTCCTGCTCGGACTCATTGTAGTGTTGTTGATCACCGTTATCCTGCTTATTAACAATACTTTGCGCATTGCCATGTTTTCGCAACGATTTCTAATTCGCAGTATGCAACTGGTTGGCGCGAAGAAGTGGTTTATCCAAGGACCCTTTTTACTGCGCGGTGCCGGGTACGGTTTACTCTCCGGTATGCTTGCCGGAATATTGCTGTACGCGCTTATCCAGTATGCGCAGCAGAACATTCCTGACCTGGCGATCCTGTACAACGCAACTAATTTTATTGTCCTGCTCGCCGGAATCACGCTCATCGGTATTTTTATCGCTTTCATGAGCACGTATTTTTCCGTGAGAAAATATTTAAGAATGTCGTTAGACGATTTGTATTGATAAAGTAATAGCAATGGAAAATAAACTGCCTTTTGGAAGAAAGAATTATCAATGGATGATCATTGGTGTGTTTACACTGGTGTTTGGCTTTGTAATCATGTCTCTTGATAATGAACAACACGGCTTCGGTTTCCTCGGACTTACGCTGGGGCCCCTCATTGTAATGGCGGGTTTCATCATCGAAATCTATGCCATCCTGCACAAGCCTTCGCGTTAAGTACAAGCCCGGTATTCTTGTCCATTCATCATACGCATTAAACGTATTCCATGTCAGTAATTGAAGCCATCATCCTAGCCATCATAGAAGGTGTGACAGAATTTTTACCGGTATCTTCAACCGGCCACATGATTATTGCATCGTCTGTAATGGGCATTGCTTCGGATCCGTTCACAAAACTGTTTACGGTAGCCATTCAGTTGGGCGCCATTCTTTCGGTAATCGTGTTGTACTGGCGTAAATTTTTTCCGCATCCGAAAACACAACCCCTTGATAAAACCATCCGCTTCTACCTTAAATTGCTTGTTGCTTTTCTTCCTGCGGTCGTTTTGGGTCTTGCCTTTGAAGATCAGATAGATGCCTTACTTGAAAATGTAATTGTGGTTGGCATTATGCTGATTATCGGTGGCATTGTGTTCCTGTTTATCGATAACCTTTTTAACAGAAACGAACACCGTAAAGAAGAAGAACTTACTTTTTTTTCGGCATTAAAAATTGGGTTCTTTCAAACACTCGCGATGATCCCCGGCGTATCGCGATCAGCAGCCACTATCATTGGTGGTGTTACACAAGGTTTAACAAAACGCGCAGCGGCAGAATTTTCTTTTTTCCTCGCCGTGCCTACCATGCTCGGCGCTACGTTGTATAAACTTTACAGTTTTCAAAAAGATGGCGGTTCCTTCGGATCAAACGAAATCACCCTGCTCATCATTGGTAATGTGGTGGCATTTATTGTTGCCGTTATCGCCATTAAGTCATTCATTAATTTCTTAACCCGCCATGGTTTCAAAGTATTTGGTTATTACCGGATTGTGGTCGGGGCAGTCATTCTGATACTTTATTTTCTCGGCATTGAACTCTCCATCGTATAATGGAAGCGTTACAGCCCGACGAGGGAAGACTATTGCTGATTAATAAACCGCTCGAATGGACTTCGTTCGATGTGGTGAATAAACTCCGGTATAAGCTAAAGGTTAAAAAGATCGGTCACGCCGGAACACTGGATCCGCTTGCCACCGGGTTACTAATCATTTGTGTAGGCAAGATGACCAAACGTATTGACGAATACATGGGATTAGAGAAGGAATACACGGGAACATTTACCATCGGGCAAACGACACCTTCCTATGATCTTGAAACTGAGCCTGGCGAAAAGCAATCTATTGATCACCTCACCGTAGACGAAATAAAAAATGCAGTTCACCCATTCATCGGAAAGATCGCACAGATTCCGCCACTGCATTCGGCTATACAGATCGGTGGTAAACGTGCTTATTCATTTGCACGCAAAGGAGAAACTGTCGAACTGAAACCCCGCGATGTCGAGGTGCATGAGTTTGAAATCACTTCAATCAATCTACCGGAAGTAAATTTCCGCGTCGTGTGTTCAAAAGGCACCTACATCAGAAGTCTTGCCCGGGATTACGGCGAGGCGTTAGGTGTTGGTGCATACCTGAGCAGACTGTGTCGCACCCGCATTGGAAGCTTCTCACTGGAAAATGCATTGACCATTGAAGATGTTGCTTAACAATAACAATGTATCTTTAAGCTGAGATTGAGATATGAAGATTTACCATGGCATCGAAGATTTTGTACCCCTAAAGTATGCGGTTGTTACAAGCGGAACATTCGATGGCGTACATATTGGACACCAGAAAATTCTGTCACGCTTAAAGGAAACTTCCCTGCTTCACAAAGGACAAACAGTGGTGATCACGTTCTGGCCACACCCGCGGCTTGTGCTTCACCCCGAAGATACATCATTAAAGTTGCTGAATACATTCGAAGAAAAAGCAGCCTTACTCAAGGAGCATGGAATACAACATTTACTTCGCATTCCATTCACGAAAGAATTCTCGCAACTCACTTCAAAGGAATTTATATCTAAAATCCTCGTTGACACCATCGGCACAAAAAAACTCGTTATTGGATATGACCATCATTTCGGAAAAAATCGTGAAGGAAGTTTCGAACAACTAAAAGCGGATGGTCCCACGTATGGTTTTGACGTAGAAGAAATTCCAAGGCAGGATGTAGATCACATTGGCGTAAGCTCCACCACCATACGAAAAGCACTGGAAGAAGGTGATATCGAAACGGCCACACCCCTGCTGGGCAGCCCGTACAGCATCACCGGAAGAGTGATCATGGGAGATAAACTGGGCAGAATCCTTGGCTTCCCGACAGCCAATATTGAGATCGATAGTAAATTCAAGCTTATCCCCGCAGATGGAATATATGCCGTTACCGTGCAATACGAACACCAACATTTAAAAGGCATGATGTACATCGGCAATCGCCCAACCATCGACGGCATCAAACGCAATCTCGAAGTGAATATATTTGATTTCAACAAAGACATTTACGGCGAATCCCTCACCATTTACTTTCACAAACTCCTGCGCTGGGACATCAAGTTTTCCGACCTGGAAGAACTCAAAAGACAACTCGCCCTCGATAAAATTGCTGCGGAGGAAAGTTTGGGATAGTTCATGGTTGAAAGTTCATGGTTGGTGTCGAAAAACGATGGACCTGTGCCTATTGTTTGAGGTTTGAGGTTTGAGGTTAGATGTTTGAGGTTTGTGGTTTGTGGTTTGTGGTTTGAGAAGGATTACGAATCGTAGAGAGGAGGATTACGATCGGAGAGAGAAGCGGGATCACGGTGACTCCTTCGGTGACTCCTTCCCACTATTACCGTCATCCTGAATTGTGCTTGCCACGCAAGCGCGCAATGAAGGATCCCCAAGAAGAGCAGTAGCAGTCTGTCGTTATTGGAATCGCTTTCGCGTTAAGCATCGTAGCTTTCAAACCTTGAAGAACTTTGTAGCACGATTGTGAGTAGGGAGATAACGAGGAACTGGCCCATTTGATCGTGACTTGTCTTAGTAGCGTGATTTATGTTTTTTGATAACGAGCGATTTACTCCGTTGTTCCGGGGGATCCTTCATTACGCACCAGCTGCGCTGTTGCAATTCAGGATGACGGGTCGTAGAGAGAGAAGATGACGGAGTAGAAAGGGATGACGGTCGTAGAGAGAAAGGATTACGATCGTAGAGAAGGATTACAATAGGATTACAATAGTAGAGAGAAGCGGGAATGACGGTGACTCCTCCCCACTATTACCGTCATCCTGAATTGTGCTTGCCACGCAAGCGCGCAATGAAGGATCCCCAAGAAGAGCAGTAGCAGTCTGTCGTTATTGGAATCGCTTTCGCGTTAGTATCGCAAACTTCGAATTTGACGTAGTACGATTGTGATTGGACGATAACGAGAAGCTGGTCATTTGATTGTGACTTGTCTTAGTAGCGTGATTTTGTTTTTTTCGATAACGAGTGATTTATTCCGCTGTTCCGGGGGATCCTTCATTACGCACCAGCTGCGCTGTTGCAATTCAGGATGACGGGTCGTAGAGAGAGGAGATGACGGAGTAGATAGAAAGGGATGATGGTCGTAGAGAGAAAGGATTCCGAATCGTAGAGAGAAGGATTACAATAGGATTACAATAGTAGAGAGAAGCGGGAATGACGGTGACTCCTTCCCACTATTACCGTCATCCTGAATTCTGCTTGCCACGCAAGCGCGCAATGAAGGATTCCGAAAAAGAGCAGTAGCAGTCTATCGTTATCGAAATCGCTTTCGCGTTAAGCATCGTAGCTTTCAAACCTTGAAGAACTTTGTAGCGTGATTTTGTTTTTTTCGATAACGAGTGGTTTATTCCGCTGTTCCGGGGGATCCTTCATTACGCACCAGCTGCGCTGTTGCAATTCAGGATGACGGGTCGTAGAGAGATGGGATGACGATCGTAGAGAAGGATTACAATAGGATTACAATAGTAGAGAGAAGCGGGAATGACTGTGACTCCTCCCCCCTATTACCGTCATCCTGAATTGTGCTTGCCATGCAAGCGCGCAATGAAGGATCCCCAAGAAGAGCAGTAGCAGTCTATCGTTATCGAAATCGCTTTCGCGTTAAGCATCGTGGCTTACAAACCTTGAAGAACTTTGTAGCACGATGGTGAGTAGGGCGATAACGAGGAACTGGTCCATTTGATTGTGACTTGTCTTAGTAGCGTGACTTTGGTTTTTTCGATAACGAGTGGTTTATTCCGCTGTTCCGGGGGATCCTTCATTACGCACCAGCGGCGCTGTTGCAATTCAGGATGACGGGTCGTAGAGAGAGGGGATGACGGTCGTAGAGAGAAAGGATTACGATCGTAGAGAAGGATTACAATAGGATTACAATAGTAGAGAGAAGCGGGAATGACGGTGACTCCTTCCCCCTATTACCGTCATCCTGAATTGTGCTTGCCACGCAAGCGCGCAATGAAGGATCCCCAAGAAGAGCAGTAGCAGTCTGTCGTTATTGGAATCCTTTTCGCGTTAGTATCGCAAACTTCGAATTTGACGTAGTACGATTGTGATTGGACGATAACGAGGAACTGGTTCACTTGATTGTGACTTGTCTTAGTAGCGATTTTAGTTTTTCGATACGAGTGATTTATTCCGCTGTTCCGGGGGATCCTTCATTACGCACCAGCTGCGCTGTTGCAATTCAGGATGACGCGTCGTAGCGAGAAAGATAACAAAATCGCCTTGCAGCTTAAAGCTTGCAGCCTGAAGCTATCCGAAAAACAAAGAAGAATGAAGAATCAAACAAACTGTTTGAAATACGCAAGCGACTCGAAATTGCGTAGCGCCCCGGGGTTCACCACGTCGTTTGGATTTTTTCCCTGCAATACTTTTTTTACGGGCGTCTCGGTTTTTTTGCCGCTGATGGTATAAGGTATATCGGGGACCTCGATAATTTCATCTGGTACATGACGTGGTGTGTATGCTAAACGAATCGTAGTATTGATTTCTTTCTTGATTTCGTCCGTCAGGTATGCTCCAGGTTGCATCACAACAAATAACGGCATCCAGAAATCGCCGTTATTTTTTTCGATACAAATGATCAGACTATCTTTTACACTTTTAACCTGGTCAACTGCACGGTAGATTTCACTAGTGCCGATGCGTATACCGCCACGGTTAAGTGTCGCGTCAGACCGCCCGTAGATTATCACCCCATCCCGCTGTGTTATTTTTATCCAGTCGCCATGCCTCCAGATCCCCGGGTACATCTCAAAATAGCTTTCCGTGTACCGTTTAAAATCCGGGTCATTCCAGAAGTAAGCCGGCATCGAAGGCATCGGTTGTGTAATGACCAGTTCGCCTTCTTCGTCAACAACGGCATGACCAGACGCATCAAACGCCTCTACCTTACATCCTAAAGCGCGACATTGAATTTCACCTGCATGTACAGGCCACATCGGATTACCGCCCACAAAGGCGCTACACACATCCGTACCTCCGCTCATGGAAGTAAGCCACACATCCTTTTTTACTTCGCGGTAAATCCAGTCAAATCCCTCACGCGGCAACGTACTTCCTGTTGAACCAATGGAACGCAATGCGTCAAGGTTAAATCTCCGACCGGGTTCGATTCCTGCTTTCAGATTCGCCAGGATGAATCCGGCACTTGTTCCGAAATGATGCATCTTCGTTTCTTCGGCAAACTTCCAAAGCACATTTAAATCAGGAAAGCCAGGGCTTCCATCATAGGTCACCATCGTACCACCGGCAAGTAAGCTACCCTGAATATAGTTCCACATCATCCAGCCTGTAGTAGTGTACCAAAAACACCGTTCACCGCGTTTGAAGTCGTTGTGAAAAGCACCATACTTCAATTGTTCCAGCAGTATACCACCATGCGAATGTGTTATCGCTTTTGGCAAACCTGTTGTTCCGGATGAATACAAAACCCAGATCGGATTATTGAATGGAACGCGTTCGAAGCTTATGATATGATGTTTCTGCTGAATGATCTCATTCCACAAAACCACTTTGGTCGTGAAGGCCTGAGCAGATACAGATTCATCACACAAAAGTATAAGAAGTTCAACGGATGGCAACGCCCTGACCAGTTCGCGAACCACTTCCATTTTATCGTGTCGCTTACCATTGTACTGATAATGATCAACGGCAAATAACACTTTCGGCTTAATCTGCGCAAAGCGATCAATCACTGCAGCGGTACCAAAGTCGGGTGAGCAGCTTGACCACACGGCACCGGTAGCATTGGTTGCCAGAAATGCAACGGTTGCTTCCGGAATACAGGGCAGGTATGCTACAACGGTATCGCCAGACGTAACGCCATGCTCTTTTAATAAGCGCTGCACCGCACTTGTCTGTTGTACCAGACCATTCCACGACAGTGTTTTTACTTCCCCGGACTCCGATCCGGATATCATTGCAGGATGATCGGAAGTTGCATTACGGAAAACATGCTCCGCATAATTTAATCGCGTTCCGTCGAACCATCGCGTGTGCGGCATCGGATCATCACTTATAACTTCCTTAATTTCCCCGTCGTAAATGATTTCAAAATAATCCCAGATGGATCTCCAAAACAATTCCGGATGATCAGTCG
Organism: Ohtaekwangia sp.; assembly: GCA_035628875.1. Classification (GTDB taxonomy): domain Bacteria; phylum Bacteroidota; class Bacteroidia; order Cytophagales; family Cyclobacteriaceae; genus Ohtaekwangia. The sequence goes on along the minus strand of DASPIZ010000119.1, from coordinate 6,294 downwards.
ACCATCGCCACAACGTTGTGTAATCATTAAATGAGTAAGAATACTTCCCGTTCAACCAATCCATATACCGTTTCAGGTTGGATTGTTCAACGAATTCTTTTTTTGGAGTCCATAACAACATAGTTCGTGGTTCAAAGTTCAACGTTCCAGGTTCCAAGTTCAAAGTTCAAGGTTGGAGTTCGATAACTAAAGGTTTGGGAAATTGTTTGAAGTTTGAGGTTTGTCCTTTCACGATGCAAGTGCGAAACCTCATTAGGTTTCTCTCTCATCGTTACTGTCATCCTGATGCGGATATGCAAAGTACAGGCACGCAGGAGGATTCCCCCGCTTGAGAGAAAAAATGTTTCGTTACCAAAATTAAACTAAAAAACATGTTAGGATAAAAAACCATCGATTACGACCAAGCAAACTCGCGGCTCGTAGCTCGCAACTCGCAGCTCTTTCCAAGAACGCCTTACAGCTTACAGCCTGGAGGTTGAAGGTTTATCGAAAAACACAATAAGTTACGAATTCAAATCAACAACCTTTACCTTTGTTGCCATGAAAAAATCAACCATCAAATTTGAGATAGAGCTCGATCAGCAAAATATTCCCACCAGGATTTTATGGGATGCTAATGATAAACCAGAACCGGGATTAAGCGAAACAAAGTCGATCAGCGTTTCCTTGTGGGATGATCGACAAAAGAGCACGTTGCGCATCGATCTGTGGACCAAGGATATGCCTGTTAATGAGATGAAAAGATTTCACATTGATTGTATTGGTGGCCTGGCCCAAAGCATTCTGACCTCGACCGGGGACGAACAGATGGCCAGTGAAATCAATGCGTTGTGCGACCGTCTGGTTAAACACATAAAGTCAGAAAAAGAGAATTAAGGAGCCTTTCAAACGTTTGTTTCTTCATAAATTTTTGTATTTTTCGTAACAGATACTCGGTATGCATAACATTTCCGGGTAGAAAGCCGAAATCTTATTAACCCATAACAAGAATCTTATGAAGAACTTCTACAAGAGTTCCTTGGCGGCATTCCTGCTCATGCTACTTACCGCCACGCTGAGCTTTGGTCAGACCAGCATCTCCGGCACCGTAACGGATGCGGCCACAGGTGACCCCATACCCGGGGTTAATATTGTGGTGAAAGGACGTGTAGCCGGAACGATCTCGGCCAGTAATGGAACATTTAACCTGACATCCACCGATGCGCCCCCCATTACCCTGCTCTTTTCCTATGTGGGTTACCGTACGCAGGAAATGACAATTAGTAACACCAACACTACAGGTCTTGAAATAAAACTCGAAGAACAAACCATCCTCGGGCAGGAAGTTGTAATTTCCGCATCACGTGTGGAAGAGAGTATTCTGCAATCGCCGGTTACGGTAGAGAAAGTTGATATCTTAGCTATACAACAAACTCCTGCACCGGATTTCTATGACGCTTTAGCCAGTGTAAAAGGTGTACAGCATACATCGAGTAGCTTAAATTTTCCGCAGATCAATACACGTGGCTTTGCCACTATCGCTAACGTCCGATTTGTCCAGTTGGTAGATGGCATAGACACACAGGCTCCTTTATTAAACTTTCCAACAGGTAATATCGTTGGTATCGGCGAACTGGATGCGGAGAGTATGGAACTTGTACCGGGTGCTGCATCTGCATTGTATGGTCCTAATGCCTTCAATGGTATTCTCATTATGAAAAGTAAAAGCCCTTTCGAATACCAGGGTTTAAGCGCACAGTTTAAGGCAGGTATCACAACATCAGATGCACAGGATAAGGCTTATCCTTTATATAGCTTCAATGTAAGGTATGCCAAAGCATTTAATAACAAGTTTGCTTTTAAAGTAAACTTTTCCATAATGGACGCAGAAGACTGGCATGGCAACGATTACCAGACCGACGTGAATCGTCCGGAGTCAAAAATCGATTTAACAAACACGCCAAACTTTGATGGGTTAAACCTCTATGGTGATGAAACCCGCATTCCTGTACCTATTGGTGGGACATTTGGAACACTGGATTTACGCAGAACCGGTTGGAAGGAAGAGAATATTTTGGATAATTATAACGCGCGCAGTATCAAAGGAGATGTAGCACTACACTATAGAATTAATGACAATCTGGAAGCTTTGTATAACTACCGCTTTGGCGGAGGCAGCTCTGTTTACCAGGGGTCACAAAAATATGCGTTACGAAATTTCACTCAGCAGTTCCATAAAGTAGAACTACGCTCAGATAACTTTTTCGTAAGAGCCTATGTTACCGCCACAGATGCTGGTGACTCTTACAACATGGGTGCTCTTGGAGGCCAGCTGAATGAACGGATTAGTCCAACGGCTGCGCAATGGGCACCTGAGTACGCACAACGATATGTCCTTGCCATGCAGGGTTATATCCCCGGAGTTCCGGCAGGAAATTCAGGCGCTGCACATATTGCAGCCAGAACCCATGCGGATCGTAACAGACCTGCCGTAGGTTCTCCTGAGTTTAATGAACTCGTGAAAGATGTACGAAACGACTTTTTCCAGCGTGATCCCGCCGGTGCTAAATTTATAGATCAGTCCAGGTTATACCATGCAGAATTCAACTATAATTTTGCGGACCAGATTTCATTCGCAGAATTACAGGTGGGTGGTAATGTGAGACAATATAGTTTATTCTCTGATGGAACAATCTTCAACGAAGATCCTGAAGGGGGAGATGATTTCCAACGCATCAACATCAATGAATTCGGTATGTATGCACAGCTTTCAAAAACACTGGCTGAGGCATTGAAACTGACAGGATCACTTCGTTATGATAAGAACGAAAACTTTGATGGAAGGATCACGCCGCGTCTATCTGCTGTATTTACCTTCAATGAAAACCACAACATTCGCGCATCATTCCAGACCGGTTTCCGGAATCCAGATACACAAGCTCAGTACATTTACTTCCCGGTGGGAACCAATACTTTACTAGGAAGTTCCAAAACAAATGCAGATCGTTATGGCGTTCATAATGGAGGCTCCTGGACCCGGTCTTCCTATAATGAGTTTTTGGCAACTGGTGATGAATCGGTGCTTGTAACCGCGGACATCCCTTACGTTGAACCTGAGAAACTCAAGGCTTTAGAAGTTGGGTACAAAGGATTATTCGGTGACAATATGCTGGTTGACGTTAATGCGTATTATAATTCATATGAAGACTTTATCGGATCACTCGACGTTGCGAGTAAAGAAGAAACTATACACCAGGGCGAAGTCATTCCTGCCGGAACGATTTTTTCTCCTTATGTTAATTCACCTGCGACAGTAAGTTCATACGGCATTGGCTTGGGCATTACCTACAATCTACCAAGTAATTTTCAACTATTGTTCAATTATAACTATTCCACTTTTGATGAAGATACCGACCAGGACCCAGCGTTCCGTGCTGGATTTAATACACCGGAAAACAAATTCAACATTGGGGTGGCGAATCGTAAAGTCGTAAAAAATGTAGGATTCAATGTTAACTTCAGATGGCAGGAAGGCTTCCTGTGGCAATCTGATTTCGGCGAATGGGAAGTTCCCGAATATGGCGTGATCGATGCCCAGGTGAATTACAAAGTATCATCCATAAAAACGATTGTGAAAATTGGCGGAACAAATCTATTTGGCGGTGATTACCGGACAAATTTCGGCGGACCATTCGTAGGTCAGCAATATTATATCTCACTGACGTTTGATGAGTTCCTGAAATAATTAAAATACGATTATGAAGACGATAAAATATTTAAGCTATACATTGGCGATGCTCCTCATCTTCACTGCCTGTGAACAAGAGCTGATTGAATTAAAGGATTCAGATCCTGATATGACAAATATCGATACTGAGCCAAACTGTGAAGGCGCTACTGCAGGTTCCGCGGATTTTTCAAAGTTCATAGCCATCGGAAATTCCTTTGTAGCCGGTGTTCAGGGTGGCGCTTTATTTACTGCGGGACAAAACAATTCATTGGCCGCGATTTTGAATAATCAATTCGAATGTGTTGGTGCACCAGAAGAATTCAATCAACCTGACATTGGTGCATCGCTGGGCTGGAACCTGTTTATTACCCAGCCCATTCTTAGTGATCCTACCAAACCTGTTATAGGACGACTTTTATTACAGTATGGAACAACTCCGGATTGTAGCACCGGCGAAGTTTCACCAAAGCCAACACCTCAGATGTATGGTGCCGGTGAACTCCAAGCAGTACCTAACCCAGCTGTTAATCCAGCCTTTATTTATAGCGGAGAAAAAAGCGAATTGAATAATTTCGCTGTGCCCGCCATTGTCTTAGGGCAGTCATTAATTTCGCAAACGGGTGCCTGGGCTGGTGCTCAAACTGATCCCGCTTTTAATCCGTTCTATGCTCGTTTGGCATATCCTGGAACCGGAACTTCAACTATTATTGGCGATGCTGCCGCCGCAGGTGGTTCATTCTTCCTCTTTTGGCTTGGGCTTGATGACTTCTTTCTTCATGCTGCATTTGGAGGAGATCCAACAAAAGCACCGTTGACAAATGCTTTAGCTTTTAACGGGCAATATGATGCTGCAATCGGCGCATTACTGGGATCGAATCCTGATCTTAAAGGTGTCGTGGGAAATTTTCCCAATATTTTTGCCATGCCCCATTTTACAGCTGTTGCGTACAACCCGATTCCATTAGATGCAAATACTGCAGGTGCGGTTAGTGCGGGTTTTGCCGGTTATAACATGGCGCTTGACGGACTTCTTGCAAACGCGGAGGCATTTGGCATTTCGGAACCTCTACAAGCCGAAATTGCAACGCGCAAGGTTACATACGAAGCATCATGTACTAACAAAATTTTGTTAGTCGATGAAACTCTGACTGACCTCGGCGATTATTTTGACGGTCTGCTAGGTGTTGGTGCTATTAACGCTGATCAAAGAGCAGCGCTTGCACCATTCGAACAAGTGAGGCAATCCACATCTGATGACATCATTCCGTTAAGCACCGGCTCTGTACTTGGAACACTATTGGGAGGAGATCAAACTAAAGTGATGGGTGTTACTGTTCCGGTTGGTGATCAATATGTATTAATACCTTCTGAAATCCAGGAGATAGAAGCGACACGAACCGCGTATAATCAGACCGTTGCATCAGTGGTAAACGCCAATGCAGAACGTCTTGCTTTGGCTAATATTGAGGCAGGATATGGCGCACTGGTTGGTAGTCAAGCTGCGATAATTAATGGCATAACCATAACACCAAATATCAATCCACCTACTGGAATTTACTCTGAAGACGGCGTCCATCCAAATAGCCGGGGATATGCTTTTACGGCTAACATCTTCATCGATGCTATTAATGCAAAATTCGGATCAACTATTCCGAAAGTAAATCTGGCAAAGTACAGCGCTACTGGTTTACCAATTAATCCTTAGAAATTATTATCACTAAAAGCGAGTGTCTCGATGAGGCACTCGCTTTTTTAATGTTCAAATTGGATCAGTCACAACCTCAAATATACCCCGCAACCTTGTACGCCACAATCCCAACCCATTCGCGCACCAGTTTATGCCAGATACCAAATGCTCCGATCTTAGGAACAAGAAATGTATCGGGATAATACTCCGGTGGCTCAGCATAAAAATCCGTAGTGAAAGGTTTTAAATTAACACCGGCTTTACGGTAACATGCCAGCGACCTCCGCATATGAAAAGCTGATGTTATGAGCAAACAATCTGACGCCGTGTATCCCAAAGAATCCAGCATCGGCTTAACGGCGACTGCCGATTCATATGTATTACGCGTTTCATTTTCAATAAGTATCGCTGCACTGTCAACACCCATCATAATCATCGCGTCCCTAAATAGATTTGCTTCAGGTTCGTAACGCGCTGCAATCCGGCCACTTCCTCCACTGATCAGGATTTTTTCGATGAGCCCCAGCTTGTACAGTTGTACAGTATGGGTAACACGATCCGCTCCCCGGTGAAAATAAACCCGATCATCCGGATATTGTTTAGGGAGCGTTGAACCTGTTAACACGATACCCAGTTGATGTGGTTGCATACCTTTGTAGGGGACTGCTTCAATTTCCCACGCGCGCATCACACTATTGGCGATAAAGTCGTTCGAGAAGAAAAGCAACAATCCCAACCCCGACCAAAATAGCCTTTTCTTCCAGCGTGAATTTTTCACCAGCGCCGAGGCCAGGAGTAGTATGCACACCAGCGAAACCGGCATAAAAAGTAAAGCTATTGTTTTTGAGAGAATGAAGAACATAGGTAATCTTTCATCATGATCCGTTGTACTTATCAA
>DASPIZ010000118.1:0-13404 GCA_035628875.1 Ohtaekwangia sp. | reverse complement strand
TGACAAAGGCTGGGATACGGTAAATAACTCCTCACGGATACAACCTACCCCATCGGTTACTTTTACGATGTAATCACCATTATGCAATCCGAAAACCGACGACGAAGATGAACTGGTACCAGTCCATTGATACTTATAAGGAATAACACCGGAGGCAACTGACACGGTAATCGCGCCATCATGTCCATCAAAACAACTTACATCTTTAACGGTAGAACTGATTTCCATAGGTGGCGCAATGGAAAAGATCTCATCATCATAAAAAGTTTCGCATTGGTTTTTATCCAAAACGATAATGGAGTACTCACCCACAGGTAAGGCACTGAACTTTCCGTTCGTTGTGAAAGTTTCACCATCGATTGAGAATGTATATGGTGAAAGACCACCATGTGCAGATACTTCGAGTACACCGGTTTCGTCGCCATCGCATTTGACATCCTCCTTTTGAATTAAGTTTGCATTGAGTTGAGAAAGCGTTTGTGTAAAAGTAATCGCTTTTGTTGTGATACAGCCTCTTCCATCGCGAACCCTAAAGGTGTGCGGCCCTGCGTTGATATTGTCCAGTCGTGGATCAGTTTGAAACGGCTGCTCATCTATTGCGAATTCATATCCGGTGTAATGGTTTCCGTTACCACCCCCGGGTGTGAGTATAGCGTAGCCGTTGCTTCCACCATAACAGGAAATATTAAATCCATTAAAGTCAGACAATACTTCAGTAAAATCTAACGCGACAATGGGAGTAGTAATGGTTCTTGGTTCATGGAAAGTAGTACTGCAATTATTTTCATCTCTCACTTTAACGGTATAGGTTCCCTTCGAAAGTGGTGTTTGATCTGTAAAATCAGTGTGGCCTGATCCGTCTACTGAATAGGAGAAAATATGTCCACTGACTCCACCACTCGAATATGGAATAAGGTTTCCTTGTTCACCGACACAACGAATATCAGAAATAAGCACTGAATCAAGTTGAATTGGTGACGGTTCTGCGATCGTTACTTGACTGGAAAACAGCTGGCATGCATTTTCATCGGTTATCCTGAGTCTAAAATCACCTTTGCTCTGGTTTTTCAGCAAAACAGACTGTTCACTTAACGGTATCCAGCTTTCGTTGATTAACGTTTGCCACTCATAATTGTACCCGGAATTCTCTGTACCCCCCGTAAGTTTTTTTGTCCCGCCGGAAACAGCCGCACTTATCAATCCATCATTTAAGCCAAAGCAGGAAATATCTTTTGCTGTCAAAGAAACCATAAGATCATCTGGCTTTTCGATTTTAATTGGGGGCGATGTAAACTTATCGTTACAGGAAAAATTATTCCGCACGGTAACATAGTAGTCACCGGGAATCAGTGACATAAAATTTCCGGATTCCTCAGACTTGTTCATCTCGCCAGTCAACTCAAAGGTATAACTACCAGAACCTCCTGTTGCCATTACCTGAATCGCACCATCTTCAGCATTAAAACAGCTCACACTATCTGTGTTCACAACCAGGATGCTCAGCGGATCTGGAGGGTCGATTGTAAAACTTCGTTTTAGCGCGTTACAAGTGTTACTCCCTTTTTCCACAACGGTGAGATCGTAATTTCCGGGTACAAGCGAATTCAACCAGGATTGTGTAAGCGTTGTAGATTCAATGCTACTATGTGAAAGAGAGTTTCTACGCAACGTATATACAAGCGTGTTTGAAACAAGGGTATCAAACAGACCTGTACTTCGGCTAACAGCGATGTTTGCCGTACCATCACCCGGACTTGAGCACAAGGCATCAGCTGAGAGGAACTCGGATTCGACAATTTTACCGGGTTGTTTGATAAAAAATTCTTTCACTACCTGTGGCGTACATCCATCGTAAAAAACCAATTGGTACGCGCCGGGATTTAGCGACGCCATAGAGAATACTGCATTTACCGTGTTCGTTTCAGTGTTACGAATTATACCATCGGTCTTGTTCTCAAGTTTGTAAGAAACCGTTGCATATCGGCCATCGCTGATGGTAGCGCGTACAGAACCATTTGCTGCATCGTGACAAGTAACATGATCAAAATTGAAGTTGTGCACCTTTAGATCGGGAATAAGCGATACTGTAACGGTACCGATACGACGTGGGCAGAAACCCTGATTACCTCCATTGTTCAATAAAAACAAGGTGTAGGTATTCGCCTTAACATTGGTAACAGTAAGCGTGGAACCACTATTTCTTCCCGTGATATCGCCAGGGAGCAGGCAATTATTTGCCTCCGGATCACAGCCTAATGAGGCTACAACTCCCGAACGTAATATGTAACGGTAAGCATAAGACTGGCTGGTAATGTTATCAAGATGAACAACGCCGGTTCCAACATCTCCCGGACAGGAGGCTTCCGATGTAAGTACTCCTGTTGACTTAGGTGCTGGCGGTGCAAAATGAAAAAACTGGCTTGCATTGCTCATGCTTCCTTTAACACCCACACCACGTGGCGTCACCCTGAAATGTACGTTTGTTGCTTGGCTCAGCGTTCCATTAAAAAGTTGTATAAGCACATCAAATGTAACGGAAGGACAGGTCGTTGAAGTCAACGGTCTCCAGTCATCAACATACTCGTTGAGTAATCCGCAATTAATCCTGCATGGTCCAAACATTGGGTAACACTCATCATCGGTAGCATAGCGCATACACTGCCTATAATCATAATCACACTGATTAAAACATTTATCCCAGCCCGGGTTTTTCTTTTTTACATTCGCAATATGAAATTCCCAATCATAATAAATGATGTTGGTATTGCCTGTACCAGCACTTGGATCAGCGGATGTAGTTAATGTATAATTTCGATCAGCACATTTTATTCCTGATTCTCCGATTGGTGCATCAAGTGGCAAGGCGGCACTGCTTATTCCAGTTTCGTTGTCACTCGAAAATTTATCGACAGAATAACCGTCAATATAAATGATCTCTTCACCTGTATGACAGCTATCAGCATCTAGTGCAGCCGAAACCGATGTTGCAAAAAGCAGGATAAGCGGAATAAAAAAAATGAATAAATAAGATTTGAATTTCATAACAGCTAACGATTCTTAAACAACAAAGTGTTCTAACAAACAACATACAAGCCCTCAGCCTTGTAAAAGTACTCAACCGCTAAAAGCAATTGACATGGTCACTAATTTTTTAACCACGCGTGTAAGATAATTCAAACAATATTATATTTTTATTTTTTTGTTACACAATATAAACTGTTATTTTAATCTTTCGAAAGCCGTTATTTTAATTTTCCGAACCGATAACTATTATTTTATGTTGTGCGCCAATATTTGCAGGTCTGCTGTCCTGCTTCTGTGTTTTACAATCCATGCTACTTTTTCATTTTCACAAAATGAAAGTCCCGAAGCAGCGTATAGCGTTGTAACACCATTTGAAAGTTATATCCATGCGAAGTGTAAGGAAGTTTTTGAAAACGGGAATACCACAGATCGTTTTACTGAAAACGAGCTAGCCGACTTACCTATCGGACTATCGTCGAAAGCCACTAACGGGAATTTATTTATCGTAATTGATAGTGCACGTCGCGATGAAAGCGGTGGATGGTTCTTTAGTGCGTATGCTTCCATTGTTCTTCCCGGAACATCGCGCCCCATTGCGTTCGCTGCAAAAAATATCGGATTTAATAAAGGTGGCTTAACTTCTTCTTCGGCAATTCAATTGCATCTTGTTACATCGCGTTCCATAGATGTTAGCGAAAGCCTGACAATCAGACTGGATGGAAACGGAGGCAATTATATTGCATTTGATTGTGACGGATTTAAATCCATTAATCTCAAGGGAAATTTTGAATTCTCGAAGGAAATGTTTGTCCCTGATGACGACGTACTTGTACAGGATAATGTTAGGGCAAGTTTCGAAATCAACACCGCCGATCTCAATAATATATTGACGACGGTGAGTTTTACACCATTCCGGATTAACGGACTCGATGAATTATCTTTTCAGGTTACCAATGCCGTTGCTGATTTCAGTGATCTTGCCAACCCTCCTGGTTTTATATTTCCACAGGAGTATCAACACAGTTATGGCGAGACCATCACACTCTGGCGCGGTTTCTATTTAAACGAAGTAATCATACGTATTAAAGGACTTTCGGATGATGGCACGGACGCGCCATCAATTCAGGCGAAAAATCTTTTGATCGACGACCTCGGTATAAGCGGAACATTCACCGCCTCAAATCTTTTAACACTTCAGCAAGGGTCTGCGGATGGCTGGCCATTAAGTGTTGATCAATTATCGGTTAAGTTGCTGTTCAACAAAGTGAATGGCGGAATGCTGGGTGGTTTTCTTACCATTCCTTTTCTTGGTGACGATCCCGTTGCGTATACGGCAGCCGTTGAACAATCCGGAAAAGACATGAACTACAGGTTCAGCATTGCAACACCGGGTGATAAAGAATTCAATACACCCTTTGGGGCGACCATTAGGATCGACAAAGGTTCGATCATTACACTGGAAAGCCGACAGGGAAAACTTATTCCATCAACACGCCTGCATGGTAACCTCTCATTCAAAAAAGGAGAGCTTGATGTTGAAGCGTTACGTTTCGAAAACCTTGGTCTTACTTCAAGAAAACCTTTTATTACCAGTGGCGTATTTTCGACAGCAGGTTCTGGCCAGGCGAAAAGCGTCGGGTTTCCTGTTCGTATTGATAGTGTAAATCTCCGGGTCTATCAGGGTGAGGCAGCATTGGGTTTCGCCATCGCGCTTAACTTTATGAACAAAGAAGATAAAGGGTTTACAGCATCCACTTTTGTTCAGGCATTAGCGAAGGTGGAAGAATCAAAAGAAACAATTCCTTCCGGTGAAGAAACCGTTACACGTACCAGTCAGAAATGGAAGTTCGAAAAGATCACCGTAAACGACATCAAACTGGATTGCCGTACAGCAGCCTTCACGTTGGCAGGAACACTTCAGGTATTCAATGATAATCCTACATACGGAAATGGATTTCACGGCAAGCTCAATTTCTCCATCAAAAAAATACTTCAAAAAGGTGTAAAGGTTAACGCCTACTTTGGAAGTAAGGATACTTTCCGTTACTGGCATGTCGATGCGTTTGTACCAACAGGAAATATGCAGATCGTTCCGCCATTAGCGATCAATGGATTCATGGGTGGAGCCTCTTATAAAATGGTTCGCCAACAACCATTGCTACCGGATTTTTCCAAACTTGGCGGATCAGCAACGCTGGCAACCGGAAATAGTGAATATGATTTTAAATACATTCCAGATGAAAAATCAGCGCTTGCATTTATGGCGGGTGTTACACTCGTTGTTGGAAATGAGAGAGCAGTGAACGCTGATGCCATGCTGGAAGTTGCCTTCAATGACGGTGGAGGAATTAAGTATGCACAATTTAATGGCGCTGCATTCTTTTTCACTTCGATTGATGGAAGAGGACGTATCAAGGAAGGAAAAATACCTAAAGCTCCTGTGTACGCCAGCTTAAACATGTTATACGACAACGACAACGATGTCTTCCATGCAAACATGGAAACATACATCAACCTTGCCGGAATTATAGAAGGTACGAAATCCGACGGGCTTGTCGGAGAAGCTGTGATACACGTAAACCGTAGAGACTGGTATATGTATATCGGCAGACCAAGTCAAATGTTTGGGCTAAAGATTCTGAAACTTGCTACTGCCCAAACATATTTTATGGTCGGCACCAAAATCGAAAACCTTCCACCACCGCCTCCGGAAGTACGAAAAATTTTTGGTAGCATCGACCGTGGTCTTATGCGTGATGACCTTGCCGCTGCCGGCGGTAAAGGGTTCGCCACGGGTGCGCACTTTAAGCTTAAGTTTGATTCCAAGAAGAAGCTGAGGCCATTTTACATTGTCATTGCTGTCGGTGCCGGAACTGATATCATGCTCCGGAATTACGGCAATGCACAGTGCGCTGGACGTGATGGTAAAGTCGGTATTGGTGGATGGTATGCATCAGGACAGGCCTATGTATTTCTCAAAGGCAAAGTAGGCGTCAGGGTAAGAGGAAGAAATTTTGACATTGTAAGCCTCGGACTCGCTGCACGTTTACAGGCGAAGCTACCAAACCCGACCTGGCTAAAAGGCAAAGTTACCGGCAGGTATTCTGTTCTTGGCGGACTAGTAAGCGGAAGATTCAATTTGAAGTTTACTGTCGGGGATGAATGTGAGCTGATCAATCCGGGTGGTGAAATTGACGACATCGTTGTCATTGCCGACATCAAACCTGATAATCTGGGTACAGACGTAAGCGTGTTCTCAGCGCCGCAGGTTTCCTTCAACACCGCCATCGAAACAGAATTCAAAATGATGGATCTCCAGGACAATATGAATGGATATCGTGTAAAGCTGGATGAGCTATCACTATCACAAAATGGGCAGGTAATTAATGGAACGATAACCTGGAATTCAAACAAGGATGTCGCTATCATAAAAACACAGGAAATCTTACAACCCGAAACGGAATTGAAAGTATTTGTAAAGATTCATTGGGAGAAAAAATCCGGCGGTAGTTGGGAAATCATGAAAGATGATGATGGGAAAGTAATCTACGAAGCAAAAGAAAGTATTTTTAAAACCGGCACAGCACCAGATTTCATTCCGGAAGAAAATGTTGCCTTTAGTTATCCTGTAAAACAACAACACAATTTTCACGTGAATGAATCCGGGGACGGATTTGTAAAACTGAATTTTGGGCAGGCCTATCTGTTTCCGGAGACGGAAGGTGACAAGCAATGGAAATACTTTGCCAGATTCAGGGACAACCGTGGTAAGATCAGTGAAGTTCCCATTCAATACAAGGTAGCTTCATCTACAATTCACTTTACCTTTCCTTCATTGGAGAAGCAAAGTATCTATTCGATGACATTTATCAAGAAGCCTGCGTCTGCTGATGCCATTGATCAGAACCTGGTGAGAAACCAAACGCAAGCTGACGGTGGGGAAGGAAACGAGGTCAACATTCAATCCAATACACTGGAGGGAACAATCGTTCAAAATGTTGAGAAGGACTTGTATAAATCTGCGTTCCGGTCAAGTCAGTTTGGCACCTTTGCGGAGAAGTGGGTTTCCTTCAGCGAGGGAGCAGACGCTTTTGATGTGGCAAAAGGAAATGTTGCAGTAATCGGCAAAAGGCTAAGTACGCAGGAGGCATTTGACGAATTTGAATTAACCGGCAGAGAAGGTGGTGATCCATTTGTCCAGGTTTCTGCTTCACCACATACGCCCTGGATGACCGACGTAATCGCACCACTACTTTATAACGCGTATTCACCAAATAGTGGTCTAACCATCGAATGGCGTGATCCACAAGTGTTGGGCATTAAGCCGCTAAAGGGCGTAAAGCTCGCCAATGATCTTGCTTCATATAAACTAACTGACAACGAAATCAATTCCGGCGTTGGATTGAAAAAGGCAGGTAGTGTACTCGTTGGATATTATCTTTCTTACTATGCCTATTGGGACTACGACGAACTTACAAATAAAGCAGCGGCAAAATACTATGATAACTGGTCTTCCCGTCCTGAAGCAGCAAAACGATTACTCGCATCAACCGGATATACCGATCTCATTGGAGGAAATTATCCTGTTAATATTCAGTACATAATTCCCGGGACGGAGAAACCAACGTATAGCAATCAAATGATTATTCACTTTTAAAATACCACCATGTTGTTCCGATCCATATTTTTTTTCGGATTCATGTTCATGAATCTATACAAGGCAGATGCACAATATAAAAGTTCGATTTCCGTACTGGCCAAACCAAAGCATGATGGATTATGGTTAAGATGGGCACCTGCTGATCCGATATTCTGGAAACTCGGTAATAAAAATGGATATACCATTGAGCGGATCACGCTGAATACTGATGGCGAAATGGAACCGGACTCTAAAATTATCTTAACGCCATCACCTGTTAAACCGGTCACCGCGGCTGAGTTTGAAATGATTGGCGAACGATCGGATGAAGCGGCAACGCTCGGCGAAATCCTCTATGGCGAAGATGCCAATCAAACGCTAAATGGCAACGATTTTGAAGCTATTTTAAGTAACCACAACGCACTGGAGAACAGCTATGGAATTGCCATGCTGATGTGTGATCTTTCATTGGATGCTGCGAACGCAGGGGGACTATTCTACAAAGATGTTACAGTAAAACCCGGATCGCGTTACGTTTACCGGATATCGATACCCGAAACACCTGCATCCGTAAATTTTCAACCTGGCGTTATCGTCGTTTCTGTTGCAGAAGAAAAGCCATTGCTAAAAATAGAAAACGTCGAAGCCGAATTTGGTGACCTTGCCGTCACGCTGCGCTGGCCGACGCTTTTGCATAAAGGTGAATATTCGGCCTATCATATTCAACGATCGGAAGATGGAAAACGTTTTCAAAATATTACGGATTTTCCATACATCCACATGTCAGCGGAAGCTTCACGTGAAGCCGCATTCTACGTCGACTCACTGGCATCGAACCAGAAAAAATATTCTTATCGAATCTACGGAATAAGTCCCTTTGCAGAGAGCGGTCCATTTTCGAATGTTGTATCAGGAGAAGGAAAAGATAATCTTTTCGGATTACTGGTGATCCGCGAAGCCAAACCTACTGAACATAAAACTGTCAGCGTCCAATGGAAGTTTCCGGTAGAAATGGAAAACCAAATCGAAGGTTTCATTGTTAGCAAGGCTGATAATCCGGATGGTCCGTTCAAAGATGTGGACAGCCGGAAAGCGATTTCAAAAGAGCAACGTGAATTCACAGATAAGGTCACGTTTAATAATACATACTACGTTCTAAGGGCTATCGACAAAAATCGTAAAGAGGTTTCGCGTTCCTTCCCTTATCTTGTTCAGGTTGCTGACGATACGCCTCCTGCGACTCCTTTAAACATCACAGGACGCATAGATAAAAATGGTGTCGTTAACTTAAACTGGCAAGCCAATTCAGATTCCGACCTCCTGGGCTATCGTGTGTTTCGGAGCAACGGAGTTCTCGAAGAACCGGTCGAAGTAACAAAAGACATCCTCTTAAAAAACTTCTTCATGGATACGGTTAATACCCAGGTGTTGAACAAAAAAGTATATTATTCTCTAATCGCTGTTGACCGGAATTACAATACGTCTGATTATTCCAAACCGTTTGAGTTATCACGCCCGGATATCATTGCGCCTGCCGCTGTCGTGATCCAGAAAGCAGAGATGGCCGGTGACTCGCTAAAGTTGCAGTGGATAAATAGCGTGAGCACTGACGTAGAACGGTACGAACTATCGCGCATTGAACATGATGAAAAATTAAATCGTGTTATAAAAACCTGGAAACCCGGAGTATTAAGTGAAGCATTTACAGACACAAGGCTTCTTCCCGGAAAGCGGTATGCGTATGTCATCACGGTGTTTGACAGCGCAGGAAACAAATCCGAAACACGCTCACGAGAAGTTTTATTCGAACCTGGCTTTAGAGTTTCGGTCACGGGTATCACTTCTGAAGTTAACAGAACGGATAAAAAAATTACACTACAGTGGAAAAATAACGAAGCGGCTACCCGATGTCATATCTTTCGAAAACTGAATGATGGTTACTACATCTTATATCAGACACTGGAAGGGAATGCCGAAACCTTTATCGATAAAAACATTCATATCAGCAACACCTATAGTTACAAAATTCAACCACAATACGGGAAAGGCGTGAAAGCTATCCTTTCAAAAGAAATTAAAGTGTTGTTCTGATTCGTGTATACAGTTGGCAGACGATAGTGCATCAGACTATCCTAAAAAGAAAAAAGAGACCATGCAGATCTCTTTCTTCTACCTAACTGCATTTCCATTTTCCTAATTGATGTGCTTCTTTGAAGCAAATTCTTTGAACGAATCCCGTTGATCTTTATGGGTTTCGGATTTCAAGAATCCAAACGAATTTAAATAACGCGCTCCATTTGTTGCAACCCATTTCAAAAATGCGACCGATTCATCGCTTGCCTTATTCTTATCAACAGATAAATGGAAATAAGCAGCCGGAACATTGTTTTGCCCTTCCAACTTCTTTATCAAAGTTTCTGGGTTACTAAAGAATGATCTTTCATCGTCTTTGATTTTTCCATTACCATCTAAGTCGACCGGAAGAATTGTAAAATCCTCATCAAATCCTTTGGTTGATGCCGGATTAAACAGCAGTGGAAGCGGCAGATACGTGATACCGGTTGAATCTCGCAAAAGCGCTTTTAATAAATGCTCATCTGATCCTGCAATGGCCTTTCCGTTAATATCTTTTTGTTCAAAGCCATAAAACTCAGCGAATACCTTTGGTGCACCTGCCTTCTGAAACCGTGTGTACACTGTATATGGCACTTTGATTTTCACTTCCTCATCCTCATCGGCAAATATGTTATGAAAAAACATTTGTTTGATCAGATCATCATTCAATCCTTTGGAAGCATAAGCTGCTGCGAATTGTGATTGGGTTTTAGCTACAGGAAGTATCGCATACTTTCCTATATATAGATATTGACGATGTGCTTTGATATCTTCGGGATGTTCGTAAACTTCCGCAAGTATGTCGTACTTCAACGGGTCTGAAGAACCTCGTGATTCAATAACAACCTGAATATCCGGATAGTCTTTATTAAAATCGTCTATCCACTTTTGCACCAGGTGGTATGAAAAACGCGCACCGGTAACCACAACAATTTTATGATCGTCTAAGTGTGTACTTTTTTGCAACGTTGTAGTCGCATCTTTATTTTGTGCACGCACGGTCAACACCGTTAGCACTACCCATATTATTCCCAGCATAATTTGCTTTACCATAACTTATTTTTTTCTCATTCGATTAATTATTATATGTATATCTAAGGGTTACACCGTACGTTGCCGGATCACCCAGTACCGCAGCATAATGTCCTGCATTCCCCGCTGCCGGAAGAATTTGTTCAAAGTAATCCTTGTCCAATAAATTACGTGACCATACGATGAGCGATATGCCTTCTGTAGCCCTGAAGCCTGCCCGTGCATTAAGCAACCCATAGCCATCAACATTGAGATATTTTGAAGGCGATGGGCTCGAGGAAAAAGATGATCGGAGATAAGTATCGAAGGCTAAAAAGAATTTGCCTTTATGGCCTAAGGCAGAACCTTTGTTCGAGCTAAGTTCTCCACCGAAAGATCCGGCCCATTCTGATATACCTGGTAACTTTGCACCTGAAATATCCTTAAAAGAGCTCGGGCCGCCAGTTTCCTCCAATGGGACAGGCGCATTCTTAAAAGAAACGTATTCACCATCTGTATATGTTACAGCTCCATAGAACGAAAGGTTTTTATTTATCCTGATCGTACCATCCAACTCGAATCCCATGACCTGAACTTCTTCGGCGTTGGCAAGGTAACCACGGTTCACACCAACTTCAGCAGTTTGTACTTGTGTCTGATAATCTTTGATGTTGGTATTAAAAAACACAAGGTTTAACGACGAAGATTTTGTTGGAGCTGTTTTTATTCCAGCTTCGTAATGGGTCACATACTCCGGCTTAACACGTGCAAGATCCGTTAACACTTCACCACTAGAAGTAGGCAGTCCGCCGAGGTTTACACCAACAGGTTTGTAACTTGTTGAAAATGTACCAAAAGTATTCACCTTCAAAGTTGGCTTGTACGCCAAAGTTAATTGTCCTGAGAAATTCGATTCGTCCACATCGGTTGTAAATGCCTGGTTAGAATACACTACATTTTTTAAGGCAAGCAAATCCGGATCATTTGTCTGCAGGCCGCCGTAAGTTTGTCTGTTGAAATTAACATCCTTCGCATCGTAATTGTATCGGATGCCAGGAAGGATATGCCATGCATTGTTGATCGACCAATCAAGTTGACCAAACACTGCAGCACCAAGTGTTTTAAGCCTTGACTTCGTGCGAATTCCATAACCATCAAATAGACCTGGTGTCTGCCAAAGTTCACTGGTAGAGTTTTGTGAAAACCTGGCCTGTGCCGGACCAGATTCTTCAATGTGATAAGGATCTGTCTTTAGTTCTTGAGAAATAAAGAAGGCACCGATCACCCCACTCAAATTGCTTCGTATATTTCCTACATAACGTATCTCCTGACTCCATTGCTGATGTTTGGATGTTGCCTGGGAAAGACTGAGCACAGGCAGGGCGGTAAAGTCACGATCGTTAGATGGATCCCAATTCCAAAAGCGCCACGCTGTTGTTGATGTTAAACTTCCTTCGCCAATTTTTGCATCGACATTGATTGAAACGCCACCCAGGTCATTACCCGATCTCCATGTTGTATTATGATCAATCTTCCTGTCGAACGGATTGCGGCTGAGCAACTGATAATTAAGATCAGCTATGATTTGTTCAAACTGTCTGTAGGGAGCGCGTAACGTTGGGGCAACCCCTGCAATTACCTGTGCATATCCGTTCGGACGTTGTCTTGTTCCATCACCGGTTAGTGTAATACTTACATTATCAGAAGGTGTATAGAGTAACTGCCCACGGAAACCAAGATTGTTAAGATCGTTCACGTGTTGCTGCGTTGTTACGTTGTATAACACACCATCACGTTGCGTTCCCGAAAAAGAAAAGCGCGCTGCAAGTTTATCACTAATCGGACCTGTTACTGAACTTTTTGCTTGTACAAAACCGTAGTTTCCATAACTCACTTCGAAGGTGCCACTTGGTGTAAAGCTTGGTGGGTGCGTCGTAATATTGAATGCACCAGCCGTGGTGTTTTTGCCGAACAATGTTCCTTGTGGTCCGCGCAGCACTTCGATTCTTTCAATGTCAATGAAATCGAGGGCAGTCGCAGCAGGGCGCGCATAGTACACACCATCAACATAAAAACCAACACCTGGATCAATGCCATCATTGGTAAGACCAAAGGTTGAACCCAGTCCCCTTATGTTCAGTGTTGTATTTCGCGGATTGGAAGAATAAAGCTGAACAGCAGGAACAAGTTCCTTAACGCGGTTTACATTGAAGGCGCCAGCATCCTCAACAACGGCACCTCGTACTACTGAAATCGGAATGGGAACTTCCTGAACCGTTTCACTTCTTCTTCGTGCCGTTACAACGACCTCTGATAAAACGTTATCCTCCTTTAAGGCAATTTCAATTGGTTCGTTTAGTATTTCATACAATTCAAGTTCCTGCGACTTATAGCCTACGGAACTGAAGATCAACGTAAAGGGTAACGGTTTATTTGTAACGAGTTTGAACTGGCCATTAATATTCGTAACGGCATGGGTAGCTGTGCCTTTAATCAACACGGTTCCACCTACCAGGGGTTGGCCATCACTATCTTGAATGATACCGGTTATTTGCTGTTGCTGCGCATATGTCAGCTGCGCAGCAAGAATCAGTAAAAATGACAATACAAAATGT
>DASPIZ010000117.1:0-84285 GCA_035628875.1 Ohtaekwangia sp. | reverse complement strand
AAAAAGCGGATACGGTTGTTCAGCGCCAGGTACTCTCTTCCCTTGGTCAGGTTAAACTGATTTCTATGTACAAGGAGGCCTTTGAAAAAGAAGGTATGCTTTGTTCGCAGGTATTGGTTACAAAAGAAGATTTTAAAAGCAGAAACCATTATCTCAATATGCAGAATTGCATTTCTGCTTTGTTGAATAACCGCATTGTACCTATCCTGAATGAAAACGATGTTGTTTCTGTAACAGAACTTATGTTTACAGATAACGACGAACTTGCCGGACTTGTGAGTGCCATGATGAATACGCACCTGTTGGTTATTCTGACAAATGTTGATGGTGTTTACGATGGTGATCCGTCCCTGTCCTCCAGTAAGATTATCCACCTTTATGATTCGAAAGAAATTGCATTGAAAGAAATTGCGGCTATAAAGAAGTCTGATTTTGGCCGGGGCGGAATTCTTACCAAATGTCAAACTGCCGAGAAGATTGCAGGAATTGGCATTCCTGTTCATATTGGCAATGGCACAACCGATAACATTGTTGTACGCATCTTAAACAATGAACAGGTGGGCACACGTTTCCCTGCGCGGAAACTGGCATCAAGCTTTAAAAAATACATGGCACATGCGTATGA
The DNA here is from genome assembly GCA_035628875.1 of Ohtaekwangia sp. GTDB lineage: Bacteria > Bacteroidota > Bacteroidia > Cytophagales > Cyclobacteriaceae > Ohtaekwangia. The sequence goes on along the minus strand of DASPIZ010000117.1, from coordinate 83,660 downwards.
AGAAGCAAAGGGAAAGGTGATCATTAATGATGGCGCTAAAAAGGTGTTATTGTCCAATGCGGCACACAGCCTTTTACCGGTAGGACTCACACACGTAGTGGGCAAATTCAAAAAAGGCGATCTCATCAAGATCCTGGACGAGAAAGAATATGAGATTGGTTTAGGATTGGCGCGTTATGGCTATAAAAAAGCCAAAGCGGTTATCGGATTAAAAAATCAAAAACCCGTGATCCATTATGACCATTTGTATTTACATGAACATTAAGATACCGCATGATGTTAGAAAATACGTTTAAAAAAGTTCAGGCAGCCTCTCGCAAACTAGGACTTGTCGAAGTAGAAAAGATTAACAGGATTTTGCTTGACCTCGCAGAAGCTGCAGAGATACATGTAGATACTATTCTCCTCGAAAACAAAAAAGATCTTGACCGTATGCCGGAAAGTGATCCAAAATACGATCGGCTGAAACTAACGGAAACACGGATCAAGGACATCGCCAAGGACCTTAGAAATGTTGCCGCCCTACCCTCTCCACTCGGCATTTCACTGGAGCAAAAGGCAATGCAAAACGGGCTTACGATCCAAAAAATAACGGTACCACTAGGCGTTGTCGGAATTATTTATGAAGCGCGTCCCAATGTTACCTTTGACGTATTCTCTCTATGCCTGAAATCCGGGAATGCCTGTATTCTAAAGGGCGGTAGTGATGCTGAATTTTCAAACACGCGGATCGTGGAAGTGATCCAATCTGTATTGGAGAAACACCACATCGATTCCAATGTCATTACCCTATTGCCTTCCGACCGGTCTGCTACAACGGAGTTGCTGAACGCAGTTGGTTTTGTGGATATTATTATCCCGCGTGGTAGTCAAGGACTCATCAACTATGTACGCGACAACGCCAAGGTCCCGGTCATCGAAACCGGTGCCGGCATTGTACATACGTATTTCGATGAAGCGGGAGATCTTTCAAAAGGCATCGACATCGTCTTTAATTCCAAGACACGTCGTGTTAGTGTATGCAATGCGTTAGACTGCCTCATCGTCCATCGGAAAAGGATATCAGATCTTCCTGAACTCGTAAAAAAACTGGCATCCCAAAAGGTTAAGCTTTTTGCCGATGCGGCGGCTTATGAAGTATTAAAGCAAACCTATCCGGCCGAATTACTCGAACCGGCTTCCGATGAACATTTTGGAATAGAATTTCTCGATTACAAAATGAGCATCCGCACTGTTGATACCTTGGAGAATGCGCTTGATCATATCGCCAGGTACAGTTCCAAACACAGCGAAGCCATCGTTTCCGAAGATAACTTTACCACCGAGCTTTTCATGAAAAGCGTGGATGCCGCTGCAGTTTACGCAAATGCCTCGACCGCTTTCACTGACGGCGCGCAGTTCGGATTGGGAGCCGAAATCGGCATCAGCACCCAGAAACTCCATGCCCGCGGACCAATGGCGTTGCGGGAAATGACTTCCTATAAGTGGTTGATACGCGGCCAGGGAACAGTGCGACAGTAATTTAGGCATTGGGGATTGGACATTAGACATTAGGGGACATTAGGGCATTAGTGGGTATTGGGTATTGTTAAACTTGCCTCCAGAAGGGAAAGGTGGGTAGAAGGCTGCACTAAACGACATTGAACTAACCAACAATTTCCAAACCCTCATGCCACATACCTAATCCCTAATGCCCAATACCCAATACCTGATACCTAATGTTGATTGGAACTTTTACCCTTCAGCTGCAATTTATAAGGAGGACATAAACTGTATGAATCTTCAACACGATTTTTTGAATGCAATGCGGCTGGTTGGTGATGATCCGGCTGATGAACTTATTGCCTTGTTATTTCAACAACAAAAGCAAAGTGGGTTGTATGCGTATTTAAAGCTCGAAGATGATCAGATTGCAGTGCAGCAACACACCCTTCCGGTACGTGAATTTCTGCTTCAACCCATGCGTAAACCAGACTGGTTTGATACCAATAAATTACTGCGTGGCCAGCGATTTTTTAAAAAGTATGCGCTTGATATCATGACCCTGCTGGGTGCAAAGTCGTTGCCTTATTGTTACGCCGCCTTTCCTGGCAATAAGGCAATTTTTCTCACAGAGAAAATGCGTAAAACGCCTGGTAAAAGACTTTTTGATACAGCCCATTTTATTATCGGCGTTTTAACGGAAGGCAGCTTTGACGACGCAGGTACCGGTATGATTCAAATCAATAAAACGCGGCTGATCCATGCGATTGTGCGTTATTACATCTCAACTAAAATGGCGTGGGATAATAACGCCTTGGGCCTACCGGTAAACCAGGAGGATATGGCAGGCACCAACCTGGCCTTTTCATTTATCATACTTGATGCCCTGGTGAAAGCGCGCTTCCCGATTACAAAAACTGAACAGGAAGACTTTTTGTACACCTGGAGATTCATTGGCTATCAATTGTATATTGATGAACAGCTTCTGCCAGCTTCTTTTTCTGAAGCCGCTGCATTGGAACAACGCATCAGACAACGACATTTCAGAGAATCGGCAGAAGGCACATTGCTGATGGCAGAGTTGCTTAAATATTACAAGACGGCCTTTCCTGCTTTACCCGCGTATTTTGTCGACTCGCAAATCAGATACTTCGTGGGAGATGAGATCGCTACTTTACTTCATTTAAAAACACATCCCGTTAAGGACCCATTTGTTTTGTTAATAAACAGGGTCAAACAAAAAATCAATCGGTTTTATGTCAATCCCCATAGTTATAAAACCGTGATTGCCAATCATGAAAAGCAACGGATGATGTACGCGTCTTAGCAGCATTCACTTATCAAAAAAATTAAATCGAATCATTCAAACAGGGGGCAAACCTGCGTGGCAAGGGATGGTTATTCCGATTACATTTAAAATGGCTAGGTAAAGTCGTAAAAAAAAGTTCTCCATTAGAACATGAAGAACCTTTATTAAAGTCATTATTCCGAACAGAAAAACGATGAACTATTTTTTGTTGGTATGACTCTCCAATATCTGTGTTAATTCATTTTCATTAAACCCAAGTTTGCCTCCAACCATATTGATTAGTTCAATTTCCGCTGGTGCAAAATGGCCATCTACCAGGGCAAGATCAATCATTTGCTGAAGTTGTTTCTCACGTTCCTCCTGATTTTGCGGAATGAGGTAAACATATTCCGATGCTTTTGAAAGCATGACGTTGAGTCGATCGAGTGGAATACCCTGCTCATACGCAATCTTAGACAATGCGACGCGTTCAACGTCTTCAATTTTACCGTCTGCCGCAGAAAGCGAAACAAGATTTCGGAAATGCGCGAGTTTAATGGGATCCAGCATGCTTATTCAAATGTTCTCAGTAAAACGAATATAAACAATATTTTCTTTAATAGCTACGAGCCGCGAGCTCGAGCCGTGAGTTGTTTATTTGTAACTGCTGTGTTTTTGATAAAGCCATCGGATTCAGGTTGATTTCGAAACCATTTAAGATTTCGAAATCAATTTTGAACCTTAAACTCCTACTATATAACACACCTCCAAACGCAAACCTTCAAGGCGATTCTGGATAAGCCAGTCGGACCCGGTGGTAGGGTCTTTGAACTTTAAAACTATTTGGGATCAATCGTTTCAATGGTGCCATCCGGGCGATGTGTCAGTTCAGTTACTTTCACACTTCTTAAATGTGTTTTTCCTCCGGACAACTTACTGTCATGATAAAACAGATACCACTTACCGTTGTGTTCAACGATCGAATGGTGGTTTGTCCATCCTACTACAGGATTTAGGATTACGCCCTGGTAAGTAAAAGGACCATAAGGATTATCACCGGTAGCATATGCTATGAAGTGCGTGTCACCGGTAGAGTAAGATAAATAGTATTTACCATTATACTTGTGCATCCATGCGGCCTCGAAAAAACGACGATTATTATCACCAGCAAGAAGTGGCTTTCCATTTTCATCCAGAATTTGTACGTCTTTTACAGGTTCAGCAAATTCAAGCATGTTATCACTGAGCATGGCAACCTTAGGAGAAAGCGCGGTTTCTTCAGCAGGAACTTCTGTTCCGTTTACATCGTATTTCCCGGTGCGCCACCGTTGTAATTGTCCGCCCCAGATACCACCAAAGTACATATAATACTTGCCATCGAAATCCTGGAATACAGTAGGGTCAATACTATAACTACCTTTGATCGGATTTGCTTCCGCTTTAAAAGGACCTGCTGGTTTGTCACTTGTAGCAACCCCGATACGGAAGATATCTTCTTTATCTTTTACGGGGAAATACAAATAATACGTTCCATTTTTGAAAGCAGCATCCGGCGCCCACAATTGTCTTCCGGCCCACGGAATATCTTTTATATCAAGCGCTACACCATGGTCTGTTACCTCTCCTCCTACACTGTCCATCGAAAGAATATGGTAATCCTTCATTCCAAAATGATCACCATTATCATTTTCTGGTATACCGGCTTCGAAATCATGTGAGGGATAAATGTAAATCTTGTTTTCAAACACATGGGCAGACGGATCTGCTGTATAGATGTGTGTCACCAGCGGGTGATTAACTGTATCCGCTTTTGGTGTTTCTGCCACTTTTTGATCCTGCGTTTCAGTAGCAGGTGTTTTACAACCCGACAAGAGTATGACAGCTACTGCGGTTAAAAGAACATTTTTACTTTGAAAAGAGACTACCATGATAATTTTGGTTTAAACATAGCCTCCAATATAACAGAGAGTTTTCAAACGAAAAAAATTGCAACAAGGAAGTGTTGTTGCATAGATGAATTTAGTTTAAAAAAGAACGTTTACCAGCGTTCTATAAATGGAATTTAAAATTTAAACGGCCGGGATCCTGACTGAACATCACTTATATTGTTTTTATCATTATTCATTACATAAAGCCCTTCCAAGAAAGAATGTAAAACGGCTTTGATCATTTCCTCACCTTTGTGATTTTTTGTCCTGACGACGTTTTATAAAAACAAATTTAACCTGTCGAATTTTTAAGCAACTGTTTACGATACTATATTTACTAAGGGATTTCCAGGCATGGAATTGTTGGAGTATAAAGTAATGGAAAAACGGCAGGCTGGTACGACGATTCAAAAACCTTGGATTTCATCTTCAAGCTTAAGAAAAAGCAGTATCATTTTTCTTTTTTATGCTATTCTGATTTTTCCAGTTTATGCTCAACCAGATACACTTGTAAACGAAAATTTCAACCGAAACCACAACGGTTGGGATATCACAGATAACCGTGATTATACAACCACCATCACGAATGGAAAATTTTTAATCCGAAAGTATTCCGGACCGGTCAACACATTTACGATCCAACGGTTTGTTGACGATGCAAAAGATTTTATCCTCCAGGCTGATATCACATTACCCGATTCGTCCGTAGATCTATCTGAAGCAAGGGCTGGGCTGGTGTGGGGACAATTACAGGAAACAAAACAACATCATTCGTTCACCATATCCAGCGATGGTTATTATCAAATATACACTGATCACAGACAAAGAGACGTCGGAAAAAAAATCAAAACGTCTCTCGTAAAAACCGGAAACCAAACCAATACGCTACGCATTGCGCAGCAACAGGGTGTATTACATTTTTTTTTGAACGATGTACTCGTAGGGAGACAAAAACCGCTCCCCTGGTTTGGAACCGATGTGGGTATAATCACTTTCTTTAAAGGTGAATTACACGTGGATAACTTTATGCTTTTATCGGAATCCAACATTAATCTATCCCCAACCAAAGCCACAGGTATCGTGCGTGAAAATATTGGTGCGGGGATCAACTCCAGATATCCTGAAATCCATCCCCTAATTTCAGCTGATGGTAAAACATTATACTTTGCAAGGAAACATTCGCCTGATAATATCGGCGGCTCAACCGATAAGCAGGACATCTGGGTTTCAACTTCTCCGGACGGGTTACATTGGAGAAAAGGTAAAAACATGGGTGCAGATGTTAATTCAATTAAAGCAGACAATCTCACTGCGGTGAGTGCTGATAACAATGTGATGATGTTTTACCGTGTACGAAATGATAGAAGCGGCGGGTTTCGCGTACGAAAAAAAACAGAAACCGGATGGTCTGCAGATGAACCCCTTGATCTTCACCTGACCAATGAATCAGAATTTATTGAATCCTGCCTTTCACCCAATGGAAGAACAATTCTATATACAGCGAAGACCAAAAAGAACGTGAAGTACAAAACCGATGTTGACGAACGCGATATTTATGTATGCTTTAAAAAAGAAAAGGGCCGATGGGCCAAACCGCTAAATATTGGTCCGGTGGTGAATACAGCCGGCGATGAATTTTCCCCTTATCTCGCTGCAGATGGCCGCACCTTATATTTCGGAAGCAACGGAAGGCCCGGCTACGGACGTGTTGATATTTTTATGACACGACGATTGGATGATACCTGGACCAACTGGACTGAGCCTATTAATCTTGGCCCAGAAATCAATACACCCTTGTTTGATGCCTATTATACCCTACCTGCTTCTGGTAATTATGCTTACCTCGTATCGATCCATGAGCGATATGGTGATACAGATATTATTCGTGTAAAACTTCCTGAAGAACTACGACCGAATCCTGTTGTGCTGCTACAGGGATTCACGTTAAGTAATAAAACAAAACAACCTGTTCAGGCTATCATCACCGTGGAAGATGCCGAGACGAGAAAAGGATTTACCGAAACCATCTCAGATTTACAGGGCTATTATTCTGTTGTACTCCCTTATGGGCGGAAATATCATTTTTATGCGTCAGCGAAAGGTTATTTACCGGCTTACGATTCGGTTGCGTTAACCCATTCAGACACCTATAAAGAAATTGAAAAAAACCTTCATCTCATCCCATTAACCGTTGGAGAAGTGCTTGCATTGCAAAACGTGTTTTTTAAAAAGGGCAAGGCAACGTTAAAGACGGAATCATACACTGAGTTGAATCGACTGGCAAACCTTATGGATCAAAATCGTTCGATGGAGATTGAGTTATCCGGTCACACTGATAACATAGGAAATCCGGAAGCATTACTGAAGCTATCCCGCGAGCGGGTTGAAACGGTAAAAAAGTACCTTATGCAAAAAGGAATATCCGGAAAGAGAATCAAGGGAAAGGGATACGGCGCAGCGCAACCACTGCTAAGAAACGATACCGAAGAAAACCGAAAGAAAAACCGGCGTGTTGAAGTTAAGATTACCAGTGTTTAGCCTGGTAATCCTGGATGCACATTTATTTTGTAGAATTATTTGTCTTTGAATTGCGCTTCAAAATCACCGCGGTAAGTTCCATTAATTACGGTTCCATCCTCCATTGTTAAATCCATTTTAATCTCGTAATCGTTATCCCCGTGATGTTTTACTGTGACAGTTCCAGCTTGAAGTGGAACAAACGATTCTTCCTGCACGCTGAACACAGTATATTCTGTAAGCCAGTTGTTCAGAAGGCGATCTGTTCCGTTCTCAGGAAATGTATATACACCTTCTACGTTTCCGCCACCGATGTAACTAAAATCGACGGTCAGTGATTTCAAATTACCGAAATCACCATTGGTAAAATTGAAATAAGCATGCCCTTCATTGTTAGAAGATACACCCAACAACATGGGTACTACCACATTAAAAGGGGCTTCATCTACTTTGATAGAATTCTGCGTGCTCCTTGAACTTTTGTCATCACGAGAGGTTGCTAATAAAGGGATAATTGCCAGAACGATCAGCAAAGGTTTAAGGGACGAAAGGTTTTTCATTGGGATCTTGTTTTTAAAAACACATCAAAACGAACGCGTCATTTGATTGAAAGCATGAATCTCCATTCTTCCCCGGAATAAATCCGTTTGTTTTCCGTTAAAAAAGTACATGGGTGAGTTCAAGATTCACGTTCAAGGTTCCAGATTCAAGGTCAAGTTCAAGTGCGTGGGTTTCAAAATCGACGGGTTTTCGAAGTTGCCCGAAGTTTGATGTTTGACACCAGGTTCGTGTTCCGACGACTGATAAGCCTTCGAAAAGCAACATAAAAGCTTAATCACAACCTGCACCTCAACCTCATTACCTCGTATTTCGAATTCCTACCTCGTATTTTCGTACCTTACCTCGTCCCTCGATGGCTAGCAGCTTCTCTCACTCAACCCTGGGCGCCGCTTTTTTCTGGCCGCCCATGTCGACAATCATGTTGGTAACTTTGCCGTCCTTGTCTTCAAAGGTTACTTTGGCATTAATGTCTTTTAGCACATATTCTTTTTCACCTACCGGAAACAACTCAAACTTAGGTTGATTTGTCGCCTGTGCAAAGAGTTTTCCATTCTCTTCGGTTATGGTGATTACCATATTGTTTCCATAATCATATTTTCCTGTAAAGGCTTTAAAGATTGCAGGATCAACTTTGATGATTTCCGGCTCTTTAAGTTTCATCACCTTGATCTCCTGGCCATTTTGTGAAAAATCTCCGTATACAACATTACCATTTTCATCCTTTGCGAATTTGATTTTCGCCGGCACTACTTTCCAGAAAAACTCATGTTCTCCCGAAGGAAAGATGGGGAACTTGGCTTGGCCTGAAAGCTGCGCAAACAAATTATTGTCTTCGGCGGTAATGGTCATCACTGCACCATTCGTGAAATCATACCGGCCTTCGTAGATCTTTACGTTCTGATTAGCAGCTTCCTTTTCAGAAAATGATGTTTGCTTGTCAAGTTTATCCCATAAAAAATATTCAGCAATGATATTAGCATTCAAATTAACTTCAGGGGGTGTTACATTGGTTAAGATTACAACGGTGAGGTTATTGTTTCTATACCGTGAAAGTTGTGAGACAAACCCGTGAAGTCCGCCGCCGTGTTGGATAACTTCTTCACCACGAAATTCATTGAGAACCCAGCCAAAGCCATAAGATCCATTTGAAATTGGCTGGCCATTGTTTAAAGCTCCGGCGGTTAACGCTGCTTTCAAACTTGCTTCACTTAATACCTTTCCATTAAACACGGCTTCATTCCATTTGTATAGATCTTCCACAGTAGAGTATAAAGCCCCTGCCCCCCCGGCCCAGTCCATATTCCAGTCCAGCGCGCGTTCATACCTTCCATTTTCACTTGTATACCCTTTGGCCTCTTTGGTTAGCTTTAAAGATGATGTGTAGACACCCGTGTTTTTCATATCAAGTGGGTCAAAGAATTTTGATTTCAAAAAATCACCGTAATTTTTTCCAGTTGTCTTTTCAATAATCAATCCGAGTAAAAAATAACCCGAGTTATTATACAAGAATGCATCACCTGGATTGAAGTCATAAGGGTCATTCTTAAAATAGTTAACCAGTTCATCAGGTGTAATCGGTCCTACCACACGCGTAGTAAAATCATCTTTACCGGTATAACTGTGAATACCTGACGTATGGGTCAATAAATGCTGAATCGTTACCTCATTTCCCCGTGGAAATTCCGGAAAATATTTATTCAGTTTATCACTCCGTTTAAGACGACCTTCTTCTTCCAGTTTAAGAATCGCTGAAGCAACGAATTGTTTTGTAATTGAGCCGATCCTGAATTTTGTATCAGGTAAAATGCGTTCCTTCCTTGCGATATCAGCAAAACCAAATCCATTTGTATATAGAACTTTACCATCTTTTGCAATCAATACCGCCACGCCTGGAGCGTCCTTATCATTTAACCACTTATATAACCCATACGTTAAAATTTCCGGCGGTGGAACCGGATGACGAGTCGCGCCTTTCTTCGTTAGCAACGTTACTACTTCATCCATGCCCTTGATCTGGGCATTACCAATAGCCGACAATCCAACGTCGTTTACGAAATTAATATTTGCCCCTGCATCCAATAACATATTAATCTCGTCAAGCAATCCATTACCACAAGCGGACACAAAACGTTCAGAAACAGACACGTCATCCAGTATGCGAGCCGTAAAACCCCAACCCCCGGCAATGTCCTGAACTTTGATAACGATCTGATTGCTTCCCTTCTTTAGAGCAATCGGAAATACATCCTGGTCGGGTACTACGCCGCGCGGAATCCAGTTTTCATGAACCACCTTACCATTGATCCATACTTTTACGCCATCATCGCTTCCCACAGCCAGCAAAACTGTTTTTTTCTCCGGGGAGACAATCTCGCCCATTGCATAGGCGGCAGCATAATCTACTTTGTTGAACGCGGTATCCAGATCAATGACGTCGGCAGAAGAAGTATAAGGTTTCCATGCGTATTTTTTTTCTTTATACACATAGGGGGAGATGGGCTTGTCAGATGTAACCGTGATATTAAAGGAACTGTCTTCCCTGAAGAACAATTCCTGCGCTTGCATATCGGGTGAGTTTCCGGTGAAGGTCATCTTCACTGGTCCAGCCAAAAGCCAGTGTTTCATATACTGACCTTTTGTTTCTGTTTTATAGGACGACAACCCATAGCCTTGCGGAGCAGGTTGCGATTGTCCGAATGTATGAACAGTACAAAGAAGCAAGATCGCAATACAGCACATGCACATTTGCGAAGTGACCGAAATGATTGTTTTTTTCATAAGTGAACTTGAGAGGGTTAGCGTTTCGAGTCGGTATGAACGTTTTGAAGTTTGAAATTAAAATTTGATTTCGAAAGTATGTCATTTATCAACCATAAAAGATTGCCCAATTGCTTTGCTTCGGATACCCGCGCTGACGCTTTAACGGCGAGTTGCGAGTTTGTTTGATCCATAATTTAGGTGTTTCCCATCAAATGCAAGCTTCAGGTTGTTTTCGATAAAACATTCAATTTTTCAAAACCATAACAAACATCAAACCAAAACGATTGACATCCCTCGCCCTGGATTAGCTCTCTTTCGAGGAGAAGCTACGAGCCATGAGCTACGAGCCTCGAGTTTGTTTGGTCAATAACTTATGTGTTGCCAACAACTCCCGCGTTTCCTGCGCTTTCTTTTACGAATCATTTCTTCCGCTGTTCCGGGGGATCCTTCTGCATGTTTGTGCCGCGGCACAAACGCATCAGGATGAAGGTAACGAAGGGAATGGATACCGGCATCCTAACTTGATCAACGCCAATCCTTGCCCCCCGAGCCGCCTCTGTTTGGCTAATTTATGAGTTGACAATAATCCATTCGTTATCGTAAAACCAACCTCAAACATCAAACATCAAACCTGAAACAATATTCCCTGACCCAGTGTCAGTCTTTGAAACCACGAACTTTGAACCTTGAACTTTGAACCATGAACCTTGAACTTCTAAATCAGATCAAAGGCATGGGCATATTGCACGAGCTCAAAGATCGAATTAGCGTTAAGTTTGCTTCTGATGTTCTTCCGATGTGTTTCTACCGTTGCCACAGAAATAAAAAGTTCTTCAGCGATTTTCGCAGAACTATGACCACGTGCCAGCAAGCGGAGTACGTCTATCTCGCGCTTACCAAGTTTTGAAAACTCAGTATAGTGTTTCCGAAGGAAATCATTTTCTTCCAGGAGGCGCGAAACTTTTGGGGTTACATGGTTTATTGATTCAACAGGAAAAGCAATGGTGATCAACAATTCAGGGTTTCCGGCTTCATCACGCATCAGTATTTTCATTGAACTGATGTGCCATGTCCAATCCGAATCTGCATTTACCCTAACCTGTTGAAAGAAAGACACGTGACTATCGGAATTACTTTCCATCAGACTTTTTAATTTTGGAACGTACTCTTTCGCGTCTTCAGGATTAAAGAATCTTTCATGATATTGTTGTGCAGTCATCATCTGAAGCTCTTCCAGTTTCATGCCCAGTTGTTCTAATCCCCGTGGTGACATATATACAGTTTCTAATAAGGGCGTGTGAATAATCACTACACATGGAAGGTCTTCAGCAATGGCGGCAATAGAATCGACCTTTTCTTTTACTCGTGTCGGGAATTTCGTCATCCAGGTATTTCAATGTGTTCGAGTTGCTGCATAGCGAGAGGGTTGAAGGATACAGCGATGTATTTTTTAAAATTACGGCCATTATCCAATAATACAATAATTTGTTTTCCGAAAATGCAACAGTTCATTTGTTGCATTCAGTTCTGGAAATATTACTCTTATGATCCTGTTTGGGTGGCCATGTGTAATTTATTTAAGAACAAGGTTTAAAAATAAATTTGTAATTTGGAGTAAACCTGTGCACACGGTATATTCGCGGCATTATTAAAATACTGATGAGCCAATCAACCGATATTGCCAAACTTAAACAGCTTTCATCTCAGGTCCGCAGGGATATTGTACGCATGGTACATGCCTGTCAGTCCGGTCACCCGGGTGGATCTTTAGGTTGCACCGAATTTTTCGTTGCCCTTTATTTCCATTTCATGAAGCACAACAATAAATTTAATATGAGTGGAGATGGTGAAGATCTTTTCTTCCTCTCCAACGGCCATATTTCACCTGTTTGGTATGCAACGCTTGCGCGCGCCGGTTACTTCGATCCAAAAGAACTTGCCACCTTCCGCCAGATCAACTCGCGTGTGCAAGGTCACCCTGCAACGCATGAGCATCTTCCTGGTATCCGCATTGCCTCCGGTTCATTGGGACAAGGACTTTCCGTTGCGATTGGTGCTGCTCAGGTAAAAAAGTTAAAGAATGATGATCGTTTCATCTATGTACTTATGGGTGATGGCGAACTACAAGAAGGCCAGGTATGGGAAGCTTCCATGTATGCCGGCCACAATAAAGTAGATAACCTCATTGCCACCATCGATTATAATGGTCAGCAGATTGACGGACCTGTCGATAAAATCTTATCCTTAATGGATCTCAAGGCAAAATGGGAAGCTTTCGGTTGGACCGTAAACACGTTCAATGGAAACAACATGGAAGATGTAATTGCCGGAATAACACTGGCGCAACAACTGGCCCGCAAAGGAAAGCCGGTGATGAATCTGATGAAAACCGAAATGGGATTTGGCGTTGATTACATGGTTGGATCGCACAAATGGCACGGCGTTGCTCCTAATGATGAAGAATTGAAAAAAGCCCTCGCCCAACTCGAGGAAACAATTGGTGATTATTAATACCCCGCTTAATTAAGCTTACAGTTTTTATACAGCATAAAGTTTTTAAAATGCCGGTCCCAGCCCGGCATTTTTACTTTTGGACCATTTATTGATATTGTTCCCAGCAAAGAATCGCTTTCCTTCATGAAAGGGTACCCATGCGCCATGGTTTAAAGTAACTGCCTATATACCACGTTTATGGCAGATTCGTTTTAACTTTACCACAAAGACATTCATGCTATATCGTTTAATCATTATTGTCCTTTTACTGTTTTCCGGCTGGGCGTTGAAGGCCCAACCTCAGCCACAAAAATTGCCGGATAAAACACGTCTTCTTTTTCTGGTCGATGCTTCCGGTAGTATGCTCGAAACCTGGGGCCGACCCAATCAATCAAAATTGCATGTAGCAAAATCTATCTTGACCAAGATTGTAGATTCGCTTCGTGTCGATTCAAAAATCGAGATTGGCTTACGCCTCTATGGACATCGCTTTATGCCCGATCAGAAAAAATGTACCGATACAGAACTTGTCGTTCCTTTTAAGCCACAAAATCACCAGGCGATCATTGACAGAATCAATGCCATCAATCCAAAAGGAGTCACCCCCATTTCTTATGCACTTCAACAAGCTGCCTCTGATTTTCCTGCTACCAAGGAGTTCAGGAATATTGTCATCATCATTACCGATGGTATAGAATCCTGCGGCGGTGATCCATGCGCCACATCGCTTGCATTGCAAAAAAGCGGCGTAATTTTACAACCTTACATTATTGGATTGGGAATGAAGGCGGAAGCCTCACTTGAATGTGCCGGTAAATTTGTGAATGCCGATACGCCTGGCGTATTTCACGATGTGATCAATCAGGCGCTGAAGGTTTCATTGGGAAAAACCACAATGAGTCTTGAACTCATTGGAACAAATCAAAAGCCGGAATCCAATATCAATGTATCTTTTTTTAATGCCATAACAGGACAATCAGCCTATGAGTTCGTACACTTCATCGACCGCAACGGAAAGCCGGATTCAGTACAGGTTGATCCCCTGATTGAATATGATCTTGTTGTTAACACAACACCACCAATTATCAAGCGAAACGTTAGCATCACACGGGGGAAACACACTACGGTAACAATACCTGTGCGGCAAGGTGATCTTGTTATCCGGCAGGAAGGCAATACAAACAACAACCTTCAGGCTATTGTACGTGAAAAAGGAAAACGCGAAGTGATCCAGGTTCAGCAAGGTCATCAACCACATCAATATCTGGCAGGGCACTACGAAGTTGAAACCATTACCTTACCCAGGCGATTTTTTACAGTGGAAATAAAACCGGATAAAACAACATCTTTATTGATTCCGACTCACGGCGTCGTAAACTTCAATACAATATCCACAGGCTACGGCAGTCTCTATGAAATGAAGGATGACGGATCACAGCAATGGGTGATGGCGCTGGATAATATGAAATCCAATTTCTCGCTAGACATCCTTCCCGGCAAATACAAAGTTGTATTTAGGGTAAAGAACAGTGGCGGAAGTAAATACACTTCCTTTAAAGTATTTCAGGTAAGACCGGGCCAAACGGTAAGCGTGAATGTATTCCAGTAAACCCTGGATTACATCAGTACAAACCAGGGCAACAAAGCAATGACAATTGCAAAGATCACCCAAAAAATTAAGCGTCGATTTTCCCTGTTCTCCGGATGTTGTGGTTCATTCATAGCATTGGCGTTGGTTAGCCCTGGTAACGATGGGAAATGATCACAGTTACATGTTTGGATTCTGCGGAGCTTTTCTTAACAAACTTTAACACATTTCAAGGTGAACAAACCATAAATCAATTTTGGTTAATTTAAGCAGACCACGAAAAAATCTTTAAGACATATCCGGCAAAGAATAATAGGATACTCGGAAGAATCCAAAAATTTTACGACTTTCGCAGCGCTTAAAGCACCTGATGTCATAATGCAACAAATGACGTAAGTTGCAAAACACCAATCCTGAAAACGTAACACGAATGACGAAATTTACCTTCACCGAAAAGAAAGATACCCGCTCCGGATTTGGAGTTGGTTTACACGAACTGGGAAAAAAGAATCCGAATGTGGTAGCGTTATGCGCCGACCTTACTGGTTCACTTAAAATGGATGCATTCAAAAAAGAGTTTCCCGAACGGTTTTTTCAGATTGGAATTGCAGAAGCAAATATGATGGGAATGGCTGCCGGTATGACCATTGGCGGTAAGATTCCTTTTACCGGTACATTCGCCAACTTTTCAACAGGACGGGTGTACGACCAGATACGTCAGTCTATCGCATACTCAGATAAAAACGTTAAGATATGTGCATCGCATGCCGGCCTTACGCTGGGTGAAGACGGCGCAACGCACCAGATACTGGAAGATATCGGTATGATGAAAATGCTCCCGGGAATGACGGTAATTGTGCCGTGTGATTATGCCCAGACAAAAGCAGCCACGCTTGCCCTCGGAGATCATGTTGGCCCGACTTACCTTAGGTTTGGTCGCCCAAGCTGGCCGATTTTTACACAGGATCGTCCGTTCACCATTGGCAAAGCTGATAAAATGATCGATGGAAAGGACGTTACCATATTTGCTTGTGGACACCTTGTATGGAGCGCCATTGAAGCCGAAGCGATTCTTGCCGAGAAAGGCATCAGCGTAGAGCTGATCAATATCCACACCATTAAACCACTCGATGTAGAAGCAATCCTTACGTCAGTTGGTAAAACTGGTTGCGCCGTAACCTGCGAAGAACATCAGATCAACGGTGGGCTTGGCGATAGTGTAGCACAGGTGCTTTCCCGTTTTAACCCTTCACCACTTGAAATGGTGGCTGTAAATGACAGTTTTGGCGAAAGCGGAACACCAACGGAATTGTTGAAAAAATATGGTCTCGGACCAGAAAATATTGTGCGTGCGGTTGAAAAGGTAATCAAACGAAAAAAATAGCATTGCTACAACACCGATTAAAAGGATGGCCGCAATGCCATCCTTTTTTTTTCATCATCTTATAAAGGCATTAACTTTTAGGATCATGCGTTATGTTATTCTTCCGCATTGGATCGTATATACTTATTCTGACTGGCATTAGCCACCTGATCGGTCACATCATATTGTTTTTACATTTCACCTTGCATAATAATTTCACCGGGCTCATTCCTGCGAATGATACAGAGCTTAACTTATTGAAATCAATGAACGACTACCAACGTGTCGTGGGCGGAACACCTGTATCTATGATGGACTTTCTTAATGGATTGAGTTTGTGTTATTCCCTTTTCTTTTTGTGGTCGGGAATTGTAAGCGTTATGTTGGTCCAGCTGCTTCACTTAAATTCGGTGGTGATTAAGAAAATAAGTTTATTGAATAGCATTGTGTTGTGCTGTGGTGCAATAATCGCTGTTACTTATTTCTTCTGGCCGCCGGTACTCAGCTTTGCGTCAGCAGGTTTCTTCTTTTTGATGTCGTATCTTCGATTAAATAAAATTTGATTGAGACTACTATGCAAATAGAGTGCATGTTTAACCGGACAGACATCCGAAATAATCCGGCTCAGGCGAGAATAAAATTGCTATTCCGGATGATTTTTTTGTTTATTTGAAGACAGGAAAATAAAACTTACAGCGCTAACCATATTTCACCGGGTTGCTGGGTAACTAATCACTTACAATGGATCTTACTTATAAAATCATTGACGACGAAAAAGGATTCGATGAATTCCGGTCCTTGCTGAAAGCATCTGGCCTCCCGGCAGATGATCTTAATTTTCAGAAAGATTTACTGGTTGGCTATTTTGAAGGTAACATACTTGTGGGCACGGGCGGTCTTGAAGTATACGGCGATTACGGTTTACTTCGTTCGCTTTCAGTGAAAATGGGAATCCGTGGTAAATCGGTGGGTACCAATATTGCCGAATACCTTATCGACGAAGCCAGAGAACGCCGACTGAAGGGAATTTATCTATTAACGGAAAATGCCCATGGCTTTTTTGAGAAACGCGGATTCCGTTCTATTCCCCGTGATGCAATTCCAGAATCATTAAAAACTTCTTCCGAGTTTTCTCACGTTTGCCCCGGTTCAGCAACCGCCATGGTTTTGGAACTTTGAGCAGAAAAATAACTAATCAGGTTCAAGATCCAACCTGAATAAAAGCACGATTTATTTTGCAGCTTGAATGCGCTATCTTTCGCTTCACTTTCGCTTACTGAATAGCAAGGTGACATAATCATTGAATTCAGGCTAAAGGATAACTTCTTATCACCTACTCCCTACCCGCGCAGATCAACCAATAACCTACGGAATGTTAGTTGGCATTACATCCGGTTTAATCATTCATTTTCGTTTTTAAATGCCATGGCATTTTTTGATTTCTGATTTTTGAATCATGTCTGATTTTTGATTTTTTTCATAATAACTTATCTTCAAAACATAGCAAGTAAATGCAATACTTTTACCTTTGCAGCGTCATTTAACGCCATGAAACTCAATAAGTACTTCGTAATCGATTTCGACAGCACGTTTACAAAAGTAGAAGCCTTTGATGTACTCGCAGATATCTCTCTGAACGGACATCCCGATAAAGAAAACAGAAAACAACAGATCCTGGATATCACCAATCAGGGGATGAATGGTTCGATGTCGTTTCGGGAATCGCTCGAACGCCGGTTGAATTTACTCGCTCCGTCGCGCCAGCACCTTCCTCTTTTAATCACTGAACTAAAGGGAAGTGTATCAGAATCGTTTAAACGGAACAAAGCATTCTTTCAAAAATATGCTGACCGTATTTACATTGTTTCCAATGGTTTTAAAGAGTTTATTGAACCGATCGTAGTTGAGTTCGGCATTAAACCTGAGAACATACTCGCCAATGAATTCCGTTTCGATGCAGAAGGTCGGGTAATTGGTTTTGATGAAGAAAATCCTTTATCAGCCAATGGCGGTAAAGTTGAACAGCTTAAGAAGCTGAACCTTCCCGGAGATATTTATGTAATCGGCGATGGCTATACAGATTATGAAATTAAACAATCCGGCTTGGCCAATAAATTTTTTGCATTCACAGAAAATGTAGCACGTGAAAACGTAAAGGCCAAAGCGGATCATATTACACCAAGTCTTGATGAATTTTTATACCTCAATAAATTGAATACTGCAATCTCATACCCCAAGAACCGCATCAATGTTCTCTTACTTGAGAATGTACACCCTGTAGCGGTAGAATTATTAAAGGCAGAAGGTTTTAATGTAGAGACTTATCATGCTGCATTAACAGAAGAAGAGCTTATTGAAAAAATCAAAAATGTCCATGTTATTGGTATCCGTTCTAAAACGATGGTTACCGAAAAAGTACTGGAACATGCGAACCGGCTGATGGTCATTGCTGCGTTTTGTATAGGAACAAACCAGATCGACCTTAAAACAGCAACAAAAAAAGGAATTGCAGTCTTCAATGCACCTTTTAGCAATACACGAAGCGTTGTAGAACTTGCCATCGCACAGATGATCATGCTGATGCGCGGTATTGTAGACAAGTCTGTGAAAATGCACCAGGGTGAATGGGACAAATCTGCGAAGGGAAGCTTTGAAGTACGCGGAAAGAAACTGGGCTTAATTGGTTACGGAAATATAGGCACGCAGCTTTCCGTTATTGCCGAATCGATGGGAATGAAAGTGTACTTTTATGACATCGAAGAACGTCTTGCGCTTGGCAATGCCATTCAGTGCAAATCGATGAACGAGGTACTTGAACAATGCGATGTAATTTCGCTTCATGTGGATGGCCGGAAAACGAATGCCAACATCATAAGTTCACCCGAGTTTGCTTTGATGAAGCAAGGTGTGATTTTTATCAACCTGAGCCGCGGGCATGTAGTCGACATTCAGGCACTCCGTGAGAATATTCTTAGCGGTAAAGTAGCTGGTTGCGCCATTGATG
The DNA here is from genome assembly GCA_035628875.1 of Ohtaekwangia sp. Lineage (GTDB taxonomy): Bacteria > Bacteroidota > Bacteroidia > Cytophagales > Cyclobacteriaceae > Ohtaekwangia. The sequence goes on along the minus strand of DASPIZ010000117.1, from coordinate 64,676 downwards.
TGTTCCCACAAGAGCCGGCCAGCAACGACGAAGAATTTGTTTCCGAACTCCGTGGATTGCCCAACACAATCCTTACACCGCACATTGGCGGAAGTACGCTTGAAGCGCAACAAAACATCGGACGTTTTGTACCTGGCAAAATCATGGATTACATCAACACAGGCAGTACGTCAAACAGCGTAAACTTTCCGAATCTGACGCTGCCAACTCTGCACGATGCGCACCGGTTAATCCATATACACAATAATGTTCCAGGTATTCTGGCCAGAATTAACCAGATATTGGCGGATAATGGGATCAATATCGTAGGGCAATACCTCAAAACAAATGAATCCATTGGTTACGTTATTACCGATATCAATAAGGAATATGACAAAGAGGTGATCGCCAAGCTCAAGGCCATTGAGCACACCATTAAATTCCGTGTCCTCTATTAAGCTTTTTTACCTGGATACGATTCTATGTTGAATTAAGATCGTATTTTCGACAGGTGAAAATTAAAGCAAAACTAAGCGGATTCAGGCTAAAGGTTTATGAGATCATTTTCGAAGCCGATACGCGCCTTGGGCGTGCATTCGACCTGATCTTGTTGCTCCTGATCGTTGCAAGTATCGGTGTCATTATTCTCGAAAGCGTCGAGATGTTCCGGGTGCCTTTTCACCAGGAGTTCCTCGCCATAGAATGGTTCTTTACCATAATCTTTTCGCTGGAATATCTGGCTCGCCTCTGGGCTGTTCCGAACAAAAAGAAATACGTGCTGAGCTTTTTTGGCATCGTCGATCTTTTGTCAGTATTACCTACGTATCTCGGTTTATTTTTTGTAGGCGCACATTCCTTAATGGTTATCCGCGTTATTCGGTTACTCCGCATATTCCGTATTCTGAAACTTCCACGGTTTGTGGCGGGTGGCCAAAACTTAGTTCATGCATTAAATTCCAGCAGGCATAAAATAATCGTCTTTCTTTTTACCGTGCTCACAACGGTAGTCATTATGGGAACGGTGATGTATATGGTGGAAGGACCGGAACATGGATTCACCAGCATACCACGGGGTATCTACTGGTCAATTGTTACCATGACTACGGTTGGCTACGGCGATATCTCACCCCATACGGATCTTGGTCAAATGCTGGCATCGATTCTAATGATCCTCGGCTATGGTGTTATTGCAGTACCCACGGGAATTGTATCTGCCGAAATGATCAGTTTAAAAACCCGCGAGAAATTATCAACGCAAGTATGTCCGCATTGTATGCGGGAAGGACATGACAGCGATGCTGTATATTGCAAATTCTGTGGTGGAAGCCTAAACTGAAAAAGCTGCGAGCTACCAGCTACGAGCCATGAGTTTGTGTTCTTTAAATTCAGTAAAAAACCCAAAGGATTTGGTGAGGTGTTTCTGAACCTCAGATAAGACAAGTTTTGAGCTGCCGCTAATCGCAACCTTCTTCTGTTAACCTGCTTTTTGGGCGAGGTCCCGACGAATCGGGATGAGGCCTGATTTTGATCAGAAGCTTAACTCGGTATTGTTTATAATTGTTAGGTTCAGCAAACGTGTCCCAAACCCAATGGGAATACGAACATAGATAAAACACATGTTCACCACAACCTTGATCTTAAAGTATTTTTTTACTAGTACGCCATAGCAATAGTTGCACGGGAAATAGCGTAAACGGCAAACGAATGATCTCTCAAATTAGAACACTGGCATTTTCCCTGACAACGGCGTAACAGTTATAAAATGGAAACGTTTTCGGGCGTTTGATGTCATGGTTTACCAATGTAAATTATTTTAAGACCATTCTTTTTAGAAAGGAAAGTATTTACTTTTGCTGCCAACCTTATGAATACCAACTTCACCCCTGGCCCGTCTCAACTGTATTTTACCGTTGAGGACCATGTTCGTACCGCTTTCAAAGAAGGCATTCCTTCGCTGTCACATCGAAGTAAAAAGTTTGAAACGATTTACCGGGAAGCAACCGATGGGCTACGCGAACTGTTATCGCTTCCCGCTGATTACCAACTTTATTTCACCGGCTCGGCGACAGAAATATGGGAACGAATAATTCAAAACCTCGTGGAAGAAAAATCGCATCACCTGGTGAACGGTTCTTTCTCAAAACGTTTTTTTGAAATTGCGCAACAGGTCGGGAAAAAAGCCGAAAAAAGTGAAGTTGCCTTTGGTAAAGGATTTGGCGAACAAATTCAGATCAACAATAATACTGAGTTAATTGCTGTTACGCACAATGAGACCAGCACTGGTGTTTCTATGCCACTGAATGCGATTTACAAATTGAAGGAAGCTCATCCTGAAGCATTGCTCGCCGTTGATGCTGTTTCTTCACTTCCTTTCCCTGATTTTAATTACAACCTACTGGATACTGTTTTTTTCTCTGTGCAGAAAGCATTCGGGTTGCCCGCAGGTTTGGGCGTATGGATGGTGAACGAAAAATGTATTGCTAAAGCCGAATTATTGTTAAATAAAGGTTTATCCATAGGCTCTTATCATAATATTCCAAGCTTACAGGCTCATGCTGTGAAGTACCAGACACCGGAAACACCAAATGTTCTTTCAATTTACCTGCTAAGCAAAGTAGTGGAAGACATGCTTCGCCGAGGAATAAGTACCATCCGGAAAGAAACGGAATACAAAGCTACGTTACTCTACCAGGCATTAGAAAATCATTCATTAGTGAAACCTTTTGTTCAGGAAAAAGTCATTCAATCCAAAACTGTTATTGTTGCCGATTGTGGAGACCATACAGAACGCATTACGAAACATCTACAAACGAAGGGAATGCACCCTGGCTCCGGTTACGGATCCTTTAAAAAATCGCAACTTAGATTCGCTAATTTTCCAACACATTCCAAAGAGCACTATGAATTACTCGTTGATTCGCTGAAGGAGATTGTGTGATCTTTCCCCGTTATAATTTCATACGGTGCTAACGACTTAAGTTCACGTTCAAGGTTGGTTCGATCTGAAGGAGGTATACCACTTCCCACTAATTTTTCCGAAAGGTGATCGGTGCGGGTCGATGAATTTTTTCCCGGACACTAATGCACGGCTCAAAGGGTTACATATACCGTCCCACCCTTCTTTATATCCGGATTGTCTGTGTGGACAATTAACGCATTTGTTCCTATGTAGACTGTGGCTTCATAATGACTCCCAAAAAAACGGAGTTCTTTCAGTACACCTTTCACTGCACCCGATGCCTTCTTCACCAGCCTGAAATGTTCCGGCCGAAGAAAAAGACCATCGCCAAAGGATGTGTGCCGAAGCTGTTTTTCGAATACTTTTAAAAGTTCTGGTGTCATTTTCGTGTATCGCCCAAAAAGACTGGCTGTGTATTCGTTTACCGGATGGTTATAAATTCTTTCAGGCGAGCCTTGCTGGATGAGTTGACCTTCTTTCATGACGAGGATCTTATCTGCCCACGAAAGGGTGTCTGCAGGATCATGAGAAACAAGCATACACGCAATCTTCAGCTTGCGACTCAAATCGTGAATCACCGTTTTTAATGTGTTCTTATGCGGGATATCAAGGTGAGAAAATGGCTCATCAAGAAGTAGCAACCTGGGCGACGATATGAGAAGTCGGGCCATGGCGATACGCTGACGTTCACCTCCCGATAATTGATCTGTTCGCCGGGTCATTAAATGGTCAATCTGACACACCTCATACAACGTGGTGGCTGTGCTATCCGAAAAAGTATTTGAATAAGATAAGACCTGCTCAACGCGAAGTGACTTTGGCAATTCAAAATGCTGCGATAAATAAGCAATACCCGGGTGACCCGGTACCAAACGATCGTATCGCACATGCTCACCTTCGAAACTAACTTCACCATTATCCGGAACCATAAGTCCTGCAATCACTTTTAGCAGTGAACTTTTACCGGAACCAGTTTCCCCGGCAATGGCAATCTTTTGTCTTTTGCGCTGATTGAAACTGATGTCTTTTAAGATTGGCTGGCCTTGGCCTTCTATGCTTATCCCGGAAACGGTTAATAATTCCATGCCTAGTTATCGTTTCTTGTTTTCCCATGTATCCATTTTGATCTTTTCTATCAACAGGGAATTTTTAAATTCATGGATCAACCTTTCCATTTCATTATCGCGATTTTGCAACATTTCATATTCCTTGTCATGTGCTTCAATAACGGGTTTCAATTTATCAAGATTCGCCTGCATGCTTTCTATTCCGGAAACAATCTGGTCTTTTTCTTCCACCGGAAGCTCAGGATTCTCAACTTTGGAATAAAAAAGTTTCAGGATATCTTCAATGTATTGAATCATATCCCAGGGATTATTCGGCATGTTCCAGGTAAACTGAATGTTACACTTGCGACACTTGTAACGGTTGCTTTTCCATCCTTTTTCATTCTTCTCCGCACCCGAAAGTTTCAGCTTATCGTTGGTATGGCACCGGGGACATACTGCATTATCCTTTACGAGTTTTGAAAGATACTGCCGTTGCTCCAGGATGAAAGCCCTGGTATTCGCATGATTGTTCATCTCTTCCAAAAACCGGTCAACCGCATCTTCAACGGCTCGGTGCTCTTCACCCAACCTACCTTCATTAATCAGCTTCTTACTCTGCCGCTTGAAAAAGGTAGCGACTTTTACGAGTTCTCGTTCGTTGGATTTGTAATGCCTGTTCATCCCTTCAAATATAAACGAATTTCGTAGTCGAATACGTCGCAAGAAAGGAATGGCGGAGACGAACGGCCAAGTTAATTCAGCCTCTGATTTTAAGCAGACTTCGAAAAACGAGGAAGTTTGCATTGAAACCCAAAATAGCCACCCCTTCGGGATATCAATCACTAAAACCTCGATTACGGGCTATTTTGCCACTCCATTTACATAAAGTAATACATGAGCTAAAACCATACATCACTTACGATAAAGATTTAAATAAAGGCACATAAGTTAATAGTAATGAAATAAATATGGATCTTTATTGAAGTATCAATTTAATCGAAAGTAACCGCTCCCTGATTTATGGTTTAGGCGGCTTTATCTCATTTTTATTCCTAAAAAAAGGTCGTCCTCTCCTTGATCGTGGGGGGCGGTTAATCCTCCGGATGGGCTTTTTTTTGACAATCCTGTAAAGCAAATAATGCAACGCATCGGTCCTTAAATTCTGACGATGCGAAGCCGACCGCGCGATACCGTCTCTGAACTCGCCGCCCGTAAGGTGTACACTGCTTGACAAAAAAAGGTCAGGATGATTACACCCTGACCTTTTTTTAAGTTAAATCCGCAATGGCTATTCGGATTTTTCTTTCAGTTCAGATTTTTCAAGTTTTACTTTCTGTCCATCATCGTTGATGTAGTAATACTCAGCATGTTCATTAATAAAGATTGGTTCACCGTTCGGTCCGACTTTTGACTCCAGCTTCTCATCTTTAATTTGAGCCGCTGCGGTTCGACCAGCCTGCGACCCTTCGTCACGGGCTTCATCAACACCTTCGTTTATATCCTCCTTAGTCTTGTTAACATCGTCCTCCGTCTCTGTTGTTGAACCCTCCCATGCATCCTGCATATCGTCGCGAGCCTCTTCCAGCTCTTGTTCTGTTTCAGCTTCTGTTTGTCCGTCGTTGTTGTATTGCGCGGAAGATGAATCGTAATCCTGTGCCTGTGCTAATGAACAAAAACTTAGCATAGCAGCACTACATGCTATAATGAATACCTTTTTCATATTTGTATGGTTTTAGTGTTTAACAAGTTTTATACGATCCATTAGAGAAAACACCATACCACATTATCATAACGCATTTTATTGATACAGCCTACGGCACACAGGTTGTTCAATGGCATAATTCATTTGTTTAGTTATTCATTAGCTGCTAATCCCAGTGTTGATTTTTTCAACAGCGTGTTTAATTGTACACAAATATTTTTTCAGTAATCTTTTTTGGCGATCACCCTGGCCGTTACGATGAGCTGTCCAACATGCCGTTGAGTATGTTCAGCCGCGTGAACCAACAACCCGATCACCGTAGTTGGAATCTGTTTACGGCCGATACCCCGCGGCTGAAGTAAAGTGGATTCATCCGTGTGACGGAGTTGTTCCAACGCCAGGTCTACTTGTCCTTTAAACAAAGCCACCAGTTCACATGAAAGAACACCTTCCTGGCGCGGCTGTTCTTCCGTGGCCAGCAGTTGCAATTGTTCCTTGTTAAGCACTTCGCCCCGGGCGTAGGTAAATAGTCGATCAAGAACGCCGCGAATATGTTGAAGGTGAAAACCAACCGAGGCCACACCGGCCGGCTTTTCCCACAACGATTCAGCATCTAACTCTTCCGTTGCGAAGTGTACCTCCTCCGTTGCCTGAATTAACGCATGGGCTACCGGCTGTAAGAGACCGGGGACACCTGGAACCGGGCCGCGTTGCCATGCTTCTGGTTGCTTGCTATTGTTCATCTTGAGTTGTTTAAAGTTCTTTACCTATATAAAGAATTTTACCACGCCATCTAACGGTAAAATTCTTCCTGTTAACTGCTGTTCTTCTTGTATATCGACAAGCCGCATTTTCCAGTGGTAACCATTTGAACAAATGCGCCATTAACATCAAAACAAATGTCAATCTATGCGAAAATATTTTTCCTTTATTCTGTTTAGTGGCTTATTCTTTTGGAGTTGTGACGATGGTAATGAAAACATTGTAAAGCCGGTTCCTGACGCTGGCGCATTGCGATTTTTTGTTGACGGAAATGTTTTGGAAAATACACAATATTTCACCGTCGATGCTTCTGCCGGAGGTTCAGTTTATTGTGATGAAGGCACCGTTATTGAGTTCGCTCCGGAAAGTTTTATCGATCGCGAAGGAAACATAGTCACAGGTGAAGTTTACGTTAAAGTGATTGAGATCTTTAATCGTTCCGCCATGGTATTGATGCAAAAACCGACCATGGGACGCACGGAAACGGGCGGGCTAACTGCCTTAAAATCCGGAGGCCAGTTTTACGTTTCGGCCACCAAAAAGCAAGGTGGTGATCTGCGTGGCCCGGAGCTTTCGCTGGCAAAAGAATACGTGATCATCGCCCCTGTGTCAAATACAGGAGAAGCCGATGATAACATGCAACTCTTTACCGGTGTTGAAGAATGCAATGAGAATCGGTGCAACGTTATCTGGGAAGAACAAGCTGGTGAGCGCAACGTTGCTATCGATGGCTTCCAGAATGCCGGCGGAGGGTACACTGCCTACTATGCATTTCAAAGCCGGTTTGGCTGGACCAACATTGATCGCTGGTACAATGACCCACGGCCGAAAACAACGGTAACGGTACACGTTCCCGAGGGTTACAACAATGCAAATTGTGCTGTTTACATGGCATACAAGGGAGACGCTGCCCTGGCTTTGTTTGACCGCTATGATGAAGATACAAAATTATTTTCCGAGCACTACGGTCTTGTTCCCATTGGTCTTGAAGTTCATTTTATCCTGGTAAGCATCATCGATGATCGGGTGCATTATGCGGTTCAATCAGCAACCATCACTGAAGGCCATCAGCAGGTGATTAAAACTGACGATGTCAAGGCGATCTCTGAAGCAGCACTCATAGACCTCATTGATGCGCTTCCATAATAAATAATAACATAATGCCCTGAGTTTTTTTAGCAGGAACTCAGGGCATATCATACATACTTACCGCGGGTTAGAATAACGATTCATACTCCGCGGGTAAGCTTTTCAATGATCGGATTTGAATGTCTTTGAAAAAAACTTCTGCACCTTCGCTTTGCAGTTGGATCTTTCCACGGCGCAACGGCAGAAGCTTGCCGTTATCATTGTACTGCGAATTTTTCAATATCATCACAACGTTTCCGTTTACTACATGGACGCTTTTATCTTCGTAGCATATTAATTCCAATTCAGTCCATTCTCCTTTTGGACTTTCATAGTCGGCACTCCGCATACAAAATCCCTCCGCCTGAATACTGGATCCGAAAGGAAGAAAAGGTTGTTTAGAGCTTGCCACACTATTCATTTGGCCTTCCGGTAAAAATGCACGGATGTTAATTGTAGAAGTGGCAATATTCCAGTAGTCGCCCATGTGCCCTTCCATGATTTGAAACTCCTGCGATAACATCCATGATCGCCAGTAATCTACACCGCTCTCTCCTATTGAATGATACAGGATTCCCGAGTCTTTGAGTTTATCTAAGCGGGGTACATGTTTCTGCTCGCCCCATTTTACCTTGAGTCGAAGATGATAATTTTCAAATGTTTCTTTTGTATAGACACATCCATAAATTTCTCCACTCACCCGTAGCATTGTTTCGCCTTTTTCCTGGATCACCGTAAATACTCCATAGTTATCCTTATTGTATCCGATAGGCTCAATGAGCGTTCCCTTTGCATCCGCGGGCTGCGATCCGTTATAATTAATAGTATGCCGGTAACTCAGGTAATTTTCCCATTTACTCAAATCTTTATCAAATAAAGGTATCCAGTCGGGGTCAGCATTAAAACCACTCATGCATACTACAATGAGTATTCCCGCTAAAGCCGAGAATACGCCTACCCGTTTTACTTGTGAAGCCAGTAACATATTATTTTTAAGAATGAATTATCGGCAAAATTAAACCCGGCACAGGCAGCTTGAGTTGTACAAATTCGTTATTTATGGGTAGTTTTAATTTGTATGCGGCGATATATTCAACACGACCCATTTAACATTTATTGCTTTGAAAGCGACACATGGGAACACCCTGTACATAAGCATACGTACTTTGAAATCATTTTTATTTTAAAGGGAAAAGGCGTTCATAACATTAACGGCTATGCATTCCGGTATAACCAGGGCGACGTATTTTTACTTGGCCCTGAAGATTATCACAATTTTATTATCCGGTCCCGGACTGAATTCTGTTACATTCGATTCATGGAATCTTTCAGCCGGTACAGTGCGGCTGATAAAGATCCTAACTGGCAAAAAACCGTTAATCTTTTACTGCATACACCGTTTCAAAGCAAAGGTTCAATCGTACACGATGAATCTGAAAAGCAACGATTGCACCACTTGCTATTGGTTCTTCGATCAGAATACGACAATCACCGTCAGGATCCATCATTTGAACTGATGCGCGATTCACTGATGAAATCCATCATGACCATGTTGGCCAGGAGTGTACTTAAACAGACGCTACCCAAACCAGCACCAGGATCCGCAATTTCGTCGGTGGAGGATATACTTGTCTATATCCGACAGCATATATACAACCCCGACCTAATGCGACTGGACCAGATCAGTAAACAATTTAATTACGCACCTGCCTACATGAGCACCTATTTCAAAAGGCATACAGGGGAGCCGTTAAAACAATACATTGTAAAATACAAACTGAAACTGATTGAAACGCGGTTGCTTTACAGTCAAAGCAGCCTGACTGAAATCGCCGATGAGTTTGGGTTTACAGATCAGAGTCATCTGTGCAAACAATTCCGGAAGTACGCTGGCGTATCTCCCAGCGATTTTCGTAGCAAGAATCGCTAATAGGCTTTGTTAGAAAAAAGAAATAATTCCCCTGATAGAGGGTCAATTAAAGCAACACATATATGGAACTGGGCGTTTATACATTTGCAGAAAGAACAGCGGATCCGCATACAGGAAAAATGATCAGCGCGCATCAGCGCCTACAGGATCTGATGGAAGAAATAGCACTTACAGAACAGGTCGGTCTTGACGTGTATGCTGTAGGTGAGCATCACCGTCCGGATTTCATGGCGTCCAGCCCAGCCGTTATCCTTGGCGCTGCTGCTGCGAAAACAAAACGAATACGGTTATCCAGCGCTGTCACTGTACTGAGTTCGGATGACCCGGTAAGGGTATTCCAGGATTTTGCAACCATTGATTTATTATCGCAGGGTCGGGCGGAAATTATGGCCGGACGCGGTTCGTTTATTGAATCATTCCCGCTTTTTGGTTATGATCTAAGCGACTATGATGATTTGTTTTCCGAAAAACTGGACCTTCTGCTAAAACTCAATGCGGACGAAAAAGTAACGTGGCAGGGGAAACACAGGCCGGCAATCCAGGGACTTGGTGTCTACCCTCGTCCTTATCAACAGAAACTTCCTGTCTGGATCGCTATTGGCGGTACACCGGAATCCATTGTGCGCGCTGCAACGTATGGTTTACCGATGGCACTGGCGATTATAGGTGGAAGTCCGGAGCAGTTTGTTCCACATGTTCAGTATTATCGTGAAGTTGCAAGTGCTGCAGGACATGAAGGCCCACACGAGGTTGGCATAAATTCTCATACTTTCATTGGAGATACATCACAAAAAGCCGCCGATGATTTTTATCCTTCGTACGCCGATGTGATGAGTCGGATTGGTCGGGAACGCGGATGGCAGGCGATGAATCGTGAACATTATGAACAGATGAGGAAGCCAACGGGATCACTATTGGTTGGAAGCCCGCAACAAGTAATCGATAAAATTTTGTATGAATATGAGTTATTCCACCATACACGTTTCCTCGCGCAAATGAGCGTTGGTACATTACCACACGACAAACTTATGCGCTCAATCGAACTCTTTGGTACAGTGGTTGCCCCGGCTATTCGCAAGGCTATCGGCGTTAATAAAGAAGAAGAGGGTAATACAAGAATTCTAAAGTAAGCAAGATTCGGGTAGTCCCTGGTGAGCTGTACTGTTACTTTTGACAAATTCTAATGAGAAATATATGTCACCTGAGAACAAAATCGATTTTGTCAGGATCGCGGAGGCCATTGAATACATCCAGGCGAATTTCAAACAACAGCCGGGTCTTGAAGAGATCGCTGATCAGGTTCACCTTAGTTCGTTCCACTTTCAACGCCTGTTTACCCAATGGGCTGGGGTTAGTCCGAAGAAATTCCTGCAGTATATCAGTATTGAGCATGCAAAAAAACTACTAAAGGAGAGTGAAGTATCACTTTTTGATGCCGCTCATGACACTGGCCTTTCAGGAACAGGAAGGCTTCATGATCTGTTTGTTAACATCGAAGGGATGACACCTGGTGAATATAAAAACAGAGGAACAAATTTATTCATCAATTACAGCTTCGCGGAAAGTCCGTTTGGAAATCTTTTAGTGGCCTCAACACCAAAGGGTATTTGTCATCTTACCTTTGCAGACGATCAACCCATGGCGTTGCAGCAACTACAGAAAGTTTTTCCGAATGCGCGGTATCAACAATTGGCGGATATGATCCAGCAAGATGCACTTCAGATATTTACACAGGACTGGAGTCAACTAAACAAAATTAAACTGCATTTAAAAGGGACAGAATTTCAACTGAAAGTATGGGAATCCTTATTGAAAATTCCATTGGGCGGACTATCAACATATGGAAGAATTGCGAATCGTATCGGGTATCCTAAAGCACCAAGAGCGGTAGGCACTGCCATTGGCGATAATCCTGTTGCTTTTTTAATACCGTGTCACCGGGTGATTCAATCATCAGGTGGGTTCGGGCAATACCATTGGGGATCACTCCGGAAGAAAGCGATGATCGGCTGGGAAGCGTCTTCAACGTTTCGTGATCTATAATTTAACTGTATAATAAAAAATTGTTGTCGGTTTAAAATCACGTATGATACAACACACTGACCTTACTTCATGGGAATTACTACACCTCATCCGGCGTAACATCATAACTTTAGCGGGTAATAAAAAGCTAAAAATTGCAGGTAGCCTACATTGCAGATCCGGTAAACGAATGCAACGAAAAAACCGTGTCTTTTTTTCATCAATGAACGATGCTCTCAACAATGGGTACAGGCCGTGTAAACATTGTATAAAAATAGTACGCTGAAAAAATCATCTTCAGCGATCGCTCCGCCGACAGAATTTTATTTTACTCCGGCCCTACTTCATTAAAAAAAATATAAAAATACAGGATCGGTTAATTCGTGTGCTTCTCGATGTCCATGGTTATAAAAAACCATATCGCCGGGTAATTGCATCTCATTCGTTATCCGAAGCCTTTCTCAAGACCGATTAATAAAAAGCGGCACTTTTATAAATCATTCAGGGATAAAATACAGTCCCAGAACAGGTTTTGTAGGCGTGAACACAACCGTTTTGCATTGCGTTCTTACTTCCAATAGGCGGCATCAAACTTTAATTGAACTATTGGCATCTTAAACATCAAAGCCATGAATGTAGTTGTTCCTTTCGATTTTTCAGACCATGCTAAATCCGCAGCGCATTTCAGTGCCTTATTAACCAAGCATCATGGCGGACGTTTACATTTGGTTCATGTTATTGTGCCGATTGAGGAGGAACCGGACTACCTTCCGGTGGAAACCCTCAATGCGAAACGAAATACCGTCTTTGAAATAGTACACTTTCAGGAATTACTCCGTCGACGTTCTGTTACGACCAGTTGCGATATTGTACCCGGTGAGATCGCCGATCAAGTGATCAAAGCTGGTCGCAGAACACAAGCCGAGATGATTATTATGGGAACACAGGGCAACAGTGGTCTTCGCAAATATCTGTATGGCAGCCACACAGCCGCTGTTATTGACCAGTCGCCAATACCAGTGCTTACACTCCCCGAAGGCATTACGTTCAAACCCTTTCGTAAAATGGTTTACGCTACTGACTATAATTACAGCAATCTTAATGACATAAAAAAAGTGGCTGCCTTTGCAGAGAAGTTTAACGGAATCATTTCCCTTATTCATATCAACCAACATTCCACCACCCATTCGGGAAATACAGGTCGGGAAGATTTTGAAGAACTTATCCGAAACAGCATTTCATATCCACACATCATTTTCAATGAAAATGAACATACCGATACCGCGGAAGGATTACGTCTGTTTCTCCAAAAAGAAAATGCTGATCTCCTTGCGATTTCACATCGCAGAAAAACACTGGTAGAAAAAATTTGCGGCCGGAACGGAGACGACGATTATAGCTTCGACCTGGAAATTCCGTTGTTGGTTTATTAGTTCAAAGTTCAGGGTTCAGGGTTCAAAGTTCAGGGTTCAAGGTCCAAAGTTCAAGGTTGATTTCGAAAACGAAGCGCTTGCGAAAGTTGTTTGAGGTTTGATGTCTGATGTTTGAGGTTTCGAAAATCTCTGTACTTGGTACTTTGTACCTTGTACCTTGCAATTGTACTTTGTACCTCGTACCTTGAAACACCTATCCAATGAACTCGTGCCTCGAAGCTCGAAGTCACAGCTGTTTTCGCAACTTCAAACGAAAAAAGCTACAAAAGATCATTTTTTACCTAAGCATATTTTATGTATTTTCATTTCCCAAAGTATGCGTTTAAGCCTATTCATATTATTTATTTTGGTTTTCCGTTTGTCGGTTTCTTCTCAAAACCGGCTCTCTATTGATAGCTTAGAAGAGGTGTTGAAGAAACATCCTCACGATACAAATTCAATTCGAACATCAAACCTCCTGGGAATTGAACTGGTTCGGTCTGATACAAAAAAAGCAAAAGCGCATCTTCTCCGCGCCATTACCCTTGCAAACAATCTTAATACAACAGCCGGATTATCTACAGCCTATTCGCAGCTTACTACGATATATCACAATTCCAACGAACTCGACAGCGCTTCATATTACCTGAGCAAATTGAAAAATTTGGCTGACGAATATCCAGCGCAGACAAATCGGGCTAATTATTATCTCACCGCCGGGCTATACGCAAAAAAAAATGGTAATTACAAAGAAGCGATAATTTTTATGATTGAGGGGCTACGCTTTATGGAAGGCCCTGCTTATCAAACCACCAAAGCCGGGCAATTACTCAATATCGGAAATGCATATTTTAAACTTGGCGATCTAAAGAATGCGGCAGATTATCACATCCAGGCGCTCACCATTTTTGAAACGCTAAACAATAAACGTGGCCAGTCTTTTTGTCTGCAAAGTCTCGGAAGTGACTTTCTCGCGTTAGGCGAATACGAATCTGCAGCAACGTATTTAAAGCGGTCTATGGTCATCAAGCAACAGGAGAATGACGTGCGTGGGATTATTACAGCATGGAATGCACTTGGGCAGGTAAACCGAAGGCTGGAAAAAACCGGTGAGGCACGAACCTACTTTTCTAAGGCCTTGGAAAAAGCAAGGGAATTAAATTTACAGTTAGAACAATTGAGCATCATATATCAATTTGGACTATTGGAAAAAGAGGTTGGCAATTTGATTGAAGCCAGGAAATTATTTGCGACGGGGCTAAAGTTGGCCGAGGCTTCTAATAACAAACTATCCATAGTAGACTTCAAAGCGCAACTTGCATCAATCGATTCTTCATCCAATGAAACTCAAACAGAAAATGTACTGGTGAAAAAAATAAGGATGGCATCCAATGCCGATGATAAGCCCATGCTGGCTGACGGTCATTATCAACTCGCCCTATGGTATGCGGAAAAAAATCAGTTCAGAGAAGCCTTCGACCATATGCGGCAATACACCGAAATGAATGACAGTCTCCGGGGAAGTAGCGTACTGATGCAACTACGAACGTTGGAAAAGAAGTATGAGACAGAAAAAAAGGAAAATGAAATCATGCTTCTTAAAAAAGATCAGACGTTGAAAAATGCAATCATCGCAAAGCAAAAATCTAATCAGATACTTGTCGTTTTTTTCTTTTGTTCTGTGGTTGTTGTGGCCTCCTTATTGGCAAACCGTTACCGGATTATCACCCGTGCAAAGCGCCAACTTGAGATTGAGCGCGTTAGAAACACCATTGCCCGCGACCTGCATGACGATATTGGGTCCACCTTATCAAGTATTAATATTCTAAGCAAAGTAGCCTTACTGGAAAGCACCAATGCCATCCCCCATCTTCAGCGTATTGCAAAAAATTCAAGTCGGATGATGGAGAACATGGCAGACATTGTCTGGTCTATTCATCCGACGAACGATTCATTAGAAAAAATTGTCATCCGGATTAACGAATTTGCCTCTGAGATACTGGAACCACTGGGCATAAAATATACAATTGATATTGCTGATAAGATAAAGTCGGTTCGACTTGATGTAGCGCACCGGAAGAATATCTTCATGATCATTAAAGAAGCGATTAATAACATCGCCAAATACAGCGAAGCCTCAGAAGTTACAATTAGCATAAAACAAAATGACAAATCCATTGTACTCCTGGTGTCGGACAATGGAAAAGGTTTCGACCAGGACGTGATAAAGAATGGTAACGGGTTACAAAATATGGCCGGACGGGCGAGGGATATCCACGGTGTTCTCGTTGCAAAAAGTATTCCTGGGTGCACTACCGTAGAACTCACCTTGCCCGTCACATCATGATGTGATATGAGATGTAAAAGTAAAATCGTTTTTTTATAGTCACATGAATACAACTTACGCTGTTTTACTGTACGAAGATAACGATTTGCTACGCGAGAGCATCGAAACGCTGATGCAGATAAATGACAAATTCCGTATCGTTGCTGCGTATCCGAATGTACATGATATTCTCAAACAATTAGAAACCCATCATCCGGATATCATCCTCATGGATATTGAAATGCCTGGCATGACAGGTATTGAAGCCTTAAAAAAAATCAGACATGCAAAAGCAACTGTGCCCGTTGTAATGCTCACCGTATTTGATGATAATGTAAATGTACTGAACGCAATTTATGCAGGCGCCACCGGTTACCTGTTGAAAAAACATATTTCAACGAAACTCTTTGAGGCCATGGAAGAAACCCTGAATGGCGGTGCTCCGATGTCGCCAAGTGTTGCACGCATGGTAATCAGTTCAATGCAAAAACCGGCAAACGCATATGGCCTTACGCCGAAAGAAGAACAAATTCTCCGTTCTTTAAGCAATGGCAATAGTTATAAGTTAATAGCCGCCGAATTTCAAATCAGTATCGATACCGTTAGAACCCACATCAAAAAAATATACGAAAAGTTACAGGTTCATTCACAAACTGAAGCGGTCTCAAAAGCAATCCAGGAAAAACTGGTTTAGATCGCATGGAATATGCAATTGTCGTCTGGCATCGATCAAAATCGACTTGATCTCTTATACAAGTCGTATTTTCTTCAGCCTTGTTTTAGCAAACCATACACCGAAATTATTGATTTTGCCAGCGAATCATAGTTGACCAAACTATCCGATTCGACTACAGTGGCACCAGTTTTTTCAAATCAAAAATAAATCATACCCCATGGATAGCTATAAAACAATATTACCGCTGGAGTTACAGAAGTATTACAATCCCATTAACGAAACGATCCTGGTTATTCCCTATGGCAAACACATAACCAAAGAGAACCTTATCGAAATGCCTGTACTTACCGTGTTGGAAAAAGGGTTTACTTTACATGAACAAGGTTATATTATTATGGACAAACCGGCGAATGCTGACGTTTAATTTTTTGACAGTTTAGTAGGCTGAAAATAAATTAAAATCGCATCTCCTATGTGAGGATATAATTTGAAAGTGCCAAACGACAGCGATGAGCCTTGAATACACAGAACTTCATTTTTTAATTTCGCAGCCATGCTGCACTGATATAAGCTGATTCTCAATTGCGTTGCCATCTATTAGTGCCCAGTGTTCAATAATTTTTTGATCGCTGATTTTGTAGAGCCTATATCCTCCTGTCGAAATTTCCTTGTATGTTGGCTCAATACCACGCCAAACACCAATGTGTTTCATTTGTATTTTTATTTTCAACATTACTTTATTGTTTTCGCAAACCAGGTCTTCAATAAGGGTTTTATGTTGAAACGATTTTCCGGTCGTTAAAATCCATTGTTTCATTCCTTCCTTATTTGATGGAAGTGAGGCCGGCAAAGAATTGTCGATGAATTCAGGATGGATATAGTCGTCAATGAGGTCGAATTGATTTTTATTCCAAATATCTTCGATAAAGTTTGTTACGATTGATTTATGTAGAGCATTCATGCGAAAAAATTTGTACGGTGAAATAATAAGCACAAAGGTGGCAGCTGAATGATTATTCCCGCTGTGATAATTGTCACAAAAGCTCGTTCAGTACTTTTTTCCTGATACGGCTCAATGTTTCGCGCGCAATCCCGAGATACGACGCGAGTTGAGAAAGGCTTATTCGCTGTAGCATTTCAGGCTTTGTCGTTAGTAAATAAGCATACCGCTCTCCCGGCGAATAAATTTTGAATAAATTGGTATGTTCTTCCTGCGCTATCAATAGTTCCTCCACAATTTTCCTTCCGAAAGATTCAATTGCCGGGGATACTGTATAAAGCGACAAGAGTTCGTCTTTGTTGAAAGCGTAAATAACAGAAGGTTCTTCGACCCGTATCGTTAAATCTGATGGAACAGAAGTCCGTAAACTTTTTAAATTGGTTGTAAAATTGCCTTCGAGGGTAAAGCTTAGATTAAGCTCGCTGCCATCTTTATCTATAAATGAGCGCACATACCCTTTTTCAACAAAGAAAACATTTTTACAAACTTCACCTCGTTTCAGAATTATTTGTCCTTTAGTGAATTCATTACAGGCGCTGGCATTAAAAAACTTGTCAATATCAGAAGGTGATACCGATTTTAAAGCGGATATCTTCTTGTATAGCAACGTTGTGTTCTTATCCATATCCCCAGTCCTTAGATAGAATATTAACCAAAGGTAATTTATTCCACCACAACAACCCATGGCAACCAGCAAGCTGATCATTGTGACTCCTTCCCGTCACGCATGGCTTTCCAGCTTCGTGACTTTTTATATCTTTGCCGGTTTATTAGAAAATATGATTTCAGTTGACGCGGTAAGTGTAGAATTTAATGGATCTGCGCTGTTTAGTAACATCACTTTTAATATTAATGAAAACGACCGGATCGCCCTTATGGGGAAAAACGGCGCAGGTAAGTCCACCCTTTTGAAAATCATTGCCGGAGGGAATAAACCTACCCGGGGCAAGGTTTCTGCTCCAAAGGATGCGGTTATTGCCTATCTCCCCCAGCATTTGCTTACCGAAGATGATGCAACGGTTTTCGAGGAGGCATCCAAAGCATTTTTTAAGATCCTGAACATGAAAAATGAAATGGATGAGTTGAACCATCAATTGGAAACCCGGACGGATTATGAGTCGGACGAATACGCTAAGATCATTGAACAGGTTTCTGAATTAAGTGAGAAGTATTATTCCATAGAAGAAATTAACTTCGATGCTGAAGTTGAAAAAACGCTGAAGGGTTTGGGATTTGAACGTTCTGATTTTACACGGCCTACCAAAGAATTTAGCGGCGGGTGGCGTATGCGCATTGAACTCGCGAAGATTCTTTTGCAGAAACCCGATCTTATCCTGTTGGATGAGCCGACCAACCACCTCGACATCGAGTCTATTCAATGGCTGGAGGATTTCCTAATCAATAACGCAAAAGCTGTGATTGTAATCAGTCACGATAAAACCTTTGTAGATAATCTCACAAACCGCACCATTGAAATTACCATGGGGCGTATCTACGATTATAAAACCAACTACACCCATTACCTGCAACTCCGGAAGGAAAGACGGGAACAACAACAAAAACAATTTGATGATCAGGCACGTGAAATTGCCGACATCACGGCCTTCATTGAGCGATTCAAAGGAACATATTCAAAGACGTTGCAAGTCCAATCACGTGTGAAGATGCTGGAGAAGATGGAGATTGTTCAGGTAGATGAAGTGGATACATCTGCACTTAATCTGAAGTTCCCGCCTGCACCAAAGTCGGGAAGCTACCCTGTCATTGCAGAAGGCCTCACTAAAAAGTATGGCAATCATGTTGTATTTGCCGATGCCAGTGTAACCATTGCACGTGGTGAAAAAGTTGCGCTTGTCGGAAAGAACGGTGAAGGAAAGTCTACCCTGGTGAAAGCCATCATGGGAGAAATCGATTATGAAGGGAAACTTCAACTTGGGCACAACTGCCTCATCGGGTATTTCGCCCAGGACCAGGCTGCTAAACTGGAAGAAGAATTAACGGTATTCCAAACCATCGACTACATTGCACAAGGTGATATCCGAACCAAGATCCGCGATATATTAGGCGCCTTTATGTTCGGTGGTGAAACGATTGATAAAAAAGTCAAGTACTTATCCGGTGGGGAAAAGACCCGCCTCGCCATGATCAAACTATTGCTTCAGCCAGTCAATCTGCTTATCCTTGATGAACCTACAAACCACCTGGATATCAAAACCAAAGATATCCTGAAAGACGCACTGAAAGCTTTTGATGGAACGTTGATCCTCGTTTCTCACGACCGTGATTTTCTCGATGGCCTGGCCGATAAAGTGTTTGAGTTTGGCAACAAGCGCATCAAAGAACACTTCGAAGACATCAACGGATTTTTACGGAATAAAAAAATGGAAAATCTGCGTGAGATTGAACGCAAGTAACTGGTTCTATAAAAATTCAAAACCAAATTCGGCATTCATGTAAGAATTGAAACGCTCTTTCCAGTTTCAATCGCGTCCTAATGCTTTAATTGCAGATTATTTTGGGTAAGTATGAAAAATAACCATGGCCCTGAGAAGCTCATCGACGAGATGAAAATGCTTTGTGGCAGCGAAAGCGGGTTCCAAATCATCGGCAATCTTCGTGCGAATAAGTTACCCCTGCTTTTGGACTTCCGACCATTTAAGATGTTTATCGAAACCCAACGGGAGCGCTATGCACTAAACACCCAGGGAGAATTCTATTTCAATTTTGCGGATGCCGGATTTACCGGTATAGATCGCTTTGACAAGGGTTACCTGACGATCCGTACCTCCCCTCCGATCAGCGATATTTCGCTGGAGATCTTTGTTTCACATCTCGTTGAAAATTACCGGGTGATCAGCCAGGCCATCTATGAGGAAACGATTAATTTTTTTGATTCTGAAATCATACAGGAGAACCTGAGATTTCAAGTTTAAGGCGGTGGTTTTTGAATCAGAAAGGACGACAAGAAGGGATGACAGCATTCTATGATGACATCCGCGGGGGAAACCCCGGATTCACAGAAGGAGCGCCGAAAATTTATTTATCATTTCTGTGCTTCCTTCCGTGTATTCTGTGGTTTCCGTGAGCTGATTGTCTACTTTCTGGAACAATTTGCATCCTTAAAAATGAATCGTATAACTCACCACCGGTAACAAAGGCAGCTGATCAAACGACTCCACTTTATCGGTATTCTCGTTATAGAAATACCCAATCTTAGCAGCATTGTTTGTCGCATTTTGAATATCCAGTTTCAATTCCTGACTTAGCTTTTTGTTATCAATCCGATAGGTAACAGCAAGATTGGCAATAAAAACCACATCGCCCTTTTTTGAAAATGCCTGATCTTCATAGTAAACAGTTTCATCCCGCATCGCAGATTCGGCGACATTAATCGGTGTATAACGACGGGCGCCAAGGGAAGATATTTTTGTACTGAATCCGATTACCTTGTTCTTTCCTTTTTTGCTATTGAGTTTAAACTCCTTCCCAAATAATACATTTCCAATATAGTTTCCATTGAATAATGTGTTTCTTTCAATACCATCACCTGCTTTGTATTTTGAATCAAACAAGGAAGTGGTCACCAGGAAATAATAGTTGTCAGCAAAATATCTTTCAAGCGTTAATTCAAGTCCCATATTTTTACCGGTTCCATCATTCACCAACGTGCGGTCGGTAAACCCATCGATTTGATTGATGAGCGAGTACGAACTGTTTGGATTGTTTTCGATCGGAATATTGAATAACTGTTGATAGTAGGCCTCCACTTTAAAAAATAAATTTTGGCTCAACTTGTTTTCATAACCAACAACATAATGTCTCGCTTTTGAAAAATCCATTTTTTTATTCGGCATACCCGTCGTACCATCTTCCTGTTCAATAATACTGTAATAATTGGTAAGAGATTCCATTTTTCCATGAATACCAAAGCCAGCGGTAAACGCTTGTGACGGATGAAACTGCCAGCGCGCACTAACACGCGGTTCAAAAGAAATCTCATGATTCATTGAAACACCCTGCGCATGCATACCTGCCACTAAAGAAAGATCCTGTAGAGGGCGGTATTTCCAACTGATAAACCCCTGGTATTGATCGGCCTCCCCTTTCATACGTTGATCTGTGAGGTATTGGTCTGTTTCTTCATCAAAGTAATTATTGTAAAAATCGAATTTATGCCTTGTGAAGATAACACCTGCCTGAGCGGTATGGCTGGCGTTAAATTTATGATTGAATGTAGACGATATTTTAAACGATTGCTTTTCCAGTTCCATGTCATCGTCGCGTACAAAAGAATCCTGCCCATCTGGTTTATGCCCCAGGTATCCGCTTCCATTCTGAGATACCGACACGCTGTTCTGCAAATAAGTACTGGAGTTCAATGACCAATATTGTGTCATACCGATTATCCCCATGTTGGCTTTGTAATTTCCTTTCTGCGCCAGCACCTCTTCATCATCGTCGGCGTACTCCTTTTCAAAAATGTTACTTTTTCCACCCAGGCCAAACACCGAAAAGGTTCCTAATGATTTTGTTGGCAGATGCAGTTTAAACGAAAGATCCTGGTACTTTGGAATCCCATCAAAATCAACGAGTCCGATACTGTTCAACAGCGATAAAGTTGAGTAACGATAGTTTACGAGGAAGGATGATCCACCGCCTTTAACAAAAGGTCCTTCCGCCGTTACGTCTGTACCCAACACACCAACCGATAAACTATATTCACGCTTTTCATTATTGCCTTTCCTTAACTTCATATCAAACACACCGGAAAGTGCGTTTCCAAATTCCGCCGGAAATGCAGCTGTAAAGAACTCTGAATTCGCCAACATCTGACTGTTCAGTGCATTAATGGGCCCGCCAGTAGCGCCTTCATCTGAAAAATGATTTGGGTTAGGAATATCGATTCCTTCCAGTCGCCATTGAATACCACGCGGCGAATTTCCCCTTACTATAATAGAATTATCTCCACTGGCGTCTACATCAACACCGGCGTAACCAGAAACCATTCGTGCCGGATCATTAAATGAGCCAGCATATCGCTTAGTCTCCTCTACGGTAAAACCGCGTGCGCTGGTGAGCGCCATCTCATTCGATATTTCTGACTTATCCTTACTGGCATTTATTTCAACAGCATCCATCATCTCAAGTGATTCTTTCATTTCAATATCGAGAACAGCTTCTTTACCTGTTGTTATCAGGATATTGGAAATCACACGATCTTCATAACCGACAAACGTGATGGCTAGAGAAACCCTTCCTACAGGAACATGCTCAATCCGGAAGTTTCCATCAACATCGGTACTTGTGCCCAGAAATTCTTTGGCGTCTATTACGACAATGTTAGCGCCGGGCAGTGGCATACGTGAGTCCTGATCAATGATCTTACCTCTAACAGTCTGTGTTAATGCCTGACCATGGGATGATCCTGCATACATCGTCAATATGGATAGGGTAATCCATACAGAAAGGCTTTTTCTAAGTTTCAACATGCGTTTTTAAGTTTGTCTAAGGATATTTGGTTTACCCTTTTCAGACAACTGGCTTAAACTTTACCCTCATTCGCATGTGGAAATAATTTTCGTTTCTTAAATGCTTCAGATAAGCTGCAAGCTTCGGGCTGCAGGGTTCAAGTGGTTTTGGATAGTGTATGAGATTTCGAATTAGCTTCGAGCCAAGAGCATCGAGCCGCGAGTTTGTTTGGTCAGCAACTGATGTGCCTTCTACAACTTATAAGTTTATCTTTTGGTTTATCCGGGCGAATCGAGTTTGCAGTTTCAAGGTACGAGGTACGCGGGTATTGCGCTTTCAGTTGTTTTCGTTAAGCTAAAAGATTTTCGAACCCCAACCTCAAACATCAGACTTCAAACCTCAAACAACTTTCGAATACACTTCGTTTACCGAACTTTGAACTTTGAACCTTGAACTTTAAACCTTGAACCATGACCTACGCTACATCGAGTATAGCATAGACCGGAATAAAATGACCTCCTTTTATAATAACAATGTCATCGCGGTCAAGATCATAGTTTAAAACATCGGATCTTGTTTCAACGGTTTCGCCATTGGGAAGGCGGAGGTAAATACTAATCGGAGTTTGATCAGGGTTGTTCCTGGCTTGCATAGCCTGAATAAGTTTTGTTCTACGTGCTTCTTTTTCTTCGTGGTTATCCAACACATCTTTTGTTCCAAAATAGATCATACGGGTATCGGAAGGAAGAATCAATCTCGAACTTTTCATGGCAGATTCATTTAGTTTTAAGAAACAATGACTAAACACAAAGGCGACGCGATACCAGTTATCAGGTAACTGTACACGAAGCAGATCAGGATTTAATGAACCCCGCAATGCGGGAACGAAGCGCAATTTTAAGGCCGCATACGCGTTTTACAACATCCAGGCCCTTCATCATGGTAACTAAAAATAAGTTCTTTTGTTTCGATTAGCAACCAGTCGCCTTTGAAAATTGCAGATTTAACGTTAAGCTGAATTATTTTCCGTATCAATGCAACGAAGCTTTCCCAAAACAGGGCGATTACACTCGTCTACATTTAAATCTGCTCGACTGAACCGTCGATGAAATCTCCGAAAATGTCGAAAATTAGTTTCCATTTTTAAATCCGGCACACCGTTGGCTATTTATCAAATAAATTTTAAAATCTACTAATATGAAAAGACAAGGAATTTTGGTTATGCTGATTTTAATGAGTGCCATGCTGTACGCGCAATCTTCGGAAAAAGACGGAAACAACAGAGGTTCCCAGCATCGTCTGGAGCGCATGAAATCAACGCTGAATTTAAACGAAGCTCAATACCAGCAGATCGCGACACTCCATGAAAAATATGCGGCGGAAAGAAGATCAAATCCTGAAGATGCTGTTTCAGCTGATGAGAAGAAGAAAATTTTTAGAGAAAACAGGGCTGCCTACGAAAAAGAGTTGAACGCCATCCTTACGCCGGAACAAGCAGAAAAATGGAAGGCCATAAAAGCAGAGCGGCGGGAAAAAATGAAGGAAAGAAATGAATCATTCCGCAAGGTACGCAATCCCATGCACCTTAAAACCTCGCTTGGACTAACCGACGAACAAACTGAAAAAATTAAGTCTTTAAACACGGCACAGAAAAACCAGATTGAAGCGCTACGCAAAAGTGGTACGGACGCCAAAACAGAAAAGCGGGACGACTGGAAAAAAATACGCACCGACTATAACAACGGCATGAAACAAATCCTGAGTCCTGACCAATTTAGCAAATGGACAGAAATGAAGGCCGACAATAAAAAAAGCAGAAAGTCACGACATCAAAAGAAATAAAGACTTTAACTAAAAAACCGGTTTACCTCGAACCGGTTTTTTTTGTCATTTTAGATTTTCTACCAAACATCTGATGTCAATCATTCTTTTATTAGCCCAATGATGTAATCTAACTCCCTATAAGTCATACCTTATTTATCAAGTATAATTTTACGACCCTTAAGAACTTATACTTAGACAAAATAAGTATCAGTATCTCATCTATATTTAATCAATAGAAATTATCTACTGTTATATAAGCCTCCAACTTGTCATGCTAAACACAGTAAACTTTATAATGCAAATTTTATCGTTGAAATAATTTTACAACGGTATGGGTATCTGTAGTTTTATCATATTAACTCAAAAACCTAAAAACCATGAGAAATCTATTCAACAGCAGACGCTATTTGCGTTTGACAGCTACAGTGTGTACTGCCCTTGCCATGACCCTTGTTTCCTGCCAGCAAGATGAAGAACCGGTAAGTAAAAAGCCGACAGAAAAAGCAACCGATGAACAGCTTCAGTTCCTAGTGAATTCCGGATTTCATGAAGATGAAATTGTATTGAAGGACGGCGTATTCATTATTGATCAAGACATACTAATCAACCAAAAAGAAGTAGATAACTACATCGCCCGGGAAAAACAATCATTGCAGGGTAAAGAACAACACTACCGCGGACCTTATCTGGTAAGTAATAGTTATGTTACAAACATCAAATTCTACATCAGTTCATCGGTACCATCATCGTGGGCAACTGCTATACGCGGCGCTATCACACAGTGGAACAACGTGAACGGCACCAGTTTGTATATGTCGGAAGTGAACAGTAGCAGCAGTGCAAATACGGTTATTAACACCGGATATTCGAGCCAAAATTGGGTGGCACGCGCTTACCTGCCTTCATCAAACCGAAGACCTGGTCATACCATGACCATCAACACAAAATATAATTCATTGAACAATAGCTATAAACTTTTCACCATTGTACATGAGATGGGCCACATCTTTGGTTTGTATCATACTGATCAGAATCAGGGCTATTTTATTCAGGGAACACCGTACACCGATCCTAACTCTGTAATGAATTCTTACGTCCTTCCGTGGAATGGATTTACCGACGGCGACCTTGCCGCTGTGCAGATTATTTATCCTGATTAATAGATCAACCCAATCGGACAATAGATGTATGTCGTAAAGAACCGTTTAACCGCGGTTCTTTTTTTGTTTAAAATCGAACTGACATGAATACAATGCGAAAGTATTTTTACAATCGCCTAAGATTTGTAATTTCCTGAAAAAAAAACGGTATGAATACCCTAACCCGGATCGTGGCTTTGGCTTTATGGCTGATTAGCTTTTCTCTTGCCGCACAGGATGGAAAAATTGTTGAAAAAATCGCCTTTACGGTTTCCGACAGCGTCAGAATAAGATTAAATCCTGTAATACGAAGAGAGATCGATAGCATTAACTTTTATCGGATTACGTATTTATCTGATGGCTTAAAAGTCAAGGCATTCATGGCCGAACCAAAGTCAGGAAATAAATTTCCCTGTATCATTGTGAATCGGGGTGGTAACCGTGAGTTTTCTAAATGGACGGAATACAGCGTGGCGTCTGTTATGGGACGTTACGCTTCATGGGGCTACGTAGCGATTGCAAGTCAATATCGCGGCAACGATGGCGGTGAAGGCAAAGAAGAATTCGGCGGAAAGGATGTTCATGATGTGCTTAATCTTCTGCCCCTGTTAAATGAAATTCCCAGAGCAGATACTTCACGTATCGGTATGGAAGGTACAAGCCGCGGCGGTATGATGACGTATCTCGCCATGAAAAATACTAAGCGTTTAAAGGCAGCAGTTGTTATTTCCGGAACGGCCGATTTGTTTCAGAATCTTCCCAAAAGGCCACAACTCGAAAAAAATGTATTCGCCGAGCTGATACCCAACTACCAGGAGGAGAAAGAAAAAGCACTGCGCGCCAGGTCTGCTGTGTATTGGGCCAATGAAATGTGTAAAACAACGCCATTGTTAATTATGCACGGTAGTGCAGACTGGCGTGTATCCCCTAGCGAAGCCATAAGCCTTGTACAGAAATTATATGACGCCAAACATCCGGTTCGGTTTATCCTTTTCGAGGGCGCAGACCATGCCATCAACGAATATAAAACCGAAGTAACCCAACACGTAAAAAAACACTTCAACCACTATCTCCGTGATGAAAAAAAATGGCCATCCCTTGAGCCGCATGGGTTTTAGAGGTTCATGGTTCATGGTTCAAAGTTCATGGTTTGTCCATGTTCAGTTCAAAGTTTGTGATTTGCTTCATGTTGATGAGATGCGAAATTGTTTGAGGTTTGATGTCTGAGGTTTGAAGTTGGTATTCTGCCACCTCATGAAGCTTTTCGAAAAAAACTTGCAACATCTATACAATCGTAAAACGCTTAGGTTACAGATCAATAAGCTCGAGGCTCGTAGCTCGCAACTCGCAGCTATTTCTCCCCTCCTTACCGTCATCCTGTAATGCGCGCATGTGCTCTGCACAAAGCACGCAGAAGGATCCCCCGCACGAAGGATAAATTGACTCGTTGGCAAAATCAAAAACTCATGGCTCGGAGTAAATGAAGTGTTCGGAAATTGTTTTAAAGTCTGAGGTTGGAGGTTGGAGTTCGAACACTTTTGAGGCAGCAAACAATTTGAAGGTGCTGTGGTTAATGGTAACCTCATTATACCTGGCGCCTTGTATCTCGTATCTTGTATCTTCTTCCACCTGTCTAAAAATAAAAAGTCCGGCATAAACACGCCGGACTTAAACCAAAATATACTAACCTCTAAACTATTATTCCGAATCACTTCTTAACAAAAAACGTTTTATGATACGTTGTTAACAACGGCTCATATACACGCACATAATCGACTTCCATACGTTGTGGCCAGATGTTTTCATCCACACCTTTAGCACCACCCCATCCGCCACCAACAGCAATGTTAATAACAACATGAAAGTGATGATCGAAAGGCCAGGCAGATAATCCATTACCATTGTTTTTAAAAGTATGATAATGCTCGCCATCAATATAAAATTCAATTTCATCGGCAGTCCAGTTCACAGCATATGTATGAAATTCGGTTTGAAAGTTTTCAACCTTTCGTTGTTTTCCAATCTGCGTTCCTTTGATGTGGTTAAAATCAAGGGTATGTACCGTTCCATGTACTACACCCGGATCATAGCCTACGTGTTCCATGATGTCGATCTCACCGCTGGTGGGCCATCCGCCATACACAAGTGAATCGGGAAGCATCCATAAGGCAGGCCATGTTCCCCGACCCTCAGGTAATTTCGCACGTATCTCGATATAACCATACTTCCATGAATTTGGTGCAACAGTTTTAATTCGCGCAGAAGTATAACTACTTTCCTTCATTTCCTGTTTATGCGCTTCGATGATCAGAACCCCGTCTTTTACGCGGACATTTTTCTGATCACCTGTGTAGTATTGCAATTCATTATTACCCCATCCACACAGTCCAGGGCATCCGTTGCCTTCATCAAAAGTCCATTCCCTTTGCGATAATTCATCGTTGAATTCATCACTCCACAGTAATTTTGGCGGTGTATCGTTTGAAGGCGTTGAAAAAAAACTGAATAAGATCCAAAAGGATATATTAATATGCATGATTAAATTTTCTATTGTTCCTGAAATACCCTCACATAATCAACCACCATACGCTGGGGGAACACTGTATTTCCATCAGGACTTCCCGGCCAGTTTCCACCGACTGCAACGTTGAATATGAAGAAGAATTCATTGTGAAATTCACTCAGTCCTTCAGGTGTTATCGAAATGGTAAGAAACTGAGTGTCGTCAACATACCAAGTTATGGCGTCTTCATCCCAGATAATGGTAAATACGTGAAACTCGTCGGCAAAAATTTCTCCTCCGCCTAGCGAATAAGAACTTGGTTCATTACACGTACAAACAGGCGCGCCGTTATTGTCCCAATGAAGTGTTCCGTGCGACGTATTGTCGCCATCAGGGCCACCGACCAATTCCATGATGTCAATCTCACCGGATTTTGGCCAGTTATCCGTTGGAAAATTACTTCCGAGCATCCACAACGCAGGCCATATCCCCTTTCCTTTTGGTAAAGCAGCACGAATATCTATTCTTCCATATTGAAACTCCTTTTTACCCATGGTTATCAACCGGGAAGAAGTGTATTCGCGATCTTCAAAATTTTCCTTTTTTGCTGTAATAACCAGGTGGCCATCAACGATCGAGGTGTTTTCGCGGCGGTAATATTGAAGTTCATTATTTCCCCAGCCATGACCACCAGTTTCATAAGTCCAGTCTTCTTCATTGAGGACTGTTCCGTTAAATTCATCCTGCCATACCAGCGTCATTCCTTCATAACTTTCCGGCGTCGTATATCCTGTTGCAGGAATGTAATCCGGAAGTGGCTCTTCGCCAGGGTCAATGGTCACCGTCACTTCTTCTGACTGCGAAATGAAAGCGGCGGATGTTGTATGCGCCTGCACCGTTATGCTATACACACCTGATGTTGTATAGGTAAATGATGCAGTACCATCGTTGGTAATTACTGAATTTCCTGAGCCAGAAGCGCCGAACAGCACCGAAAAAAAATTAGCGTTATCTGCCGAAGCATTTACATTTACTTCGCCTGAACCGTCCTGCGCAACTTCAATGTTAACCACAAGGTTTGAAGGCAACACTATTTTTTCGGAAGGTTCATCACTACCGCTACATCCAGCCATGAAAAGCAAACCAAAAACAATCCCTAAATATCCTTTCATAAAAAATTTTGTTTAAAACCGATTACCGTGTAAAGGCGCATTATCAAAAAAAGAAGGCGTTACACCTCGCCAGGTGCAACGCCCTTTTATATTATTCTGAAATCAATGTAAAGTTCCAAAACTGCGATCCATCCCCGGTTATATCCAAAGAGATGGTTAATGTTTCTGTTGTTGCTGTCCTGACATAGTTAAGCACCTTATACGTTACAGAAGCATTGGTGTCTGGAGGCGCTGCTGCGTACTCGCCGCCATTATATGCTTTTGGCAATGCGATGAACGCACCGGTACCTGTAACTGTAATCGTCGCAGGAGTTTCATCAACTGCGGGTGTAAAGCTGAAGCTATGTGTTCCGGATCCCCATGGTTGTGCATCTGTTGGAAGGTTGCTCTCATCGGTACAACCATCTGAGAGTCCCATATAACCTTCACCCCAAATATCACCTTTGGTATCATATTGATATTCGTTGCCCGTCTTGAAGATAAATTCGTCGTTGAACAGACAAGGACGATTACCGGAAATATCTGAACCGTTTGGCCAGTATGCATCACTTCCAGGCGTTGGTCCTACACCAAACGATCCTGCAGCCGGTTTAAGCTTCCATGTCTTGGAAGAACCACCTGTTAAATCGGCGAGGGTTAATACAGCCGGCACAGCAGCTTGCGTGATATCATCCACGTAGAACGTCCCTCCGTTATTATTGTCAAAATCGAGGAACAAGGCGATCTTGTCAAAAGTGTTTGTCGGTGCGGTTGAGAAATCGAACGTTAATTCCTCCCATTCATTTACTTTGGTAACATCAGCAAAAACTTCAACAGGTGCTGCTGAACCATCCACCGTTTCAAGTTTAAACAAAGCACGACCCGTTACCGGAGAATACACTTTATACTTGATTAGCGTGTTACTCGAGAAGTCAAGCTTTGTTGCAAGTACGGTTGAAATACCAGCCCAATTGGCTTCCGTTCCTTTCACATACTGTGCCACTTTGGGGCTGGTGTTGAGACCAGTAGCCGAAGGGTTGTCTACCACGTCATACGATGATTCTCCAAATCCTGTGAATGGAGGTTTTTCGCCTTCAAAATTTAATGGCAACGTTGATGTTGCCGGTGGTGGCGGTGGTGGTGGTTCAAAACCTTCAGGAATCAAACGCATGAACCAGGCATTCGCTGCGACGGCTGCATCGGCTGATTTAATGAACATTTCCGTCTCTGAAATAGAAATAATTTCATAAGATGAAAAGCCGGTGTAATAGCCAATGAACGCTCCACCACTAATGTTAAGAATATATCTTCCTGCAGGATTTTTGGCAAGTGACCATTTCTGATTTGTCAGATCTGTAAACGGCGCGGTATAGTCGCCCTTGTTTTCATAGGATCCTGGAAAGTTTGGCGCTTGTGCACCATTCACATACACATCACCATTTGTCTCCTGTATAAATTCAAAACCAGACAGTTTAAAAATATGTTTATCGTCGTATAAGCCGGTTCCGGATTTATCATTTGCGGGAGCAGCCCACCAACTCGGTCCATCCCCCTCTATCGGACCAATACCCATGTGGCCTGCTGTTCCGGCAGCGATAATCCAAGTTTTTCCATTGGGATAATCAACACCACCCGTGATTAATTCGTATACCGGGTCCAGCAAATTAATATCTGTTTCGTCAATTACAACAGTTTGAGACGTGGCAATGCTTCCTCCGGATGTATATACCGTAAGGGAAACCTCATACGTACCCGCAAACGGATAACTGACGGTTACCGTGTTGCCCTCACCAGTCTGACCATTACCGAAATCCCACTTCTTCAAAAAAGCAGATGACGGACTGGTAAATTCCAGAATGTTATTACTTGTTGTAGAAGGCGTGAATGCAAATGCTGCATCTTCCTGCTTGGGAGGTGCCCCGAGCTCCGCAATGTCTTCTTTACAGGCAGTCATCACCACCATAAGAAGAACCATTGTTAGTATACTATAAATTAATTTTTTCATACCTTATAATTCAAGTGTGATTAATAACCATTGTTTTGTTTCCAGCCTGCACCGGCAAGATCAATTTCATCTTGTGGAATAGGAAACAGCTCATGTGTTCCGGCTTGGAAACCTTCAATTGCAGCTTCTGCTTTACCTGTTCTCACGAGGTCAAAGAAACGATGACCCTCACCGGCGAGTTCTACACGGCGTTCGTGATAAATGGCTTCTGTTAGATCGTTTCCTGATGCTGTTACCTCAGGCATATCAACACGATCTCTTACGCGTTTCAGGTATTGACGGGCCAACACATCATTAGGAGATGGCTTTCTGTTGTGGGCTTCCGCTGCCATCAACAAAACATCGGAGAAGCGAATTACGCGATGGTTTACAGGACTCGTCAGGTCATCATCTGGTGGACCGAGTTCAGTGACACGTTTAATGTATTTGTTATTATAATAACCAGTGTGTCCGCCTGCACCGATAACATATTTAACTCCATCAGGATTAGGCTGACTGGCTTTAAATGCTTCGATATCCAGAACCGAAGCATCACGACGCGGATCGTTTGCATCAAAAGCATCTACAAGGTTCTGTGTTGGGAGATTGTAGCTATTACCATCGCCGTAAACAGGTCCTTCGTATTGGCGAATACCATGGAATCCTATTGCTGCAAAACCTTCGAGACATTCAAAACATCCATAGCCACCACCTTCAGCTCCCACATACTCGATGTCAAAAACCGATTCGGCATTTCCTTCATTCGCCACCAGAAACAGTGTGCTGAAATCTTCGTAGAGATCATAAGGTCCTTCTTCGATCACCTGATCAAGCACTGTAGCGGCTTCCGTAAACTTATTTTGATAAAGCAATGCCTTGCCCAACAACGATAATGCGGCGCCTTTTGTAACTCTTCCTTTTTGCGAACTTGTCCAGTCAAGAACAGAAGCAGCATACGTCAGATCACTTTCAATTGCGTCATAAACCTCTGCTGCCGGTGTGCGTTGTTTGGAAGAAATTTCTCCGGCAGATAATCGCTTATCAAGCACCAGGGGAACATCACCAAATACTTTTACCAGTTCGAAATAATAGTAAGCACGCAGGAAAGAAGCCTGGGCCATAATTTTATCTTTACCCTCAAACTCCAGGTTATTTTTGAATTCAAAAATGTAGTTAACGCGTGTTATGCCCGAGTACATATAACGCCAAAAACTTTTCAGCTCATTGTTTTCTCCGCCGTGTGTCATAGCGTCGATCTGATGTAAGCCCTCACTGTCAGTTACACTTTCGCCTCCTGCAATGGAATTATCAGATGCTATTTCACCGAACCATAACGAGAGATAAGAGGTTTGCATTAAATCGTAAGCTCCGGTTAAGGCACGATCGTAGTCATTGGGTGCTTTGAAGAAATTTTCAGCATCTAGCGAATATTGCGGATCAATATTCACATATTCGTCGCAACTTACGGTAGTGAATAAACTACCGCAAATCAGTATTGTTGTTCTAAATAAATTTCTCATCTGATTAAAAATTAAGGTTTAAACCGACCATATAGGTCCTTGCCTGTGGATAGAATCCATAGTCGATACCGGAACTCAACGGATCATTGGTAGAGAAATCAGGATCAAATCCCTGATATTTTGTGAATGTAAACAGATTATTAGCTGCTACGTAAACACGTAAGTTCGTTGCACCAATTTTTTGTGATATGGCTACAGGCAACGTGTATCCAAGTTGTACGTTTTTCACCCGAAGGAACGAACCATCCTCCACATAATAATCAGAGATCACACCATTGCGTGTAAGTGCTGTGGTAAGTCTTGGATTCTCATTTGTTGATCCTGGACCAGTCCAGCGTTCTCTATTATAGCTTAATAAATTAGCCATGGGCTGCTGGCGTTCATAGTTACGCAAAATTTCATTGCCAATTGAAGAATATAACATAGCTGAAAAATCGATTCCCTTGAACTTCAAACCAAGATTGAAGCCCATTGTAAATTGCGGTATCGGTGATCCTATAATTGTTTTATCAGAATCATCACTGAAATTAATACTGCCACTTTTATCCACATCAACAAATCGAAGATCGCCAGGCTGTGCACCGTCCTGACTTACCGCTCGTGCTGCTATTTCTTCTTCAGATTGATAAACACCATCGGTTTTATACCCGTAGAAAGATCCTAAAGGACTGCCAGCCTCCATACGTGTTATCCGGGTACCACCAACACCAAAACTACCTCCCTCAATGAACTCCACACCTTCCGGCATACGGGTAACTTCATTTTTTATCGTAGTTAGGTTATAAGTTAAACTGAAGCTCAAATCCTGACCAATTTTATCCTCATACCTTATCAGGAATTCAAAACCGTTGTTGCGCACATCCCCACCGTTGACCCATGGAGAGCTCTCTCCAGGTCCATACCCACCAGCTATGCCTGAAATATCAGGTTGGAATAGTAAGTCGTTAGTTTTTTTGATGTAATAATCAACACTGAACGTTACCTTGTTACTAAACATGTTCATGTCAAGTCCAACGTTGGTCTGATGTGTTGTCTCCCACTTTAAATCCTGATTACTTAGAGTACCGATTGCTACACCTGATTGTAACAAATCGTTGAATGCATATACACCTTCACCATCCAGTGAGGCTCTGTATCTCCAATTTCCTATTTTATCATTCCCTGAAACACCATAGGAAGCTCTGAGCTTCAACAGATTTAATTTGTTTGAAGCGAAAAAAGATTCTTCTGATATAAGCCATGCTCCTGATACTGATGGAAAATAGCCAAAGCGGTTATTCTCACCAAAGCGTGAGGATCCATCTCGCCGAATTATTGCTGAGATCAAATAGCGTGTATCATAGTTATATTCCGCTCTGGCAAAGAATGACTGCAGGCGGTCTCTATCCTGCCAGGTTACAGAATGGTTTAATATTGGATCGTTCGCCAGGTTATTCGTAATGTCTGCAAATTCCCACGAGTTATAAGGTACGCCATAACCAGTGGCTGTTTGACCCTCACCACGATTGCCAAAAATGGAGGCACCAAAGGTACCCTTCACCTTATGTACATCACCAAAAGTCTGATTATAGTTTAAAAAGGCTTCAAAGCTGTAGTTAAAATAAGAAGTTCTGCTTTCAGCTACACTTGCAGGTACAGGGATAATTGCACCGGCTATTTCCCGGGTTGGAGGATCAAGGTTTTCATTAGCTGCAGTGTTTTGCGCCTTACCTGTACCGTACCATACCAAGGGAGAAAAATCTTTGTGATCAACAATCGCATAATTATATCCGGCACGTCCGGTCACTTCGAAATTGTCGTTAATGGTATACACCAATTCCTGTTTACCTACAATTTTATTTACATTATCATAGTTATAGGTATTATCGATTTGCGCTAGCGGATTAATAATATCGTTAAATTCCATGAGGTATGTATATCGGCCATCCGTCTTTACCGGCGCCACAGGAGAAGCATTGATCGTGTTATATAAAACTGATCCCAGTCCGTTTTCACTTAAAGTTTTTCTGTATTCATTTGTATATAACAACACATTCTGTAGTGTCACTTTATTTCCAATATCTGTGGTAAGGTTCAACCGCGCATTGTACCGTCTGTAGCGTGCTTTACTGCCACCGATAATCCCATTCTGGTCAAGATATGAGCCTCCTATAGAATAAGTGCTTTTTTCCGATCCGCCAGAAATATTCACGTTATAATTTTGAATGGGAGCTTGCTGGAAGATTTCCCCCTGCCAATCTGTACCTTTTCCCATGTTTACATTGTTGTAAGGATGGGCAAGCCCACCAGCACCGTAGGTTTCGTTTTTTAGAATGGCGAATTCCCGCGCATTGAGAAGATCCAATTTTTTTGCAGTTTCCTGAACTCCATAGTACCCACTGAATTGAATAGCAGTTTTGGTATTACGTCTTCCTTGTTTAGTTGTAACAAGGATAACACCATTTGCAGCACGAACACCGTATATGGCTGCCGTTGCATCCTTCAAAACACTTATGGATTCTATATCCGCAGGATTTAAAGCATTCAATCCCTCTGTGCTATAAACAATTCCATCTACAACAACCAAAGGATTGTTATCCCCATTAGTGGTCAGACCCCGAATCCTGATATTCATACCACCACCCGGAGAACCAGAAGATGATGAAATCTGTACCCCAGCAAGTTGCCCCTGCAACGCTTGGTCAATACGCGTTGGATTGAGTGCCATAAGCTCATCGCCATCAACAGACGCTACTGCGCCCGTAACCTCTTTCTTCGTTGAGGTTCCATAACCCACCACTACAATTTCTTCCAGGATTTGGTTATCATCTTCGAGGGCAACATCTATTACGCTCCTGTTTCCAATGGCTTCTTCTTTTGTCGTGTAGCCAATAAAAGAAAACACCAGGATATCTGATTCTGAAGGAACAACCAGTTGGTAACTCCCCGATACATCAGTGGTCGTCCCTGTCGTGGTTCCCTTTACCAGGATACTGACTCCTGGAAGGGCTGATCCATCCGGAAGGGAGACCTTACCCGTAATGGATTTTTGTGAGTATGCTGCTCCGCACATGATTATGCTGAGTAACATCGATAGTAAGAGTTTCTGCATACGTTGTTTGTTTGAGTTAGGTCGAAAACGTTACCAAAAGTCCGGTTATCGTTACCCTAAGCCAAAAAAACAGGTACAACAATACTACATCAGCGCGGTTTTTTGACTACAACATTTTTACATCACACAACACCCACACTTCGATTCTAACGAAATTTACGGGTTTTATATTTTTCGAAATCAAACATCGCAATACAACATTCAAAATTCTGATCAAGGCTTAACGCTCAAAAATGGAGTTTCATAATCGGTTGGTTTTTAGAAATTTATTGGGAAGAAAGGCTCCTCATTCCGCCTGACGCATAGAACGCCCAATCTGAAGAATCGAATTAAAAGGAATAACGATTCACGAGGAAGCCAAAACTTCAAACGTAATCACGTAACGTAGGAGCCACCTAACGTGGGACTCGTAGCTTTCGGAATCTTTTTTTTATTTGTTGATGGTAGCCAAAACCGGAGCTCCTTGCACGGGTGTCAACATCGCATCAAGCGGAAGCGAAAATAAAAATACTGATCCCTTTCCGGGTTCGCTTTCGACCCAGATGCGCCCGCCGTTTTTTTCGACAAACTCTTTACAAAGAATTAACCCGAGCCCAGTTCCTTTCTCATCCGCTGTGCCTTTCGTAGTGTGTTTAGTGTCGATACGAAACAACTTCGAAAGAATTTCAGGTTTCATGCCGATACCATTATCCGCAATGGAAACAATTACCTCACCGGCTTGCCTTTTTAATCCGAAAGTAATGCATCCACCTTCAGGTGTAAATTTTATGGCGTTGGAAATAAGATTTCGCACAACGGTATTGATGGATTGTTTATGCGCAGAAACCGATAAACTCTCTTCTGCTTTGTTCACAAGGGTAATCTGCTTGTTGTGAGCCTGCGCTTCTAACAAGGATTTGTTTTCTCCTAACAGTATCGCAAGGTCAAAAACTTCTGGCTTGAATTCAATATTACCCGTTTGAGAACGCGACCATTCCAATAGATTCTCCAACAACTGAAATAAATTCTTCAGCGACTTATCAAAATCCCTCGCCAGCATCTGAACCTCTTCTTTGCTCAGGCTCTCATAATAATTAATAAGAAGGTTTGAAAACGAAGTGAGTGAATTGAGCGGTCCTTTGAGATCGTGACTGATGATCGAGAAGAACTTGTCTTTTGTTGCATTTAGTTCCTGTAGTTCTATGTTCTGCTTATTCACCTTGTTATGCGCAGCCTCCAAAATTTTGTTTGAACGCTTCTTCTGTACATATTGGTTAATGATGAGGGCAACCACAATGAGTGCGAGTGCAATCACAAGGACTAAAAAATTCCGGACTTTCTTTGCGAATGCCAACTGTTGTTCCCGTTGCTTTCTCACCGTCTCAAGTTCGTCAATTTTAGTTTGTTTCTTACCGACCTCGTACCTGTTCTGGCTTGCAAATACCTGCCGGTCATTTCGCTCGCCCTGGCTCATCTCATTGATGGCGACGTAATCATCTTTATACTTCAAAGCCGTTTCAAAATCACCGATAGCCTTGTAGCACTGCGCCAGAAAATCATAACTTATGCTTCGTTGGTCAGCGAGTTGCTCCTCGTGCGCTGGCGCGAGTGCCGCTTGGAAATGTATGATGGCACTATCGTAAAGGCGTTGTTCATAAAAATGGATACCAATGTTGTTGTGAGATTGCGCAATACCTGGTTTGTCACCAATTTCTTTTCGGATGGCAAGTGCAACCTGGTGATTGGCCAATACACGTGTTTCGTTTTTCATTAACCTGTATAGCGCCGCGATGTCGTTCAGTGACTGCGCTTCCATGGCCTTATCCTGATCTTTACGGAAAAGCGTCAGTGCCTGCTTGTGAAGCTTTAATGCTTCTTTATGTTTGTCTTGCTTTGTGAGAATATGCGCCTGATGAAATAGGGCTTCAGCTTCAACATGACTCAGCTCGTCTTTGTATTCGAGCATACGCTCAAAGTTTTGAAACGCAGTATCATAATTCGCGCGCGTGGCATTCATCTTTCCGAGTTTCTTTAAAATGAAAACGAGGATCTCGGCATTGCCTGAATCTTCACTCAACAACAACGCTTCTTGAAGCGCCCTGGCACTCTGATGATAGTCGTAGGTGTATTCAAACACAGTAGCAATGGAGATGTATGTAAATACCTGCTCGGATTTTAAAAGAAGTGAATCTTCAATAACCAACGCTCGGATAAAATAATCCATCGCTGAATCGTAAGCGTGTGTAGTGGTTAACTGAGTTAAGCCAAGCTCCTTCCTGGCCATAGCTTCAGCACGCTTATTGTTTTCTGAAATTGCCTGGACTAATTTGCTTTTGGCGTTCTTAACCTGCTGGTCAGTATGGCTATTAAAAAAGCTTTCGAACCACGCAATCTGAGGGTCAACTGGCTGCATGGCCTGAGCAGCGAGAGGAGAAGGCCATAAAAACGCGAATGCAAAAAATAGTAAGACGAATCTATACACCGCAAAAAATTTCTACAAAATTCAGGAAAATAGCAGAAGTTATTTAGGTTAAATGCCATTTAATCTTACATCAAAAAAATGCAAATACGTCGTTACTTCGCTATATTCCCTTAGGCTTCTAAGGCCATGCTGTAGGGCTAATATTTTTCGCCGCCTTTAGAATATCTCTTCGACTCACCTGCCCGATGAGCACGCCGTTATCAACGATCGGCAGGCGACGGATGTTTGAATTCAGAAACGCTGTAGCACCACCGACAATGTCATTGTCTGCTGAGAGCGTCTGTACATTCTTCGTCATGTAATCAGCTACCTTCGGCGCGTTGTAAGGGAGGTTATGATAAGCCTGATCAACCACAATACGCAAACAATCTTTTTCGGAGATAATGCCCACCAGTTTTCGATCCTCATCCAGTACAGGTGCACCTGATATCTTGTTTTCAATCATGATATCAATCACCTCATTAATGTCCTGATCGGGTCGAAAAGTAATCAGGTCTTTTAGACTCACCATGTACTCAGTGATGGATTCATACTTTGGCAATTCGGCGGCAATCTGCTCCTTGGTTTTAAGATTAGGTCTGAAATTCATGCTTTATGGAATTGGTTGTAGGGTAATTTAAGCATAAATTCTCCAGAATAAAAACCCTTATTTTTAGTATAGGGACCAAATCTGTGCTGAACCCGGTATACGTTATATAATTAACCCTAATTAGGATTGTATTAAATCAATTTCCTTTTAAGATTGCATTAAAAATCAGTCTGAAATATAAATCGCTGTCTGTGAAGATTCTCATCGTTGATGATGAACAACTCGATATGTTCATATCAAAAAAACTCCTAAGCATTGAATTCGATGTGGAAGCATTTACCACGATCCCTGAAGCGTTGGCATGGGCGGGGGAAAACAACTTTGATGTGGCTCTCATCGATTATTATCTCGCGCCTGAAGTCTTCGCGCAAGACCTGCTTCGTCAATTAATCACGTTAAAAGGACCGACCTTCAAACCTTTTGTATTATCCAATTTCGTGGATGAAAAACAGATCAGAGAATTAAGAGAAGCGGGGTTTGCCGAAATTATTTATAAGCCGCTTACGCTGGAAAAATTCAAACAACTGATCTAGGCATATATTCTGTTTACCGATATATCAGGTGGCGGATTCCGATCGAAGCAGATTACCGATTTCGAAGGTAAAACGCGCATCGGGTCGCTTGCGCAAGATTCGTTAGAGACGCGTTTGGTCAAGATCCTCCGCTCGCTGCTGGCAGCCGCACATGCCATGCTCACGATTCGATAACCGACGGGAATGCTTTTTTGATTGTATTTATGATGCGTCGAATTGCAACTAAAAAACAACGTCAGAAGAATTTCACCAGCCGCCACGCCACGCTTCTTCTCCGAAGCGAATCCTGAGCACGGCCCTGCGC
Organism: Ohtaekwangia sp.; assembly: GCA_035628875.1. Classification (GTDB taxonomy): domain Bacteria; phylum Bacteroidota; class Bacteroidia; order Cytophagales; family Cyclobacteriaceae; genus Ohtaekwangia. The sequence continues at coordinate 25,163 of DASPIZ010000117.1, read as the reverse complement.
GAGACAGCAGCGCGCGAAGGATCTTACGCAAGCATCACGATTGCAGTCGTTTCATAAGGATCGCAAAGCCCATCGAATAGACAATCCTCGTGCTCATCGTTATTGAAAAACACGAACAAAGGTCAGCGCCTTCGCCCAAGAAGCATTGAAGAACTGGCCCATTCCTTCATAATTTGAAAAACAATTCACTAATCGCGATTATTCTTAAATTATGATTTTTATGCTTCATAATCACAACGACAGACCTGCAACTTTGAACCATGAACCATGAACTTTGAACTTTGAACTTTAAACCATGACCTTTGAACCATGACCGTTGCCAGGTATCTTATTTTATGGAAATACTTTCATGTTTGCATCTTATCAAAGTGACTTTTTTGTAATTATGAATTTTAATGAATCATCCCCACGATCAATGCTTATGACCAGATTATTTTCAACTGTTATCCTTTGCCTGGCCCTGCATTTGACATGGGGCCAAGAAAAAAAAGAGATGACAAAAACAGACTATGAAAAAGCCTGGACAGAAGTTTCCCAATTTGAAGATCAGGGACTTCCCGAATCGGCCTTAACAAGAACTAATGAAATTTATGCCGCTGCCAAAGAGGAAAAAAATGCAGGTCAACTGGTAAAAGCCATTGTCCATCTGCTCAAGTTCGCAGACGCTAAGGAAGAAGATGCTTTTGTTAAAAACATCTATCGTGTCAGGGAGGAGATAAAAACAACCAGCTTCCCTGTTAAGCCCCTGCTTCACTCGATGCTTGCAGAAATGTACTGGCAATACTACAGTGAGAATCGGTGGAAATTTCACGAACGGAGCGAAACTCAAAACGTGGAAGGCGCTGATATTGAAACGTGGAGTCTCGGAAAAATCATCCTGGAAACGCAACAACAATATAGCCTTTCGTTGCACGACAGCGAAAAAAGCAAAAATACGCCCATCGATTTGTTCGTGGAAGTCCTCCACCAGGGTAATAAAAAAGGTCGTGCTTACCGCCCTACGCTGTATGATTTCCTGGCGCATCGCGCATTAGCATTTTACACCAACGAAGAACCGGAGATAACACAGCCAGCGCAGACCTTTTCCCTGAACAATCCGGATTTCTTTTCAGATGCAAAAACTTTTCTTGAGTTATCGTTGGAAACATCCGATACGCTGTCGATGAAGTATCGGGCGATCTCCATTCTACAAAGCCTTACCGCATTTCACCTGAACGACAACGATCCTGCCCCTTTCATCGAGATTGAATTACAACGTCTTCAGTTCGTGCGAACGCATTATGCGCCCCAGGATAAAGATGAACGATTTCTCCATGCACTTGAAACGCTACATGAAAAAGTGAAAACTCATCCGGTTTCCGCGATGATAGAATACCACCGGGCGGTTGTCTACCAGCAACAAGCTGAACAGTATAAACCGTTACAGGATGACGCTCACAAATGGGATAGAAAAAAAGCATTCGAAATCTGTAGTGCTGTAAAGACACGGTTCCCGGATTCTGATGGCGCGATACTTTGCGATCAGATACAACATACAATTAATGCAAAAACTATTAATGCGCTGATTGAATCAGTCAATGTACCGGCTCAGCCATTCAGAAGTTTGATTCGATATAAAAACTTTACAACCCTTCATTACAGGATAATTAAAACCAACCGTAACGAAGTACAACAACAAAGAAGTAAAACAGAAAAGGTACCCTATGACCAAAAGGAAGCGCAATTCATCGACTACTTTGTAAAGAAAGAACCAATTAAATCTGGAAAATTTACACTTCCTGATGACGGTGATTTCCAGCAACACAGCATTGAGGTAAAACTGGATCCTCTGCCGGAAGGAGAATACATGATTCTTTACAGTCACTTACCGGATTTTTCCTTTACCACCAACGGGCTGGCCTACGCGTTTACCACCATCTCAAACATCGCTTATATACACCGCACTGCGAAAGATGGAACAACAGAATTTCATGTACTGCACAGACAAACTGGTGCTCCACTGGGCAACGTGAAAGCGGATGTATACACTTCAGAATATAACTATCAAAAGAGAACGTACGATTTAAAGAAAATCACATCTGTTATCAGTGATACAAATGGATATTTTAAAATACCCTACCAGCAAAAAAATCAACGTCAGCATTTCATCGTTGATTTTACATTGAGAAATGATTTCGTCAGTACAAGAAGCATAGATAGCCAGTATGGTTATAACAATGGCACGGTATATCAATACAAGCGTGAACCACAACAGACACGCCAGCAAACTTACTTCTTTCTGGACCGCGCAATTTACCGGCCTGGCCAAACCATTTATTTCAAGGGAATTGTTGTAACCACAAATGGAAAAACGTCGGAGATCCAACCGGGATATACTACCACCATCGCGTTGTTTGATGTAAACCGCCAGAATAAAGGCGAAGTAAAAGTAACAACCAATGAATACGGTACATTTCATGGAAGTTTTACAGCACCTTCGGGGGGATTAACCGGAGCGATGCAACTTAAAAACCTCGACAACAGTGGGGCTGCTCATTTCTCGGTAGAAGAATATAAACGTCCTAAGTTTGAAGTCAATTTCCAGCCTGTGAAAGGGTCGTTTCGCTTAAATGAAACCATCACCGTAGAAGGAAATGCGCAAGCTTACTCTGGCGCATCGATTGACAACGCCAATGTAACGTACAGTGTTATTCGAAGAACAAATTTTCCACTGTGGTGCTGGTACAAGTGGGGATACTACCCGCATTCACCGGAGATTGCCATAACAAGCGGTGTAACGAAAACCGATACACAAGGTAAATTTAATATTCCGTTTATTGCTATTCCAGATGAAACGGTAGATCCATCGTCTGATCCTACATTTTCATACACCATCCACGCCAATGTTACCGATATCAATGGTGAATCTCATGATAGTTACACAAACATTGAAGTTGGATATAAATCGTTGCGCGTAAATGTACCGATGGAAAACATCAACAAACTTGATACAGTCCACACGAACAAAAAAATCAGTATTGAGACACAAAACCTTGCCGGTGAATTCGAGCCGACGAAAGGGACCATCAAAATCTATTCACTGAAAGCACCGTCGCGTGTTTTTCGAAACCGCTTGTGGGATCAACCTGACCGGCAACTTTACAAACGCGAAGAGTATTATGCATTCTTTCCTCATGATTTGTATGCAGATGAATCCAATAAATTCAAATGGGAACGTTCCGAAGTGGTGGTTACTTTAAATTTTAATACGGCAGAAAAAAGACATTTCCAACTAGAACAGGTTCATGAATGGAAGAATGGTGACTATGTTTTGGTAATCACGGCGACAGATAAAGATGGAAAGCCGGTACAGGAAATGAGTTACTTCAGCGTGTTCTCCCCTGCTGCTAAAAATATTCCTGTTGCGGAAGTTGATTACTTTAACGGATTGAAACTAAGCGGCGAACCAGGAGAAAAAGCAACCTTCCTCACCGGTACGGCAGCAGGCACCATCAATGTATTGTATGAAATTGAACAAGACGGTGAAATACTCAGTCATGAAAGATTTTCACTGGACAACGAACAGAAACTTACCACTATTCTTTTGCGAGAGGAACACCGTGGTAACCTGGGTATTCATTATACATTCGTAAAGCACAACCGTTTTTACCATCGCGATTTTACCATTGAAGTCCCATTTAGCAATAAGGTGCTGGACATTTCCTTTGAAACTTTCAGGGATAAACTTCAGCCCGGAGAAAAGGAAGAATGGAAAATTAAAATAAAAGGTCCTAAAGGCGAAAAGCTCGCCGCAGAAATGGTGGCGACCTTGTACGATCAATCACTGGATCAGTTCAGACAACACAGCTGGTTTGCGAATTTTTACAATTCATTTTATGCGCAGTTGAGTTGGCAGAGCGTAAATGGATTTGAAGAAAATAATTTCATAACCCATGTTGGGGAATGGAATACAAGTGCCAAAGGAATTCCGGTCCAACCTGATTTCGATTCGTTCAACTGGTTTGGATATAGTTTTTATAACACTTACCGTGTGCAGGAATTCGCAATGGAAGAAGTCGCAATTTCAGATAAGACAAGAATGGCTAAAAAAGATGTTTCTGCTAACATTGCGATGGCAGCATCTGCACCCGCAGCATCCGATGGCACATGGACGCCAAAAAATATGGATTCACCTGAGCCAGAAAAAGAAACTATAAAACAAGATTTTTCCGATGTCAAGACCCGTACAAACTTCAACGAGACCGCATTCTTCTACCCTGACTTACGAACCAACGAAGCGGGTGAAATCGTCATCAGCTTTACCATACCGGAAGCGCTTACACGCTGGAAGATGTTGGGTTTTGCACATACAAAGGAATTGGTATCGGGTTTTGTAAGCAATCAACTCGTCACACAGAAAGACCTGATGATTGTACCCAACCAACCACGTTTCTTTCGTGAACATGATAAAATGATCTTCACCGCCAAAGTTACGAGTCTGCGCGAACAACCCATGTTAGGCGAAGCGCGACTTGAATTCTTTGATGCCCTTACGGGAAAACCGGTAGACGCTGCGTTGAAAAACACAGACAATATAAAATATTTTTCCCTCGATGCGAAAGCAAGCCAGGCTGTATCGTGGAGTATCGAAATTCCAGAAGGGCTACAGGCACTAACGTATCGGATCGTCGCGAAATCCGGTACCTTCTCCGATGGTGAGGAAATGATGATTCCTGTAGTAACAAACCGCATGCTGGTTACCGAGACATTGCCTCTACCCATTCGCGGTAAGCAAACAAAAACATTCCGCTTCGAAAAAATGGTGTCGAATAAATCAAAAACATTGCGCCACCAAAACTTCACACTTGAATTCACCTCGAATCCGGCGTGGTATGCTGTACAGGCTTTACCATACCTGATGGAATATCCGTACGAATGTGTTGAGCAAACTTTCAGTCGCTACTATGCCAATAGCATAGCTTCACATATTGCCAACGGTAATCCAAAAATTAAACAAGTATTTGAAACCTGGAAAAATATTCAACCCGACGCCTTGCTTTCAAACCTCGAAAAAAACCAGGAATTAAAAACAGCGTTGCTCGAGGAAACACCGTGGGTATTACAGGCAAAAGATGAATCCCAACGCAAGCGCATGCTCGGCATTTTGTTTGATCTTAACAGGATGGCCAACGAACAGGAAAAGTCATTGGGTAAGATCATCAAGGCCCAAACTTCGAATGGTGGATTCCCATGGTTTCCCGGCATGCCGGAAGACAGATACATTACGCAACACATTATCGCCGGCATGGGACACCTCGATGTGATGGGTGTAGAATCTGTGAAAAGCAATGATGCACTACAACGCATGATCAAACTTGCAGTGGATTACATGGATAGTGAGATTACACGAGATTATAAACGGTTGAAAGATCTTGCAAGTGAAAAAACGGTTAAACTTGAAGATAAGAATATCACACAATTGCATTTTCATTATCTGTACGCGCGCAGTTACTTTAAAGAAATACAAATTGCCAAATCAAGCCAGGAAGCATTTGATTATTTCCTGCAACAAGCAAAAAAATACTGGCTAGAATCCAGCCTTTATACTGAGGGCATGGCGTGCCTTGCGCTTCACCGGTACGGCGAAACAGGTGTCACATCTGCTATGATTAAATCTTTTAATGAGCGTGCATTAAAATCTGAAGAAATGGGAATGTACTGGAAAACCACGTCCGGATATTACTGGTATCAGGCTCCCATCGAAACACAGGCACTCATGATAGAGGTCTATGAAGAGGTAGCCAGAGATACCGAAGCAGTAGAAGCATTGAAGGTGTGGTTGCTTAAACGAAAACAAACACAAGATTGGAAAACTACAAAGGCAACCGTTGAAGCGACTTATGCATTGTTACGGCGAGGAACTGATTTACTTTCAACAACCAATGACGTAAGCATTAAAGTGGGCAAAAACCTGATTGACATGCAAGGTCAGGATGAAGGTAAACCTGAAGCAGGCACAGGGTATTTCAAAAAAACGTGGTCAGCTGGCGAAATCGCGCCTGGCATGGGCGTTATCGAAGTAAATAAAAATACGGATGGTGTTGCATGGGGCGCTGCATACTGGCAGTATTTTGAACAACTCGATAAAATCACTCCGGCGGAAACCGCCTTGAAGATCAAAAAAGAATTGTTTGTCGAGCAGCTTACAACACGCGGCAAGGTGATTACGCCGATAACAAACGAAGAACTTAAAGTCGGTGATTTAATAAAAGTCCGGATTGAAATCAGATCAGATAGGAACCTCGAATACGTTCACCTCAAAGATATGCGTGCTTCCGGATTCGAACCGGTATCTACCCTCTCCGCTTACCGTTACCAGGACGGATTACATTACTACGAGAACACGCGGGATCTTTCCACAAACTTTTTTATGGGTTATCTCCCGAAAGGAACATACGTGTTCGAATATGATCTGCGTGTAGGGCAACGGGGAGATTTTTCCAATGGCGTAACCACCATACAATGTATGTATGCACCCGAGTTCACCAGCCATTCACAAGGCGTTCGGGTTCAGGTTAAATAAGTTCTATGGAATTGGCAAACTCATCAGGTTTTCCAATTCCTGTTTTTTCTATATCTTTCCTATTGAACAAAATCTGAAGCTGTAGTTCTCTCATGCAAGCAGTACTTTTTTATCTCGCATATCCATTTGTCTACCTGGTGGCCTCCTTACCCTTTGGTGCCATGTACCGGCTTTCTGATTTTTTTTACTATGTAATCCGGTTAACCGGATATCGGCGAAAAGTGGTTTTAAAAAATCTGAGAAATTCATTTCCGGAAAAAAGTGAAAAAGAAATTCTGAGCATCTGCGAATCGTATTACCGTTATCTGTGCGATCTTACCCTTGAAACCTTTAAGACCCTCAAAATGTCGCCAGAACAAGCGCAATATCGATGTGCTTTTGAAAACCCGGATTGGCTTAAACAACTATACGAACAAAAAAAGAGCATCATCATTGTGATGGGGCATTACGGAAACTGGGAATGGGCTGGTCCGAGTTTTACGCTTCATACCCCCTATCAATTGAACGTAATCTACAGACCGCTATCAAATCCATACTTTGAAAAAATGCTAACCGGCATGCGTACCAAACATGGTACTAAAATCACACCGGTTAAAAACACATTGCGTGATATGGTCGCGAACCGCAATAGCATTACAGCTACCGCCTTTGTGGCCGATCAAACCGCGACCAAACGGGATGCCTACTGGACAACTTTTTTAAACCAGGATACTGCTGTATTTACAGGCCCGGAAAAGCTCGCAAAAAAATTTGGTTACACGGTTGTTTACATGAATGTAAAAAGACCGAAGCGAGGTTATTACAGGGTAATACCGGAACTCATGTTCGATGATCCCTGTAGCACAGCAGATAACGAAATTATGGAAGCCTTTACAAGGCGACTTGAGCGCGAGATTCTCATAGACCCAACAATCTGGTTGTGGTCACACAGGCGATGGAAACACAAAAGAAAAGTAAATGGTACATCGGTCGCTGAAGGGCCAGAACGAATTTGAGATCTTTTTGTTTACCTTTGAGATACAATAGATTAACACTTCAACCTAACCTATGCGGACTGGAAAAGAACTCATTCAAGCAAGTAAAGCATTTACCGGAGAAGACCGGACCCGAAGTTGGTTGGAACTTCTCGTTACACTTTTGCTTGTTCCTGTCTCACTTAGCAGTACTTTCATCGAAAGTTTACCAATAGCGGTACGGTTAATTGCGAGCGTTATCACGAGTTTATTGTACGTGCGCATGTTTGTGATCTATCATGATTACCAACACCTCGCTATCCTTCAAAACTCAACAGTCGCCGCTGGCATCATGCAGGCGATCGGTATCTATCTACTCGCACCTCAAACCATCTGGAAACGTTCTCACGATTATCATCACAATAACAATTCGAAGCTAACAATTAGTGGCATCGGCTCATATCCTACCATAAGCAAACAACGCTTTCTTACTTTGACAAGCAGAGAACGAAGTATATACCTTATGAACCGTCATCCGCTCACGGTGATCTTTGGATATTTTACATTGTTTATTTATTGGCTTAATCTCAAATCATTTTTTCAAAGCCCTAAAAAACATGTTGATTCTCTCCTGTCATTAGTGCTACACATCGCTGCAGCCACCGCGATATGGATATACCTCGGCGGACTTACATTTTTCATCAGCTGGTTTTTACCTTTTCTGCTCGCCTTTGGTATCGGTTCTTATTTATTCTATTGCCAGCATAATTTCCCGGGTGCAGTTTTCAGTGAAAACCATGACTGGAAGTATGACCATGCCGCCCTCGCATCTACAAGTTTAATGAAGATGAATCCGGTGATGCAATGGTTCACAGGAAACATTGGCTTTCATCATGTGCACCACCTTAATTCGCGGATTCCGTTTTATCGGTTAAAAGAGGCGATGCATAACATGCCGGAACTTCAACACGTAACAACAACATCATGGAATCCCATTGAGGTTGTACGTTGCCTGAACCTCAAGTTATGGGATCCGGAGAAAGGTAAGATGATCTCCCTCCGGGAACTGAACTAGGTCAAGGTTCCAGGTTCCAGGTTCAAGGTTCAGGGTTTTGGTAGTGACGTGTATTCGAAAGTTGTTTGAGGTTTGATGTCTGAGGTTTGATATTGGTGTTCGGATAACCGAGAGGCACTTTTTCAGCTCACTGAAATCGCTGAATACACAGAAGAAAGCACGGAAAATTTTCGAACCACCTAAGTTACTACTAAACAAGCTCGAAGCTCGAAGCTCATAGCTTTTTCGAAATCGAATATGCTAATCAACTCCCCTTGCACCTTATAGCTTACCGCCTGAAGCTCATCGAAAAACACGAAAATTTTCGAAATCAAAACAAATAACCAAGTCGTACATAGCCCAGCGTACCCTCAGTAGAATGGCCTGCCTCTACTGACAAGACTGTCATATTAAACGGTGTGAACCATATTCCTCCACCCCATCCGTTGTGCCATCGTGTTGATTTTCCATTGACTGAAGGGTCCTCGCCATTCTCGTCTTTATACCACACCCTGCCAGCGTCGTAAAAGCCAAGCAAACCAATACTGGCGGGGAACAAATACGTACGAAACGTGGCGAGCCTGAGACGTGCTTCGAGATTCCCATACAATTTACTATCACCATAAAATCGCGTTTTGCGATAACCACGAAGTTCTGTTCTTCCTCCAAGAATCTGCGCCTGATAAAAATTATAGTCTCCGAAAGTCCGGCCTCCGCCTATTCTTCCGGCAAAAACAAGCTTTGCTGGCAAGCGAAAACTATGGTAAAACGCAATTGAACCATCTACGGAAGAAAAATCAGCAGCACGATGATCAAGACCCGCCATTGTACGCGATTCAAATGTAATGAGCGCACCACGTGACGTAAACTTTGGATCATTCCGCTTGTCGAGTGATAATGCCATGCTGACCCCCGCAAACGAGTTATCATCATGATACAAATTATACGTAAGGTTGTCTGCATACACATCGATAAAACGATCTTCATCAGGTTGTTCGATTTCAATCCGCTGAAATGCTGGTCCTATGGATAATTCGACACTACGGAACTTTCGTTTTAAGTACAACTCCATTCTGGTTTCCTCAAACCGAAACCGGTAATAATCAATTCCTTCATCTACATCTATGCCGTCCTGATCATCGATATTTTTATCAAACTCAGTTTCATTTCCCATACCAAAAAAGTTATTCACATAGTTGGGAGATTTTAGATCCGCATGTATACCTAGTCCCCACTTTCCCATCACATCAGTGAGATCACCACGGTAAAGAAAATTGTAAGAGTTCGTTGCAGGTGCAATACTCGCCAGGAAAATATGTCGTTGCTTAAACGGGTCTCTGCGGAAGCCCTCAGTTTGATAGAGAAATCCACCGCCGAAAAACAATCCATCATCAGGATTGAAGTTGCCATATACTAGTGGTGCGAGCCGGTCGTATTTAAACGCTTTGCGATCGTAAACATTCACAGCAGGATGGGTAGAAGCTAAATCCTGGGTTTCGCCATTGCTCACCAGTTCGTTTGCCGTTTTATCATCGTAATACCGTGTCTTCTTTGACCAGCCACTCACCTTTGATTGATCAACAACGCGATCCTTATCATCGCCACCAATAATCCTGACGAGGATACTTTTATTTGTGTTTCCGGAAAGTTCAAAAACGTCTTCACCACCCAGTCCATACACGCGTATCTCCTTAGTTTCACCTAACCTGAAATGTCGGTCATAAACTGCTTTGCCCCTGGTTCCATCCTTTTTGATTTTAGATACAACCACGTGTACATTACCACCATCTGCCCTTATAATTTCAAAATGTTCATTTTTGTCAGAACCTGTAACATCAACTTCTTTTGCTAAAAATCTATAGAGCGCCGACGCAGCTTCAACCAACTCCCCGCGCCTTGCCTTTAGTTTATTGATGATCTCCTCACCATCTTTTTTAAATATCGGCTCTGGCCATTGGTGGATGGCATTTTCAATCACCTCATCTGTTAGGCTTTTCTGAAGTTCTTTCGCCTTCTCAATCCAGTCCTCTTCTTGCATTTCATTCAGGAACGTACGATCAAAATGGCGGGCATTGTATGACAATCCCGGAGACCAGTTAATGTAGCGATCAAAGCCCTCTAATTTCGGAAGTGCCCACTTACGACTCCAGATTTTCGGCAGCATACCTTCATTCACAAAAAATGCCTGGTCGCGATCACGCGGAACAGGCTTATACAATTCGTCGTTGCCATCTTCGTAGCTTGCCCACCGCCATTGGTCATCGTGCCGGTCCCAGTCGCCGATCCATAAATCAAAGAGCCTGGACAGAAGCACAAAATGCTGGTCTACCTGGTTGTCAGTATCTTTTTGGAGTTTACCTAAAACTTTACTTGTGTTTATAATATCAGTAGAATTTCCAAAATACGTCGCATCGCTCCAGTCATCGTCAGGACGCTCTTCAAACAGCGCCAAGGTGTTAGCAAAGTCTTTCCGGTATAATCCCAGGCGTGGGTCATCAGGTATGTACACGACTTTTGGGTTTGTATGATAAATTCCGGCAGCTCGTGCGAGTGGTGGAATTACAATTGCCCCGTAAGGATGCGATGCAGAGATCTGATCCTGAACCAGGTCTTCTGCAAAAGTGCCGCGCAACATTTCGGGTACCGCTTTCGTCGGATATTTTTCGATTGATCTTAAGGTATATTCCCTGCCTGTGGAATCGGCAAGCTGAAGCGAGAGCGTTTGCTGCCCACCACCTTTCTTGATTATTTTCAAACCACCTTTCTCTTTGCCCATGTCAAAAACGGGGGCCTTGATAGGAGTCTCCCAGGTATCCCGGTAATTATCTCCGAGAAAAAAGGCACGATTATTCCGGGCCTTATATTGATCACTCGCTGAAACTAAAACGGAATCCCCATATAAATCCGGCGTGACCATCGTTTCGAAAAATGATTCTTTAATCGCCCCAAGCGTATCGTGGTGTATGATCTTTCCTTCCGGATACCTGTCATCGGCTTGCCAAAATTCAATATAAGCCGTACCTGCTTTTGATAAAGTCAGTTTCACAAATCCGGTTTCACCTTTCACAAAACGAGCGTACTTTTTCTTTTTTACAACGGTCGTTTTACTTCCCGATCCACTTACGATATAATGTACACTATCCCGCACGATGTGCTGTAATGCATGCTCGTGACCAGCTACATAAATACTTCCTTTATATAGCGATAACATATTATGAATCAACTTACTATACTCATTATAAACAGGATGTTTCAGATCTTGTGGGTGTCCAATAATTTTCCTGTACAACGGATATAAAGAACCGATTATCGGAAGCGGGATATACAAATTCGGTCTTAAATCTGTGAGCGGGAATACGTGGTCTTTCCAGGTAAATACGCCACCATGATCGCCGTATGTGATCACCGGATGATGGCCAGCAACAATAATTCGCTTGCCCTTGTTTCTGATTAAAGCATCTTCGAGCAATGTCATGAGTGTTGCCGGATCTTTGGCGATACAATCACTTTCTTCTCCTGGCTTTTCGTATTCATGCAGCAGCCACTGCGTATCGAGAATGATCAACACCGAATGTTCTGACAGCGGAATCTCTACGGGTCCCGGACAACCATCACGTGGAAGGAAGAGCACGTCTGCATTCTTCAATGAATCTACCCAGCGCTGTTGGTTAAGTATAAACTCAAAACCATCCGGCCCCCAGTGATTCCAGTCATGATTACCCGGAATCAATATCCCCCGGGCATCTGAACCTTGTATCCAATCAACTTGTGTCCGAAGAATTTCCTCTGCCTCCTCCCTTCCCTTTTTTCCTTCTGCGGGAATTCCCGCAGGATAAACGTTGTCACCAAGATAAATAACAGTTGTGTTTGTCCCCGACTTTTTAACTTCCCGGGATAACACTTCGCCCACTTCACTTTCGTGGATGACTGGCTCACCACAATCACCTATCAAAAACAAGGTGTGTTCGGCTTTGACGGATTGTGCATACGAACCGGGGAGGGTTAAGATCTGTTGTACAATAAAAATGAGAAGTAAATGTCTTATCATGCAGCGGCAATGTATTATGATTATCGAAACGTGATTCAATATGAATAGTTCCTGCTAAGGAGTCGCAGTTTTTGGTAAGATTAGTTTACTTTTTGTAGTTTAATTTTTATATGGAGACACCGCTTATCGAAAAAGCCAGGATCATGGCTGAGAGAACATTTCGGAGACAAGCTTTTCAAAAGCGTGATTTCCATAATCTTGAGCACACACTTGAGGTAGTCGCATCCGCCAAGGAAATTGCTGATCAATCGGATCTGAACGACGATGAAACTGAATCCGTTCTTATAGCAGCCTGGCTCCATGATATCGGTTATGAGCAGGGCCATGAAAATCACGAAGATGTAGCTGCAGCAATTGCGACAAATTCATTAACTGAATGGGGTGCAGCACCGGCTAAGATCGCTGCAATAACAGAAGCCATTTTGGCAACGAAGATGCCCCAGCAACCGAGGTCAATGGTAGGTAAAGTACTCTGCGATGCGGACCTTTACCACTTGTCGAGCCCACAATGTGAAGAGAGTGGAAATAAACTTCGTAAAGAGTGGCGTTCCCTTGGCTTTAAAGATATGACCGATGAGGAGTGGCTTCAATTTAACGTCCAGTTTATGGAGAGTCACCGGTATCATACGCCTTACGGACAAACCATTCTCGAGCAAAAGAAGAAAAAAAATATCAAGCAGATTAAGCGGTTTCTAAAAGGCGACAACGAAGTTATGGGTCAGGAGGATATGGAAAAGGAGATTCAGAAACTCCGAACCAAACTTGAAAAACAAAAAAAGCAACGTCCGGGGCGCGGTGTTGAAACGATGTTTCGCACAACATCCACCAACCATATCATGCTCAGCGAGATGGCCGATAACAAGGCCAATATACTGATCACGATCAATTCTATCATTTTATCCATTGTCGTGTCGGTGTTAATCCGAAAGCTGGAGGAAAATCCAGGTTTAATGATTCCGACATTGTTGTTGGTGATCGTTTGTCTAGTCACGATTGTATTTGCGATCCTTGCCACACTGCCTACCGTGTCTAAGGGAAAATTTACCCGCGAAGACATCCAAAACAAAAGGACAAACCTACTCTTCTTTGGAAACTTCTTTGGCATGCGCATCGAAGATTACGAATGGAGTATGAAAGAAATGATGAAGGACAGTGATTACTTGTATGGAAGTATGATCAAAGACATTTACTACCTTGGTAAAGTGCTGGGAAGAAAATACAAGATGTTGCGTATAGCCTATACGATTTTTATGTTTGGCTTTGTACTGGCTATCCTCTCGTTTGTAGTTGCGTTGATTTTATCACCCAGAGTTTAGGCGATGAAGATGACGTTTTCTTCAAAAAACAAAATACACACAACCCTACCTGTAACAGGAAAGTGGACGCAAGTATGATAAGGAATTCCATGGTCATTTCGTTTTTGTTTATGCCTAAAAGTAAACGCTATACCATCCTTAAATAACAATTAAAGGACGATCTGTTATTAGTCACGATAATCCAACCAAAAGTTACTCTCAATGGATATAGCAAGTGAGATTGCGAAAGAACACAGCAAGCGCACAACGCTTAAAGTGGCTGATTACGTGGGAGTTAACGCCAATAGATTTAAAGTCCTGGTAGAAGTGTTTTTGGGCGGTCCTTACCGCATCTCACAGCGTGCTTCATGGCCTTTAACGATTTGTGTAGAGCGCCATCCACATTTGATCAAGCCTCATCTTTCCAAACTTCTAAAGTTTCTTGAAAAGCCCAACATTCACGATGGCGTAAAGCGAAACCTGCTTCGGTTGTTACAATTCATTGAAATTCCCAAAAGGTATCACAGCACATTGATTAATCTTTGCTTCGATTATTTGCAAGACAAAAATGAACCTGTCGCGATCAAGGTTTTTGCCATGAGTACATTTGCTACGCTTACCGCTGATTATCCAGATCTTCAGCGTGAATTAAGAATCGTCCTGGAAGACCAGCTTCCTTATGGCTCCCCCGGTTTCAGGTCACGGGCAATGAAGGTGCTGAAGTTAATTGAACGGAGTTAAAGCTGAGGCATTCACCACGGAAAATCAGGTTCTCTTAGAATCCCTTCTTACAATCCATTTGATCGTAAATATCATTAATCCCGTGAGAATAAGTCCGGATCCTAATAACAATGAATCGTCTTCCAGATGACGGTTTGTATAGGTTATGAACAAACCGAATAATGCTATTCCCAAGCCAGTCAATTTAATATACATACTATTTAATTTGACGTATTTAATATATTAGTCTGCGGGGAAATCATCAAGAGTACCATCATTTCGGAAAAATTGTGTGGGGATGTGATTTACTTCCTTCAGTGTTGATCAATAATATTTCGATAATCCTTCAATTCACATTTTTTTCGCCTCCCGGGCCGGCTGAGCCCCGCATACTGGCATTGTCGCTGAACATGATCCGCGCAATCCCTTCCAGGCCAAAGATAATGTTATGCGACAATACCAGTATGCTGATGGATGGTGTGGGTGTGCCCTCATTTCTGAGATTACTGAAAATAACTTTGTTCTTCGATTCTAAACGTAAACTTTCCAGTTTTTCCCGGACCCTAATATATTTAATGCTAAAAATATAGAAGCCATTTTATAGGAGGCTGTGTTCAACAAACCACCAATAGAATCAGGACTTCTTAATCTGTTTTTGTCTGACATCAAAACCGGTAAATCCTACTGCATAAAAGTACTGCTCAATTTCTGCAACAACTCATCAGTCTGTTGATGATTCTCATGGGGTGATAAAGTGCGGTATTTTCTTAACACACGAACAGCTTCTTTGAAGTCTTTACCCATCGCCAAGGTAAGGCCAAGGTTAAAATAACTATTGGTAAACGTTGGTTCGATTTCAATGGCAATCTCATAGTGTAATTTAGCCAACTGGAAATTGCCAACCTCGGCATACAGGTTTGCCAGGTTGTAATGCGCTTCGTTGTGTCGCGGATCGTGCCTGAGGCATTGTGTGAAGTAATCGATCGCTTTCGCCGTATGACCATCCTGACATTCCAGGATAGCAAGGTTACACAACGCATCGGCTACACTATCACCCTCTTCAACGGCTTTAAGATAGCCGGTTTTTGCACGTTGTTTATCGCCCTGATCGTCGAGTAAAAGTGCCTCATCAAATGGCGTGAACTGATGCAGGCGAACGACTTTTCCCGAGGTAAAAAGATTCAACTGAGCCGATTTCGGCTGATTCGTACCCCGCTTTTTCCGTACCCGCTGTGGGCCGAATTTCTCCGGAGCGGGAATAGGAAATTTAATCACTTTCGCCATACTACAAAGTTAAGAAATTAATGCATAGGAATGCATACATACACTTTGAACCAAGGCGACTCAGTAGAAAAATATACTTACATAATATCTGCGGCTCAGCTTGCCTTCCTGCGGGCTTTCGCTGGCTTTTCTTTTTCTTTTGATTTCTCTTCCTTCGCCTTCTTCGCTGTAGTGCCTTTGGCCTTTTCCATAGGCTTTTTGGCGGCGTCTATACTGGCTTTGAGCGCTGTCATAATATCCACCACTTTCTTAGGTTCTTCTTCGGATACACTAACTACCTCCCTGCCCGACACTTTGGCATCGATGATCTCCTTGAGCGCATCATAATAATGATCCTTCATTTCGATATCGGTAAATTTCACAGACATAGAATCTACGAGCGTCTTGGCAAGTTTAAGCTGTTCTTTTTCCGGCTTAACTTCGATCAATTGGGGTACCTCACGCATGGCTCTCACTTCATGCGGATAACGTAGTTTGTACATCACCATCCCGCCTTCATGCGGCGACATCAGTACGGGTGTTTCCCGGTCTCTTAAAACCACCTTTCCAACAGCAATCTTTCCGGTTTCTTTTAATGTCTGGCTTAATAGTCCATACGTTTTGGCTGCAACATCACCATCCGGACCAATGTAATAGGGAACTTCGTATAAGGTTGGATGCACTTCTTCGGCATCAACAAACCCCTGAATCTCAATCACCTTTTCACTTTTCAATTTTACTTTTTGAAAATCTTCCGGTTCAATGATCACGTACTGACCTGGTTCATACTGATACCCTTTGATAATATCGTCCGTCTTTAACGTTTCACCTGTCACCTTATCCTTCTTCTCATAACTCACCGGATTGTGACCTTCTTTAGAAAGAAGATTAAAACTGATTGACTGGCCGGAATCAATGGCATTATAAAGCCGTATGGGAATTGTGACCAGGGAAAATTGAATATGTCCTTTCCAGATAGCGCGCATAAGCAGTTAGTTTAAAAAATGAAATGAACGGCACTAAACTACTGACAATGAAATGTTTTTGCAAATTATTTTCAACGATTTAATGCTCCTATATCAAAGACCGTTAGCCGGTCATTCCCGACTACCTATAAGTACGCTATGAAATTCAAATGCCAGCCATTAACACGTCTTAGTTGAAAGGCCTGGGTTGGAAGAGTCAACACATATTGAAACTAACATCTATTCACCCTGACTTTTAAATGCGATCACCGGTCTATTTCAACCCTGGATGGATCTCTTAGCCGCTCCCCTATTGTCGTATAAGTCTCGAATAATTTTAAGACTCATTTTTACCATAACGAAGGTCCTAAGATTCTAAGTCCCATAATTTGATATCAATAATTCCGTTACTTTATACCTATGAAAAATGTGGTGCTCCTCATACTATGCCTTACGTTTCAGTTCTTGCTGGCACAGGAAAAAAGTTCACCTGAGCAGTTACTTGGATTTGGAAACGAAGCGTATAACGCCGGCCGATATAAAGATGCTATCGCATTTTATAATCAAAGTATACAAAAATCTCCTGGCTTCATCGATGCTTACCTCGCCCGGGCTTCAGCCCGCGAACAAACAAAAGACCTTCAGGGGGCACTAACAGATTATAGCATCGTGATTGAAAAACATCCGGAGAGTTTTGACGCTTTATTCGGCAGGGCAAACGTGCGCTATAAACTCAAGCAATATCCACAGGCCAAGGAAGACTACCTAAAATTGCTCGACCTGCCGGCCAACGAGACCAACACGATATATTATCAAAAATCACCATCCGCTTCTGGTTCAAACCAAATGATGACAGCACAAAGCGTGGTGAAACCCATGCTGTTTAACTACCTCGGCATCACAGAAACCAAATTAAAAAATCATAAAGCCGCAATTCAATGGCTTGATTCTGCCATACGACTCCAACCGTATACCGCAGATTATTATGTTAACCGCGGCATCGCTTACGAAAATTCAGACTTAAAAAAAGCTGAAGCCGATTATCAACATGCCCTGAAGATTGATCCCAACAATGCGCTGGCCATGCATAACCTGGGTGTCCTTGGTCGCAAAAAGGGCAAGAAACAAAATGAGGATTATCTGGAGCGTGCTATCGAAAGCGATTCAACGATGTTATATCCCTACCTCGAGCGCGCTTATCAACGCATGCTCGGTGAGTATTACAGAGGCGCCATTGAGGATTATACAAAGGCACTCAAAATCGAAGGATCAGACCCGGCGATCTGGTTGGGGCGCGGTATTGCACGCGAAAAAATGAACGACCTGAAGGGTGCTTACACCGATTATACGAAAGCCATTGAAGTGGATGAAAAATATGAAAAAGCCTGGCTTAACCGTGGCAATCTCCTGAGTAAACAAGGCCGGTATGAACAAGCCATTGAAGATTATTCCGCAGCGATTACCTTCAATCCAGATTATGCGGCTGCATACTATAACCGCGCCATCGCCAGGGAAAGAATCAAACAATATGCAGAAGCCTGTGTCGATCTCAAACACGCCGAATCACTGGGTAAAATCCCGGATGAAAATCTTCAGGAGAAGGTTTGTAAATGAGTTCAAGGTCCATGGTTCAAAGTTCAAGGTTGGTGACCTACGACATTGTTTGAAGTTTGAGGTCTGAGGTCTGAGGTTGAGGTTTGAGGTTTGAGGTTGGACAAATTCCGCCCGTCATCCTTGCAGCTTAAAGCTTTCGAAAAACACATAAACTAACATTCAAACAAACTCGCAACTCGTAGCTTCCCCTAACATACGTTCTTAAGTCATCTCAAGAAAAGATTTTATCTTCAAAACCTTCATTCCATTCACGACCGTTTCACCTATTATTTCATAATTTTATGGCTGATTTTTTCTAAAAGAAGAAACACTAGTTCTTGAACTGAAAGGAGAAGAAGAAACCACATGTATATCGAGATCATGGATACGACCCTGCGTGACGGGGAACAAACTTCGGGCGTATCATACACTGCCTCAGAGAAGCTGAACATCGCTAAAATGCTATTGGAAGAAGTTAAGGTGGATCGTATCGAAATCGCTTCTGCCCGAATTTCTGACGGCGAATACGAGGCAGCAAGTAAAATTGTAAAGTGGGCGAAGGAAAATGGCTTCCTCGAACGTATTGAAATACTTGGCTTTGTGGATGACAACCGTTCCCTGGACTGGATCAATAAGGCTGGTGGAAAAGTAATTAACCTGCTTTGCAAAGGCTCACTAAAACACGTACAGGGACAACTCCGGAAAACCCCCGAAGAACATGCGCGCGATATCAAAAAAACACTTGCCTATGCGAAACAACTCGGTATCAAGGTAAACGTTTACTTTGAAGATTGGTCAAACGGCATGCGAACGTCTCCCGATTATGTTTTCTTCCTGGTGAATGAATTGAAAGACGAACCGATTGAGCGATTCATGCTTCCTGATACACTCGGCATTCTAAACCCGGACGAAACGTCCCGCTATGTAAAGCAGATGGTGGAAAAATTTCCGGATAAAAAATTCGATCTGCATGCCCATAATGATTACGATCTTTCGGTGGCTAATTGTTTTGCCGGTGTTCAAGCGGGGATCTCCGGACTTCATGTTACCGTAAATGGATTAGGTGAACGCGCCGGTAATACTCCCCTATCCAGTGTGGTTGCCCTGCTAAAGGACCATCTGAAAGTTGAGTTTTCGGTGGATGAAAGTACACTCTGCAACATCAGTAAACTCGTTGAGGTTTTCTCGGGCATTGAAGTACCAAACAATAAACCGGTGATTGGTGAACATGTATTTACACAAACGTGTGGTGTCCACGCCGACGGTGACAACAAAGGAAATCTCTATCACAATGAGCTGATGCCGGAACGTTTCGGCAGGACCCGCAAATATGCCTTGGGTAAAACATCAGGAAATGCCAGCATTAAGAAAAACCTGGAAGAACTCGGAATAGAGCTCGACAGTGATGCCCTCCGAAAAGTAACACAGCGTGTTGTTGAGCTTGGCGATAAAAAGGAGAACATTACAACGGAAGACCTACCCTACATCATCTCCGATGTGCTGGGACGCGAATTGCTACAGGAGAAAATCAAAATCCGGAATTACTATTCCAGTCATGTCTATAACCTTAAACCTGTAGCTACCCTCAGCATCGAAATTGATGGTGAAGTTTACGAAGCTACTTCAACCGGCGATGGACAATACGACGCTTTCATGCAGGCATTGAAATCCATTTACGACAGGCTTAACAAAAAACTTCCCCAACTCATAAACTATAAAATCTCCATTCCTCCCGGCGGACGTACTGACGCCTTTGTTGAAACCATCATCACCTGGGATCTTGATGGCCGTCAATTCAAAACACGTGGATTTGAATCCGACCAACAAGCTGCCGCAATAACAGCAACGCTTAAAATGCTGAATGTGTTGGAAGAGAAAGGTTCATAGTTCAAGGTTCAAGGTTCAAGGTTCAAGGTTTGATGTCGAAAACGAAGCGCTTGCGAAATTGTTTGAGGTTTGAGGTTTGATGTCTGAGGTTGGTGGTTGGAGTTCGAAAATATTTTAGGTTAGCGGAAACAACTTGAAAGGAGTCTGTTCAATTCTAACGGGTCTCGTAATATCCTGGTAGCTGTATCTCGTACCTTGTATCTTGTACTTTGTGCCTCGTACCCGTTACTTTGTTCCGTGTACCTCGTACCTTGAGACTACTGCCCAACAAACTGGAAGCTCGTAGCTCGAAGCTATTTCGAAAACGTATCAATGATCGAAAACACTTTGCAGCCTGGAGCTTGTCGAAAAACACCATCAGCATCACGAACCAATAACATAAAGGTCCGGGCGGAGTCGTAGGAAAACAGGTTCACGAAACATTTTATCAGGTGTAAGACGTGAGTAACTCACTTCAGCAATAACAACCGGTTCCATCCATGTACTTATTTTTGGATCAACCAGTTTTCCTATGGCTTCTGTTGATTTTAGGATTGTAATTTGGTTTAAAATTTTTGTAATTTCTTTTGCCGTCTTATCATCGAAACCGGTACCTACTTTTCCGCGATAGTATATTTTATCATCGACACGTTCTCCAATCTGAAGGGCTCCAAACGTTGTACCGCGATCACCTTTACCCTTTGTGTATCCAATGATTACCACTTCTGCGGTTTGCCTGATCTTAATCTTAAGCCAACAATCACTACGCCTTCCGATAAAGTATTTACTGTCTTTGCGCTTGGCCATAATCCCTTCCAATTCATGTTGCTTCGCCGCCTGAAACAAGCCTTCACCATCTTCAACAAACTCACTTACGCGATACGGTGTACCCTGCCTCACCGCATCTGCAAGCCACTCCTTACGTTTCATTAACGGCTCATGAACCAGCATGCGTCCATCGAGATAAAGACAATCAAAGATGTAGCAGTGAACTCGGTTCGTTTTACTAAGCTTTTCAATGTTTGTTTCACCACTGCTCATTAAGCGGTTAATTACATTTTTGAATACCGGCTTCCCTGCTTCATTGAGGCAAACAATCTCTGCATCAAACAAAGCATTTGTTGCCCTGAACGCTTTATCCGCCACTTGTAGTTCAGGGAATTGTTTCGTTACCTCATTTTGATTACGGGTATGAATAGTAACCTTGCCGTCCTCGAGTGCAATCAATGCGCGAATGCCATCCCACTTCAATTCATAAATAAAGTCACCATTCTTTTTTGGAGGTTCATCCCGCGACTCCGAAAGCATGGGTTCAATCGACTGTTTCAGATAATTGATCTGTGGTTCGTCAACGCGTTCAAGAAGCCATTCTTTTTCTTTGGTCTTATGGATCCGGTATTCTCCGGATACTTCTTTGCTGCTTAATCGAAAATAAAAACCATCTTTCTTGTCTTTCGTAATGTGGTATTTTCCCAAAGCATAGATCCACATCTCACCAGCACCATATTGACCTTTCGGAATTTTGCCATCGAAAGTAAGGTACTCCATGGGATGATCTTCAGTTTGCACCGCCAGGCGTTTTACACCAGGATGAGGTGGTAACCCTTTGGGAACAGCCCAGGATTTAAGTACACCATCTTTTTCCAGTCGTAAATCATAATGCAACCTGGAGGCATGATGTCGATGTACAACAAAACTGTTACCGCTTTTGTCCATGATTTCACCTGCAGGCTCAGGTGTTTTTTCAAAATCACGTTTCTTCGCATAAGTGGTGAGTTGTTCAGGTGTTTTGTGTTTCGCTGATTTAGGTAATTTCTTTGCGACAGCCACCGTCGTTTTGCGGTGTGTATGCAACGCTACGGCATAGGCTTCGAATCCCTCCCACGCATCACCGTCGTTTTGAACTCTCTCTACAGCGTTTTGAATATTAAACACCGCCGGCGTTTTTAATTCACTCAATTCTTCCCAACCTAACGGCATGGATACTGGCGCGCCGTTTCGCCCGCGTAAACTATACGGTGATACAATGCTTTGACCCGACCTGATCCTAAAGATATCCACTAGCACACGACCCTTTCGCGCTTCTTTTTTAATATGAAGTGTAACCGTCGAATTATTGCGCTCCACAAATGGTATGGCAATAGCCTGCGCTGCTTCAAACACCGTATGAAAATCCCAACGTGCTTCTATGGGGCAACAAATATGAATTCCTTTTCCACCGGTAGTTTTTACAAAGGTGGTATAGCCATACGATTCAATTTCTTTCTTCAGATCAAATGCAATGGGAATAAGATCACTGAATGTATATCCTTCCGGCGGGTCAAGATCAAACACCATATAGTCCGGGCAATCGAACGTCGGGTTACGTGAATGAAGCTGATGCAATTCCAATGCGGCAAGATTCGATAGCCAAACCAGCAACGCAGGTTCTGATGCAATGATGTAATCTTTCTTTTCTTTGCCCAGCGTAACAAACTCGATCCAGTCAGGGGTGCCATTTGGTTTATTCTTTTGATAGAAACTTTCTCCAGCGATGCCATCGGGAAACCTGATTAATGTCAATGCACGGCCTTTAACATGGTTCAATAAGGTTGGCGCAATTTTCAGATAGTATTCGATCATCTGCGCCTTTGTAATTTCATCGGCTGGAAAAAGAATTTTTTCCAGATTGCTGAGTTCAATCTGGCGTTTTCCTACACTTACCCATTGCGACTTTTTTGCCATGACGAAAGATACTTATTTCCCGTATTATGGTTTAGGTGATTATCAAACGTCATTTGGCTTTAGAGAAACCGGATCGAAATGGCAACAATCCACAGATGATTAATGCCAGGCATATTGCGCTGATCACACTTACCACAAAATTTCCGATTTTCATATCGGCAGGATGCCACGTGAATCGAATGGCGACAACAGCGACCGAAATAATAACGAACGTAAACCAATATAGCAGGAACGCCCCGTTTGCTTTTTCCACCACCACCGGTTTAATACGAATGATATAAACGAAGAGAATGAATAGTCCGATTACTGTACTAAGATGTTGAAGGAAATAGAACAGCGGATAGCGCGCACCATTAAATGGGATGATGGCACCTTGATAAAACCATAAAGTTGAAGCAAAATATCCGTCACCATGGGTAAAACTATCCCAGAACAAATGCGACGCCGAACCTGCCAATGCCGAGAATATAAACACCCATGGATTTTGTCTCAGATACTGCATAAAATCAAGCTGAAGTGTATCCTGAAATCTTACCTGAAAAAAACTCGGAAGATGATGAATGAAATTCTGTTTGACGACAAGGTGAAAAGTAACGGCAAGCAATATCACTACCGGCACGTCAAAATAAAATAACCCAAGAATTGTATGGCCATGCACACCGTTGGTACTCATCTTAAAGAAGTATTCGAAATCTGGTGCGACACTTCCGGCAACCAATCCTGTAGCAGACAAATATCTTTTGCGGATAAACGGAAGTACAAGTGCAGTATGTGCCGGCGTGAATGGCATGATTTTGAATTTTCCGATGATGATGATTTCGAATAGCTGTAAGCTGTAAGCTGCGAGCTTCAGGTGCAAGTTGTTTACGGTTATTAGGTAAGTTTACGAAATAGCTACGAGCTGCCAGCTACGAGCTTCGAGTTTGTTGAGCAGTAGCCTTGGCCTCGGTACGAGGTACAAGGTATAAGATACAAAGTAAAAGGTACGCGGTATGAGATACAAGCTACCAGGATATTACGAAGTTAGAATTGACTACAGCTTTCAAGTTGTTTTTGCCAACCTAAAAATTTTAGAAACTCCAACCTCAAACATCAGACTTCAAACCTCAAACAATTTCGCAAGCGCTTCGTTTTCGAAAACTTTGAACTTTGAACCATGAACTATTGTACTTCGCCCTTATTCTTATTACTTAAAAAAATCATTCCAACAACAAAAGTGAGGGCAGCAATACCAATCGGATACCAGAGACCGGCAAAAGGATCACCTTGCGGGCGGGCTTCTGTTTTGCTCACTTCGTAGAGCGCTGTTGCAATAAATGGTGTGAGTCCGCCGAATATACCATTACCGACGTGATAGGGTAATGACATCGACGTGTACCGAATCCGTGTTGGAAATATTTCTACAAGAAACGCAGCGATTGGTCCGTACACCATGGTCACCAGGACGACCTGAATCAACACCATACCAATTACGCCATAATACAAATCACCGGCCAGTAGGATTTCTTGTTTTGTTTCCACAACAGTAGCTGGCACAGCCGCACTGGACTTGACCGTTTCCACCATGCGCGTACTATCAGTGTAAAAATGTGTTTTGGTTTGGACAATAAAGGTTTCGCCAGTTTCTGATATTTCTTCTGTCTCAATATTTTGCAGTTTATCGGTGATCTCCACTTTTTGCGTAAGATCAGTTGATGCGTAAATGTGTTTATAGATCGGGCGGTAGAGTATTACTGCGAGAATCATACCCAGCATCATAATCAGTTTACGTCCCATCTTATCAGACAGCCAACCGAAATAGATGAACAACGGAGTGCCTATCATCAGTGCGATGGCAATGATATTTCGTGTTTGTACAAACTCGACCTTGCACGTTTGTTCCAGAAATGTCATTGCATAGAATTGCCCGGTGTACCACACTACACCCTGCCCTGCCGTTGCGCCAAACAAAGCAATGAGTACCATCCTCAGATTTTCCTTGTTTCCAAAACTTTCCTTGATCGGATTTCGCGACGTTTTTCCTTCAGATTTTAGTTTTGCAAATAATGGTGATTCATTCATGCGCAAGCGGATGAATATCGACACGCCTACCAGTAGGGCAGAAAGGATGAATGGAATCC